>JBGPOS010000007.1:0-76071 GCA_041488155.1 Tepidiformaceae bacterium
GCACGCATGAGGGTCGACTTTCCGGCGTTGGTGTAGCCGACGAGGGCGACCACGGGGACACCGTTTCGCTCGCGCCGGCGGCGATAGAGCGCACGCTGGGTGCGGACATCTTCGAGGTCGCGCTTGATCTTGCTGATGCGGGAGCGGATGAGGCGTCGGTCGGTCTCGATCTGGGTTTCACCGGGGCCGCGGGTGCCGATCGCGCCTTCCATACGTTCGAGATGGGACCACTGGCCTGCCAGGCGAGGCAAGAGGTACTCCATCTGCGCGAGGGCGACCTGGAGGCGGCCTTCACGGGTCTGGGCGCGGGTGGCGAAGATGTCGAGGATGAGGGCCGTGCGGTCGATGACCTTCGTGCCGAGGGCCTTCTCGAGGTTGCGCTGCTGGGAGGGGGCGAGTTCGTCGTCGAAGATGACGACGTTGGCGTCGAGCTGTTCGCGCGCCTCGACGACCTCGGCGACCTTGCCCTTGCCGATGTAGGTGGCGGCGACGGGATGGCCGAGGCGCTGGGTCGTGCGGCCGACGACTTCGGCCCCAGCCGTGCGGGCGAGCTCGGCCAGCTCGTCGAGGGACTCGGCGGCGCTGAGCAGCGACCCTCGCAGGTCTGCGGCGACGAGGTAGGCACGGTCGGCCTGGCGGGCGGTGGAGTGGGTGGTGCGTGGCATGTGGTCTCAGGGTACCCGATTCGCGGTGAGCCGGTTCTGGCCGCGACGGTTATCCCGGCGGGTCCGGGACGGACAGTGCGCGGCAAATCTTGCGAGCGATGACGTTGTCGATCTCGGTGTGACGCGGCACGGCCTGGGCCTCGCCCGTTTCCGGGTTCCACCAAATCGAATGTCGACCGCCCTCACGGTCGAGCTCGCAACGATGAGCGGTCAGGTGCGCAATCAGCTTGGTCCGTTTCACCCGACAGCGATCGTGTCCTGTCGGGCGCCGGGAGGTGCGCTCTTCAACGCCTTGTCGCGGAGATACTCCAGGACGAGGGCAACAGCCGCGGCCAGATCCTCTCGAGCCGCTTCCGGTGTCCTCCCCTGGCCGTTGGCCGCGGGAATCTCGGGACAAGACGCAACCCACCAGCCGTTTTCGCCGTGCTCGATGATGGCCGTGAATTCGTTCTTCATGGGGCCATGATACCAGCGGCTGGCCTTTCGGAGCTTCTGTTACGAGGAGCGTTGCCATGGCGGATCGTCGACCTCCAGCGGGATGTGGGGGCGCGATTTGGGTTTGGCTGGGGTGCGGTCGAAGTCGTCTTCGTCGCGGTAGCGTTGCTGGCGGCGGGCGGAGTCGGCCTGGATGGTGCGGACCTGCTGGTCGAGCTCGGCCATACGGAGGGTGTGGAGGATGTCGGCGATGACGTCGTCGACCTGCTGGCGGGCGGACTTGTAGGCGACGGGGTCCTGGGCGGCCACGACGGCGTCGTAGAAGCCGGAGCGGGGCGGGCGGTCGAAGTTGCGGATCGCGAGGCTGAGGATGCGGACGATCAAGCTGGCGGAGAGTCCTTGGTCGTCGTGACTCAGTCATCGGCGGCTCGCGAGAACTGGACCATCGCGCACGAATTGGGCCACGTGTTCATAGGCGGCGGGGTGCACGAAAGCAGCTCCAGCCGCGAAGAGGAGAGGAGATGTGAGCTGTTTGCGGCGGGGTTCCTTCTCCCATCGCCGCTCGTTCGGCTCGCCTTTCTACGGAATCCGTCAGCGAGTCTGACGCGCCGCCTTGACGCTCTTTGCGGAGAATTCGCGGTTAGCTACGAAGCCCTCCTCCTCAGGTTGAGCGAATTGAAGCTGCTCCGCGGCTCCAAGTGCATCGCGGCAGCAGTGGAAAGCCATCGACCGGCCGGCGGGAAGTCGCGAGAGTGGACGATCACTGTCTCGGCCTCTGACGACGAACTGTTTCGGATCCCGCGCCGCGCGTGCTTATCCGATATGGGCCTTGAGATTGAGCAGCATCACGAGTCGTGGGACGGCTCATTGGTTCGTCGGCTGACGCTGCCGGGCGCCTCGCCCGCCGGTCTCCGTGTTGCCGAGTGCGTTGTCACCATCACCACGCGCGGGTCTGGCAGTAGGCGCATCATGCTCACGATCGAGCCGGCAGCTGCGGTGCTGATGCGCGCGCCGACGAGCGTCGCCATCGGCATACCATCCGAGCGTCCAACATAGGCAGGGGCGACTTCTTCCCCCAAACGCCTCGGCCCTAGTGCGCCTCGGCAGCAGGGGGGCTCCGGTTAGCCTTAGTTTGCGAACCGGTGGAACTGTTACAGGCCCTTCCAGGCTTCGAGGCGCTTTAGGCCTTCTTCTACGCGGTCGTCGGGGGTGGTGACGCTTAGTCTTATGTAGCCTTCGCCGTTGAGGCCGTAGCCGCGGCCGGGGGTTACGACGACGGAGCAGTCTTCGATGAGGCGGGCGGCGTAGTCGCTGCTGGTGACGCCGGCGGGGAGCTTCGCCCAGACGTAGAGGGAGGCCTTCGGTGTGTCGACTTCAAGGCCGATCTTGCGAAGGACCTGGACTATGCGGTCGCGGCGGCGCTGGTAGATGCGGTTGTGCTCGTCGATGCAGTCCTGGGGGCCGTAGACCGCTTCGATGGCCATGCGCTGGATGGCCTGGGGGATGCCGCTATCGATGTTGGACTTGACGCGCATGAGGGCGTCGATGAGCTGGGGGTTGCCGACGATCATGCCGATACGCCAGCCGGTCATGTTGAAGATTTTCGACCAGGAGTTGAATTCGATGGCGACGTCTCGTGCGCCGGGCACCTGGAAGATGGAGATGGGCTTGTAGCCGTCGTAGGCAACATCGCAGTAGGGGTTGTCGTGGAGGATGGCGACGTCGTACTTCCGGGCCCAGGCGACGGCTCGCTCGAAGAAATCGACGTCCGCGACGGCTCCGGTGGGGTTGTTCGGATAGTTGAGCCAGAGGAGCTTCGCCTGGCGGGCGACGTCGGCCGGGACGGCCTCGAGGTCGGGCTTCCAGCCGCTTTCGCGGGTGCAGTTGAGGCGATAGGAGAGGCCGCCGGCGAACATCGTGCCGGTCTCGTAGACGGGGTAGCCCGGGTCGGGGATGAGGGCGACGTCGCCCGGGTCGACCAGGCATAGGGCGATGTGGGCGATGCCTTCCTTCGAGCCGATGAGGGGGAGGGTCTCCTTCTGAGGGTCGAACTTGACTTCGAAGCGGCGGTCGTACCAGTCGGCGATCGACTGGCGAAGCTCGGGCAGGCCTTCGGACTCGGGGTAGCGGTGGTTGGCGGGCTCGTTAGCCGCGCGGTGGAGGGCGTCGAGGATGTGCGGGGGAGTCGGGAGGTCGGGGTCGCCGATGCCGAAGGTGACGATGTCGTGGCCCTGGGCGCGCTTGGCGGCGATCTTCTTGGAGATCTCGGCGAAGAGGTAGGGAGGAAGGGACTCGACTCGGTGTGCGAGTTTCATGGCTCTGTCCGGAGTGGAAGGTCGAAGGTAGGGGTCGATCCTACCGTGCGGGGGTGAACCCGACTACCGGGCAGGCCGGGCTACTCGAGCCACTCGCCGTCGAAGACGCGGGTGGCGGGGCCGGTCATGAAGACGGAGCCGCGACCGTCCCATTCGAGGATGAGGTCGCCGCCGGGGAGCGAGTCGACGATGCGGTCGCCGGTGAAGCCGAGGAGCCGCGACGCCGCGCAGACGGCAGAGGCGCTCGTGCCGGAGGCGAGGGTGATGCCCGAGCCGCGCTCCCAGACGCGGTGGCGGACGTGGCCGCGGTCGATGACCTGGACTATCTGGAAGTTCGTACGGTTGGGGAAAAGGGGGTGGTGCTCGACGAGGGGGCCGATGTGCTCCAAGGGGAAGGCGTCGAGACCGGACTCGAGGTAGTGGATGGCGTGTGGGTTGCCCATGCTGACGAAGGTGAGGCGGAGGGGAACGCCGCCGACTTCGAGGGGGAGGTCGATCACGGGGCCGGGACCTTCGACGTTGGCAGGAAGCGAGGCGGGGTCGAAGCGGGGTTGGCCCATGTCGACGCGGGCCGAGGTGACCACTCCGCCTTCGCGGAAGAGCTGGAGGGTGAGTACGCCGGCGCCGGTCTCGACGGTGATTTCGTTGCGGTCCGGGGGCACGAGCTTCTCTTCGATGGCGAACTTACCAAGGCAGCGAATGCCGTTGCCGCACATCTCGGCTTCGGAGCCGTCGGCGTTGAACATGCGCATGCGGATGTCGGCCACCTTCGAAGGAAGGGCGAGGATGAGGCCGTCGCTGCCGACGCCGAAGTGGCGGTCATTGACGCGGCGAGAGACCTCCGGCCAGTCGCGATCGCCGGCCGGGATCACGTAGATGTAGTCGTTGCCGAGGCCGTGCATCTTGGTGACGCGCATGGAGG
Organism: Tepidiformaceae bacterium; assembly: GCA_041488155.1. Classification (GTDB taxonomy): domain Bacteria; phylum Chloroflexota; class Dehalococcoidia; order Tepidiformales; family Tepidiformaceae; genus JBGPOS01. The sequence goes on from JBGPOS010000007.1 coordinate 4,338, forward strand.
AAGTGTAGCAGCCCGGCGACGGGTAGGGTCAGCGGCGAGCGCCGCGGATGGTGTTGGTGCAGGCGCCGGTGAAGATGTTGGCCTGCATCTCGATGCCGCCGACGTCGTGGACCCAGGCGATGCGCGAGTCGTCGCGGCGGAACCACTGCGACTGGCGGCGGACCAGGCGGCGGGTGGCGCGCTTCGTCAATTCCACTGCTTCTTCGAGGGGGATCGAACCGTCGAGGTGACGGAGGACTTCGGCGTATCCGATCGAGCTCATCGCGGAAGCGTTCGGGCGGACGCCCGCTGAGAGCAGACCTCGGACCTCGTCGACGAAGCCCGCGGCGAACATTGCTTCGACGCGAGCGTCGTTCCGGCGGTCGAGCTCGTCGCGGGGGACGGCGATGGCGAAGAGGAGGAACTCGAAGTCCGGGCTGCGTTTCGTCTGCCACGCGCTGATCTGAGTGCCGGTGCGCTCGAAGACCTCGAGGGCGCGCACGACGCGGCGCACGTTACGCGGGTCGATGCGAGCGGCGGCGGCCGGGTCGATGGCCTGCAGTCTTTCGTGCAGCGCGGCCGACCCGTGAGCCTCGGCGAACGATTCGAGGTTGGCTCGGAGCTCGAGGTCGGGGGCTACTTCGGGGACGGTCCAGGCTTCGAGGAGCGACCAAACGTACTGGCCGGTGCCGCCGACGAGCCAGGCGAAGGAGTCGCGCTCCCAGATCGCCCCAAGGGCGGATCGAGCGTCGCGCTGGAAGAGAGCGAGGCTGTAGGCGTCGTTGGGGTGGGCGATGTCGTAGAGGTGGTGGCGGACGGCGCGGCGGCCGGCGGAGGAGGGCTTCGCGGTGCCGATGTCCATGCCCTGGTAGACCTGCCGGCTGTCGGCGTTCACGATCTCGCCGCCGAGGCGTGAGGCGAGGGTGAGGGCGATGCCGGACTTCCCGGAACCGGTTGGGCCGACGATGGCGACCAGGCGGCGGAGCATCAGGCGGACGCGGCCCGGACAATGGCCGCGAACTGATCTGCCCTTAACGAGGCGCCGCCGACGAGGGCCCCATCGATGTCGGGCTGGCTGAGGAGCGAGGCAGCATTCTCCGGGTTGACGCTCCCGCCGTACTGGATGCGGATGCCATCGGCGACGTTGCCAGCGAGCGAGCGGAGTTCCGAGCGGATGAGGGCGCAGGCGGCCTGGGCGATCTCCGGTGTGGCTGTCTCGCCCGTGCCGATGGCCCAGACCGGTTCGTAGGCGAGCGTGACGCGCTCCGACAGGGGCACCCCGGCGAGACCTTCTCGCAACTGGCGCAGGAGCACCGCTTCGGTGCGGCCCTCGCGACGTTCGGCGAAGAGCTCCCCGACGCAGACAATGGGGTCGAGCGAGGAATCGAGCACGGCCATCAGCTTGCGTCGCACCCACTCGTCGGTCTCGCCGAAGAACTGGCGGCGCTCGCTGTGGCCGATGATGACGCAGCTGCAGTAGTCCTGGAGCATCGCGACGCAGACTTCTCCGGTGAAGGCGCCCCTGGGCTCCCAATAGACGTCCTGGGCGCCGACTCGGACGCGCGACCCACGCGTCGCCTCCCGGACCGCCGCCAGGTGCGGGAAGGGGACGCAGATCGCGACTTCGCAGTTGCTGGTGTCTGTTTGTCTTACGACGTCTGCGGCGAGAGCGGCCGCTTCCCCTTCGGTTGTGTTCATCTTCCAGTTCCCCGCGATGAACGGCCGGCGCACGGTTAGGCGCCGTACTTTTCGAAGCGCATGGCGTGGGCCATCGCGAGCGGCATCACATCGACGGCGGGGAAGACCCCCAGGCTTCCGTCACGGCATTCCTGCTCGTTGAAATGCTGAGCGTTGCCTTCGCGGCCAAAGCGCGAGTGGAGAAGGAAGGGCACCGGATGCCAGGAATGCGCGGCCATGGTGGCAGGCGTTGAGTGATCGCCGGCCACCATGAAGACGTCAGCGCCGAGACCGAGAAAGCTGGAGACGTGACCGTCGAACTCTTCGAGGGCGTGCGTCTTGCGTTCGAAATCGCCGTCTTCTCCGGCCGCATCGGTACCCTTGAAGTGCACGAAGAAGAAGTCGTAATCATCCCAGCGGTCGCGCATGACCTGGCACTGCTCTTCGAGGCCGCCCGGGCAGGCCAACGAGTCCATGCCCGCGAGCTTTGCGAGCCCCCGGTACATGGGGTAAACAGCGAGAGCAGCCGAACGGAGCTTCCAGATCGCCGGGAACTGCGGGAGCCGGGGGTATTTCGCAAATCCTCGGAGCATGAGGCCGTTCGCCTGGTCCTGGTCGTTCAACAGGGCGACCGCCTTGGCGACGAATTTGTTTACCAGTTCGGCGGTGCGCTCCGAGCCGGGCGCGGTGGCACGGGCGGCGAGGGTTGGGACTCCCGTGTGCTGCGGGTCAGTCGTCGAAACGTCCTCGCCGAGGCCTTCGCCGCGGAGCACGAGCACGAAGCGATGTTCGCGCACGGGCTCGACCAGCACTTCGGCGCCTTGGAGCTTGATGGTCCGGAGCCGTTCGACCAGGGCCGTCGATACGTCTGTCGCGACTCGGCCTGCGCGGCGGTCAGCGATGTTTCCGGCGGCATCGAGGGTGCAGAAATTACCTCGGGCGGCGACGTCGTTGGGCCCGAGATCGAAGTCGATGCCGACGGCCTCGAGCACGCCTCGGCCGATGTCGAATCGCAGCGGGTCGTAACCGAAGAGGGCGAGGTGGCCCGGGCCGCTCCCCGGCGTGATGCCGGCTCCCACAGGGACGGTCAGGCCGACTTCGGAGCGCGCGGCGAGGCGATCGAGGTTGGGGATGGAAGCGTCTGCCAGCTCGCTGCGGCGCGTCTCGGGGCGCGGGAGGCCGCCCAGGCCATCCAGCACGCAAAGGATGATCTTCGTCGTATTGGGCTGGGCGAGCCTGCTAGCGAGTTCGAGATCCACGAGCCTTCATCCTACGGCCCCCACCCGCTGCGGGCGAAGCTGCCGGTCGGCCAAAACGTTCGACGAATTTCTGAGGGTTGCGCAGGCTGAGCGTCAGGCGGCGGGCGCCGAGCGGGATGAGGCGGGGCACGAGCCAGACCCTGATGGGCTGCCTGAACGTTATCTCCACGGCCTCACCCCAGGTGCTGACCAGAGCGACGTCGCCGGAGAAGTTCGTGCGGACCCCTACGCCCCCAAAGACGTTCCGTCGCCTCAGGCGAGCGCCGACGATGTTGTCGTTTGCCACGACGGTGTCGACGAAGCCGGCGAAACGGATCCGCGTGCGCTCCGGGGCAACCGCGACGAACGAGGTCGGCGCGCGGAGGGTGGTCGCAAATGCCCAGAGGAAGACGGCCCCGAGGATGATCGCGCCAAAGAGGAGAGGCAAGGGGCCGCCGTCAGCGTATCCCTTCAGGACGAGCACCGCGCCGACCCCCGAGCTGAGGGTCGCGATGGCGAGGAGTGCCTGGAAAGCCCGGATACCGCGGAAAGCGAAGAGCATCGACTCAGGCATCGAGGAGCGCCGCGACGCCCGGCAGTTGGCGGCCCTCCAACATTTCAAGCGAGGCGCCGCCCCCGGTGGAGACGTGCGTGTAGCGGTCGTGGAGGCCGAGCTGGGCGACGACGGCAGCCGTTTCACCCCCGCCGACGACCGTCGTTGCGTCCAGGCCGGCGATTATTCGGGCTATGGCGAATGAGCCCTCAGCGAACTTCTCCATTTCGAACACGCCCATCGGGCCGTTCCACACGACCGCCTTCGCCCGGCGCAGGGCCGCGCCGTAGGCTTGGACGGTGCGCGGGCCGATGTCCAGGATCATGTAGCCCGCCGGAACCTGCCGCGCCAGAGTGGTGGTCGCGTCGGCGTCAGGCGCAAAACGATCGGCGGAGACGACATCCGTCGGGAGATGGACCTCGACGCCCCGGGCCGCGGCTTCGGCGAGGACTGTCCGCGCCCGCTCCACCTGCTCGTCTTCGACCATGGACATGCGCACGTTGACGCCGGTCGCTTTGAGGAAGGTATTCGCCATCCCGCCGCCGAGAAGCAGGAGTTGGAGCTTCGGGAGAAGGTGTTCGATGGCAGGGATCTTGGTGCTGACCTTCGCTCCGCCTACCACGGCCGCGAAGGGGTGCGGAGGGTCGGCTACCAACGAGCTAAGGTAGCGGACCTCCTTCTCCATCAGGAGCCCCGCCACCGCCGGGAGGAAGTGGGTGACGCCTTCGGTAGAAGCATGAGCGCGATGGGCGGAACCAAAGGCGTCGTTGACAAAGAGGTCGGCCAGCGCCGCGAGTTGACGCGCAAACTCCGCGTCGTTCTTTTCTTCTTCGGGATGGAAGCGCAGATTCTCGAGGAGCACCACCTGGTTGCGAGTCATTGAGCGCAACGCCTGTTCGGCGAGGGGGCCGACGCAATCCTGGGCGAAGAGGACCTCGCGGCCGAGGAGGTTACCGAGGCGACCGGCCACCGGGGCAAGGGAAAGCGATTCCTCGCGCCCTTTCGGCCTCCCCAGGTGGGAACAGACGACTACGCGGGCGCCATGGTCGAGCAAGTACTGGATCGTGGGGATCGACTCTCTGATCCGCGTATCGTCGGCGACGGCGCCGTCCTCGAGCGGGACGTTGAGGTCGGCGCGGACGAGGACGCGCTTGCCGGCGACGTCGACTTCGCGGACGGTCTTCTTCCCGATGGAAGGTTCGGTCACCCGCCAGGCGCCCTGGCATCGATTCCGTCGCGTTCGATGTCCAACAGCTTTCGCATCCGGCGCACGTGGCGTCCGCCTTCGAAAGCGTTCGAAAGGAACGCGTCGAGGATATCATCGGCGACGGCACAGCCGATCTCCCATGCGCCCAGTGCCAGGACGTTGGCGTCGGTGTGCTGGCGCGCGCGAGCCGCACCCCACGACGTGTGGCAGAGCGCGCAACGGATCCCGGGCACTTTATTGGCGGTGATGCTGACCCCGACGCCGTTGCTGCACAGCACGACGCCGACTTCCGCTTCGCCGTTCAGGACCGCCCGCGCTACAGCGGCGGCGAAATCGGGGTAGTCGACGCTCGCCGGGCCGTTCGTGCCAAGGTCGAGAGGCTCGTGGCCGAGCGCGCGCGCCGTTCCAATGAGGTGCTGCTTGAGTTCGTAGCCGGCGTGGTCTGCGCCGAACGCGACCTTCACGGGCGAATGCTCCTAACCACGGGGATGTCGTCCAGACCAAGTATACGGGCCACGGTTTGGCGGTCGATTGCCCCTTCGCGAAGGATCCGCAGCGACTTGCCGGCACAATCGATGACGGTCGAATCCAGAGCAGACAGCGCCGGTCCGGCGTCGAGCGCGATGGAACAATAGGGGCCGACTTCAGCGAGCGCCTGCTGGCAGGTGGTTGGGCTCGCATGGCCGTGGCGGTTTGCGCTTGATGCGACGAGCGGCGCGCCGAGCGCCTGGACGATCCGGCAGACAGCCGGCGAGGCGGGGATGCGGACCCCGACCGTCCGGCCACCAGCGAGCGCCGGGCTCACCCAACCCGGCGCCGCCCGGGTGACGATGGTCCACCCCCCGGGGCCGAGCGCGGCCACGAGCCGCGACGCGACGCTCCCCAGGACTGCGTATCGGGAGAGGAGCGATGTGTCGTCCGAAAAGAGGAGCTGGAGCGGGGCTTCCGGCCCCTTGCCTTTGGCCGCGTAGAGCGCCCGCACCGCGTCGTCACGGCGGACATCAGCGACGATGCCGTAGACCGTGTCGGTGGGCAGGATAGCGAGTTCCCCGGCCTCGAGCAGCCCTGCGGCGAGGGCAAGGGCGGCATCGCTGGCCGGGTGGCAGGTGGTGACGGTCATCGGCAATTCGTTGACCAAAGTATACAATTTTGTTAGGGTCTGGTATGGGCAACACGCGATCGATGGCTGAAACCCTGACCGAAGCGCAAACGCCGGACATCACCGACCCCGCGCGGGGTCACGAAACCATCGTTGTCATCGACTTCGGCGCACAGTACAGCATGCTGATAGCGCGCCGCGTACGCGAACTGAACACCTACTGCGAGCTGATCCCGGCCGACGCGCCACGCGAGCGGATTGAAGGACTCGACGTCCGCGGGTTTATCCTTTCTGGCGGTCCGAGCAGCGTCTACGACGCCGGCGCACCGCTGGCCCCGGACTGGGTCTACGAGTCGGGGCTGCCCGTCCTAGGAATTTGCTACGGCATGCAGCTGCTCGCACACCAGCTCGGCGGACGTGTCGGGCCGGGTGGCGAGCGCGAATTTGGACCTGCCACCATCGCCCGTGCTCACGAGTCGCCGCTCATGGCGGGCCTGCCCGAAGAGCTCGATGTCTGGATGAGCCACGGTGACCGCATCGAAGTGGCGCCGCCGGGCTTCGTATCTATGGCCAAGTCTGCGAATTCGCCAATAGCGGTGATGGCGGACGTGGAGCGCGGTTACTACGGCGTGCAGTTCCACCCCGAGGTCGTTCACACCCCGCGCGGCAAGGACATCCTTCGGAACTTCGTCCAGGGCGTGTGTGGCTGCAAGGGAACCTGGACCGCAGGTGACTTCATCGAAGAGACAGTGGCGGCCATCCGGGCGCAGGTCGGAGAGGGACGGGTAATCTGCGGCCTGTCGGGCGGTGTCGACAGCGCCGTGGCGGCAGCATTGGTGCAACGCGCTATCGGCGAGAACCTCACCTGCATCTTCGTCGACAATGGCCTGCTGCGGGCGGACGAAGCGGAACAGGTATTGAGCACGTTCCGCCGGAACATGCACATCAACCTCATCCACGTCGACGCTGAGGACGCCTTTCTCGCCACCCTCGCGGAAGTGACCAACCCGGAGACGAAGCGGGTCCGCATCGGGAACACCTTTATCCGAATCTTCGAGGGTGAAGCCCGCAAGATCGGCGATGCCAATTTCCTCTGCCAGGGCACGCTCTACCCGGACGTCATCGAGAGCGCCTCGCACGGCTCCGGGGCGGCGAAGATCAAGACTCACCACAACGTGGGCGGCCTTCCGGCCGACATGAAGCTCGGACTCGTGGAGCCCCTCCGGTATCTCTTCAAGGACGAAGTCCGGCGGATCGGCGAGGCGCTGGGCCTACCGGAAGAGATGGTCTGGCGCCACCCGTTCCCAGGCCCGGGACTGGCCATCCGCGTCATGGGCGAGGTCACGAAAGAGAAGCTCAACATCCTGCGGCTTGCGGACCGGATTGTGATGGATGAGGTGCGCCGGGCCGGGCTCTATCGCGAGCTGTGGCAGAGCTTTGCAGTCCTGACCGACACCAAGACAGTCGGCGTGATGGGCGACTTCCGCACCTACGGCTACGCAGTCGCGATCCGGGCCGTGGTTGCGGACGATGCCATGACCGCGGACTGGGCGCGACTGCCCCACAGCCTGCTCGCAACGATTTCCAACCGCATTGTGAACGAAGTGCACGGCATCAACCGGGTCGTGTACGACATCACGAGCAAGCCGCCCGGGACCATCGAGTGGGAGTAACACTCCGCCCTCGCGCCGGACGGCGCTGATGGGCGCCAGGGTCCTGCTCGTCGGCGCGGGGGCGCGCGAGCATGCCGTGGCCTGGAAGTTGCGACAGAGCGCGAAGGTGGACGACATCTTCATCGCGCCGGGTAACGCGGGCACCGCGCAGGTGGGACGTAACCTGCCTGTCCAACCCAAGGACATCGAAGGCCTCGTGGCCGCGGCGAAGGCGAACGGCATCGACTTCTACCTGTCGACGATGGACGACCCCCAACCTCTAGGACTGGTGGATCGGCTGACGGCCGAGGGGATCCTCTGTTACGGCCCGACTCAGGCAGCCGCGAGGATCGAGTCGAGCAAGGCTTGGTCGAAGGAATTCATGCTGCGCAACGGGATCCGGACTGCCGCCGCCCACACCTTCGATGACTACCGAAAGGCCTGCGCGTACCTGGAGTCGCAGCCCGACGGACCGATGGTGGTGAAGGCCACGGGACTGACGGGCGGCAAAGGGGCGATCGTGTGCAACGACCGCCACGATGCCATGGAGGCGCTGGACATCGCCATGGTGCGGCGGGACTTCGGCGGGGCTGGTGACACAGTGCTCATCGAAGAGCGGCTCTATGGGTGGGAGGCGAGCGCGCAGGCGTTCTGCGATGGCTCGCGAGCGGTATTGATGCCTTTCGCGACCGACTACAAGCGCGCGCAGGACGGCGACGTTGGTCTCAACACCGGCGGCATGGGCGCGTACAGCCCAAGCGTCCAGGTGGATGAGGCCATGACGAAGCAGATCGAGCGGGAAGTCGTCGAGCCGGTCATGCGGGGCATGGCCGCGCTCGGTGCACCTTACAACGGCACGCTCTATCCAGGGCTGATGGTCACCGAGCGGGGAATCTACGTGCTCGAGTTCAACGCCCGGTTCGGCGATCCCGAGACACAGGTCCTGATGCCTCGCCTCGAGAGCGACCTGTACGAAGTCTGCCTGGCGGCAGCGGAGGGCCGACTCAACACGATCGACGTGCGCTGGTCGCGCCGGGCCGCAGTTGGCGTGGTCATGGCGAGCGGCGGCTACCCGGCCACCTACAAGCTGGGGCACATCATCGAGGGGATTGAAGCAATCGATGCGGACGTGCTTGTCTTCCACGCCGGAACCAGGATCGACTCCCGCGGGCTGGTGACGAACGGCGGCCGCGTGCTCACGGTCGTGGCGATGGGCGATACGATTGCCCAGGCCCGGGCGAAGGCGTACGACAACGTCCGACGCATCCGCTTTAGCGACGCACAGTACCGCAACGACATCGCGCTGAAGGTCGCAGGATGAGCGCCCCGCTGGTCGCTATCCTCATGGGGTCGCAGAGCGACGAACAGCTGCTGGCGCCAACGACGAAGGTGCTGGAGGAGCTGGGCATCCCTTTCGTCGTGCGGGCGATGTCGGCGCACCGCACACCCGACAAGGTGCGGGAGTTCGCCAAGCGAGCAGAGAGCGACGGCTTCGAGGTCCTCATCTGCGCCGCCGGTGGCGCCGCGCACCTCCCGGGGGCGGTGGCGGCCCACACCACTTTGCCGGTCATTGGGATCCCCCTGGCGACGAGCGAGGTGGCCGGAGGGCTGGACGCCGTGTTCGGGGTGCTCCAGATGCCACCGGGCGTCCCGGTAGCGGCGGTGGCGGTCGGGGCATGGGGCGCACGGAACGCAGCCTACCTGGCGGCTGCGATCCTCTCGCTCAAACATCCCGAGATCCGCGAGGCGTATCGGGAGTTCAGAGACAGGCAGTCACGGGGGTAGCGATGGCGACTGGATTGACAAAGAACGCTGAGGCCACGCCGGTCGAGATGTTGCCGGGCGTTGTGCGGCGGACTCTGAGCGAGGGCGCCCACACGATGCTCTGCGAGCTTCGCATGACCGCGGGGAGCGTCATCCCTCCTCACACCCATCCCCATGAGCAAACCGGGTACCTGGCGAGCGGCCGCTTTCGCTTCAGACTGGGGGACAACTGGCGGGAGCTCGGACCGGGCGACAGCTGGTCGGTGCCGGGAGGGGTTGAGCACGAGGTGCAGGTGATCGAGGACACGATCGCGATCGACGTCTTCAGCCCGCCTCGCGATGAATATCGGGACCCGAAGCTCGTCCGCTGAACGGCCGTCAGCCTGCCCTTCGCAGGAGTGTCCGGTATGATTGAGACTTCCCGCGCGAAGGCTGCCCGGGCAGCAGCGGCTCGAGGAGAAGGCAGGCGATGATCCCGCGCTATTCACGCCCCGAGATGGCCGCCCTCTGGAGCGACCAGGCAAAGTTCCAGCGCTGGCTCGATGTCGAAGTCGCGGCTTGCGACGCCTGGGCAGAGCTGGGCCAGATCCCGGAAGAGGCGGCGCGCAAGATCCGGCGGGACGCAACGTTCGACCTCGACAAGATCAACGAGTACATCGCGATCACGCACCACGACGTGACGGCTTTCCTCCGGTCGGTGGCCGAGTCGCTGGGGGAAGAAGGACGTTATGTCCACCTGGGCCTCACGAGTTCAGACGTCTGGGATACTGCGACCGGCCTCCAGCTGCGCGACGCCTGCAACCTGCTTTTGAAAGACGTCGACCGGCTTTCGGCGGTGCTGGAGCGGCAGGCGGCGGCTCATCGGGACACCCTCTGCACCGGCCGGACGCACGGCGTCCACGCGGAGCCGACGACGTTCGGGTTGAAGCTCGCGGTCTGGGTAGATGAGATGCGACGGAACCGGGTGCGGTTGGAAAGCGCCCGAACGGCCGTCGCGGTGGGGGCGATCAGCGGCACGGTCGGGACGCACTCGTCCGTGCCGCCAGCGGTCGAAGAGATCGTCTGCAAGAAGCTCGGACTTGGCGTCGAAGCAGCGTCGACCCAGATCATCCAGCGCGACCGTCACGCGCAATTCGTCACGACGCTGGCATTGATCGGCGGATCGCTGGAAAAGTTCGCGACCGAGATCCGCGCGCTGCAGAAGACCGAGGTACGTGAAGTCGAAGAGCCGTTCGACGAAGGCCAGACAGGGTCGAGCGCGATGCCGCACAAGCGCAACCCGGAGCTGTGCGAGCGGATCAGCGGCCTCGCGCGCATTTTGCGCGGCTACGCGCTCACTTCGATGGAAAACATCGCCCTCTGGCACGAACGTGACATCAGCCACTCTTCGACCGAACGCATCATCTTTCCTGACGCCTGCCTGGTCCTCGATTACACACTCAATCTCTTCACCGGGGTCATGGACCGCCTGATGGTCTATCCCCAGCACATGCGAGAAAACCTCGACAAGTCGTTTGGGCTCGTGTTCTCCCATCGGGTGCTGCTGGCGCTGATCGAGACAGGGCTCAGCCGGCAGGCGGCCTACGAAATTGTCCAGCGCCACGCGATGCGCTCATGGGAGGAGCGGACGTCGTTCCTGGACATCCTGCTGGCCGACGCCGACGTGGTGAGCCGGCTGCCCGAGGGCGAGCTGCGTGCGCTATTCGACTACTCCTACTACCTCCAAAACGTGGGCGCGACTTTCGAGCGCCTCGGCCTGTGACCGAGGCCGGCGAATCGTTCGTCCTGCCTGCGACGGAACCGTTGTCGGTCCGTGGAATCGTGGGCTCGGCGTTTCGGCTCGTATCGCGGAACCGGCGCGAGGCGATGCTGCCGCTGGCCGCCGTCCAGGTGCCGGTTTCCATTGCGACCGCCGTCGCGACGGCTGTGCTCTACCTCACGGTGTTCCGGGACGACCCCGTGCAAGCGACGGACAAGCTCATCGAGGACGGCGGAGGGCCGCTGCTGGCGTTCATCATCCTGACAGCGATCGAGGGCCTGTTCGCGCAGGTGGCTCGCGCGGCCACCGTGGTCTCGATAGCCGGGGTGGCCCTGGCGAAACCGAAGTCGTTGTCAGCTGCGCTGGACCCTGCCTTCACCCGGATGGGAGGGTTGCTGGTGCTGGTCGCCGTGGTCGCCGCTGGAGCAGGGCTCGCGCTGATCTCCGTCGTGGGGCTCATCTTCCTGCCGTACATCGCTCTCCGGCTTGCCCTCTCCGTTGAGACGTACATGCTCGAGGGCCTGGGACCGACGGCTGCCCTTCGCCGCAGTTGGGAGCTCATGCGCGGCAATGTTCTTCGGTTCCTGGGGGTGATCCTCCTGGCGTTTCTCGTCCTCCTCGGGCCGCTCGCCAGCCTCTCGATCCTGGGTGCGTTCGTGGGCGGGGGACGAACGGCGCGCGTCATCGAAATAGCCTTCCTGACCGTCGCCCAGGGCATCCTCGTCATCCCCCTCATCGCCTTCCTGACCGCGACAACGACGCTCTACTACCTCACAATCAAGGCGAGGCGCGATGCACAAGCTTCTCCTCGAATCTGACCTGCCAAACCGGTTCGCCAGGGGCAAGGTGAGGGACACGTACGACCTCGGGGACAGGCTGCTCATCGTCGCCACCGACCGCATCTCCTCGTTCGACATCATCTTGCCCACTGGCATTCCCCGAAAGGGCGAGGTGTTGACCCGGCTCTCGGCCTGGTGGTTCGACCGGATCAAGGAAGTTGTGCCGAACCATTACATCGCCTTGATAACGGCGGCGAACGAGTCACTCATCCCGTTCGCCCTCGGCCCTGAGTACTACGGGCGCACGATGCTCGTGCGCAAAGCGAAGCGGCTCGACGCGGAGTGCATCGCACGTGGCTACCTTTCAGGATCGGGCTGGAAAGATTACCAGCGGACTGGAGCCGTATGCGGGCTCCCCTTGCCAGCGGGTCTCAGGGAGTCGGAGCGGCTGCCCGAACCGATCTTCACACCCTCGACCAAAGCGGACATCGGCCACGACGAGAACATCTCGTACGAACAGCTCGTGGCTTTCACGGGGGAAGAGGCGGCGAACGCGATGAAGTTGCGCACGCTGGCTGTCTACAACTACGCCCACACTGTCGCCCTGGAGCGCGGCATCATCATCGCCGACACCAAGTTCGAATTCGGGCTCCTCAACGAGGAAGTGATCCTGATCGACGAGGTGCTGACGCCAGACAGCAGCCGCTTCTGGCCTGTCGACGGCTACCGTCCGGGCGGCCCGCAGTCGAGCCTCGACAAACAGCCCGTGCGCGACTGGATGGCGAAGAGCGGCTGGAAAGACGGCGACCCGCCGCCCGAGATCCCGGCCGACATTGTGGCGGCCACCACCGAGCGGTACCTCGCCGTCTATCGAATGCTGACCGGGGAGGCGCTTCCCGCATGAGCAAAGGCAAGACGTACCTCGCGAAGGTCTTCATTTCGCTGAAACCGACGGTGAACGACCCGGAGGGGATCACGATCGGCGGCGCGCTGGCTTCGTTGGGCTTCGGCGAGGTCAGCGGGGTCCGTTCCGGCCGATACTTCCAGGTGACGCTCGCTGCCCCGACCCAGGGGAAGGCCGAGAAGCTCGTCGACCAGATGTGCTCGAGGCTGCTGGCAAACCCCGTGATCGAAACGTACTCGTTCGAAGTCAACGAGGCCTGATGCCGGAGCGAGACAGGCGACCGGCGCGTGTAGTCTGCCTGACCGCGGAAACCACCGAGATCGCCTTCGCTCTCGGCTGCGGCGACCGGATCGTTGGGGTTTCCGGGTACGCCGTGCGTCCACCCGAGGCGCGCAGGAAGCCGAAGGTGGCCGCGTTCCAGACCGCGCACGTCGAGCGGATCCTGGCGCTACGTCCGGACCTCGTCCTCGGCTTCTCGGACCTCCAGGCGGCGATCGTGAGCGACCTTGTTCGCCGCGGCGCCCAGGTGTTGGTCACGAACCAGCGCACGATCGAGGAGACGTACCTGGCCATCAGCTTGATTGCGGGCGTCCTCGGAGAGCCGGAGGCGGGCCAGCGGCTGATTGAGGAGATGCGAAGTGAACTCGCTGCGATCGGGGAGCGTGCTGCTGCGGGCTGGGGCCGGCCTCGCGTCTACTTCGAGGAGTGGGACGCGCCGCTCATCAGCGGGATCGCATGGGTCTCGGAGCTGATCGAGCTTGGCGGCGGGACCGACGTGTTTTCCGACAGGCGCGCGGGTGCGGCCGCCGACCGCACGGTGCAGCCCGAAGAGGTCATCGAGCGGGACCCTGAACTGATCGTCGCGAGCTGGTGTGGCAAGAAGGCGCGGCTCGAACGAATCGCCGGACGTCCCGGCTGGGACAAGATCAGCGCCGTACGAATGGCGCGTCTGCATGAAATCAAAGCGCCCGACATCCTTCAACCGGGACCATCGCTCGTGCGAGGCGCGGCCCAGCTCGCTCAGCTCATCGCGGAGGCTCGACGTTGACAGGACCAGGGCGGCCTGCCACCCGCCGCAGGTTATCGACGAGCATGCCCACTTGCGATTCGCTCAGGTGGTCGTCGAGCAAGCCAACATAGGCGTCGTCCTCCGATTCGAGGTGGACGCGAATTGCGGCATAGAGCCCATGCAGGAGAGGCAAGAGGTAGCGGGCATACGCGGCGGTGTCGCCGTCCTGCCGGGAGGCCTCGACGACACTCTCGAGGTCCATAGCCATCGCCGCAAGGCTCCGATGCTGGGCGGCCATCACCGCCGTCACCCCGACCTGACCCACGACCCCGTCCACCGTGGGAAAGAAGATGAACTCTTCGGCGGAGCTGGCGGGGACGAACACGTCCCGCAGGAACTCCACAGCGGCGTCGAGGGCAGCTAGCGCGACCTTCGTTTCTGCGGGGCCCACCGCCGCGGCGGCAACCTGCAACGTCGTCAGCCCGTCGTGGAGGGGCTGACGGAAGTCACGAAGGGGGGCGACGACCCTGTCGGTCATCGACAGAGGGTACCGTGAGCCAGGCCGCGGGTCACTCAGGGTTGCGAAGGGTTGAGTTGAATCTCCTCGTAGTAGCGCTGGTCGCCCAGCGACTCGACGGCCGTCCAGAACTCCGGGCCGCCGGCCTTCGACGGATCCTCGAGGGCCCAGGACTGGCGTCTATAGGACCAGCTCTCGGGGCGCAGGCGCTTTGCTTCCGCGAAGTGGACCTGGGCGTCGCCCGGGTGGCCCTGCTCGGAGAGATACTCGCCGAGGCGGAAGTGAGCGGCCGCAAGCGCCTGTTCGTCCGTATAGGGCTGGAGCCGCCGGAGGACCTCTTCTTCGGGAAGGGCGAACGGTGACTGATCGCCGCGTTCGGCCCAGTCGCGCAGAGCGTCGAGATAGCGCCGCCGCGTCTCTCGGAGATCCGCCAGCGCCTCGGGGGGCATGGCGAACGTGGTGCGATCCATCTGGCGGAAACCGTCGGTGGTGCCCGCGGGTTCGGGCGGCCGGACGATCCGTCCCTCCTCGTTGATCCAGACGGCGATCGGCACGTTGACCATGTTGTAGAGCTCGGCGACCACGTGGCGCCGGTCGATCAGGCAGGGGTAGGTTGGGTTCGCCCTCTGGATCCACTGGCCGGCGGCTTCGGCGCCGCCGCTGTCGAAGGCAACGGCGATGACGACGAAGCCCTTCGGTGCCAGCTCAGTGTAGAGCGCCTGCCACACGGGCAGGTCCATGCGGCACCCTCACCACGAGGCCCAGGAAACGAGGAACACTTTCTCCCCAAGGTGGTCGTGGAGGGAATGATCGCGACCGTCGAGGTCGGGCAACGTGAAGTCAGGAGCCTGCAGAGAACGAAGGGCGCCGGCTCGCGAGCCGCCCGTTTCGCCAAGCGCCCAGGCGTGATGCCCGGAGTCGTGGAGCAGCGGCTGGCCCAGGTGCCTGGCAAGAGCGGCGATGTTGAACGCCTGGTCGCGAGCGAACTCCTCTGTGCGGGACGGCGGGATGGGCACACAGGCCTCGCCGCGGCAGGCGCCTTCTGGCTTCAACGACCAACCGGTCGCGCCTTCGAGGTCGCGGAGCGGGATCCAGAGGGACTCGCCCTCCGCAGTGGCAGTGGCCACCGTCGTGACCCGGTCGTCCATCAAGAGGGTTTCTGACATGCGTCCTCCCCGGAGCACGATAGGCTGCCGGTGCCGCCCGGGCAAACGGACGGGGGGCGGACCGGATCAACCTGCAGAGATGCTGTGCGCAACGCTCGGCGAACAGGGCTGACTTGGGTAGCCGGCGGGCGAGCGGATCTCTCACCGACTAGGGGATTACCCTTAGAAGGAACGCCGGAGCGCAGGCAGTTCGCTCACGCCAGAGGCTGTAGGGGGAACGAGCGGCGCGCACGAGATGCCTCGCCGCCCGGATGTATAACACGATTCCAACACTGATTCGTGGCCAAGTAAGGGATAACATCTATATACTTGCCGAACACTCGATGTCCACTTAAGGCCGGACAAAGGGGTCAAACGGTGACAGACAGGGAAACGGCTCGAACCGCCACATCGAGGCCGGCCCGGTTCGCCGAACGCACAAAGCGGCGCACGCCCCGGACCACCATCGTGAGCGCAAAAGCCGAAGAGAGGTGCGTATGGAAGGGCAGAGCGAGTGGTCTCCGACGCCTGAACGCGAATCAGCTGTCCACGAGGCGGTACGGCTCACACGGGCGGACGACCCCGCAGCGAAGTCCCGAGAGCAGATCGACGGCGAGCTTCGACGCTTGCTGCAATGGGCCGACGGACGTCCGTTGACGGAGCGAGCGTACCTTCGCGCGCGGGAGATCATCCAGGAGGCCTATGAGACCTCCACCGAGCTCCAGCTCTCAGCCCTGGCCCGCATCCGCGACCAGGAAGCCCAGATCGAACGCCGGGCAAACGAGCTCCTCAGCAACGCGCGCAGGGAGTCGGAGAAACTCGCTTCGCAATCCGGGATGGAGGGCCAGCTCGCTCTACAGCGGGCTCAACGCTATTCGGACGAGCTGGTGACTGGCGCCAAGGCAGAGGCCGATCGAATCCTGGCCGACGTAAAACAGCAGTCGGAACAGATCCTCGAAGAGGCGCGGCGGCAGGCGGCCGAAGTCTACGAAGCCGCGGCCAAGTCCCTTGCTTCGGCGAAGGACCAGCAGGCGGAGATGCGGCGAGTAGAAGCCGAATTCGACGCCATCGCGGCTGAGCTGCTCCGAAAACTCGGGCTGCCCGGTGAATCGGGCGGGGGCTCGTGGCGGAAGATCCGCAAGCACAAGTAATCGCACACCTCAAGGGGCGAACATGATATCGGCAGAGTTCCTCACGATTGGTCCCGGGGGGCTCCCGTTCAACGGGCGGAGTGAGCATGGTGTTCGGTGGCTACGTGCTGCTGCTCGCGGGCTGTCTCGCGTTTGGCGCGGGCCTGGCGATCTGGCGAAAGCTTGGGCGTGGTTAGCCTTCAACCGGCGCTGCTGACAGCCATCTCGTTGTACATCGTTTCTTCGGTGTACGTGCTGTGGATGGCGGCCCTGACAGCGAAGCCTCCGAAGAGCGAGGAGCGACAAGGCAGGCTCTTCTTCGTGCTGGTCGTGCCGGCGCTCAACGAAGAGTTGGTCATCGCCAACACCGTCCGCCATCTACTTTCGCTGGCCGGAGAGAACTACCTGGTCATGGTCATCGACGATGGGTCGGATGACGCCACAGCAGCGGCCGTGAGGGCCTTCAAGGGCCCGAAGGTGAGGCTGGTGACTCGCAGGCCGCCCTTTGCCCGGCTGGGCAAGGGGGCGGCGCTCAACTACGCCTACGAAGCGATCGTAACTTCCGAGCTCCCCGAGATGTACGGGGAAGACAACATCGTCATGGCCGTGATGGACGCCGACGGGCAGGTAGAGCCGGACCTGCTCCAGCGAATCGCGGCCTACTTCGGCGCGTCGCAGACCGCCGCCGTACAGACCGCGGTGCGCATGCTCAACGCGAAGGAGAACCTCATAACGCGCTGGCAGCAGTACGAGTTCGTGACGTTCAACTGGATCTTTTCGCGGGCCCGTGAATCGATTGGCAGCGGCAGCCTCGGAGGCAACGGCCAGTTCGTCCGGCTGTCGGCGCCGACATCGCTGGGCGGGCAACCCTGGACGGACTGCCTCACAGAGGACCTCGACCTGGGCCTGCGGCTGATGCTCAAAGGCTGGCCGAACCACTACGCACACGAAGCGAAGGTTTACCAGCAGGCCGTGAGCTCGCTCCGACCGTTGGTGCGGCAGCGCTCACGTTGGTTCCAGGGGCACCTTTCGTGCTGGCGCCACGTGCCCGCGATTCTCGTCCACGACATGCCGGCCTTTCGCAAGGCCGACGTGCTGAACTACCTCCTCGCCGCCGCGCTTGTGCTTCCTCTCGGCCTGGTTTCGCTGGCTGGCATCCTGGTGATGGTGGCCTCGGCAACGCTTTCGTTCGCGCCCTGATCCTTCCTGACACTTCCAGACACGCCGTCCGCGTGGATCGAGTGGTACGTGCTTGGACTCGGAGGGGCGCCGATCTTCGCCTACGCCCTCTGGCGCGAAGGCGAGCATTCTCGCCTCGGTGCGCTGGCCTGGGCGCACGTCTTCCTGTTTGGAAGCTACATCTGGCTGGTGTCGGCGATCGTCGCCTTCCGGCGGATGCTCCAGAAGAAAGCCGGCTGGGTGAAGACCTCCCGGACTCCGATGGTGGCCGTGGGCGCCGATGCCGAGAGTTCCGGGGAAGACGTGGGGCGGATGCGCTACCTCGCCAACGAACGAGGCGTGACCTGGCGAGGAGATTCGCCAGAACTCCTCCCGCTTCGCCCTCAGAACTTCTTGCCGCGTTTTTCGGAGGACCGAGCCGACGGTCGCCCAGTGTACGGGACTTCTGCAGGACCGCCGGGTGGTGTCAGCGACTGCGTGACCCTCGCCAGGGGTGAGGCTCACCTTCGGCGTTTGGCACAGATACTCGAACTCGCGGGGGTCGGACCGGCCGAGGGCCGCGCCGCAATTCGGACCCGCGCCACAACGGAGATTGACCTTATCGCGACGCCCACCGCCGTCCGCCTCCACTAAACCGACACCATCGCAAGCGTTTTCGAACTTGCTGAGAGGGAGTCTCTGTGCCCGAACGTACCGCCGACCGCCGGCTCTCGGCAGACCGGTGCTCGTCCTGCGGGACGAAACGGAACGTCCGGAAGGGGTCGAGGCTGGCGCGGCGCTGCTGGTGGGCCCGCATCGTGGCGCGATCGTCGAAGCAGCCTCGCGCCTTCTTAGCGATCCGGTCGCGTACGGTCAGATGGCGAAGTGCCGTTCACTCTACGGGGACGGACAGACGGGGAAGCGCATTGTGGACATCCTCCTGGGCAGTGGGGCATGCAGCCCGAAGGCGGCCCAGGCCGTGGCCGTCTCGTAGCAAGAGCGATTCCAGGGCTCAAGTCGTTCATGGCTCCATGCGCCGGCAGGATGCTGTCTTCAGCGGGCTACAATGGAACTGCACGTGTTTCTCATCGCCGACGGTAACAACCTCGCCTGGGCGGGCTTTCACGCCCTGCGCAAACCGATGGGCGCCGAGACGCCGGGCCAGAAGATTCGGGCGACGCTGCTCGGCCTGACGCAGAGCGTGATCGGACTCGTGGTGCGGGCCGGGGAACCTCCGTCGGATGGGCCAGCGGGGACCCGCCCGCTGTGGGCGCGATCGGTGACGCGTATGGCGATCGCCTTCGACGAGGGCCGGCCTTTGCGCCGAAGGACGATCTTCCCGGGCTACCAACTGGGTCGCGAAAGCAACCCTTCGTTCGCCGAGAACGAGGCCTTCGTGCTCGAAGGGATCAGACAGTTCATCGAAGCGGCGGCCTGCCTGCCGATGGAGATCCTCCGGGGGGTGAACACCGAGGCCGACGACCTGGTGGCGGCGCTCGTGACGCAGTCGGATGCACCCGCGGTCCGCATCGCATCGACGGATCGCGACTTCCTCCAGCTCGTGGACGAGCGGGTGTCGGTGTATTCGCCGGTGAAGCGAATCGTGATCGACCCCTCCAACTTTACTGCGGCGACGGCCCCGACTGACTCGGATGGCCGGGCCGTCGCTTTTCCTCGCGAACGCTACCTCGACTACCGGGTGGCCAGCGGCGATCCCAGCGACGACCTCACGGGCATCCCCGGGGTGGGAGCCATCACCGCCGCGCGGCTCCTGGCGGCGGCGCCGCTCGACGCATACCTGGACAAGCCGAGGCTGGCCGTCGCCACGCTCGACCGGCGGAACGCGAAGCTCGAGACGGCTCTAGCTTCGGGAGCTGCCCGTGAGGTGGTTGACCGAAACCGCCGGTTAATGGACCTCCGCCTCGGGGCCCAGAGCTTCCCCCGGTTGGGGGAGCTCAGGCGCTTCGGCGAGTGGAACGAAACAGGGTTCCGGGGCTGGCTCGCCGAGCAGCGGGTCGCGGGGATCGAAGTAGAGTCGGCCTGCGCCGCCCTCGGAGCCCTCGCGAAGGGGGTTAGCTGAGCGTTCGTCGTGACCTGCGGCAGTTGTAGACTGTTCGAGCGGGGCGATTAGCTCAGTTGGTTAGAGCACTTCGCTTACACCGAAGGGGTCGGGGGTTCGAGCCCCTCATCGCCCACCACTCCCCGAACTGCCTCCGTACACTTCCTCCCACCCAAGAGGCACTCTCCGAGTGGCGTTCGACTGAGCGGGCCGGCGCAGTGTCTGCTTGGTGACAACTCGGGTTACGGAACCCCGCGCGAACCGCGCCTCGCGACCGCCTGCCGATTCTTCATCTGCGGGGATCGCAGGCAGGCTCGTCGTATCGAGCGCTGCCGGCGGCGCGGAAATCGGCCCTCCCCGCTTGCTGGGAGGCGCTTCGCATGGGAATGGTCGCGACGGATGGACTGCCGCCACTGGTCGGCCTTCGCGTGCTCATCATTGCCCATGGGCTGGAGCTGCCCTACGACCGCGCACGCAGGCTCGACGCCTTTGGCTACCGTATGAGCGGCTGTGGCGACCCGCGGCGGGCGGTCGAGGCCATACGCGAACACTCCCCCGGGGCGATCGTCGTCGATCTCGGGCGAAGCGCTGACTCACCGGGCGAGATCGTCTCCAATATCCGCAAAGTGAGCGAGGCGCCGGTGCTTGTGGTGGGTTCGACCGGCACCTATTCCGAGATGCTGCGCTGTCTCGAATCGGGCGCCGACGACTACTGCCGCCCCGGCTGCCAGACGGACGAAATAGACATTCGACTTCGCGCGCTCTTTCGCCGCATCGGGTCGACTCCACGAGTTACCGACTCCCTGGGAGACGTGCTGCGCGTGGGCGAAATCGAAGTCGACGTGCCGGGCAAGACGGTAAGAAAGCGTGGCGAGGTGGTCTCGCTTTCGCCGATCGAGTTCAGGCTGCTGGTAACGCTCGCCGAGCACCGCGGGCAGGTGATCCCTTCGAAGGCACTCATTTCGCGAGTGTGGGGCGCGCAGTGCGCCGGCGAGTCCCACTACCTGCGTCTCTACGTCCGCTACCTGCGGCAGAAGCTCGAGGACGACCCGAGCCAGCCGCGCTACATCGTCAACCGCTGGGGCGCCGGTTATTCACTCGAGGAGCCCCTCCACGCGGCCTGACCTTCGGTAGACGGCGGTGCCGTTCGCGGCTCATGATCGTTGACCCTCAGAAGCAGGAGCCAACGTGACGCCCCACGAGATCCTTCGAACGAGCCTCAAGTCGATGCACAGCCTGCTCGACGACGCCGTCAACGGGATGACGGCCGCGCAATTCAACTTCCGTCCGAGCGAGGGCGGCGTGAGCGCCTTCTTCAGCCTCTGGCACTACGTCCGGACGGAGGACAACATCGTCAATTTCGTGACGCAGCGGAAGCCCACGGTCTGGCTCGAGGGCGGGTACGACACGCGCTTTGGGCTGCCCCGGACGAACCAGGGCACCGGCATGACGACCGAGGAAGCCAACGCTGTCCGAATCTCAGACGTGCCGGGCTGGCAGCAGTACCAGGCCCAAGTCTGGGTCGCGACTGACGCTTACCTCGCCGGCATGTCGCCCGAGGAGTTCGAGGAACGCAAGGTGACGATCAAGCCGCTCGGCGAAATGTCGCTCTGGAACGGTCTGTACGGCGTTTGTCTGAGCCACGGCTACCGCCACGTCGGCGAAATCGAATACGTGCGCGGCGTGCAGGGCCTCGGGGGGCTGACGATCTAACGCGCCATGCGGACGTAGCGAAAGACCTCCCGGAAGCCCATACGCTGGTAGACCGGCTCGCCCATTCGGGATGCTTCCAGGCAGGCGGCCGTTGCCCCGAGTTCGACCCCGGCGGAGATCGCGGCGGTCGTCATCGCCGTTCCGAGGCCGCGCCGCCTTGCCGACGGAGCGACGTAGACGTTGGTCACCCCCACCATCTCGGCGCTCACGACAGCCATCGATCGAGCCACGGGCGCATCGTCGACCAGGCCCACGAACAGGCGTATCCCCGGGGTTGATAGCACCGCGGCGGCGAGCGCCTCGTCTGCCGCGCGGTGGGCTGCATGGCGGGCGGGTTCCTCCGCTTCCACGGAAGCATAGGCCGAGACGCCGGCGCTGTCGGTCACGGTCTGGACCTCGAGTCCTGGCCCTCGCCCGCAGTCCAGCGGAAGCGGGGAGAGCAGCATGGCCGGCTGGCTCCGAAGCTCGCGATAGCCGCGCTCGCGGGCGGCGGCGAGCAGCGCGTCGTCGTCGGGGTCGCGCAGTGAGAGGACGAACGGCGCTCCTCGGCGGTCGAACCAGGCCTCAGCAGCGGCAAGAGCGGTCGCCGGGCGGCGAACTGGCGCTAACCTCAGCGCCAGGTTGAACTCCTGCGTTCCGACTCCACTGTCGTAGAGCAGCCAGGGCCCGGCGCGCTCGACGCAGCTTTCGGATAGAGCATCCGCCACGGTCTGCAGCGCGTGGATGGTGTTGAGGTGCATCGCCCGCTTGAGGCCGCGGTCCATCGCTCCATCGTAGCCCTCGGGCCGCGCGGGCAGGACACTGCGGCGGGGAAGCCCTACGCTACCTTGCCAACGCCATCGTGGAGTGCGCCCGTGGACGAGCCCAGGCCGGAGTCGGTCAAGAAGATGTGGAACTACGCGGAGAAGTTCGCGGAAAAGTCTGGAACGCATCTGCATCCCGACCGCTTCATCACGGAGGGTGTGGTGTTGGGGCTTGCCTCCCACATTGACCGCTTTGGGCGTCCCCTCTGCCCGTGCAACTTCTACCCGGAGAAGGATGCCGAGGGGAAATGGCCCGACGGGCTCTACCTCCCGCGCGAAGAAGAGGTGAAGCGTCGCGACTGGATCTGCGCCTGCGACGAGATGCAGGTGTTCAAGTACTGCCACTGCCTGCTCTTCGTGAACGAAGAAGGCCTGCCGATCACGGAGTATCTCCCCGAAGGCCACGAGGGTCGCGAGATCTACGGGGTGGTGGCCGACCCTACGCCGGACAAGGGACGGGCCCTGGCGAAGGCTCTCAACAAACAAAAGAACGAATAGCGGCTGCCCGGCAAGGCAATCCGCGAGCTCGAAGCGGGCGTATTGCGTTTTGAACCCCACTGGAGACTGCCATGAACGCCCACCAGAGCTACCTGATCGAAGAATTCGCCGAGGATTACCAGGCTCATCGGCTGTCCCGGCGCGACCTGCTGCGCCGGACGCTCATCATCACCGGCAGTATCCCCGCGACGGCGTCAGTCCTCCTGGCGCTGGGGTGTGGAGGAGACGACGACAAGGGCTCTGCGACGGCCGTATCGCCAACGAAGCGAGCCGCGGCGGATGCCTCGGCCGCAGCCACGGCGACCTCGGCGCCTTCGCAGACGGCGGTGGCAGCCACGGCGGGGGTCGACGCGAAGGAAGTCCGGTTCAAAGGGCCCGCGAGCGACATCATCGCCTACCAGGCGCTGCCATCGAAACCCGGCGCGAAGTTCGCGGCCGTGGTCGTCGTGCACGAAAATCGCGGTCTCAACGATCACATTCGTGACATCGCCCGGCGCTACGCAAAGGAAGGATTCGCCGCTCTCGCGGTCGATCTCCTGTCGCGAAGCGGGGGCACGAAGAGCGACGACAATGAGAACAGCGGCCTGCTCGGCCGGGCGAACCCCGACGATCTCGTGGCCGACCTCGTCGCAGCGGTGAACTACCTCAAGGCGCAGGCGTTCGTGGTGCCGGGCAGCCTGGGGGTGACCGGCTTTTGCTTCGGAGGCGGCTATACCTTCGAACTCGCGATCGCGAGTCCCGACATCAAGGCGGCGGTGCCGTATTACGGCACGGTCCGAAAGCTGGACGACCTCGCGAAGACGAAGGCGGCGATCCTCGCAATCTACGGCGGCGACGACACACGGGTGACAGCATCGAGTGAGCCCGTCCGCCAGAAGCTGGCGGAGTCGGGGAAGACGGTCCAGGTCAAGGTCTATGCCGGGGCGAACCACGCGTTCTTCAACGACACCGGCCCGCGCTACAACGAGGCGGCGGCCAAGGACGCCTGGCAGATCACGCTCGACTGGTTCAGAAGGTACCTCCCCACGGCCTGAAGCCCGCCGGCCTCAGTCGAGATAGAGGCGGAACCCGACCGACGACGGGGCGAACCCGAAATCAGCGTAGAAGCGGTGAGCCTCGACGCGCTGGGTCGCGCTCTGGAGCTGGACCAGGGCGAGGAGCCGATCCAGGTCCCGCGCAGTGGCAGGACGGACGATCGCCGAGTTCGGAAAAGCCACGACGCTCAGGCGGCGGCGCCGGCTGCTTCGACGGCCTTCCGCGCAGCCTCGGCTAGGCCGACGGCCCGGATGACTGGTACGCCGGACTCGGCGATGAGCTTCTCGCCCTCGGCAAGGTTGGTGCCGACGAGGCGCACCACGACAGGCACAGTGATCTTCATCTGCCGGTGAGCCTCGATGACGCCCTGGGCGATGATGTCGACCCGGGCCATGCCGCCGAAGATGTTGACGAGGATGGCCTTGACGGATGGGTCTTCGAGGATGACTTTGAGCGCGCTCACCACCCGTTGGGGGTCGTTGACGGTGCCGATGTCGAGGAAATTCGCGGGTTCGCCGCCCGCCAGTTTGATCGTGTCCATCGTCGCCATCGCGAGGCCTGCCCCGTTGACCACGCAGCCGATGTTGCCTTCGAGCTTGATGAAGTTCGAGACGCCGAGCTCCTGCGCGAGCACCTCGAGGGGATCCTCTTCATCTTTGTCGCGCAGCGCCTCCAGGTCCTTGTGGCGGAAGAGCGCGTTGTCATCGATGGTGCACTTGGCATCGAGGGCGAGGACCCGGCCGTCGCCAGTGACTACGAGGGGGTTGACTTCGACCAGGCTGGCGTCGCTTGCGACGGCGGCCTTGTAGAGGCCTTCCGCGAGTTTGGCGAACTGGTCGGCCTGGTCGCCCTTGAAACCGAGCCGGGCGGCGAGCGTGCGGCCGACGTACGGTTCGAAACCTGCCATAGGGTTTACCGGCACGCGCGCGATGGCCCCGGGATTGCTGTGGGCAACGACTTCAATCTCCTGGCCGCCTTCGGTCGACGCCATGATCAGGGGGCAGCCCTGGGCGCCATCGATGATGATGGCGAGGTAGTACTCCTTCGCGACCGCCGACTGCTCCTCTACGAGGACGTGCTTGACGAGCTTGCCTTCGGGCCCGGTCTGCACGGAGACCAGGTGCTTCCCCAGGATGTTTGCAGCTTCGCGCTCCGCCTCTTCCGGGTTGGAGGCGAGCCTGACGCCGCCCACCCTTTCGCCGCGCACCTGCCCGGAGAAGCCGGAGGGATCGGCGGTCAGCCGTTGGTACATCGCGGCCGTTTCGGACTGGCCGACCAGGCGGCCCTTACCCCGCGCACCGGCGTGGATCTGCGCCTTGACGACGACCGGCCCGCCGAGCTGGGTTGCCACCGCTCGCGCTTCGGCTGGCGTAGAGGCGACCCGCCCCTTCGGCACGGCGACGCCATAGCGGGCGAACAGCTCTTTCGCCTGGTATTCGTGGATCTTCAAGTCACTGCTCCGGGGAGGGGTTGCAGCGGTGAGCCTACAGCCCCCAGGAGGTAGCCGGTAGAGCGACGGGATGTTGAGCAGGGTGGCGGAGAGGGAGGGATTCGAACCCCCGGAGCTTTCGCTCACACGTTTTCAGGACGCGCGCCTTAAGCCACTCGGCCACCTCTCCACGATCCATTCTACGGGCGTCCGCACCAGGTGCCCCGGTTAGCACTCTTGACACCTGAGTGCCAGTGTTCGGAAGATGAATAGAACCGCACCTCCTGACGGTCGCCCGAGGATCCTGATGCCGACTTACGAATACCACTGCTCGAAGTGCAAGACCAGGTACGAGCTGCGAGAGGGCTTCGAGGCCGCGACTTTGCACCCCTGCCAGCAGTGCCGGAAAGGGACGGCGAAGCGGGTCCTCCACGCACCGCGAGTTGTCTTCAAGGGCAGCGGCTTCTACGCCACCGATAACCGCAGCAAGAGCACGCCGGTGAGCGACTCGAAGGACGGTGTGGAGAAGAGCGAGCCAGCCGAGAAGCCGGCCGAAGTGAAGCCAGCCGCCACTCCCAGCACAGAGTCGGCAGCCGCCTCCTAAACCCGAAGCGTTAAGAAGTTAGCACCGGCCAAGAAATACCACCCGCCTGCCCTCCGCCGTCGTTAGACTGCGGGACGTGGTTCAAGTGGCCGCCGTGCACCGAGTCGACCGAGGCCGGGGTGCGACGCGCCAACGGATAATCGGCGTGGCCCGAGAGATGTTTTCACGCGCGGGATACGAGGGCACCACGATGCGGGCGATCGCGGGGGCCTGCGGACTGACGGACCCGGCTATCTACTACCACTTCGCGTCGAAGCGCGAGCTCCAGTCGGCACTGCTCGTCGAGCCGGAGTATGCCCACCTCGCTCGCCCGCCTGCCGCCGGAGGGTCGCAGGTACGCGAGGCGGTAGAGACGCTGCTTTCGATGTTCGACCAGTGGAACGAGCAGTCCCAACTGATGTGCATGGCCTTCGTGGAGTGCCTCGAAGGGGACCCGCAGGCCATCTCGTTCAGCCTCCAGGCGATGCAGACGTACGAGGCGACCATCGCCCAGGTGCTGGCGCCTGTCTGCGGTTCAGAGACGCGGGAAGCCGTCGACGCCATCAGCCGGGTGTTGGCGGGCGTGCTGGTGGACGCGGCGCTGCGCTACGGGTCAGGCCTGACGGAACGCCTCGAGACGACGCAGGCGCGCTCACGGCGCCGCAACTTCATCGCGCTTGCGTTGTGGAAGGCCAGCGGGGGAGCAGCGCTCGCGGCCTGCGAGGTCGATCCCTGCGCACACGAACGGCCCGAAAGGCCGGCGTCGCTGCTGGCCCAGCGCTTTGGGGCGACGGGGCGGCCACGAGCGACCGACTCCACGTGGGCGCGGATCCTCGATGCAGCAATCGAGCTTTTCGGCCGGCAGGGGTTCGAAGGAACGACTGTGCGCGAGATCGCAGCGAAATGCCGGATCAGCGACGCCGCGGTCTACCATCACTTCGGTTCGAAGCGGGATCTCCTCCATGCGGCGTGGGAATGGCCGCGTTCGTGGACCGAAGAGGCAACCCTGCCTCCCGAGGGCATCTCGGACGCTACCCTCGAGGCCCTCGTCGACCTGGTTGCGCTGGGGAGTGCCAGGGACGACGCATTTATCCGGCTGCTGTTCCGGCACGCCTTTTCCGGCGACCCTGCTGCACGGGACTCCCGAAACCAGACGGGCGTTCTCTGGATGCGCTTCCTCGCACATCAGTTCGAACGGAACGTCGAGCCGGCAGTCGCGAACATGTTCGCGGACGCCATAATGATGGTCGGGCTGGGCGAACAGTTTCACAACCGGATCGAGCACGGGAACGCCTTTCCGGCGTACGTGCTCAGCCCGGAGGCCCGGGCGAGGATGCTCAGGCTCGTCCGGGCTGTCGCGCCTTACCACCTGTTCGTGAAGGACATTGTTTGCGAGCGGTGATTCAGCGTGTGTCCCGGGCGCGGTGCATGGTGGGGGGAGCGGAGGTTTCCCGGATCGGGCCGGGGTTTCTTGTCCTGGTGGGGGTAGGTAGCGGCGACACCAGGGCAGTTGCCGAACGACTCGCCGCGAAAGTCGCCGCCCTGCGCCTGTTCGAAGATGCGGGCGGGCGAATGAACCTCGGGCTTCGGGACGTTGCCGGCGCCGTGCTGTGCGTGAGCCAGTTCACCCTTTACGGCGATTTGCGACGCGGCCGCAGGCCCTCGTTTGAGGCAGCCGCGCCGGCGGACATCGCGCTCCCGATCTACGAAGCGTTCTGCGAGGCGATCGAGCGCGAAGGCGTTCCATGCGCCCGCGGAGCCTTCGGCGAGCACATGGAAATCGACCTGGTGAACGACGGGCCAGTTACTCTTCTTATCGATTCCCAGGACCTGGACCGGCCGCGCCGCCCTTGACCGGAAGCTCGCTCCAACGGCAACGTGCCATCGACACCAGGCCATGGGACGCACCAGATGCGGATGAGTCGACTGCTTCTCAAGACCCTGCGCGAGCCGCCCGCCGAGGCTGAGCTCGCGAGCCACCAGCTGATGCTGCGGGCGGGCCTGATCGCACCCCTGGCTGCGGGACTCTACAGCTTTTCGCCAGTAGGCTGGCGGGCAATCCGGCGGATCGAGGCCATCATCCGCGAAGAGATGGACCGCAGCGGCGCCCAGGAGGTCCACCTCCCGGCGCTCCAACCCATCGAGATTTGGGAACAGACCGGGCGCGACCAATCCATGGGCGCGACGATGTTCCGTCTCGCCGACCGCAAGGAGCGGGGATTCGTCCTTGGGCCAACGCACGAGGAGGTCATGAGCCTCCTGGCTTCGCGCAGCATCCAGAGCTATCGCGACCTGCCGGTGACGCTCTACCAGATCCAGACGAAGTTTCGCGACGAACCGAGGCCCCGGGGCGGGCTCGTGCGGCTGCGGGAATTCACCATGAAGGACGCCTACAGCTTCGACGCAGGCTGGGAGGCGCTCGATGTCTCGTACCAGCTGGCGTTCGATGCCTACGAACGCATATTCCGACGTGTGGGCTTGCCGGTGCACGCGGTTGCGGCGGACTCCGGGGCCATCGGCGGCAAAGAGAGCCAGGAGTTCGTCTACCTGACGGACGACGGCGAGGATGACATCTTCTTCTGTCCGGGTTGCGGCTACGCGGCGAACGCCGAGAAGGCGGAGTTTCGGCCCACGCCCGCGATTCCGGGCGAACACCGGCCCATGGAGAAGGTTTCCACGCCGGGGCGAAGGACGATCGCCGACCTCGTGCAGTTCCTGGGAATCGAACCCCGCGAAACCTGCAAGGCGGTCTTCTACCGCGTCGATGGCAAGCCGGTGTTTGTGGCCATCCGCGGGGACCTCGACGTCAACGAGATAAAACTCAAGAACGCACTGAAGGCCCACGACGTCGTCCCGATGGACGAGGCTATGGTGCGGTCGGCGGGGCTGGTGGCGGGTTCTGCTTCGCCCGTAGGCCTGGCCGGCATCCCGATCGTGGCCGACCGCAGCGCCGTCGAGGCCACCAACCTTGTGGCGGGGGCGAACGAGCCGGACTTCCACTACCGCAACGTCAACCACGGGCGAGATTGGACGGCCAGTCTCGTGGCTGAGATCGCCCTGGCTCGCGCGGGCGACGCCTGCATCGTCTGTGGCACACCGCTCGAAACGCGGCGCGGCATCGAAATGGGCCACGTCTTCAAACTCGGGACGATGTACTCCGAGGCGCTGGGCGTGCACTACCTCGACGACGCCGGAGAACGCCACCACGCGGTCATGGGCTGCTACGGAATTGGCGTCGAGCGCATGCTCGCAGCGGTCATCGAAGAGAACCACGACGCCAACGGCATCATCTGGCCAGCCGAGGTCGCACCCTACGACGTGCACATCGTCGCGCTTAACGAAGAGCAGGAGGCGGTCAAGGGAGCGCTCATCTCGCTTGAGGAGGCGCTCCAGGGCGCCGGCCTGGCCGTCCTTGTTGACGACCGGCCGGATTCAGCCGGAATCAAGTTCAAGGACGCCGACCTGCTGGGCATGCCGTTGCGGATCACCGTCAGCCCCCGGTCGCTGGAACGGGGCGGAGTCGAGTTCCGCGCCCGCCGGTCCGGGGAGACCGAAATCGTGCCCCTGAGCGGGGCGCTGACCAGGACCCAGGAACTGCTCGGACGGTAGCGACCCCAGGGTCTCTGGGAGCCAGTGCAGCCGATGGCTGGATTGCACCCGCGTGCTATACTCTCGGGCAGGCATTCCTCGCAGGAGTGGGCTTGGAGCCCACTTTTTTGTTGGCACTATGAAGAAGGAATTCGTACTCGCGATTGGCCAGCTGGCGGCCGAGAAGAACCTCCCGAAGGAGGTTGTTCTCGAGGCCGTTGAGGCTGCGCTTGCCTCGGCGTTCCGGCGCGAGGGCGAGAACGCCCCCAACATCTACGTCAAGATCGACCCGGAGACCGGGGACATCCATACCTACGAGCAGCGCGCCGTCGTCGACGAGGTCGAGGAGCCGAATCTCGAGATCTCGGTGAAGGAAGCGCAGCGGTACAAGCGCGACGCTCAGCCCGGCGATGTGCTGGACTTCGAGAAGAAGACTCCAGACAACGCCGGCCGCATCGCGGCGCAGACCGCGAAGCAGGTGGTGTTGCAGCGGCTGCGAGAAGCGGAGCGCGACGCAGTCTTCGAGGAATACGCGGGCAAGGAAGGCGAGATCGTCGTTGGGACCGTCCAGCGGGTCGAGGCGCGGCAGTCCGTGATCGAACTGGGCAAAGGTACGGAGGCCGTGTTGCCGTTCAGCGAGCAGGTGCGCAACGAACACCTGCGTTCGGGGCAGCGCGTCAAGGTGATCATCCTCGAGGTCCAGAAGGCAGCCAAGGGCCCGCAGGTGATCGTCAGCCGGAGCCACCGCAGCCTGCTCCGCCGCCTGTTCGAAATGGAAGTCCCTGAGGTTGTGAGCGGGGCTGTGGAGATCAAGTCGATCGCTCGCGAGGGCGGCCATCGAAGCAAAGTCGCGGTGTACGCGCGCCTGGCGAGCATCGACCCAATCGGCGCCTGCGTGGGCATTCGCGGGTCGCGCATCCAGAACATCGTGAACGAGCTCGGCGGCGAACGGATCGACGTGATCAAGTGGGACCCCGACCCGGTGAACTTCGTTTCGAACGCGCTGAGCCCGGCCCAGGTGATAGAAACCACGGTCGACGTCGACGAGCGACGCGCGACGGTCGTTGTCCCTGATCGGATGCTGTCGCTGGCGATTGGCAAGGAAGGCCAAAACGCTAGACTCGCGGCAAAGCTGACCGGCTGGCGGATCGACATCCACAGCCAATCAGCGGCCGAGCGGGTCGAGGGCGGCGCCGACGAGGCCCCATCGAGCTTCGAGCCGTTCGCTCCGGGCGAGACGCCTGACATCGACATCATCGAAGAGGCCGAAGAGGTCGCGGCCGCCGCGGAACTGCAGGCGCTGCCCGTGGGCGCGCAAGCGGCAGCGGTGGCGCGCGTTGACGAGGTAGTGGCCCCGACGGACGAAGAGGACATCCTCTTCCCGGCGGCGCTTGCCCAGATGGAGGTCCCGGACCGCGAGACGCGCGAATCGGAGGACTACGGCGAAGAGGAGATCGAGGAGGAGGGCGAGGAGTACGAAGTCCCGACCATGGTAGTGCCCGAGTCCCGGCCGACCGCCATTCGCTTCGCCGAAGACGTGTTGCCCAAACGCCCGGATGAAGTCGAGGACACGACCAAGAAGGCCGGTGCGAAGAAGGCGAAGCGAGCGACACGGCTCGCCGAAGCCGAAGCCGAAGAGGACATGGAAGAAGAGATCGACTATTCGGGCCGGATCCACTAACGAGGACCCTCTGATGAACGCGGCCAGGGGACGCCGTCCGCGTCATGTGCCTGAGCGGACGTGCATCGGTTGCCGCGAGGAGCAGGGCAAGCGCGACCTCGTGCGGATCATCCGCACGACTGACAAACGGGTGGCAATCGACGCCACCGGCAAGGCCAACGGACGAGGCGCCTACCTCCATCCACTGCAAGCCTGTTGGGAGAAAGCGCTCAAAGGCGGTAGCATTAGCTACGCACTGAAGATCACCCCGGCCCCGGAAGATGTCGAGGCGCTGCGCGCCTACGCCATGGCGTTGCCGGTAGAAGAAAGCGAAAGTTTATGACGGCCCAGCCCTCCACCACCACGCCTCGACCTGTCAACATCCCGGCCGCCCTCACGGTCAAAGAGCTGGGCGACCTCCTCGAGGTCACGCCGGTCGAAGTCATCAAGCGCCTCATGACCAACGGCGTCATGGCAGCGATAAACCAGACGATCGACTACGAGACGGCCGCCATCGTGGCGGTCGACCTCGGGTTCGATCCCGATGAGGAGGCGGCCCAGCCCTCAGCCGCGCCTGTAGCTGAAGTCGAAGAGGAAGAGTCTCCCGACGACCCGGCCTCGTTGCAGCCCAGGCCGCCGGTCGTAACGATTCTGGGCCACGTCGACCACGGGAAGACCAGCCTGCTCGACACGATCCGCAAAACCAAGGTCGCGGCGGGCGAAGCCGGAGGCATTACTCAGCACATCGGGGCCTACCAGGTCGAGCGGGAGGGCCGGCTGATCACGTTCATCGACACGCCCGGCCACGCGGCGTTCACGGCGATGCGAGCGCGCGGCGCGCAGGTCACTGACATCGCCGTGCTGGTCGTCGCGGCCGACGACGGGGTCATGCCCCAGACGATCGAGGCCATCAACCACGCCCTGGCTGCAGGCGTGCCGATCATCGTAGCCATCAACAAGATCGACCTCCCCGGCGCCAACCCCGATCGCGTCAAGCAGCAACTGACCGAACACAACATCGTGGTTGAAGACTTCGGAGGGGACGTCGTCGCGGTGCCAGTGTCGGCTACGAAGGGCACCGGAATCGACGACCTGCTCGAAGCCATCAACCTCGTGGCCGAGATCTCCGAGCTAAAGGCGAACCCGGAGCGGCCGGCGTCCGCGGTCGTGATCGAAGCAGAGCTCGAATCCGGGCGCGGGCCCATTGCGACGGTGCTGGTCCAGCGCGGCACCCTTCGCCAGGGCGACGCGGTAGTTGCGGGCGAAATCAGCGGCAAGGTCAAGGCGATGTTTGACTACCGCGGTCAGCGGCTCAGCGAAGCCGGTCCGGCGACGCCTGCCGTCATCATGGGCCTCGCGGAGGTCCCGGAGGCCGGCGAACGGTTGCGCGTGGTCGCTGATGAGCGGATCGCCCGCGTCATCGTCGATGAGCGGAAACGCGCTCGCGAAGCGGCCGAACAAACGGACCATGCCCATGTCAACCTGGACACCCTGTTCAACGAGATCAGCGCCGGAAAGCTCAAAGAGCTGATTATCATCCTCAAGGCCGACGTCCGTGGGAGCGCGGAGGCTGTCAAGGGGGCGCTTGAACGGCTGAGCACCAGCGAAGTCAAGATAAAGATCATCCACGCGGCGACCGGGCCAGTGAGCGACTCAGACGTCATGCTGGCCGAAGCTTCGAACGGGATCGTGCTTGCCTTCAACGCCAAGACCGACCCTTCGGCCCGGAAGCGGGCCGACGCGACAGGCGTCGACATTCGGACGTACGCGATCATCTACCAGTTGCTGGAGGACATCGAAAAGGCTCTCGCCGGGATGTACGAGCCGGTCTTCAACACGGTCATCGATGGCCACGCCGAAGTGCGGCAACTCTTCAAGTCGAGCAAGCTTGGCCAGATAGCCGGGAGCTTCGTGGTAGACGGGACGCTCCGCCGAGGGTTGATGGTGCGGGTGCTGCGCAAGGGCCAGGAGGTCGTGAAGACCCGCTGCGAAGGTCTGAAGCGCTTCCAGGACGACGTTAGAGAAGTGCAGACAGGGTACGAGTGCGGGATCGTTCTCTCCGGCTTCGACAAGTTCAACGAGGGCGACGTCCTCGAATTCGTCCACGAAGAGCGCGCGAACTGAAGCCACGCCCGTTCGGGAAATAGCCATGAGCCGGCGAACCAGTCGAGTCAACGAACTACTACGGGCTGAGTTGAGCGAACTGCTGCAGCGCGAAGTGAAGGATCCTGGCGTCAGCCGGGGCATCCTCTCCATCACGGAGGTCCAGGTTTCGCCAGACCTGCGACACGCGACCGTGTACGTGTCACACCTGGGCGAAGAAGCGGATCGGGAAGCGGCCCTACGAGGCCTTGCCCGCGCCGCGCGCTTCCTCCACGGCGAATTGATGCACCGCCTGAAGATGCGTCAGGTGCCAGACCTGGTGTTCCGGTTCGATCCTTCCATCGAACGGGGAGCCCGGCTTGCTTCGCTCATCCACGATGTGAGCGCCGACAGCGTTCCCCGGGCCTGAGGGCCGCGATGGCACCGCCCGCGAACGGTCTCCACGGGATCATCCTTGTCGACAAGCCCGCCGGCTGGACGAGTCACGATGTCGTCGCCAAAGCACGGGGTCTGACCGGCCAACGCAAGATCGGGCACACGGGTACGCTCGACCCGATGGCCACGGGGCTGCTCGTCCTGTGCCTCGGGAAGGCCACGCGGCTGGCGGAATACATGACGGCCCACGACAAGCGGTACGAGGGCGAGATAACCCTCGGGGTCACAACCGACAGCGACGACGCGGCAGGAGTCCCGATCGGGGGAGCTGAGGTTCCTGACTTCGATGACGCTACTCTTCGGGCGGTTGCAGCGACGTTCACGGGACAGCTACTGCAGCGGCCGCCTGCCTACAGCGCAGTGAAGGTCGGTGGGCGGCGAGCGTACGTGGTGGCCCGGCAGGGAGGCCGGATCGACCTGGCGCCGCGGCCGGTCCGAGTCTATTCCCTCGACCTTCGCCGGCGCGGTGGCGAGCGCCTCGGCATAGCAGTCGACTGCGGGCCCGGGACGTACGTGCGGAGTCTCGCTCGCGACATAGGCGAAGTGCTGGGTTGTGGGGGCCACCTCTCGGCGCTGCGTCGGACCAGGAGCGGCAGCTTCGGCCTCGCAGAAGCGATTAGGCTCGAAGTCCTGGAGGATCTGTCGAGAGCGCAGCGCATCGAGGAGGTGCTCCTGGAACCCGACGAAGGTGTCTCGAACCTCGCTGCTGGCATCGTGAGCGACGACCATGCTCGGATGTTCGCCCAGGGGCAGCCGTTCCTGCCCGCCGGCCACACTGACGTTGCTGACAGCGCTCGAATCTACTCGGCCGGGGGTCGATTCATGGGGGTAGCGAGCGTCGAGGCGGGGGGACTGGTGAGGGCGTCGAAGGTGTTAGATTCGCCGGATTAAGACTTTATGTCGTCTACAGATACGAATGCAGTATTGACAGAGCGAAGTCCAGCGGTATTATGCCTGTGGAGCCGGGTTGGTTGCGCAACGGCATACGCGCTAGATCAATTTTCGCCTGGCTCTTGCTCCGCCCGCGGGGCTTGAAGGAGGACCCACACGATGGAAGCCTATTGCCTGAAGTGTCGAACACGCCGGGAAATGAAGAACGCCAAGGCGATCACCATGAAGAACGGCAAGCCAGCCACCGAAGGGGTCTGCCCCGTCTGCGGCACCAAGATGTTCAAGATCGGGAAGGCGGCGTAGTCCGCACTCCGATTTTCAGGCGATCAGAGGGCCGTGGCGAAAGCCAGGCCCTCGTTGCCTTTCCGGTCACCCGCCGGAGCTGAGGGCAGCCAGAACTGCTTCGTGCAGGAGACCGTTTGAGGCGACGGCGCTCGCCCCGAGGTCACTCTCGCCTTCCCAGGTTGTCAGCTTGCCCCCAGCCTCGGTGATCACAGGCTGGAGCGCCGCGACATCCCAGATGTTCATCTCGGGATCCAGCATCACGTCCGCCCGGCCGGTCGCGACCATGAGATACCCGTAGCAGTCACCCCACGCGCGGACCAGGCCAGCGCCATGTACAAGCGCTGCGTAACCCTTCGGATGCATGGTCTCGGCGCGGCGAAAGCTCGTCATGCTGAGCGTAGCTTCTGCGAGGGACGCGATGTTCGAGACTCGCGCGGGCCGGTCGTTCAGCCAGGCGCCGAGACCGAGCGCGCCTGAGGCCGTCTCTCCGACGGCGTGGCAGGCGATGACGCCGACCACGGGCTGACCGTGGTGTTCGAGCGCCACTAGCGTCCCGAAGAGCGGGACGTGGTGGATGAACGACTTGGTGCCGTCGATGGGGTCGAGGACCCAGCGATACTCGCCTGCGCCGGGGGTCTCTCCGAATTCTTCGCCGAGGATGCCGTGGCCGGGGCATTCTCGCTGCAGGAACGCGCGCATCGCCTCTTCGGCGTCCCGGTCGGCCTTTGTTACGGGAGTGCGGTCGGCCTTCAACTCGACCGAAAACGCCGATTCGTAGAGAGGCATGATGACGTCGCCGGCGAGCGCTGCGGCCCGCCGGGCGATTCCCAGCAGCTCCTCCAGCTCGCGCACCATCGCCGGCCGCAGCTACCGTGCGGAGTCGCCGCGCCTGTAGACGGCGGTGAGGTCATCGAGGCGGGCCTTGAGGTCGGGCGAGAGTGGACTCGCGGCGGCAGCGAGGGTGGCGTCGAGCTGGTCCGGCCTGCTGGCGCCGATTATGGGCGCCGTAATCACCGGGTTCGCGAGCACCCAGGCGATCGCGAGTTGGGCCATGGACATCCCGGCTTCAGCCGCGATGGGCCGGATAGCTTCGACGGTTTCGAACATGCCTTCGTGCCAGTAGCGGTCCTGGTAGCGTTGGGCGGCGGTGCCAAGGGTGAAGCGCGAACCCTCTTCGGGTCCGGCATCGGGATTGTGCTTCCCGCTGAGGAAGCCCCCGGCGAGGGGGTTGTATGGAATGACGCCGATGCCCTCCTCGGCGCAGAGTGGAAGCAGCTCACGTTCGATCTCGCGAAAAAGGAGGTTGTAACGAGGCTGCACCGAGTCGAAGCTGGCGATGCCAAGCACATCGCTTCGGCCGATTGCACGGGCTACCTGGTAGGCGAGGAAGTTCGAACAGCCCACGTAACGCACTTTGCCGGCGCGGACAACGTCTTCAAGGGCACGCAAGGTCTCGTCGATGGGGGTCTCCGCGTCGGGCCCGTGGAGCTGGTAGAGGTCGATGTAGTCGGTCTGGAGCCTGCGCAGAGAGGCGTCGACGGCATCGAGGATGTGCTTGCGGGAGTTTCCCTGCTCCCAGCGGGCGGGCCCAACCCGGCCGAAGCACTTCGTAGCGAGGATGAAGCGATCGCGCCTTCCAGAGAGCCACCGGCCAACGATCTCCTCGGTGCGGCCCACAGTGTCACCGGTCCCGCCCAGGGGATAAACGTCCGCCGTGTCGATGAACGTGATGCCTCCCTCGGCGGCGCGGTCGAGGATTTGGACGGAGGTCGGCTCGTCGCATTGCAACCCAAAGGTCATGGTGCCGAGACAGATGCGGGAGACCTGGAGGCCGGTGCGGCCCAGGCGAGTGTGCTTCAAGGCAGGCTCCGGGAAAGATGTCCGCTGATTCTAAGGCCGATGGCAGGTAACCGCTCGGCGATGACGGTCTCAAGGCTCCCCAAGCCGCGGCCGGTCCTCGTTTTCGTCGAGCACGACCGGGATCGCCTCCACCGAAGTCACACCCACGCCAGGTGTCAGGGTTATCCGCAGGATGACAGAGAAGCGGGGCGCGGAGAGGTTGGCGAGATCGACCGGATCGAGATCGAACACAAAGTTGCCCAGGCTCCAAGCGATGAGCTGATGACCGCGCAGCTCGATCGGCTGCAGCACGTGGGGGTGGGCGCCGATGTAGGCATCCGCGCCGGCGGCAAGCGCTGCGTCTGCGAGGGCGACCTGGGTGGCGTCGGGGAATGCGCTGTACTCCGTGCCGGCGTGGACCGCAACGATGACAAAATCCGCGACCTGGCGAGCCGCGACGACGTCGGCGGCGATGCCTTCTGGAGTCCCGATCGAGAGTCCGGCCAGGCCGAGGCCAGCAGCCCAATCGTAAATAGAAAAGCCGTTGGACTCGTCTGGGGTCGCGACGTAGCCGAGGAAGGCGACCCTGACGCCGCCGACGTCGATGATGGCCGCGGCATGCGCCGACGCGAAGTCCACCCCGGCGCCGACGTGCTTGATACCCAGTTCGTCGAGCGTCTGGAGCGTGTCGACAAGACCGTCTGCTCCGTAGTCGAGGCTGTGGTTGTTGGCGAGGGTGAGCACGTTGAACCCGGCCCAGTTGAGGCCGTTGGCGAGCCGCGGTGGCGTGCGAAAGTTATATGCCTTGGGCCAGGGAGTGCCGCGGTCGCTGAGGGCGCCTTCGAGGTTAGCGAAGGTTATGTCGGCTTCGAGCGTGCCCCGGACGAGCACAAACGGGTAGGCGGCGCCCTCGGCTTCCATTCGGTCGACCACCTCGCGAGCGAGGCTGACATCCCCGACCGCTACAAGAGTGACGCTTCGAGGCGGGAAGCCATCGCGAGCGGTCAGCGGCAAATAGAGCCGCAGGGGGACCGGTGGCGCAGCCGCGCCCGCGACGTAGGCGTCCGAGGCATCGATCGGGACGCCGTTCCCGGCAGCGAGGAGGGGTAGCAACCCGAGCGCAGCAAGCAGCAGACCCGCAGTCAACCGCGTGGACGTAGAAGTTGGCGTCGGCACGGCGCCGCGGGGCCGGATCGCGTCTACCGCTCGTCGATGAGCGGCTGGAGTCGCTCGCGGCGTTTGACCGACGTCGCCATGTGGAGCATGCGTTCGGCCTCAGCCGCCGGTTCCGGTCCGGCACCACCGCGCGAATCCCTGAGGCCGCCGTCCATGAGCAGATACGACCCGGTCATGAAGGCCCCGTCCGGGCCGGCGAGAAAGGCGATGAGCCCGGCGATGTCGGAAGGTTGACCAGAGCGCCCGACAGGGGTGCGACGTTCGAGGGCCGCGCGGATGGCGCCTCCTTCGTCGCCGGCAAGACCGTGGGCAAGGGGCGTGTCGATAACGCCGGGGCCGATCGCGTTGACCGTTATCCCGTGGGGCCCGAGTTCCTGGGCCCAGCCGCGAACCATCATGCGGACGCCTGCCTTGGTCGCAGAGTACGACCAGGTGTTGGCGCCGGTGTTCTCGGCGGCGAGGGACGACATGCAGATGATCCTGCCGCCGTTGCCGAGCCGGACCATCTGGCGGGCTGAAGCCTGGACGGTCAGGAAGACGCCGGTAAGGTTGACGTCGACCTGATCCTGCCAGTCCTTGAGGGTCATCTCAAGGACGCTGCCGCCTCGCGCGATGCCGGCGTTGGCAACCGAGACATCGAGGCGGCCGAGCCGTTCGACGCAACGCCCGGCGGCGTCTTCGACCTGCGGTTGGGAAGCGACGTTCACCTTCACGACGAGGGCCTCGCGCCCGAATTCCCGGATCATGGAGGCGGTCTCTTCTGCGCCGGCCGTGTCGATATCGGCGACGCAAACGTTCAAGCCTTCGCGCGCCAGCCGGACCGAGGTGCCGCGTCCGATGCCCGAGCCCCCACCGGTCACGAACGCAACTTTGCCATCCAGCGATGCCACAGAGACCTCCTTCAGCGTCTGGAACTGCCGCCCTCCGGCCGCTGCCATCCTACACGCTCGCCCCGTTTGGAGAGGGGTCAGACAGCTCCCTGCGCGCGAAGGGCGTCCAGGGCGCCGGACCAGCCGTCGAGGGTGAGCGCCACATCGGCCTCGGAATGGACGCTGCTCACCAGCCCGCCGGTCCCGAAGAAGTAGACGCCCCGATTGAGCAACGCGAGGTTCAACAAGCGCTCGCGCTCGTGGGGCATGCCAGCGGCGAGAAGGTCGAAGGGCAGGTCGTG
Source organism: Tepidiformaceae bacterium (assembly GCA_041488155.1). Taxonomy (GTDB): domain Bacteria; phylum Chloroflexota; class Dehalococcoidia; order Tepidiformales; family Tepidiformaceae; genus JBGPOS01. Next base: position 43,176 of record JBGPOS010000007.1, read on the forward strand.
CGGGTCATAGTCGCACGCTTCGGGCACGCTCGTGCCAGCGAGGACGATGCGGAAGTCGCTCGATTGGCCATAGACGAAGCCGGGGATCCCGAGGCGGCAGAGCTCACCGTTCATGCCAGCTCGCAGCTTCGCGGCCGTAATCCGCGCAGCCGCCTGATGGCTACCGTCGGCGATCGTGCGCAGACAGGCCACACCTGCCGCCGCGGAGAGTGGGTTCGCGTTGAAGGTACCGGGGTGGCCGACTTTCACGGCCTTCTCACCGGGTGGAGGAAAAGCCAGCCGGTCGAGGATGTCCCGCCGGCCGGCGACGGCGCCGCCGGGGAGTCCGCCAGCGAGAATCTTGGCGAGGGTCGTGATGTCCGGGCGGACGCCTTCTATCTCCTGGACACCTCCGGTCGCCCAGCGGAATCCGGTCACGACTTCATCCATGATGAAGACGATGCCCTGGTCACGACAGAAACCTTCGAGGCTGGCAAGGAGGCCTCTGGCGATCGGCAGCGTGCCGCTCGAAGCGCCGGCGGCCTCGACGATGATCGCCCCAACGTCTCCGCGCCGCTCAACTGTCGCCTCAACCGACTCCATGTCCGGCGAAATGACGGCGACGCTCTCCATCGTAGATGGGGGCACCCCGGCAGGCACCGCTCCGGCGTACTTCGAGCTGGCGGCTACGTAGTCGTGCCAGCCGTGGAAGTGGCGCTCGAACTTGATGATGCCCGGGCGGCCGGTGGACGCTCTCGCGAGGCGCAGGGCCATGAGCGTGGCCTCGGTGCCGGAGCTGGTGAAGCGCACGGCCTCGGCCGATGGCACCATGCGGACCACTTCCTCGGCCCACTCGACTTCCAGCTCGTGACTGGCCCCGTAGTGTGTGCCGAGCGCAAGTTGAGCAGCCACCGCTTCTGCGACCGCGGGGTAGTTGTGGCCGAGGAGAAGGGCGCCGTGGCCCATGACGTAATCCACGTACTCGTGGCCATCTACGTCCCACTTGCGGGAGCCCGCGGCACGGCTGGCGTAGACCGGGAACGGGCGCTGAAAGCGGCTGTCGTGGGTGACACCACTGGGCAATACCGAAGAGGCGCGTTCGTACAGGCGGGTTGAGGCCGAATGAGACTCCACGAATTCCTGTTCGATGTCCACGACGGTCCTCCCCGGGCGATCATACCCCGCGAGCGGCGGGCGGCGCTTTCGCGCAATCCACCCGGTCGATACAGTGGCGAGACCGGTGGGCCTCGGAGACCGTGCTTCGTGTCGCGACACTCGATCCTGGAGATGGGCAACCTCCTCATGCTGCAGGAGCGTGAGCGCTTCCTCGTGCAACTGTTTCGGAAGCAGGAGATCCACACGCTCGAAGGCCTCCATGTCTTCGAGGCTGGATGCGGCGGTGGGTACAACCTCCGGCAGATGGTCCAGTGGGGGGCCCGCCCCGAGAACCTTGCCGGGATCGATGTCGACCCCGCGGCGGCTGACTACTCCAGGTCGCATTCGCCCGAGATCCGGGTGCATTGCGGGAGCGCAGCGCACATCCCGGAAGCGGATGAGTCCTTCGACCTCTGCATGGCGTTTACTCTCTTTAGCAGCGTGCCGGATGAGGACGTCGCGCACGGGATCGGCCGGGAGATGTTTCGAATCACCAGGCCGGGCGGTCTCATAGTGGTGTACGACATGCGCCGCCGGAATCCGGCCAACCGCCGTGTGCATCCAATCGGTCCCGACGACCTTCGCCGCTGGTTCCCGAAGTGCCCGTTGCGCGTGAGGTCGATCACGCTCGCCCCGCCCATCGCGCGACCAGCGGGCCGCTACGCACCGTGGCTCTATGGGCCCCTGAGCTTCATCCCGCTGTTGCGTACGCACGCGATGTACGTCCTGAGGCGGCCTGCAACGGCAGTGGTGGGGAGCCTGTGAGCAACCGTCGGGGCTCGGACGTGACCCCAGCCGAACCTATGGTAGTCTAGGAACAGGCTATGGCGAACTACGACGTCGCGATCATCGGTGGGGGTCCGGGCGGTTACGTCGCAGCCATCCGGGCCGCGCAACTGGGCCTGCGAGTAGGGCTGTTCGAAAAGGACAGGGTGGGCGGGCTCTGCCTCAACTGGGGTTGTATCCCGAGCAAGGCCCTCCTCCGCAACGCCGACGTCGTCAACCTCGTGAGACGGGCCGACGCGTGGGGCATCGGCGGCGTCAAGTCCGCCACCTTTGACCTTGGCAAGGCGGTCGACCGCAGCCGCGAGGTGGTCGACCGAATCGTTGGGGGAGTAGAGGGGCTTCTGAAGGACAACGGCGTCACCGTAATCCGGGGCGAAGCCTCGCTGGCGGATGCAACGCACGTCGTTTGCGGCGGCGAGACCTCGACGGCGACCCACATCATCATCGCCACGGGAGCGTCGACGCGGCTCCTTCCCGGTGTTCCCGTCGACGGGAAGGTCGTGATCACGAGCCGGGAAGGGCTCGAACTGCGGCGGCCAGCGCGGCGGGTTGTGGTCATCGGCGCCGGCCCGGTTGGCGTCGAATTCGCTCACCTGTGGGCCAGCTACGGTTCCGCGGTCACAGTGGTGGAGTTGCTCGAAACGCTCGTCCCGCTCGAAGACCCTGATGCCGGCCGGGCGCTCAAACGGTCGTTCGAGGGTCGCGGCATCACATGCCTGGTGAAGACACGGGTGGATTCGGTCGAGCGCAAGGGCAAGGTCGCCTCTCTGACGCTGTCGAACGAGTCAGGGACCGAGAAGATCGAGGCTGACCTCGTCCTCATGGCGGTGGGTTTCGTCCCGCACACCGCGGGGCTGAACCTCGAGGTCGCCGGGGTGGCGACCCAGCGCGGGTTCATCACCATCGACGATTCGATGCAAACGAACGTGCCGAACATCTACGCCGTCGGGGACGTAACCGGCAAACTCATGCTTGCGCACGTGGCTTCGCACCAGGGGACGCTCGCCGCCGAGCACATCGCCGGCCGGCCAATCCCGCTAGTCGACTACGTGCAGATGCCGAGGGCGACCTTCTGTCAGCCCCAGGTCGGCTCGATCGGCTACACGGAGCAACAGGCAAAGGACGCGGGCTACGCAGTCAAGACGGGACGCTTCCCGCTGACGGCGCTCGGCAAGGCGATCGCGATGGGCGAGACCGAAGGCTTCGTCAAGGTCGTAGCCGACGAACCCACGGGGCAGGTAGTGGGCATCCACATGGTCGGACACGACATCAACGACCTGCTGGGCGAGGCGACCATGGTGGCGCTACTGGAGGCCACGACTATCGAGCTCGGCTTCGCCGTCCACGCCCACCCCACACTCGCGGAAGCCGTGAAGGAGGCCGCATTGGCGGTGAGCGGGGAGGCGATCCACATCGCCCACCGTAAGGCAGCGGCGGTCGCCCGCGCTCCGGGAGCGGCTGCCGAATGAAGCCGAAAACGTCCGCGAGCGCCTCAGGGCCGGCCGAGCCCGGGCAGGAACAGCTCGGGCTCTTCCTCTACCAGATGATGCTGATCCGGCGCTTCGAAGAGCGCACGGGCCAGCTCTACACCCAGGGCAAGGTCCGGGGCTTCCTTCACCTTTACACCGGCCAGGAAGCCTGCGCGGTGGGGGCGATCAACACGCTCGGGGAGCAGGACAAGGTCATCACCCACTACCGCGACCACGGCCACGCGCTGGCCCGCGGGGTCGACCCTGGCCGGATCATGGCCGAACTCTTCGGAAGGGTCGATGGCGTGAGCGGCGGACGAGGCGGCTCGATGCACCTCTTCGACGTGTCCAGAGGGTTCCTCGGGGGCTACGCAATCGTAGCAGCTCACTTGCCGCTCGCGGTGGGCCTCGGCCTGGCCGCGAAGATGAAGGGCGAGAATATCGTCATCATGTGCATCTTTGGCGACGGGAGCGTCGGTGAAGGCGAGTTCCACGAGGCCTTAAACCTGGCCACACTCTGGGCCGTCCCGGTCGTCTTCTTCTGCGAGAACAACCTCTACGGGATGGGCGTCCCGTTCAAGCAATCGCTCTCGACCGACATCGCGAGGCTGGCCGAGGCGTACGGCATGCCCGCTGTAACAATCGACGGCATGGACGTCGTCGAGGTATACGGCGAGACCACGAAGGCCGTCGATCATTGCCGGGGCGGCCAGGGCCCCTTCTTTGTGGAAGCAATGACCTATCGCTACCGCGGCCATTCGATGGCCGACCCGGAACTGTACCGGCTCAAGGCCGAAGTTGAGCAGTACCGCAAGCGCGATGCCATCGAGGCGTTGAAACACCGGATGACGGAACGAGGCGTACTCGACGAAGCGGGAATCAAGGAACTCTCAGAGCGCGTCGAGCGGACCGTTGAGGAGGCTGTGGCCTTCGCTGAGGCAAGCCCCCAACCCGCGATCGAAACGCTCTTCGACAACGTCACGAAGGAGCCAGCCAGTGGTTGAACTCCGTCTGCGCGATGCCCTCCGAGAAGCGCTGCGTGAGGAAATGCTCCGGGACGACCGCGTTTTCCTGATGGGCGAGGACATCGGCCTTTACGGTGGCTCGTACGCGGTAACCAAAGGGCTGCTCGACGAGTTCGGCGAGGAGCGAGTGCGGGACACGCCAATCGCCGAATCGGGGATCGTCGGCGCCGGGATCGGCGCAGCCATGGGCGGCCTCCGGCCTATGGTCGAACTGATGACCATCAATTTCAGCTTCCTCGCGCTCGACCAGATCGTGAACGAGGCGGCGAAGCTGTTCTACATGTCGAACGGGCAAATCAACGTACCGATCGTCATCCGCATGGCGAGCGGAGGCGGGAGCCAGCTGGGCGCGACGCACAGCCACAGCCTCGAGGGCCTCTACGCCCACTTCCCGGGGTTGAAAGTGGTCTGCCCCTCTAACCCGGCCGACGCCAAGGGCCTGCTCAAGCGGGCCTTCCGCGATGACAATCCGGTCATTTTCATCGAGCACACTGCGATTTACGGGATCCGCGGCGAAGTGCCCGACGACCCCGACTTCATCATTGAGTTCGGGCAGGCGAACGTCGTCCGCGAAGGGGAGGATGTGACGATCGTCGGGTATTCGGGTAGCGTCCACCAGGCGCTGCGGGCGGCCGACATGCTCATGCAGCAAGAAGAGATCAGTGCAGAGGTGATCGACCTCCGGACGCTGCGGCCTCTCGACATTGACTGCGTTGTGAAGTCGGTGAAGAAAACCAACCGCGCGGTCATCGTCGAGGACGACTGGAGATTCGGGGGCTTCGCCGGCGAGCTGAGCGCCCAGATCATGGAACGAGCCTTCGACTGGCTCGACGCGCCGGTGGCAAGGGTCTGCGGCAAGGACGTGCCCATGCCCTACAATCGCAACCTCGAATTCGCCGCACTGCCATCGGAAGAGGACGTGGTCGACGCCGTCCTAGCGATGATGCGGGAGTAGGCCGTGGCCATCGAAGTGACGATGCCGCAGATGGGCGCGGACATGACGGAGGGGACGCTGGTCCGCTGGTTGAAGCAAGTCGGCGACCAGGTCCAGCGGGGCGACATTATCGCGGAAATCGAGACCGACAAGGCGACGGTCGAGCTGGAGGCCTTCGACTCCGGGACGCTGAACAAGCTCGTGGTTGCTGAGGGCGAAACGGTCCCGGTCGGCGAGGTGATCGCGCTCCTGGGAGAGCCCGGCGAGATCGTGGAGAGCGACGTCGCCCGCAAGCCGGCCGCAGAGACACCGGCTCGCCGAACGGTAGACAAGGCGGCTGCCACGGTTGTGGTCTCCGCGAGCGATGGGCGAGTCGAGGCGACGCCAGCGGTGGCCGTCGGAGGGCGGCTGCGGGTGTCGCCCGTCGCGCGCCGGATTGCGCACGAGGCCGGCGTCGACATAGCCACGCTCCGCGGTAGCGGACCCGACGGCCGCATCCTGCGTCGCGACGTAGAGGCGGCGATGCGTGCCACGGTCGCCTCGGTTCCGGCGCCGGCCACCCGCGTCGCGCCGGTCGGGCCCGCGCCGGCGCCCGTTCGAGCCCCGGTGTCCGCGGTCACCGCCCCTGCAGCCGAAGAGCCTTTCAGCCGCATGCGGCAGGCGATCGCCCGGCGAATGACACTGTCAAAGCAGACTCAGCCCCACTACTACCTGACGGTCGACGTCGACATGACAGCCGCCATGGTCTTTCGCGAGCAGCTCAATGCGGCGGCGACCGAGCAGGAGCATGTAAGCGTCAACGACCTTGTCGTGAAGGCCTGCGCCCTCAGCCTGCAGCGGCACCCAAGGTTCAACTCGGAGTTCAGCGACAACGGCCTGAAGCGCCACGAGCAGATAAACATCGACATCGGCGTCGCGATGGACGACGGCCTCATCGCGCCTGCGCTCATCGATTGTGGTAGCAAGACGCTGGGGCACATCGCGATCGAATCGAAAGACTTGATCAACCGGGCGAAGTCAGGACGCCTCCGCGCCGATGAATACAGCGCCGGCACGTTCACCATCACGAACCTGGGGGCCTACGGCGTCGAGACGCTGATCGGCATCATCAACCCGCCCCAGGCGGCGATCCTGGGGGTCGGAAGCGTGATGCCGAAGCCCGTGGTGGTCGACAACCAGGTGGTTATCCGGCAGGTGATGAAGGTGGCCCTCAGCGCCGACCATCGCGTGACCGATGGAGCGGAGGGCGCTCGCTTCATCAAAGAGATCCAGGGCCTGCTCGAGAATCCAGCAAGCCTGGCACTGTAGCCGGGAGGTTCAACTCCGGGCGGGAGTATGTCGACGTTCGGTTTCGAGTTCCGCGATGGCGGCTCGAACGTCTTCATCTTCGATGAACGAGGCGCCGCGGCGTTCGCGGATTCGTTGCGCGCGGGAGATGATGGCGGCCTGGGAAAGATGGGGCGGGGGAGGCGTAATCCAGGCAAGCAGCTCGATCGTCACGCCGTTTGGGTCCTTGAAGTAAATCGATCGCTCGTAGCCGCGGTCGATCGGCCCTTCGACCTCCACGCCCGCTGTCTTGAGCCGCTGGTGGAACGTGGGCAGGTCGGCCGCGGCGATGTCTATCGCGAGATGGTCCATCCAGCCCGAGCCGGACCGGGCCGGTTCGTGCGAAGCGTTGGCTTCGTCTTTGGGGACGAAGTAGGCGATGAAATTATCGTTGCCTACGTGGAAGAAGAGGTGCTCTTCGGACGGATAGTCGAGGTTGTCCTGGCGGAGGACGAGTTCCAGGCCCAGCGTCTCGGAGTAGAAGCGGATGGTTTCGGCGCTCTTCGCGCCGGAGAAGGCTGGATGGGAGATGCGGATGGTCGACAACCTTGGGGACCCCGTTCTTTCGCAGATGGGAGATTCGTCAGCCGGCCGGCAAGTCGTTACAGGGCAGGGGACGGCCCATAACGTAGAACGGCGCGCCGTTGGATGCGAACTGCATTTCGATGATGGTAGCGAAGCCGAGGCGGCTGTAGAGGTGGTGCGCGCGGCTGTCGGTGCGGGTGCTGAGGACGCAGGTCGCTTCGGCCCGGCCGTTGAGAAGCTCGGTGATGAGAGCTCGCCCGATCCCGGCCCCCTGGCAGCCGGGCCTGACCGCCACTTCGACGAGCTCATAGGAATCCACGAGCCACTCCCTGGCGACCTCAGCAGGGAGGGCTCGCACGACGGTGTCGTGCCACCATTGGCCCGCAGTGCCGTGGTAGCCGTAGATCATGCCGGCGACGCTGCCGCCAGGGAGGGTGGCGACGAAGGCGCGGTACCCCTGGCGGGCGCTGTGCACGTCGCGAATCCGGGAGCGCACGTCGCTGCCGCGGTCCGGGTCGCTGTACGGGGGCTGGGCGAAGGCCTCGCCATACACGGCAATGGCCCCCTCGAACAGGGGGCCATACGCCGGCAGCGGCTGGATGCTGAAGGTCATCCGCGATACTGGATCTTTCCGCCGATCTTGTCCTTGTTGAGTCTCTTGTTCAGGTGCAGGCCTTCAAGGAGGAACTCTACGGCAGCGGCAGTTTCGGCCGGAGATTTGGCCCCAACCTTGTCGACGGCCGCTTGCAACCCTTCTATCTGCTGGGACAGTTTGACGTACTGTGCGCTCGGCACCATGTCGCCCACTTCGGCGGCGACGCCGGCCTTGAAGCGATTTATCACCGCTTCCAACTCACCGAGGTTGTAACGCCGGTTGAACACGGCCACGACGGCGCCCTGGATGAGCTTGTCGATGATCTGTTCTTCCCGGCCCTCTTCGACGGTCTCGAACTCCACCTTGCCGCTCAGGGTGGGGACGACGTAGGGGAGGTCGCTCACCCGCGGGACGACGATGTCTTCGCTGGTAATGATGGAGCGCCTTAGGGCGTTCGCGAGCATGCTTTCGTAGTTCGCGATGCTCGCCCGCACGCTCACACCGGAGCGCTGGTTGACATCGGGACTGCGCCGGGCGAGGCGGCTGATCTCCGCGATGACCTCGGTCATGTAGTCGGGCACGGTCACCTTGAAATCGGCGGGCATCGGGTGATACTCGGCGTGCATGATGTCGATTTCGTGCTCGAGCTTGACCGGGTAGTGCGTACGGATCTGGGCGCCGTAGCGGTCTTTCAGAGGCGTGATGATGCGCCCGCGGTTCGTGTAGTCCTCCGGGTTGGCGCTGGCAACGACAACGACATCGAGCGGGAGGCGGATGCGGTAGCCGCGGATCTGGACGTCGCGCTCTTCCATGATGTTGAGCAGGCCGACCTGGATCCGTTCGGCCAGGTCCGGGAGCTCGTTGATGCAAAAGATGCCCCGGTTGGTGCGGGGGATGAGGCCGTAGTGGATCGTGAGCTCGTCGGAGAGGTACTTCCCTTCGGCGACTTTGATCGGGTCGACCTCGCCAATGAGGTCGGCGATGGTGATATCGGGAGTGGCCAGCTTTTCACCGTAGCGCTGGTCGCGGTCGAGCCAATCGAGCTCGGCGGAGTCGCCTTTTTCTTCGATTATGTCGCGCCCGGCTCGCGTGATCGGGGCGTAGGGGTTTTCGGGGATTTCGCAACCGGCGAGCACCGGCGTGGCATCGTCGAGCAGCGAGACGAGCGAGCGGATGATGCGCGACTTCGCCTGGCCGCGCTCTCCGAGGAAGATGATGTCCTGGCCGGCGAGGATGGCGTTGACGATGTGCGGGATGACCGTCTCTTCGTAGCCGAAGACGCCGGGGAAGAGCTCGGCGCCCTTGCGGATCTTCTCGATGAGGTTGTTCCGCAGCTCTTCGCGGACGGGAAGCACTTTGTAACCGGATGCCCTGAGCTCCCCAAGCGTCCGCGGTCGTTCGAGAGTTGCCACGCGTTGCCACTCCTCCTCCCGCAGCCCAGTCGCGAAGGACGGCGGGTCTAACGCCGAAGGAGAGGGCAGCCGTCGCTTGTTGACGCCCACCACCGACCCCGGCCGTCGCGCGAGGCGACGAGTGTGGCCCTGGTGCAGAGATTCCGGGGCCTCACAGCTTCGATCATAGGGAGGAAGGTACCCCTGTCAACCGAAGCCGGGGCGCGTGGCGGATGGCGGCCTCGCAGCGTCAGGGAATCGCGTCCCGCAACAGCGCCTCGATCCCGGCGGCGACCTCGGGCCGGTTGGCGTTGCGAAAGCTGCGCAGATCGGGGTCCATGGCGCGCAGTTCGGGCTCGCGGACGATGCGGACCCGGAGCGAGGCGAACGCAGCGGTGATCTTGAGGACGTCGCGTTCCACAGATTCGCGGAACACCGGCAGGCAGGTCTCAGCCCGGTAGACGGCGGAGAGGGGCTGGGGGAACCCGCCGGCGTGTGGGCAGACGATGTCGTAGCCCTCGGCGAGCGAAGCGATGTGCACCACGAGCTCGGGCCGAAGGAGGGGGGCGTCGCAGGAAGTTGCGAAGCAAAGGCCATCGCCCACGGTGCCCAAGCCTGCGACGAGGCCCGCGAGGGGCCCTTTACCTTCGTACAGATCCTCTACGGACTCGATCGGGATGGCGCAGTCGATGTGCGGGAGCACCTGCCCTGCGGCCCGCACAACCACGATCGACAGGCAGACGCCTTCAAGCCGGGACACGACCCACTGGAGCATCGGCTTCCCCGCAAGGACCGCGGACGCCTTGTCCTCGCCAAAGCGAGTGCTCTTCCCGCCGGCGAGGATCAGTCCGGCCAGGGGCGTCATCGTGTTCTCCTCCCCGTCCTAGCCCGGCGGCTCAAGCTTAGAATGACGGCCGTGGACCTCTACGAAGCTTTCGGGCTCTCCCCTGGTGCGATCGTGGCGGCGGTCGGCGGCGGAGGCAAGACCAGCCTCGTGTTCGGCCTGGCGGAGGACGCTGCCAGCCGGGGGATGTCGGCCATTGTTACGTCCACAACGAGGTTTACCAGACCGCCGCACGGCAGCATGCCGCCGGTCGTCACCACGGACGATGGGAGTGCGGTGCGAGCCGCGCGCGAAGCGCTCAAGACAGAGTCTGTGTTCGTGCTTTGCGCCGGGATGGGAAGCCGTGGGAGATTCCTGGGATTGCAGCCGGAGACGATCGGAGCGCTCGCGCAGGTCGGCGCCGGTGTGATCGCTGTCGAAGCCGACGGCTCGGCGCATCGGCCCTTCAAGGCGCCGGCGGATCACGAACCGGCGGTGCCAGCGGTCGCCACAGACGTGGTCCTTTGCGTCGGACTCGAAGTGCTCGGCAAGCCGCTCGACGACAGGTATGTGCATCGGCCTGAACTCGTGGCGAGGCTCGCACGGGCCACCGCCGGGACGCCGGTCACTGCCGACATGATCATCAGTGTCCTCCTGGACGAGGCCGGCGGCCGGAAGAACGTCCCGCCGGGCGCAAGGCTGCACGCATTGCTCAACGCACCACCGACCGACGAGCACGTGAAGCTCGGCACGTACATCGCCCAGCGCGTGGTGTTTGGGGGCTACTGCCGCGCGGTGATAGCGACCGCCCATCGACGGGGCGACGTCGTCGCGGTCGTGCAATAGGAGGCGGCTTCACGCTTCGGTTAGCCATTCGAACCCGAGAACTCGTGTTCGAGGATGCTGAACAGGTCCGAGTCGCGCCATCCGTCGCGGATGAGCATGACCGCGCGCATCCTGCCTTCGTACGTCATGCCGGCCTTACGCAGGACCTTCGCTGACGCAACGTTTCTTGGGTCGCAGGTCGCGAAAATGCGATGAAGGCCCAGTTCCCCGAACCCGTAGGCAACGAGAAGATTCGCAGCTTCTGTCGCCAGTCCCTGGCCCCAGTAGTCGGGGTGGAGCACGTAAGCGATCTCTGCGGCGCGCTGGTCACGATTGCGGACGTTGATCTCTGCCGTCCCGAAGAAGGACCCGCTGCCGACTCCTGTCACAGCCAGGGCGAATCGTGCGCGGGGCTCGACCCTTGCGGAGGCCATGATCTCCGCCACGAACGAGCGGGAGTCGGCAGGGGTGTTTGGACCCCACGGTTGATAGCGAAAGACGTCTGGGAGCGTGGCGTAGCGGTGCACCGCCTCCCAATCGTCCGGAACGAATTCGCGCAGGGTCAGGCGTTCACTCCGGAGCGTCAGCGGCCAGCTCGCCTTCGCCAACTCTCCGGCCCTCTCAAGCCCCGACCCGCCGTACGCAAGCCTCGACGACGCTGGCGCACTGGATCATTTCGGGGATTACGAGGTATTCGTCCTTGGTGTGCTGGTTGTACCCGCCCCGGCCGATCACGACGCTGGCGATGCCGTGCCCCCGGAACACATTCCCGTCCGTGCCGCCGCCGACCGGATGAGGATCGGGAGTCATCCCCATCCCTTTGAGGACGCTGAAGAGAAGGCTCGCCGCGGGGTCCTCGGGCTCCAGCCGGTAGCCCGGGTAGCCCATGGCAAACCGCGCGTCGACGCGGGCACCGGGGTGACGACGTTGCACATCGAGGAGATGGTCCTTCGCCCGCGTGACCAGGCCCTCGACCTTTTCGAACTCCATGCTTCGCATCTCGCCGTCGATGCGGCAGTAGTCCGGCACGGCGTTCCGCACCAGGCCTCCTTCGATGAGCCCGACGTTGCCCGTCGTCTCGAAGTCGATGCGGCCCTGGGGCAGGCCGAGTACGGCCTCGGCCGCGATAGTGATTGCCGGGATTCCCTTTTCGGGCTCGACACCGGCGTGGGCCGACTTGCCGTGGACTTCGATGGTGTAGCCGTAGGAGTAAGGCGAGGCGCCCTGGACGCTCGATGGTGGCCCGCCACTGTCGATGACGATCGCGACTTTCGCCGTAAGCCGGCTGTAGTCCATGTTCGTCGCCCCGACGAGCCCGATCTCCTCGCCGCGGCTGATGGCGACTTCAATCGGGCGGGTGGCCGCGCCATCTTCGCGGGCGGAGGCGATGACTTCGAGGATGACTGCGCAGCCGGCCTTGTTGTCGGCTCCGAGAATCGTTGTGCCGTCGCTGCGGATTGTGTCCGGGCCATCGAAGACCGGCCTGATGCCTCGCCCCGGTTCGACCGTGTCCATGTGGGCAGAGAGCAGGATCGGCTCGCCCTGCCCTCCGAGTCGTCCCAGGACGTTGCCATGCGCGTCCTGGGAGGCCGTCACCGCGAGGTCACGGAAGCGACGCTCGAGCTCGTCTGCGATCGCTTCTTCGTCGCCGGAAGGGGAGTCGATCGCGACGAGGTCGAGGAAGGTCCGGACCAGGCGGTCGCGGTCAATCATGGGGAGCGGCGGCTACTTCGCAGCGACCGCAACGTTCGAACCGGTTTCGATGCCGACGCCAGCGAGCAGGGCGTGGATCGCCCGCGAGTTCCTGACGATGCGTCCGGCCTCGAGCCCAACGGCCTGTTTGCCATCGCACAGCGCCTCCGCGGGGTTCGAATGGATGTCGAATTCGAAGCCATGGGCTCCGGCCGCGACGAACCCATAGGCCACCCGCTCAACGAGCATGCGGTCGCCAGCGCTGTGGCTCGGGTCGGCGATGAGCGGCAGGTGGGAACGGTGACGCACAAGCGGGATCATCGCGATGTCGGCGCCAAAACGCGTCTCGCTTTCGAAGCTCTTGATGCCGCGGTAGCAGAGGATGACGTTGCGGTTGCCATGGCCGACGGACCGGCCTTCGCGGTCGATGCCCGACATGATGTAGGCGGCCGCGCTGAGCCATTCGTTCATGTCGTTGCCGAAGCCGTGCTTGAGGACGATCGGCACGTCGATGCGCGAGAGCTCTTCGAGGAGGGGCGAATACTGGGCGCTCCTCGCCCCGACCTGGATGACATCGACCCCGGCGGCGAGGAAGTCATCCAGATGCCGGAGGTCGATCAGCTCGCTGACGATCGGGAGGCCCGTCTCCTGCTTCATCGCCCGGGCGATCTCGAGGCCTCGGCTCAACTCGAGGCCTCGATAGTCGTAAGGGCTCGTCCGCGACTTGTCGACGAAGGCGCGGAGCACATCGACGCCCGCTTCACGAGCCATCCTCGCCGAATCGAGCGCCTGGGTCTCCGATTCGATGGCGCAGGGGCCACCGAAGACGGTCATACGAGTGCCGCCGACCCGAACCCCGGCGACGTCGACCACGGTGTCTTCGTGATGGAAGTTGCGACTCGCGTCTTTGTACTTTTCGGTGATGCGGATCACGCGGTCGACGCCCGGGAGCTCGGAGATCCGGCCCTCATCGACGATCCCGGCGATGCCTTTGACGCCGATGACGGTGGTCTCGGTGCCGACGATGGTCTCGCAGCGGAGGCCGTAGTCCCTGCGGATGCGGTCGATGACGCGTTCCGTCTGCTCTGGTGTGGCCCCTTCGGCCATGTGGATGATCATCGGTTTGTGGACTCCGTTATGTTGGGAGCGATTGTCGTACGGGGGAGGGCTATGCGCGAAGCAGGGCCCCTCGCTGCTCGATTCGGCCTAGAAGAGGACCGAAGAAAGCCGCCGCTGGTACTCACGGGTCGTGGGCGCGTCCAACCCGAGGATGTCGAAGACGGCCAGCACAGCCTTGCGAGCGGCGCCATCGGCGAGGGCACGGTCGAGCCTGACGGATTCGATAAGCTCTTCGAGCGCTGCCTCGTAACTTCCGCGGGCGGCAAGCATCACGCCCCAGCGATAGCGGGCGCGGGCGTCGGCGGGGTGGCTCGCCGCTTCGCCCTCAAGGTCTTCGCCGCTGTGCCGCGCGGCGAATCCTTCGAGGAACAAGCGGTGGCGCAGGACCTTCACTCGGCGGTCGGCCGGGGCGCGTTCGAGGAGTTGCTCCGCCTCGTCGCGGTCGCCCCGGTCGAGGAGGATGGTCGCGAGGCCGACGACTGCGTCGGGGTGGCCGGGCGACGACGCGAGGACGGCGCGGAAACCGCGTTCGGCCGCCGCCGTGTCTCCGGCTTCCGCGAGGTCCCGCGCTTCGCGCGCCGCTCGCTCCGCGGGCGACGGCACGAGTGCATTGAAGAACGACCGGACCTGCACCTCGGGCAGAGCGCCAGTGAACTCGCGCAGGACCTTGCCATCCTTGAACGCTTTGACGGCGGGGATTCCCTGGATGCGGTACTGGGTCGCGGTGCGGGGGTTGTCGTCGGTGTTGAGCTTCGCGAGCATCACGTCATCGCCGTGCTCGGCGGCCACCTTTTCGATGATCGGCCCAAGCAGCCGGCAGGGTCCGCACCAGGGCGCCCAGAAGTCGACCACGACGACGCGCTGCTTCGAAGCTTCGAGCACTGCGGAGGCGAAGGTGGCGTCGGTGACATCGAGGATGGCCTGTCCGGCGGGCATGAGGCGGGCTCCGGGAGGGTGTGTTGTTGTCCGATCGTAGCGAGTGAGGCCCGGTGGCGGGAAGGGCCGGGCCGACGATCGGGCAAGAGCTGAGACCTGAGCCCCGAGCAAAGCTGCACCGTCCGGCGAGCGATTCTGCGAGGCGTTACCGCCAGGCCGCGACTCTCGTCCCGAGTGGTTGCGGTCAGAACCAGGCGCGACGCTAACCGGTGCTTGCAGCCGCCCGGCGGCCGTAGAATAGGGGTCTCGGCGGCGGCACGCGTCTAGCTGCCCCTGTCCCAGGTATCTCACTTCGAGACGGACCACAATGCCGACCCCGCGAATCCAGCGCCAGGTTTCGTCGCTCCTCGACCGCGCGGACGCTGCCGTCGCGGCAGGCGATTGGGACAGCGTCCGGGAACTTGCGACGACTGTGCTCCGCCTCGACCCTGGCAACGAAGACGCGACCGCTTACCTCGAAGCGGTGGCGCGCGACGCGGGGGTGGCCGCGGCTCCGGCCGTTGCCACCCGGCAGGCCGGCGACGAGACGGGCGAGCGGCGGCAGCTCACCGTTATGTTTTGCGACCTCGTGGACTCGACAGCCATCGCCGAACGGCTCGACCCCGAAGACTACAGGGACGTGCTGCGCGCCTACCAGGACGTCTGCGCCGCAGAGGTGGAAAAGCTCGACGGACATGTCGCGCGCTATATGGGCGACGGGATGCTCGTCTACTTCGGCTACCCGGAGGCTCACGAGGACGACCCGAGGCGCGCGATCCGCGCCGGACTCGCGATGGTAGAAAGCGTGCGGGCACTCAACTCGCGCGCCGATGCTGGCGCCGCTCACCTGGCCGCCCGCGTGGGTGTCCACACCGGCCTCGTAGTGATCGCCGAGATGGGCAGCGGCGAACGACGCGAGACGGGGGACGTGGTTGGAGAGACACCGAACATCGCCGCACGCCTCCAGGGTCTCGCAAGGCCGGACATGGTGGTGATCAGCGATGACACCTGCCGCCTGGCGCGCGGGTTCTTCGAGTTTGAGTCCCTGGGGGATCAACAGCTCAAGGGCATCTCGCGCCCTATACCGGCCTGGGCGGTGCTCGCCGATACCGGGGGCCACGATCGTCTCGAGGTCTCTTCGGGCCAAGTACTTACGCCGCTGGTGGGCCGCGACGCGGAACTGGCCGCGCTGGCTGCGGCCTGGGAACGCGCGAAGGGTGGCCAGGGGCAGGTCGTCCTCATCGAGGGGGAGGCCGGTATCGGCAAATCGCGGCTCGTCCGCACCACGGCAGAACGGTTCGGGACGGTGGGCCGCACGCGGTTGGAGATTCGCTGCTCCCCCTACCACCAGATGAGCGCCTTCTACCCCATCATCGAGATGCTGCAGCGAGCCCTGGGCAATGCGCCGGGGGACCCACCGGAAACGCGCCTCCAGAGCCTCGAGGTGGCTGGCGCGCAGGCTGGCCTCAGCGTCGAGGCGACCAGCCTCGTCGCGTCGCTGCTTTCGCTGCCCGTGCCCCCGGGCGCTGCCCTCCCACCCATGACACCGGCGCAACAGAAACAGCGCACCCTGCACGCGCTGCAGGATTGGCTCAAAGCGATCGCCCGGACGGACCCCGTCCTTGTCATCGTCGAAGACCTGCACTGGGCGGACCCATCGACGCTTGAGTTCCTTGACCTTGTCATCGCCAACGGCCTCGGCGCCAACATCCTCGCGGTCCTCACGTTCCGTCCCGAGTTCTCGGCGCCGTGGCCGGCCGAAGACTACGTCTCGACCATCAAGGTCGCCCGCCTTGGGCACCGGGCTACCGCGGAGATGGTCGCTCGCTTTACCGCGGGAAGGTCGATCCCGCAAGAGGTGCTCGATGAGCTCATCGACCGCACGGACGGCGTCCCCCTTTTCGTCGAGGAGCTGACGGCTGAGGTGCTCCAGTCGGCCGGGGCCGAAGGGAACGGACATCAGCGACCTTCGGGCGCGCGCGTGCTCGTGCCAGCCACGCTTCACGACTCCCTGATGGCGCGATTGGACCGCCTGTCGGAGTTCAAGGAGGTCTACCAGGTGGGCGCGGTACTGGGCCGGGAGTTCGGGCATAGCCTGATACGGCGAGCCACGGGCATCCCGGAGGTAGCGCTCGGGCAGGGGCTCCGCGCGCTCGTCGATGCGGGGCTACTCTTCCAACGCGGGGCGCCTCCCGACGCTCGTTACTCCTGGAAGCATGCGCTCCTGCAGGATGCCGCCTACCAGTCGCTGCTCAAGACCCGCCGGGTGCGTATCCACGGCGACATCGCGAAGACGTTCGAGGAGCACTTCCCGGAGGTACGCGACACGCAGCCCGAAATCGTCGCCCGCCACTACACCGAGGCGGAGATGGCGGAGAAGGCCCTCGCTTACTGGGAGCAGGCGGCTGCGCTCGCCGTGCGGCGATCGGCGCACGCCGAGGCCATCACCCACCTCCGGGCCGCCCTCAAGCTCGTCGAAGACCTGCCGGACGATGAGGCGCGGATGGCCCGCGAGCTCCGGCTCAATCTCGGTCTCGCGCGCTCCATCACGCCGGTCCACGGATTCGTCGCGGCGGGCCCTGCGTTCAACCGTGCCCTCGAACTCTTCCATCGCCTTCCGGCCGACCCGAGCGGCGCTGCCATCCTCACGGGCGTCGCCTCCTACAACATCGTCCGCGGCCAACTCGATGCAGCCCTTGAAACCGCCATGGAGTTGGCCGACCTCGGCCGCCGCTTCGAGCGTCCCCCTATCGTCCTCCGCGGGTACAGCGACGCGGTCCGCGCCTGCTGGATGCGTGGCGAAGTCGCCCGGGGGTACGAGTACGTCGAACGGTGCCGCGCATTGCTCTGGGCGACGCCCACTCCCGAACGGATTCCGCTCACCGCCGCCGACAGCTGGGTCTACCTGGCCTACGCGCCGTTCGTGCTCCAGGCGCACGGCCTTCCCGACCAGGCCACGGCCCTCGCCGCGGACAACGACGCGATCCTCCGTGAGAGGGAACCAACCGAAATTGCCAGTGCGCTTGTCTTCATCGCCTGGCTCGAACTCTTCCGCAACGACGACGACGCGATGCTGAGGTACGCCGATGAAGCGATCGCCGTCACGGCAAACCTGGGATTCCACTTCTGGGAGGCGCCGCCGCACTGCTTCCGGGGGCTGGCGTTGTTGCGCCGCGGGGAGCTAGAAGAGGGCTTCCGCGAGTTCAGCTTTGGGTTTGACACCTGGCGCAACATGGGCATCGAAGCAGCCCAGCCGAACTTCTGGACCCTCCGCGCCGAGTGCCTCCACGCCATGGGCAACCCCACCGGCGCTCTCGCAGCGCTGGAGGCGGCCCAGCAGGTCATCGCCCAGACCCGCGAGCGCTACTACGAGCCCGAGGTGCACCGTCTGCGCGGTCAGATCTTGCTCGCATCGGGCGACCCCGCCGCCGCGGAACGCTCCTTCGCGTCGGCGATCTCCCTGGCTCGCGGCCTCGGCATGAAGTCGTGGGAACTGCGGGGTTCGACCGACCTCGCCGAGCTGTTGCATGGGCGCGGCGATGAAAGCCGTGCCCGTGAAACGCTTTCGCCGATCCTTCGCGGCTACACCGAAGGCGCGGGAACCCCCGACATTCGCCGAGCCAACAACCTCCTCGACGCCATTGAGCAGGCAGTCCGCTAGCGGGTGGCCCACCCACTACTGCCTCAGATCAACGTCCTCTCATCGGGGCGCCCGAAGGTCGCCTGGACGTCCGACATGTAGCCCGTAGCAAAGCCGGCAGACGAGAACGACAGGTAGTAGTCCCAGGTGCGTATGAACCTTTCGTCATAGCCCAGTGCGCGGACGGCGGGGAGATTCGCCAGGAAGCGGCTCCGCCAGTGCTGGAGGGTCCGCACGTAATGCGGACTGATATCGTCCACGTCCCAGAGGGCCAGCCGCGTGGGCGTCAGCGCCCGTTCCAACGCGGCGACTGACGGCAGGGCCCCACCGGGAAAGATGTGCTTCTGTAGCCAGGCAACCCCCTTGAGGTGCTCTTCCAGGCCGCGCTCCGGGACGCTTATCGTCTGGAGGACAAGCCTGCCACCAAGCCCGAGGAGCCGGTCGCACGCTTCGAAGAACTGTGACCAGTAGGCCGCGCCAACGTGTTCGAACATGCCGATGCTCACGACTTTGTCGAACTTGCCCCGCACCTCCCGGTAGTCGCAGAGCTGCAGGCTGACTCTGTCGTCGAGCCCCGCCTCGCTCACCCGCTCCCTGGCAAGGGCGAGTTGCTCCGACGAGAGGGTGACCCCGGTCACGCGGCATCCGAACGTACTCGCCGCGTAGATGGCGAAGGCCCCCCATCCGCAACCGATGTCGAGGGCGTGGTCCGCGGCGGTGAGCCGCGCCTTCCTGGCAATGCGCTCGTGCTTGTGCCGCTGCGCTTGCTCGAGCGGCTGGTCTTCCGTCTCGAACACGGCACACGAATAAGTCATCGAGGGGTCGAGGAAGAGGCGGTACAGGTCGTTGCCCAGGTCGTAGTGCGCCTCGGCGTTCGATTTGCTTACGCCCAGGGCGGGCCGGCGATGCCTGTGGCGGCGTTGGTCGAGAAGGCGCGCGATCACGCCGGTACCCAGCGCGTTGATGCCGAGGTTGGGGCGCTCGTGCGCTCCGAGCGTCAACAACGCGACGAGGTCGTCCGTCTCCCACAAGCCGTCGACGTAGGCCTCCCCGAAGCCGGTTTCGCCCTGCAGCAGCAGCCGCGTAAAGAACGACTCGTCGTGGACGCTGAGCGACGCGCTGTGCGCGGCTCCCGGCGGGCCGAACGTCCTGCTTGAGCCGTCCGGCAGCCGGACTTCGAGCCGATGGTCGCGCAGCCGTTCGGCGCGGCGCAGCACCAGGTTTCGCGCGGCGAGCGCGGCGCGATGGGCGATTCGGCTGCTGACGGTCGTCGAAAGCGCCACGGACCTCGCTTCCCAGGAGAATGAGCCGCCTGTCCCCTTAGAGCGGGGCTCGCTGCACGAGCGTCCTCGCGCCGACGTCGACGTAGATTTTACTCGCCAGCCATGACCGGAACAGCTGCCGGAGGCGGCGCGCGCGTTGCCTATCCTTGCCTCCAGCTGTGGGGATCTCGACGAGGTAGTCTAGGCCCACGCTTTCGAGCAGCGCTTCGCCCACCAGCCCGTACCCTCTGCCCCCAACCCGGTCGAATGCCATGCGGATGTGCTTCGCGGACACTGGTCCAAGGGCTTCGCCGCGCTCCGCCGCGATGTGGACCAGCAGCCGCCCCAGCTGACCCACGTCGGCCAGGCAGCTCTCCACAATCCGCACCAACTCCTTCGTGCTGGCCCTGAAGTCATAGCCCAGCACGGTCATCCAGTGCCCCGCCTGCCCCTGGAGTTCGGGGACCAGCGACGCGCCGGGCATGCGGAACGTCAGAATGACTTCCGCCAGGTGCGACGCTAGCGCCGGATCCCCCTCGACCTGCAGCGCGGTCATGTCGCGGTACCACACGCGGTGGAACGTCTCGCGGCGTTTGATCCGGTTCGCCATGTAGGCCGCGACTGGCGATGTCGCCCTGAGCATCCTTGCGATGGCCCCGTGCCAGTTATCCGTCGCGAACTCCGAGAGCATCCCGTAGGAGGTGAGATGCATCGGGGTGTCGCCGCTCTTGTGCTCGAGGCATTGATCGCGCGTTGCCCGAATGTCTCTGTCGAGTTGGGCCTCTGAGAACCCCAAGTCCCGCAGTATGAGCTTGTAAGGCGCAGCGTGCGTCCGTTCGTCTGGCGCCCACACATCCCGCGTGAAGCAGGCCAGCCATCCGGCGCCGTAGCGAATCGCTCGCTCCTCGATCGCGGCAGCAAACGTGTCTGTGGCGCACTCGGTCAGCAGCGCAAGACGCAGGATCCCGACAACGTCGTCTTCCGAGACGCCCGCCGGCCTAGCTGAGAGGATGGAGCGGACATGGAGTTGCGGCCGAAGCGACTCGAACTCGCCCACTTCGATCATGCGCCCGGGGTTGCGCCGGATGGCCTGCACCAGCGACTCAAGCCGCCCCGCCGTCTCAGGGGGGATCGCGTACTCGGTCGATAGCTGCACTTTGGGAGTTTGAGGCACTCCGGAAGTTTGGGGGGACAACCCGGCAACCGGCAAGTTCACCTGTGCACCGAGCAGTGGGCCGGCGGTTTGGTACAATCCTCAGTCAGACCCGCGAGCGGGAGTAGCTCAGCGGTAGAGCGCCTGCCTTCCAAGCAGGATGTCGCGAGTTCGAACCTCGTCTCCCGCTCCATTTCCACCCGCGGCGCCGAGGCTGGTTGGTGGGCCTGACGCATGCGGGACGGCGCTCTCGTCAGTGTTCGGCTTCTAAGTCATCACGGCTCCGCCGGTGCGTCACCGCCCGCGTGCCCCAGCGTTTCAATTTCAGCCTTCCGTTGACCGACTTCGCCGAGGAGTTCGCCGATAGTCTTCATGCGGTCGTGAACCTCCGGCAGGTCAACCTGCAGCGTCCCGGCTTCAAGCAAGGGAAACAAGGCTTGCCCGATCGCGTCCTTCTCGGAGTTGACCTTCGACTCCAGCCGGCGTACCTCGAGTTCGAGTTTGCCGCGCTGTGCCTGGCGCTTACTGGCCGCTGCGACGTCCCCAGTTACTTCCCTCGCCTTTCTGAAGAATGACATCCCGATCACCATCCTTACTCGCCTCGGAAGACGCTCTCGTCGCGACTTCCTGGAATGATATCGGGTTTAGATGGCCCTTGGGAGAGCCGTGGATGCGACTCCCCTCCTGCATGATGCCGGTGAAGATGCCGCCAGTCTTCAGGCCACAGGCCCGAGTGCTCCAGGAACCAGGCCGACGCCGAGCTTCGCCCAACGGTCGACCGGGTCGAGTGTTTCGTTGCTGGATGCTGCGACCCCATTCCCTTCTCCCCTCTGGAGAAGGCATCCGAGCTACGCGGTCAGTGGTTCGACGAAATTGCCGGATGCCGCGAAGCTCGACCCGGTCAGGAGTGCAGAGGGGTGATATTGCGTGGGAGAACCTCGTCTCCCGCTCCAATCCACGCCTCCGATTCGGCCGAGCTGGCCCGTCAGCAGGCGCCGCGTTCGACCACCGTTTCGCAAAGCGAGGCGGGGCGCACGGAGACGCTCCCCATCTGGGCGAACGGGCCCATGAAGCGCTCGACCGCGGCCGCCTCGGGGGCATTGACGATGAGGTCGAGTTCGTGTGCGCCGTCGACGACGGCTTCAGCGAGGATCGTGATGCCGGCCTGGGGTGCACTCGCCAGTAGCTTCAGGAGTTGCGGCGCCACCTCGGCGTTGCCCGCCGGGCAGACGGCAGCTTCGTGCCTGTGCTGGACTACGAACAACGCCATGGCGCACCTCGAGAGGATGGTTCAGCAATTATAGGGCTCCGTTCCCTAGGGCTCCGTCCGCAGCGGCTATGGGTCGCGTTTGAATGGAGCCGCGATGCCAGGGGCGACCGCGACTTCGAAGGCATTGAGGGTCATCGAAACCAGCGTGTAGTAGCCGATGATAGCCATGATCTCGACGAGGCCACGCTCGCCGAAGGCGTCGACCGCCCGGCGGTACAGTGGGAGGGCGAGCTTGCGGTCGTTGTGCATCGCTATGCAGACGTCGTAGAGCAGCTCCTGGTGCGGAGTACCCTGCGGCCGCCGGCCGGCCAGGACGTCGTCCAGCACGGACTGCGGGATACCGTATTCGACGGCGCGGGGCGCGTGAGCAGTCCATTCGACGTTCGCCTCCCAAACGCGCCCGGTGATCGAGATGGCCAGTTCGACCATCCCCCGGTCGAGGGAGGTGCGCTCCCAGAGGAAGCCGCCCAGCCCTCGCAGCCTGTGCGACAGCTCTGCGTTGAGCAGCCAGGGGTCGAAAGGCCCGCCGAGGGAGCCGTCGGGCCGGGGCTTGCGGGTGCGAGTGAAGCTTTCGTACTCCTCTCGTTGCTCGGGGTTGAACGTGTTCGGGTCAACCAGCGTTTGCCGGGTCATCAGTCCTCCATCTCGGGCGACGGCCGCTGTCCAGCGGGACGGCGGAGCCGGCTGATTCTAGCGCACCTCTCGGCTGCGCTCGCGCGCTGACCGGCGGGACCGAAGGAGGAAGTGCTATCCTTCCCCGGCTCATGCACATCCTGATCATGCCGGGGCTGACGATGCCGGCGGTCGATGCGGCGCTTGTCGAACGCGTCCGATCCGCAGCCGGGCCGGGCACGGAAGTCACGGTCGCGGACTCGCCCGGCGAGGCCCTCGAAGCGGTCTCGGACGTTGACGTGATCCTCGGTGTGATAACACCGGCGCTCTTCGAGCGAGCGCGCCGGCTGCGGTGGGTGCACGCAACCTCCGCAGGCGCGGACCACTATCTCTTCGACGCGATGCGCCAGAGTGACGTGGCCCTTTCGGGCGACAAGGGGCTGGTTGGGAGCCACCTGGCCGAGACCGCCTTCGCGCTGCTCCTCGCCATCACCCGCAGGCTTGCGCTCGCCGTCAGGGACGGCCCGCGTTCGTGGGAGCGTCGGGTCGAGTACCGGCGGGAGGAGTTCGAGCTCGAAGGCCTGACGATGGGGATCCTCGGGTTCGGAGGCACCGGGAAGGCGATCGCCCGCCGCGCCACGGCGTTTGGCATGCGCTGCATCGCCGTGGACAGCGAACCGGTCCAGCCCACTGCCGAAGTGGCCGAGGTTTGGGGGCTTGACGGATGGGACGAACTGCTGCGCACCTCCGACGTGGTGGCGTCGGGCCTGCCGCTGACGCGCGACACGCGGGCCATCTTCGGGGACCGCGCATTCGACCTGATGAAGCCGACCGCGATCCTGATCAACGTCACCAGGGGCGAGTTGGTGGACGGCGACGCCCTGGTTCGGGCGATGCGTTCGGGTGCGATCGCGGGGGCCGGGCTCGACGTGGCGCCGCAGGAGCCGTTGCCGCCGGATCATCCGCTGTGGACGATCCCTAATGTCGTGATGACGCCGCACACGGCGGGCGCCAGCCAGCTTCGCGTGGGCCGGAACGTGGATCGTTTCTGCCGGAACCTCGGCCACTACCGCGCCGGCGAACCGCTGGAAGGCGCCATCGACAAGCAGAAGGGCTACTAGCCCGGAAGGAGCAAGGCACCAGCGCATGGCGAGACTACCGAACATCACCGACCGCACGCAGCTTCCGGAGCCGTTGCGCGCCGCCTACGACCAGGTAGCGGAACAGCGGCAGGGGACAGTGTCTGGGCCCTACGGGGTGCTCCTTCATAGCCCCGAACTTGCGATCCGCGGCGCCGCGCTGAGTAACTACTTGCGCTGGAATTCGGACCTGACACCGGCGCAGCGCGAGATCGCGATCCTGGCGGTCGCGCGCCACTTTGACGCGGCGGTCATGTGGGCCGGGCACGTACGACTCGGACGCGACGCCGGAGTGCGCGATGAGGTGGTCGACGTGGTCGCGCACCGGCGAGACGCGGGTGCACTCACGGACGAAGAGGCGGACATCGTCCGCTACGTGCGGGAGCTCCTCGGCGCGAACCGGGTGAGCACGGGCACGTTCGCCGCGCTCCATCGCCGGCTGGGCGACCGGGGGATCGTCGACCTCACCGGTCTCGTTGGGTACTACGCATTCGTGGGGGTCACCCTGAACGCCTTCGAGATCGAGCCGCCGGAGGGGGCCGCGCGCCTGCCGGGGGCTACATGATCGTCGACACGCACGTCCACGTGGTCGCCGCGGACACGCACCGTTACCCGCTTAGCCCGGCTGCCGGATTCCGGTCTACCGGCCTTCGCCCGTGGCAACTGGAGACTCCGGTCACGACCGAAGAGCTGCTCGCCACGACTGAGGCTGCGGGCGTGAACCGCGCGATCGTCGTGCAGCCGTTCTCCGCCTACGGCTACGACAACGCCTACCACGCGGACAGCGCCGCGCGTTTTCCCGAACGGCTCGCAGGGGTCTGCGCGGTCGACCCGCTGGCGAAGGACGCCGCGGACACCCTCGGCTACTGGGTCGAGAACCGCGGGATTGCCGGCTTGCGCTTCACCACCCACACGGCAGGCAGCCGATTCGATGACCCGCGGGCCAACCCGCTCTGGGACCGCGTGACCGCCCTTGGGATCCCGGTCTGCGTGCTGACGACGCCATCGCATTTCGAGGAGGTACGTGCGATGGCGATGCGTTTTCCGGCGGCGCCGATCGCCCTCGACCACGCAGGCGGCATCGGCGCCGGGGAATCGGAGGCAGCAGTCGAGGCGCTGGCGAACCTGGCCGAACTGCCCAACCTCTATCTGAAGGTTTCGACGGTCAACTTTGCGCCGCTGAGCGCATTGGGCGAGCCGGGGCTCGATGGGTGGCGTCGAATCGTTGCCCGGTTCGGGCCCGAACGCCTGATGTGGGGCTCTAACTACCCGGTTTCGCAGGAAGGCAGCTACGCGGACATGGTTGACCTCGGCCGCCAGTCGCTACCATTTCTGTCCGAGGGCGACCGGCAGTGGTTGCTTGCAGGCACCGCGCAGAGCCTCTGGCCTCAGCTGCGGTGACGACGCGAGCGGCGGCGACGAGGCGACCAAGGATAGATGCGACCGACGAAACGCGCTCTTAACGCTGAAGCAAAGTGGCGGAAACGGCGCGTCGATAGGCTCGCAATCAACCACCGTCGTTCTGAATTAGCTGAGTCTGCCAGGGTCAGGCGGAGGTGACGAACCGTATGGCGACGATTGTGAGAGCCGCGACGCAGGCCGACGTGCGGCGTCTCAACGAAATCTACAACCACTACATCGTGCATACGCCGATCACGTTCGACATCGAGCCGTTCTCGCTGGATCAGCGGTTGGATTGGTTTTCGCACTACCAGGAGACGGGACCCCATCGTGTGCTCGTGGCGGAGGCCGACGGCCAGGTGCTCGGCTCGGCCTGGAGCAGCCAGTTTCGGACGAAGCGGGCGTACGAGACCACCGTGGAAACGAGTGTCTATTGTGCGCCGGAGGCGACAGGCCGTGGCCTGGGCAAGCTGCTCTACACTGCTCTGTTCGACGCACTCGGGCGGGAGGGGCTCCACCGCGCGGTCGCTGGCGTCACTCTCCCGAACGAGGCTTCTGTGCGGCTCCACCTGGGGTTCGGGTTCAGCCAGATCGGGCTCTTTTCGCAGGTGGGCCGCAAGTTCGGGAAGTTCTGGGACGTAGCCTGGTTCGAGAAGCCGCTCTGAGCGGAAGTCGCTTTATCTGTGGCGCGCCTGCTTGACCGGCCGAAGAGGGGCGTCGTAGCCTCGAGCCAACCTCGTCGCGATAGACAGCGGTGGCTTTGGTCACCGCCGATGTCCGGCGAGGCCCCTGAATAGTTCGAGTCGGCCGAGCCGGGGAAGCCCGGCACTCCGCACCTTGACGGGCGGCTTGCGAGGGACGTAGCCTGCGGGCAACCTCGTCGCGATAGACCCCGGTGGCTTCGGTCGCCGCCGATGTCCGGCGAGGCTGTTCCAGGGCTCGAATGGATGCCGGGACGCCCGGTGTCGGTCTTGTTGCTCCTCCGCGAGCAAAGAGACGGACACCGGGCGTTTCAAGTTTCAGGAGGTTTAGGATGCCCGCACCCACTCCGTACACCGAACTGGTCGAACGGCTAGGCCACGCCGA
Organism: Tepidiformaceae bacterium; assembly: GCA_041488155.1. Classification (GTDB taxonomy): domain Bacteria; phylum Chloroflexota; class Dehalococcoidia; order Tepidiformales; family Tepidiformaceae; genus JBGPOS01. Next base: position 69,298 of record JBGPOS010000007.1, read on the forward strand.
CAAGGACGAGCGCTGGAAGGCGGTCGCTGACCTGCGGGCCCTCGGCGACGACGCAGTGCCCGCAGTCATGGAAGGTCTTTCGCATCCCGACTGGCGCGTGCGGCGAGGGTGCGCCATCTTCGCCGACCACCATCCCGATCCGGCCTTGCTCCAACGCCTCAAGCTGACGTTGCACGATCCGAAGGCGAAGGTGCGAATGTGGGCAGTCCACTCTCTCTCGTGCGAACCATGTAAGCCCGGCGGGAACCCTGTCGACCCCGTCCCGGCGGTGATCAAGACGCTCCTTGAAGACAAGTCTCCTCGCGTGCGCCGGACAGCGGCCAGCATGCTCGCCTTCCAGCCAGCCGAACTGCGAGTGACGCGCGCCCTCCGCCGGGCGCTTCAGTCCGAGACCGACGAGCGGGTACGGGGCTTCATCCGTTGGGGAATCGGAAGGGCCACCGAGGCAGCGACGCATTCGCCGTCTTCTATCCGGGACCAGACGCAGCCCAGAGAAGGCTAGGTCAGGACACCGGCCGCAGCGTATTCGGAGATCTCTTCATCGGCGAGGCCGAGCAGATCGTGCAGCACCTCGTGCGTGTGCTCTCCAAGGCAGGGCCCAGCCGTGAGCTTCGCGGGAGTGTCCGAGAAGAGGGTCACAGGGCCATCGTAGGGCGTCAGTCCCATGACCCCGTGCTGGCACGGCACGAAGAATCCGCGGTGCGCGAGCTGGGGATCGCGGTGGAGGTCCGAGGGCCGCTGGACCACCGCTGCGGGGACGCTGGCCGCTGCCAAGCGCTCGACGAGTTCAAAGGCGCCCTGGTCACGGCACCAATCGGCGAGCGCGGTGTCTATCTCCGCGTCGTGTAACAGGCGTTCGGCAAGATTGGCGCGCTCCCAACCTTTGAACCGCACGCCTGGCGCCTCCGCGCAGAGGGCACGCCACTGTTCCAAGGATTCGGCGGCGATAGCGACGTATCGCTCCTTGCCTTCGGCTCCGTAGACGCCGTGGGGGCAGGCACGGTCGGAGGAGTGGCCGGCGGCCTCGTGCGTCCGGCCGTTCACGGTGTAATCGAGGACCAGCGGCTCGGCGAAATGAATGGCCGCTTCCACCTGGCCGAGATCGATGTGTTGACCCAGCCCGGTGCGGCTCCTTTCGAACAGGGCAGCGGTCAGCGCGGCCACTCCGTAGCGCGGGGCGATGAAGTCGGTGTAAGCGCCCCATGTGCCCCTGGACGGACGGTCCGGCCAGCCCGTGAGACCGTGGAGGCCCGACAGGGCGGCGCCCTGCGTCCCGAATCCGCGGTAGGTTGCGTACGGGCCGGTCTGGCCGCAGATGCAGGTGCTAAGCATCACGAGGTCGGGCCGATCGCGCGCGATCTCCTCGTAGCCAAAGCCGAACTGAGCGAGGACCCCGGGGGTGAAGCTCTCGAGGACGACGTCTGACCAGGCGATGAGCCTGCGGGCCAACTGCTGGCCCCCCGGCAGCGCCAGGTTGAGCGCCAGGCCGAGCTTCGAGCTATTGAAGTTCGCCTGGAATTGGGAACGATCGATCCCGGGCTCGCCGTCCTTGAAGGGCGGGCCGAGCCGCAGGACATCCGGACGGGTAGCGCTTTCGACGTGGACCACGGTGGCGCCGTGGTCCGCGAGGGCCTTCGAAATCAAGGGGCCCACGCCTACCCAGGCGAAGTCCGCGACCTTGAGTCCGTCGAAGGCGCGGGACCCCGGCTTGCGGCGGCGACTCGATCGGAGAGGCGAAAGTCGAACGGCCGTCAGCAAGTCCTGATCCGCGCCGAGTGCTGGGGCAGGGGCGCGCAGCTTCATTGGAGTTCGACTCAAGCGCGCGGCCACTCCCGGGTGGCAACGACCGCCGACGCTCTCCCAGTACTGTCTCGCCTGTAGTTGGGGGTCGCGGAGAAGCTCGTCGATGGATCGGATCGGCGCTATGAGGAGCTTGTGCTCGACGGCCCGGCGCATGATCTGTTCCTTGGTCAGGCTGAGGAAGTAGCGCGCAATTTCGTCACGGGCAGTGATGAGGAGTTCGGGGGCAACCTGGCCGGGGGTCATTGTCTCCACCCAACTGGCCCAGCCTGACTCCGCAAGCTCCGGCGCCAACCTCCCCTCCGCCTCTATCAGGTGCACGAGGTTGGCGAGCGTCCGGCCGCCGAGGCCAGCGATCGTGACCGACATCTGGACGTAACCGTCGGAGCAGGGCCAGAGGTTCGGGAGGGCCACGCCGGGGACGAGCTCGGTCGGAGGTTCGGCCCGGGCCTCGCCGGTCTTCGGCGGATCGCCCCCGGTGTTCGGGGGATAGCCGGTGGCGTTCATGAGCGTCCAGACCATCGCGGCCTGCATCGAGACGTCGAGATGTTGCCCCCGGCCGGAACGCTGGCGTTCGTTGAGCGCGATGATCGTGTCGGCGGCTGCCTGGATGCCAGCGTGAAACGCCGCCTGCGGGTGGCCCACCGGCACAGGCGGCCGGTCGGAGTCGCCCTGGAGGCCGAGCAAGCCGCCAGCCGCTTCGATCGTGAGATCGGTGGCCGGGCGAAGAGCGTGCGGGCCGTCCTGCCCGTAGGGAGTCACCGATACGTAGATCAGGCGGGGGTTCAGCTTCTTCAGTGCCGGAAAGCCGAGCTTCATGTTCCCCATCGTGCCGGGGTCGAATGACTCGATGAGCACGTCCGCCGAAACGGCAAGGCGACGCAATTCGGCGTGGCCGGCCTCGGTCTGCAGATCGACGACGACGCTTCTCTTGCCGAGGGCCACGGCCGCCCAATAGAGCGAGCCGTTGGGGTCGCCTTCGCGCCCTTTGGTGAACGGAGGGAGGAAGCGAGCCGCGGCGCCAGCGGTTGGCTCGACTTTGACTACATCTGCGCCAAGATCCGCGAGGAGACGGCCTGCAAGTTCCGCTCGCTCCGTTGCCAGGTCCAGAACACGGACTCCCGCCAGCGGACCCTCGCTTTCGCCGGGCAGGTCGGTCATTGCTGGCGCACTCTACCGGATCGGGGGCCTGCGCCGCATGGGGCCGGACTCAGCCCCTCGGCAGCCCGAGGCCACGCGTGGCGATCACGTTGCGTTGCACCTCGGAGGTGCCTCCGCGAATCGTCGCGGGGACCATGCCGATGTACTGCCGTGCAAACGACGACTCGTCACTCCCGCGCATGATGTTGCCCTTGAGCCCAACCGCCTGCATGGCAGTTTGGGCGAGGCGCTGCGACAGTTCCGAGTTGTAAAGCTTCGACATCGAGGCTTCGTCGTTGGGGAGCTGACCGCGGTCCTGCATCGAAATGATGCGAAGCGAGAACTGATACATCACCTCAGTCTCAATGAATCGTTGGGCGATCTCGTGGCGGACGGGCGAGGCGTTGACGCGCCCGCGCAGATCGGGGTCATCGCGTATGACGGTCAGGAGCCGATGGAGGCTGCGTCGGGCGCCGACCGCTCCTCCGATGTTTGAGCGCTCGAAATCGAGCAGCGTCATGCCGACGTACCAGCCCCTGTTCAGTTCACCCACCAGGTTGCTCGCCGGGACACGGACGTCTTCGAAGAACACCTCGTTGAAGTAGTGCCGTCCGCCCATGTCGACGAGAGGGCGGACGGTGATCCCCGGGGTCTTGATGTCCTCTATCAGGAGAAAGGAGATACCGCGATGCTTCGGCGCCTCAGGGTCGGTCCGGACGAGCGCGAAGATCGAGTCGGCCGTGTGGGCTCCAGAGGTCCAGATCTTCTGGCCGTTGAGGATGAAGTCGTCCCCGTCGCGCACCGCCCGGGTCTGGAGAGAGGCGAGGTCTGAACCGGCGCCGGGTTCGGAGTAGCCCTGCGCCCAGGTGACTTCGCCAGCCAGGATGGGCGGAAGGTACCTGGCGCGCTGCTCGCCGGTCCCGTGGAGGATGAGGGTTGGCCCGAGCAGGGAGACCCCGGACCCTCCGACGTGCGGAGCGCCTGCACGTGCGAGCTCCTGGTTGAGGATGAACTGCTCCATCGGTGTGAGGCCGGCGCCGCCGTACTCTCTTGGCCAGTGGGGAGCCACCCAGCCGCGGTCGTTAAGAGCCCGGTGCCAGTCGGCGGCAGCGGTGCGCGCGCTGGCGTCCGGGGACTTCCGGTCGAACTCCCAGATGCGTTCGCCGGGACCACCATGCGCGGCCATCTCCTGGTAGCGCGTGGGCAGACGAGTCAGGATCAGCTCCTGAACTTCGTGCCGGAAGGCGGCCTGCGCGGGGGTGTCTGCCCAGTCCATAGGGCCTCCGTCGTCGTGCTCGGCGGCAGTATCGCACGGCCGCCGTGGCAGAGATTCCAGCGTCGAACTGCGCGGGCGCGGCGCTTCGATCGACCGGTTGCCGCGGCCTTGTCACGTCGGGGCGCTCGTGACAAGGTACCGCCATCGCCGCACTGGCGGCGCCGGAGGTGAGCAATGGTCTACGAACAGATCCTGAGCGAGACGCGCGGACGGGTCGGGATTGTCCGCCTGAACCGGCCGGAAAAGCTAAACGCCTGGACGGGCCAGATGGGTGCCGAGATTCGCGACCAGATGGAGCGGTGGAACGCCGATCCCGACATCGGCGCCATCTTGCTGACCGGGGAAGGACGAGCCTTCTGCGCCGGAGCCGACCTCGGCAACTTCGCTACGCGGGTCCGGGCGAATTCGGATGGCACAGGTGAACCTCTACGCCGTGGCGGGGCGGAGTTCACTCACTTCATTCGCAACTCGAAGCCGACGATCGCTGCGATCAACGGGTACGCGGTGGGGATAGGGCTGACGATGGCCCTCCCCTGTGACGTCCGCATCGCGTCTGACAACGCTCAGCTCAGCATCCGCTTCATCAAGATGGGCCTCATCCCAGAGCTCGGGTCGACACGCCTGCTGGCGCAGCTGGTCGGGCTCGGCAACGCCACTGATATGTGCCTGACGGGACGGATGGTGTCCGCCGAGGAGGCCCTCCGGATGGGGCTGGTGAGCGCTGTGACGACGCGCGACGAGTTGTTCGATACTGCCCTTGCCAAAGCGGACGAGATCGCCACGAACCCCGCCCAGGCCGTGATGATGATCAAGGAGTTATTGGCGAAGAACCCGCTCGACGGCGACCTCGAAGCGGTGATGGAGCGCGAACTGCTCCGCGATCAAATCGCCCGCAGGCTCCCGGACCACGCCGAGGCAGTGACGGCCTTCCGCGAGAAGCGGCCACCAATCTTCAATCGGTCCTGATCGACTCCGGCCCTGATCCGGGAGAACCGAGGAGCCCTTAGACCTCCAGCGCCGCCAGCAGGAACTCCCTGTCGCCGAGAAGCGCCTCGTCGGGGGTGTACATGCGGCCGTAACGTTCGAGGTAGATCAGCTGTTTGCCCGCCAGGAACGTCTGGCGCTGCATCTCCTGCTCGAAGTGGCCGGCAGCCATCGCCTTTCGCAGCGCTTTCGCGAGGGTGCGGTTGACCTGCCACTTTTCGCGAAGGTTGCGTTTCGGCGGCGGCTCGCCGTGGTTTACCGCCCGGGCCTGTTCGGGGCTCATGAAGATCGCCGCCATGCTCACCTCCTTCAGGGGTTTGGTGAGGACCGGCTCCATGTACATCCGCGTGAGCTCTTTCACTTCGGCGCGCGACGCCCCGAAACCTTCCTGGAGGAAGGCGCCCTGCGACTGAATCATGTGATCGGCCACCACATCCCACGCCTCTTCCCGCCCGACACAGGTCTCCACGAGCGCCCGGAACAGGCCCTTCGTAGCCGGATCGAGGCGGGCGACGATGCCCCAGTCGAGCATCGCGAGCCGCCCATCGGGCATGAGGAACAGGTTCCCGGCATGGATGTCGGCGTGGAAGACACCCGCCCCTAGTGCCGTGACGACCCATGCCCGCAGCAGCTCGCGGACGAGCGGGGCGGGGTCGATGCCGTACTCGTTGGCCAGCACGGCGTCGTCGATCGGGCCGCCTTCGATGTATTCCATCACAAGAACGCGTTCGCTGCAGAGCTCTTCGTGGACGTGGGGGATCACGAGGCGCGTTAGCCCGAAGCGTTCGAACAGGCCGCGGAAGTGGGCCATCGTCCGCACTTCGTTGCGGAGGTCCAACTCTTCTGCGATTTGTCGCCGCAGGCCAACGACGTAGGCCACGGCGTTACCGGCCTCGCCGATGCCCTGACGGGCGAGGAGCCTAAAGAACGGTTCAATCAGGTCGAGGTCAGCCGCCACGACGGCGCCGATGCCGGGACGGAGGACTTTGACCGCCACCTGCGAGCCGTCCTTCAACCGCGCGCGATGCACGACGGCGATCGAGGCCGCGGCCACAGGCCGGCGTTCGAACTCGGAAAATGCCGACTCAAGCGGCCGGCCGAGGCCGACTTCCACGGCGCGACGCACTTCAGACCAGGGCACAGGGGGACCCTGGTCGAGGCAGCTGCGGAACTCCTCCGCGATCGCGGCGGGGAGGACCGCGGGGGAAGACGCTACCGCCTGGCCGAACTTCACGTAGGTGGCGCCAAGATCCTCGCAGGCCCGCCGCAGGGCACGCGCGAGCGTGCGGTCTCCTCGCCGAAGCAGGCGGCCGGCCGCGTACGGCGCCAGGTGGCCGGCCAGGGCGCCGGCTGAGCGCGCGGCGCGTTGCGCGACGACGAGGCGGCCGGGACGAGGCAACTCGATCGCGGTCGGTTCGAAGAACGTTGGAGCGGCGCCAGCGTGTTTCACGCTCCCGATTCTCGCACCTTAGCGGCGTTTCCACGAAGCCGAGGTGCTGCCAGATATCGCCTCCGGGCGCAGTCGTGGTCATTCGGAGGCGTTGATCTGCCATAATCCCCGTCGATGAGCGGCC
>JBGPOS010000008.1:0-74866 GCA_041488155.1 Tepidiformaceae bacterium
AACATGGGCGCCCAGCTCGCCAAGCAGGTGGCAACGAAGACGAACGACGTCGCTGGCGACGGCACCACCACGGCGACGGTCTTCGCCCAGGCGCTCGTACGAGGCGGCATCAAGATCGTCACCTCCGGCGCGAACCCCATGGCGGTCAAGCGGGGCATCGACCGCGCCCTGGTCGCCGCAGTCGCCGACCTTCGCTCCCAGGCCCGTCCCGTGCTCACGAAGGAGCAGATCGCGCACGTCGCCGGCATCTCGGCCAATGACCACAGCATCGGCGAGCTCATCGCCGACGTGATGGAGAAAGTCGGCAAGGACGGCGTCATCACGGTCGAAGAGTCGCGTGGGATCAAGTTCGAGACAGAGTTCGTCGATGGGCTCCAGCTCGACCGCGGCTACGTTTCGCCCTACTTCGTGACGAACACCGACCGCATGGAAGCGGCGATCGACAACCCCTACATCATCATCACCGATAGCAAGGTCTCGGCGGTCCAGGACATCCTGCCGCTGCTCGAAAAGGCGATGCAGGTGACGAAGGACATCGTCATCATCGCGGACGACGTCGATGGCGAAGCGCTGGCCACACTGGTCGTCAACAAGCTCCGCGGGACGATCAACGTCCTCGCCGTGAAGGCGCCTGGTTTCGGCGACCGCCGTGTGGCCATGCTCGAAGACATTGCCATGCTCACCGGCGGCACGCTTATCACGCAGGACATCGGCCTGAAGCTAGAGACGGCGACCGTCGCCGACCTCGGCCGCGCCCGCCGCATCGTTTCCAGCAAGGACGACACGACGATCATCGACGGGCATGGCACCGACGAAGCCATCCAGGCCCGGATCAAGCAGATCAAGGCCCAGATCGAAGACGCCACAAGCGACTTCGACCGCGAGAAGCTGCAGGAGCGGCTCGCGAAGCTCGCCGGCGGCGTTGCCGTCATCAAAGTCGGCGCCGCAACCGAAGTCGAACTCAAAGAGAAGAAGGCCCGTGTCGAGGACGCCCTGAGCGCCACCCGCGCAGCTGTTGACGAGGGCGTGGTCGCCGGCGGAGGCGTCGCTTTCATCCGCGCCCAGGGGGCGCTCCACAAGCTGGCCAAGGCAACGAAAGACGACGACGAGAGGGTTGGCATCAACCTGCTCATCGAAGCGCTCGAGGAACCGAGCTGGCTGATCGCCGACAATGCCGGGCTGGAAGGCTCCGTTATCGTCGACCGCATCAAGAAGCTCAAGAACCTGAACGAAGGCTGGGACGCCGAGAAGGACCGCTGGGGCGACATGTTCCAGCTGGGCATCGTCGACCCGGTGAAGGTCAGCCGCTCGGCGCTTGAAAACGCTGTCAGCATCAGCTCGCTCGTGCTCACGACGGAGACGCTGGTGGCCGAAATACCGCAGCCACCCGCAGCGCCACCGCCCCCGCCCGAAGACTACTAGGCTCAGCGGGGGCCACTGCCCTCGCTCCGCACAGGACAAGTCAACGAAACGCCCCCGCGAGGGGGCGTTTCCGCTTCCATCACGGCTCGCACTTCGCTGTACTATGCCGGCCATGGGCTGGCGTGAACGCCTCGGGGACCGGGTCATCAGCGCCGAGCAGGCGGCGGCACTGGTGCGCGATGGCGATGGGGTGATGCTCGGCCTCCCCGAACCGGTCGCCTTCCTTGCGGCTCTCGCCGGTCGGCCCGACCTGCGTGACGTTGCGGTCTACTCCGCGGTCGCCAACGTCGGAGCTGTCGCCGCGGCCAACCACCCGGGGATCCGGGTGACGACGATGTTCAGCTCGGCGGTCGGCCGCCCCCTGGTGAACGCCGGCACGATCGAGTTCCTGCCGCTGACCTTCCACGCCGGCGCGGCCTTCGTCGAGCGTTACGCCGCCCGGGTTTCGGTCGTCGTGGTCGCGCCGCCGCTCGCCGATGGCACCGTACGGCCGGGCGCGGCCATGGGGTACGACGACGCGATTGTCGCCGGGGCGCGGCGGCGCGGCGACCTCGTACTCGGGCTAGTCATCGAAAGCCAGCCTCAGATCCCCGGTGACGCCTTCCGCATCGAGGACTTCGACGCTTTCATCGCTGTGCCGCCAGACGAGGTCGCTCCGGCCGTTCTACGCGACGCCTCGGAGCACGCGCCGGCCTTCGCCGGGTATCTCTCGGAGCTGATTCCTAATGGCGCCACCGTCCAGGCCGGGATCGGCGGGGTACCCGACCCGGCGATGGGCCTGCTGCTCGACAAGAGAGACCTCGGCATCCACACCGAGGTGCTTGGGGCTGGGCTGGCCGGGCTCGCAGCCGCGGGCGTAGCGAACGGCTCGCGCAAGAGCATCCACAAGGGCCTGACCGTGTGCACGATCTGCGGTCCCGGGGCCGTCCCGTTCGCGGCCGAGAACCCCGGGGTGCGCATCCTCGGGGCGCGCGGCTGCCTCGACCCGCGCATCATCGCCCAGAACAGCTGCCTTCGCTGCGTGAACTCGGCCCTCGAGGTCGACCTGGGAGGCCAGGTCAACGCCGAGATGATGGGCGGCGCGCAATATGCCGGAGTGGGCGGGCAGCTCGATTTCTTCCGCGCCTGCCGGCTGGCCGACGACGCGCTCTCGATCCTGGCAATTGAATCGACCGCGGCGAAGGGCACGGTCTCGCGGATAGTGCCCTGGATGCGCGAGGGCCACGTCGTGACGAGTTCGCGCTACGACGTCGACGTCGTGATCACAGAGCACGGGATGGCCTGGCTGCGCGATCAGAGCACTCGTCGGCGCGCCGAGGGACTCATCGGCATCGCCCACCCGGACTTCCGCGGCTGGCTGACAGAAGAAGCCGGCCGGCTGGGCCTGTTCGGGCGCGAGTCATAGACGCCGCGCATAGCTCCATCACTGATACGAATAGCAGATGATCACTCCCACGGGGCGGAGGTAATCTGTCGGGTATGCCTGATTCCGGACGGGGCACGCAGCTCGTCCCGGGCACCGACAAAGGCGGCCGTGTCACCCGCTACCGGGTGGAACTACCCCACGCCGGTATCGTCGAGACAGAACGAGGGCGATTCGAAGCCACCGCCTACGCTGAACGTCGCACCGGCTGGAAGGGACGCTGGCTCGGGCTGCGCGATCTCGTCACCGGCACGACCCTGCCGAGCCACCGGCTGGAGGGCGAGCGCCTTTCGAAGGTCAAGGCGCTGGCGGTCTTCTCTTCGGACGCGCTCTCTTCGGTGGCCTACGCGACCCAGGAGATCCTGTTCGTGCTCGTGTTGGCGGGCTCCGGAGCGATCGACCTTTCCCTCCCGATTGCCCTCGGTATCGCGACTTTGCTGGCGATCGTGGTGGCGAGCTACCGCCAGACGGTGCGGGCTTACCCCGGCGGAGGCGGCGCCTACATCGTCGCCCACGACAACCTCGGGATCGGCGCCGGGCTGATCGCAGCCGCTGCCCTGCTGATCGACTACGTGTTGACGGTGTCCGTGTCGGTCGCGGCCGGCATCGACGCCCTTGCGTCTCTGAACGAAGAGTTCCGGCCGTACGCGCTGCCATTGGCGCTGGTAATCGTGGGCATCGTCGCCCTCATCAACCTGCGCGGAGTCAGCGAGTCGGGCACCATCTTCTCCGTCCCGACCTACGCCTTCGTCATAACCCTGTCTGCGGCGATCGTCGTTGTCCTGATGAAGGCCCTTAGCGGCGGCGAGAATCCTCTGGCAGCGGGCACCCCCCGTGAGCCGATCACCAACGCCACGGAAACTATCGGCCTGGCGCTGATCCTGCGAGCGTTCGCCAACGGCTGCGCTGCCCTTACCGGCGTAGAAGCGATCAGCAACGGGGTCCAGGCGTTCAAGGCGCCCCAGGCCAAGAATGCCAGCCAAACACTCCTGGCGATGGGCCTGATCCTCGGGTTCATGTTTCTCGGGGTCACCGTGTTGGCGCGCCACTACGGCTTCATCCCCCACGAAGACGACACCATCCCGTCGCAGCTGGGCGCCATGGCCTTCGGCGATGGCACGGTTCTGTTCGGCTTCTTGCAGCTGATGACCGCTGGCATCCTCGTTCTCGCCGCGAACACGTCGTTCGCCGACTTCCCGCGGCTTGCGGCCATCCTCGCGCGCGATGGCTACGTCCCGCGCATTTTCCACGCCCGGGGCAACCGCCTGGTGTTCAGCTACGGGATTATCGCTCTCGCCGCCCTCTCATCCGTCTTGCTGATCGCATTCGACGCGACAACAACACGGCTCATCCCCCTCTACGCCCTCGGAGTGTTCCTGTCGTTCACGCTCAGCCAGGGTGGGATGGTGCGCCACTGGCTGAAGTCGAAAGAGCAGGGCTGGCGACGGGCGATGGCGGTGAACGGCCTGGGAACTGTGGCGACGGCGCTCGTGTTCCTCGTGATCCTGGAAGCTAAATTCGCAGAGGGCGCCTGGGTCGTCGTGCTTCTCATCCCCATCCTCGCTTCGATCGCATGGCTGATCGGGCGGTTCTACAAAGGACTGCGACGGTCGCTCAACGTGCCACCAGAGGCGCAACTCGACTTGCTTCCGCGGGGTCGTTCGATGATCCCGATAATCGTCCCGGTCGACGACATCAACCTTGCCAATGTGATGGCTGTCGGCGCAGCATGCGAACGGTCGCGCGATGTCACTGCCGTCCACGTGATGGTCGACCCCGACACGCCTTCGACGGTCGAGGAGCAGTGGCATCACCAGTTCCCGGGGGTGCCGCTGGTGGTGATCGATTCGCCCTATCGCACCGTGGCGGACCCGCTCCTTGTCTATGTGAACGACCGGTTGCGAGCCACGCCGCATGAAGTCACTGTGATGATCCCGGTGCTCGAAGTGAGGCGTTGGTACCAGCGTCCGCTCGTCAACCAGAGTCTAAAGCCGCTGGCCCGGATGCTTGCGAAGAGCCGCCACGTAAACGTCGTCGCGTTCCCGTTCAGCGCAGGCGGCCGGGGGCGAGGGCGAGCGGCCAAGGGAGCGATGCCATGAGCCGCCCGTTCCATCCCGGCCTCGCGGCGCACGGCATCCTTGTCGGGGTGGAGACGGTGGGAGTCGTCATCGCGCTGGCGGGGCTGCGCGCCGGCGGCGAGGTCTTCGGAGTGGGCGCCGGCCTCTTTTTCGTGGCCGAGGGCGTGCTCCAACTCTCGAGCTGGTAATCGCTTGCGACCAACTTCGTCCCGTGCAGGAGCTTGCGACTCTCCGCACTGACGAGTCAGAGGCCTAGCGCCGGCGGGTTGCCCGGGCGACGACTCCGGCGCTGCCGAGCGCGAGCGCGCCAAGTATTCCGCCGATCCACCACAGGCTGGCGTCATTCGAAGATGATTCGGCCGAGTTGCCCGTCTTCGGCGCCCCGGCCGTCGGGCTCGCGGAGCCGGCTGCGCTGACAACGATCGTGGCCTTCATCGTTGCGTGGATGTTGCAGTGGTAGGTGATGGTCCCGGCAGTGGCCGCCGTGAAGCTGAATGTTGCACCGGGCGCGGTCGAGCCGGAGTCGAAGACACCCGCCGTGTCGGAGCTGATGGTGTGGGCGGTGGCGTCCTTGTTGGTCCAGGTGATCTTGTCGCCCACGGCGACGTTCAGGGTGGCCGGTGCGAAAGCGAAGTTCTGGATCGTCACGGGCTGGTCGGCGGCGCGGGCGAGAGTAACGCCCACAAACACCGCGGCCAACACGAGCGGGACGGCGAGGACGCTGAGGACGGCCTGGAACGAGTGGCGGCGGTCGACAAGAGTCACGTTTGTCTCCTCGGGGGTGGAAGTACGCGCAAAGTGAGGCCGCCGTGAATGGAGCCTCCGGGTGGAAGTACGACGGGACGAGGCTGGCGGATGAGTTCCGAGGAAAGAAGCCGTAAGGGAGGACGGGTCTGTCCCGAGGTTGTTGATCGTTCCGGTTGGCCTGTGAGGATCGTTGGGTGAAGCGTTCTCCGCCGACGAGGCGCGGGCTGCCGGCAGACTCCGGGGAGTCTCGGGGTGGGAACGGCCGGTTCCTCGAGGGCCCCCAGGGACGCGGGTTCGAGCTTCGGCATGCGCTCCGGGTGATGCGCGAGTACATGGGCGGGCTCCGCGCCCTGCATTTCCTCGGGCCTTGCGTCACGGTGTTTGGCTCCGCCCGCCTTGGCGAAGACTCGCCTTACTACGGCCTCGCTCGCGAGCTGGGCGCGGGCCTCGCCCGGGCAGGGTTCACGGTGCTGACCGGCGGCGGGCCCGGGATCATGGAAGCCGCCAACCGCGGTGCTCAAGAGGCGGGCGGCATGTCCGTCGGCTGCAACATCGAACTTCCTCGGGAACAGGCGCCGAACGCACACCTCGACCGCGTGGTGACGTTCCGCTACTTCTTCATCCGCAAGGTGATGCTGGTCAAGTACTCCTACGCGTTCGTCGCCCTCCCCGGCGGCCTCGGCACGTTCGACGAGATCTTCGAGATAGCGACGCTCATCCAGACAGGCAAGGTGCAGGACTTCCCGATCATCCTCATTGGCTCGGCGTACTGGCAGCCGCTCCTCGACATGATGACCGTCGCTCTGCTCCCGGCCGGGACGATCGACGAAGCCGACATCGCCCGCTTCGAGCTGGTCGAGTCGCCCGCCCTGGCGGTGGAGCGGATTCAGGAGGCGGCCACGCGCAAGTTCGGGCTGACGTACGGCCCTCGCCTGCGACGGCGCTGGTTCCTCTGGGAGTGATGAAGACTGGCCGCACGGCCAGCCATCATTCACGAACAACGAGCCCGTACCGGTCAATGCGACCCATGCAGATGGCGGGCCTCGCCCGCGCCCTTCCATCCGATTCTTATCTGCTCGTGCGGCACCTCTGGTATCATTCGGGAGATTATGTCCGCGCAGAGCGCCGCCGAGGCAGTGGTCGAAGAACTACCGGCAGAAGAGCCGGCCGGACTCCCTGCACCCGACGAAACGATCTTCCGCATGCGCCAGTCGGTCATCGGTGGCGAACACTGGTTCGAAGCGCTGCTCGACGCGATCGGCCGCTGGCGGCTGCCCGAAGAAGTCGTCGGTGAACGGAGCTACCGCTACCTCATGGGCGGCGAGGCGTTCGATTGGCTGGTGCTCGCCGACCGCCTCCTCGACGAAATGCCCGACCTGGTGCCGCCGAAAGAGCGGGACGCCCTCCTGTTCGAAAACCGCTGGCCGGTCGACATCGGCGATAACGAGTTCGCCCAGCGCCTCGGGCCGGCGAAGCACAGCGCACATCTCAACTTCCTCTACGGAGTGCTGGTCGAAGGCGCCCTGCAGTTGAGCGTCGAAGAGGAGATACACAAAGAGTCCCGGGCACGAGCCTGGGGGCACGACCCCCGGGACGACGAGACGATGTATTCACGGGTGTACGGCAAGACCCGGCGCGAGCTGGCCGCCCAGTACTACGAAGAGACGGCAACGAAGCTCCGCGACCGCATCACCTACCCCGAGCTACAGGAATTCACTTACTGGCTATTCAAGCTGCGGCTTCGGCGGCAGGACAAAGCCAGGGTGGCAAGCGACACCCGTAAAGGCCTGGCCCAACTGACTCGGATGGAGCTCGCCATCCGCGAGAGCCGCCGCGGAGCAGTGATCGACGAGGCCGACTTCGCCCTCCGTTTCGGCACGTAAAGGGACCGGATCCAGCAGGAATCCCCGGCAGGCGCTACGCTGGATGCGGACAGATAACGGATGCCCATCGACATCGAAGCGTTGATCCAGGCGGTCGGATACCCCGGCCTGTTTTTCATTGTCTTCGCGGAGACGGGCCTCCTGGTGGGGTTCTTCCTGCCGGGTGACACGCTGCTCATCACCGCCGGGCTCCTGGCGCAGCGCGGTCACCTCGAACTCTGGGCGCTGATCCCACTCCTGATCGTCGCTGCTGTCGTGGGGGACGCGACCGGCTACCAGATCGGAAAACACGCCGGCCCTCGCCTCTTCACCCGCACCGATTCTCGCTGGTTCCACCGCCGCCACCTCGAACGGGCGAAGATCTTCTACGATCGGCACGGCGGCAAGACGATCGTCATCGCCCGCTTCCTGGCGGTGATCCGGACCTTTGCCCCCACCGTCGCCGGCGCGGCGGAGATGCCGTATCGGCGGTTCGCCGCATTCAACATCGTCGGCGGCGGGCTCTGGGTGTCGACGCTGACGGTAACAGGCTACGTCGTCGGCACCGCAATCCCGAATCTCGACCTCTTCTTCGGTGTGCTGTTGGGGCTGATGGTGTTTGTCTCGGTGCTGCCGGGCGGCTGGCACCTGCTCCGTGAGCGGCGAGCCGCCCAGCGCGAGCGCCTGGCCGCCACCCGGGGCGAACCCTCCGACGCCTGATCCGTCCCGGTTCAACAGCGCGGAAGAGCGGCGAGCCCGCTGCATCTCCCAGACCCTTGGCACATTGTTCCGTTCTTTACCTTGCCTCGGCACCTGCCGCGTGGCGCAGGCCATCACTTTCGTAGCAAAGGAACCCCGAGGTCACCGCCATGCAGACCACGCACCCGACCCCCTTCCCCTCCCGCGGCTACGTCTTTGACGTCGATCCGCGCGTCCCCTCCGGCTTCACCGCAAGCCTCGAACGCCGAGGCCTCGCCGCGATGACAGCCCGCACCCTCGACGGCCTCTACCTTGAGCCGCGAGCCCCCTTTGGCTCGATCGTCGCCGCGTTCGATTCGGCGGGTCTCCGCATCCGCGCCTTCCACGCCGCCGGCAACCCCGGCTCCTGGCGCTCGTCGCTTGGCCCAACGCCCTTCACCGATCGCCTCCGTAACCGTCGCGCCGCCGAATGGCTGCCGACCCTCCCTCCAGCGGGATAGCCCCGCCTTAGGACGGCCCCGAGGATTCCACCAGAGCAGCCCGGCAGGTATGGACTGAGAACGGCCGATCGGCTCCCACACACACGGACCTCTTTCCGTGGCCCGGCCGCCTGCTCCGATGCAAGGTCAGTGCGAGGGACGGCGTTTCATGAGTGTCACTGCCCACCGGCCAGTCTTCGTTCATACACCGAGGATCAACAGGCTCGACAGGAGACGGGTGCTAGTGGGCTGCGGGGTCGCGGCCACCGCGCTCTACTTCGGCATGGATCTGCTCGCGGCCTCCCTGACTGACGGTTACAGCTACGCCGATCAAACAATCAGCGAACTGTCGGCGATCGGCGTTCCTACCCGGCCACTCTGGATCCCGCTCGGCGTCGCGTACAGCGTCCTGACTATAGCCTGCGGATTCGGCATCTGGGAATCGGCTGTGCAGAAACCCGCGCTGCGGGTCGTGGCGGCCTTCGTCGCCGCAATTGGCGTACTCGGCCTGGTGGCGTGGCCGTTCGCCCCGATGCACCAGCGCGAGGTCCTGGCGGCGGGCGGGAGCACGCTGAGTGACACCCTCCACCTCATGCTCGGCGCAGCCGACACGCTCCTCTTCGTGCTCAGCATCGCCTTCGGATCCACAGCGTTGGGCCGACGGTTTCGGCTGTACTCGATCGCGACGATCCTGGCCGTCCTCGCGTCCGGAGCGGTGACCGCTATGAATGCCCCCGGGGTGGCCGACAACGAGCCGACGCCGTGGATCGGCGTAACCGAGCGCGTCGCAGTGTTTGGCTCGATGCTCTGGATTGCGGTGCTGGCCATCGCGCTCTGGCGCGGCGAGGCCCCTGGATCACAAACAACTGGAGGCCCGGCATGATCGCCCGCAGGCTCGCGCTACTCCTCGCCCTCGCCTTCGCCGCCTACGCGGCCGTCATCCGCCCCCGGCTCCTTGGCTGGGGCGCCACCGATGAGGAGGTGAACCAGCCGTACCCGGGCGCCAGCCTGATACCCGGAGGCACCCGCGGCGCGACGATGGCCGCCACGATCGAGGCGCCGCCGTCGCAGGTCTGGCCGTGGCTCGTGCAGATGGGCTACGGCCGGGGCGGCTGGTACAGCTGGGACCATCTCGACAACTGGGGCAGTGCCAGTGCCGACAGCCTCCATCCGGACTGGCAACAGATCAGCGTTGGCGACCGCCTGCCGTCGATGCCCGACTCGAAGGCCTGGTGGGAAGTTGCGGCGCTGGAGCCTGAGCGCTTCCTCGGGCTGCGCGCCTCGGTGGACCTTCGCGGGCACCCGTTCGACCCGGCAGCGGCGCGTCCGCGCTTCTTCACTGACTCGCTCTGGGCGTTCCTGCTGACGGAGCTGCCGGGTGGCCGCACCCGGCTGGTGGTCAGCGGCTACTGGAACATGCAACCACGATGGCTGCAGACTGTGTTCAGTTTCGTTTTCCTTGAGCCCTCGCACTGGATCATGCAAACGCGCCAGTTTACGAACCTCAAGCGGCGGGCGGAGCGCGCGGGGCCTGACCCACGAACGCAGGAGAGTGGGGGTCTACGCGGCGAAGTCGAGGGGGCGACGGTTTCCTAGACAGCGAGATTGGACCTCAGCGGTCCGGATTTCGCAGCCTCCCCGATTCACGGTTCAGTATCGACTTCACGAAGACTCCGGCCCCTCGTCGCTTGGCCCAACGCCCTTCACCGATCGGTTCCGCAACCGTCGCGCCGCTGAATGGCTCCCGACCCTCCCTCCAGCGGGATAGTCTCAGGGCACTAAGCGGACCCCGCCCAGGCCGGCGCTCGCGGCTGCGTTCGCGAAGCGCCGATCCGACACCCAGAACTCTGCCCCGAGCCGTTCGGCAACCGCATAGCCTGTGGCATCGAAGGTATCGGACTGGCCGAGGCGAATCACCAGGGCGAAGCCTCGCCGCGGCGCCTCTTCATGCCACGACTGAAGCGTCGAGATACCGAGCAGCGCTTCGAAGATGACGTGGCTATCAGCGCCTGAGAGCCGACGGCGCACCGTCAGAGAGCGGAGTATGGACGCGAATTCGACCAGCACGTGCAGCGGAATCACCACCGCATGGCCGTGCGTGTCGACTTCTAAGAGAGTGCGAGCAGCCTCTGCGGTGGCCTGGGTTGGTATGAGCGCATGCGCCAGAAACGACGTGTCGAGGACTATGATTGCCGTGGTTCGACCCGGCCACGAAGTTCGTCGAGGACCTCGTCCACGTCGATAGGCTCGCCGCTGCGGCGCTTCAGGATCCGAGCGTGGATCGGCGCTACTCTCGCCAGGGCCTCAGCCACGCTTCCGGGTCGAGGTCTGAGCTTCGGAGTCCGTTGAATTGCTGGTGTAGCCATGGCCCCCGCTCTTCGCGATTGTTCTGGTAACTCAGTATACGCGGAGATCCAACGCCGCCGGTCGTCGACCTTCCGAGATCGGAGCATCAAGGCCCTCGGTCGTGTTGACGCGCTGGTGGGCGGAGTGGGCAAGATACATGCGGCAGGGATCGGGAACCCGCCGTCCACGGCGCCCAGCACGTCGTAAGGGGCGGCGCCCGGCATGATTCTCACCCTTCGCAAACGAGCTCGCGGGCTTAAAACCCGGTCGATCTCAGTTCCGCTGGCCGCAGCCGTTGCAGTGGCCACCGTGCTGGGCCTTTGGATCGTGTGGGGAGGGGCGGCATCCTCTTCGCAGTCAACGTCCACGCAGGTCTTCGATTCGATCTCCGTGCTCGACCTCGAGGAAGAGGGGATCACCTTCGTGGACCTGGGGGCGAACAAGAATGCCGCCATCGGGTCGGATGCCGGTCTTCGCAAGCTCGGCGGAGACCGAGGGAGAAAACTCAAGGAGGACCCCGAACTGGTTCGCCTGAGGGAGCCGGTGCCCGGCGCACCGAGTAGCGAGGGCCTGCTCTGGGCGTACGTCCTTGACGAGCCCGCGCCATCGACCGAGCGCGGGGCGAAACCCGGCGACCCTCCCACTTACTTCGTCATGTTCTACAGCGCTGAGACCGGCGATTTTGTCCTTGCCGTCGGAGGCCCCGTCAAGCATCCCGGTCCCGTCAAGAAGCCGCAGCTGGCGAGTGGGCCGCCAGCTGGCCTTCGCCGCCGATCGTCACCCCTCAGGGATCGTGGCGCCCGGCACCGCGTCGTACTCCGGGAGGTAGGGCTTGATGTCGACGATCGGCGTCCCGTCGATCGCGTCCAGGCCGAGCACCCTTAGCCGCGTCCGATCGACGCCGAGCAGTCGCACCACCGACACCCCCAGGTGGTTCGGCCGCAGCTGGCTCCGCGTCGCGAAGATCCCGTAGGTGCGGCCGCTCGCCAGGGTCAGCCGCTCCGGCTGCTCCGGCGCCCCCGCCGCGAGGTCCATTGCAAACACGACGATCAGGTGGCTGTAGGCCTCTATCCCCGTAAGCCGGCCCTCGTGTTCGGGCAGCATCTCGACCACGCTCTCTACCTTCTCCCAGCCCCTCGGCCGCGGCTTCGCGACCCCGTTCCGCACGTACCCGACCGCCGCCAGCTCCATCACCCCCGGCGCCGGAGGCCGCTCAAACGCCGCCTTCTTCCGTCGCAACAACACCCCCGGACTGTGCTTCGCGATCCGCGATGGCGCAAGGTGGCGGGGGAGCCCGTGCAGCGGTCAGGGCGGCCGCGGCTACCTCGGTCCGATCCCGGAAGGCGTCGGAGCCTGTGCAGCGGCCAGAGACGGCCGCGGCTACCTCGGTCCGATCCCGCAAGGTTGTGTGGAGCCTTTCCAGCGGCCAGAGACGACCGCGGCTACCCCCTCATTGCTCATCGCTCATCGCCCATCGCTGCGCGCCCGGAGGCGCGCTTCAGCGCCGTCCCAGATTCGCTTTAACCACCCCGGCGTGCTAAAATGAGCAGGCGCGATCACGATTTGCCCATCTCCCGAAAGGCATCGTGACAAGGCTGATAGTTCCCGCATTTATGACTACCCAATCCGCGGTTCCCAGTTCCTACACGGCTGCCAACATCCAGGTGCTGGAAGGCCTCGAGGCCGTCCGGCGACGCCCCGGCATGTACATCGGCACCACCGATCTGTCCGGCCTCCACCACCTCATCAAAGAGCTCGTCGACAACGCCGTCGATGAGGCCATGGCAGGCTTCTGCGACCGCGTCGAGGTGATCATCCGCGCCGATGGCTGGTGCACCGTTTCGGATAACGGCCGCGGCATCCCCGTCGATATCCAGAAGCAGACCGGCAAGACCGCCGTCGAAACCGTCATGACCGTCCTCCACGCCGGCGGCAAGTTCGGCGGCGGCGGCTACAAGGTCTCCGGCGGCCTCCACGGCGTCGGCGCGAGCGTGGTCAACGCCCTCGCCGAAGAGATGTGGGTCGAAGTCGTCCCCGACCCTGTCGCCCAGGGCAAACAACACGCCGGCAAGCTCTTCCGCCAGGAGTTCCAGCGCGGCATCCCGATCACCGAGCTCATCGCGAAGAAGTGTCCGCCCGGCCGCCAGCGCGGAACAATTGTCGGCTTCAAGCCCGACTCAACGATCTTCGAAAGCGTCGATTTCGACTTCAAGATTGAAGCCGAACGCCTCCGCCTCTATGCCTACCTCACCAAGAGCGTCTGGTTCCACCTCCGCGACGAACGCGACGGCCACGAGACCAACTACTACTTCGAAGGCGGCATCAAGAGCTTCGTCCGTCACGTCAACCGCGAGCGCGAAGCCCTCAACCCCGACCCCATCTACGTCGAACGGGAAATCGAAGGCAACGTCATCGAGTGCGCTATCCAGTACAACGATGGCTACAACGAAGCCGTCTTCACCTTCGCGAACTCCATCAACACCACCGACGGCGGCAGCCACCTCACCGGCTTCCGTACCGCGCTCACGCGGGTCCTGAACGACTACGCCCGCAAGGCAAAGATCCTCAAGGACGCCGACCCCAACCTCACCGGGGACGACGTCCGCGAAGGCCTTGTCGCAGTCGTCTCCGTCAAGCTTCCCGAACCCCAGTTCGAAGGCCAGACGAAGACGCGCCTCGGCAACCCGGAGGTGGCCGCCCAGGTCCAGAGCGTGCTCGCCGAAGCCCTCACCCTGCACCTTGAAGAGAACCCCTCCGACGGCCGCCACATCATCGAAAAGTGCATCACCGCCTCCCGCGCTCGGGAAGCGGCACGCAAGGCCCGTGACCTCGTCCACCGCAAGAGCGCCCTCGAAAGTGGATCTCTCCCCGGCAAGCTCGCCGACTGCTCCACCCGGGACCCAGAAGAGGCCGAGATCTTCATCGTCGAGGGCGATAGCGCAGGCGGCTCAGCCAAGCAGGGCCGCGACCGTCGCTACCAGGCGATCCTCCCCCTCTTCGGCAAGATCCTGAACGTCGAGAAGGCCCGCCCTGATAAGATGCTCGGCCACGAGGCCATCCGCCTCCTCATTTCCGCCCTTGGCACCGGGATCCGCGAGACCTTCGACGTCTCCAAGCTGCGCTACCACAAGGTCATCATCATGACCGACGCCGACGTCGACGGCGCCCACATCCGGACCCTGCTGCTCACCTTCTTCTTCCGCAACATGGCCGCGCTCATCGATGGGGGCCACCTCTACATCGCCCAGCCCCCGCTTTACCGAGCCGCCGTGGGCAAGCAGGTCAACTACTTCTACAGCGATGGCGAGCTCGAAGATTTCCGCAAGAACAAGAAGCAGAACGTCACGGTCCAGCGCTTCAAGGGTCTCGGCGAAATGAACGCCGACCAGCTCTGGGAAACCACGATGAACATCGACAGCCGCATCCTGTTGCGCGTCAATGTTGCAGATGCCGCAGAAGCGGACATCCTCTTCTACGAGCTCATGGGCGAAGACGTCGGCCCCCGTCGCCGCTTCATCCAGTCCCACGCCACGCAGGTCAAGAACCTCGACATCTAGACTCGACCTCCCTCGCCCGCCGCAGCGGGAGAGGGTCGGGGTGAGGGTCCTAACTGACCCCCAGCTTCGCCAACGCCCGGTCCGCGACCTCCTCCACCCTGCCCAAGTCACGCAGCATCGGCACCTCGTCATCGCGGTAGGCATCTACGAACTGCCTGTGCGACTCGCGGTACACCGGCTCCTCGAGGTTGTACGCCGGGATCCGCGCCAGTCCCCGGCGAGTCGCAACCTCGACATCGGGCAGTAACACGACGCAACGCACATCGATGCCTTCGCGCGCCAGTTCCGTCCGGTACACCGCCAGCGCCCAGGGCAACACAACGCCGTCGATGATCACCGTGTACGCCGCAGCCGCGTAGACCGCAGCTGCCCGCGCCACTGCTCGCACCACCACTTCGTTTTGGCTCGCGGCTTCGCGCTGCCAGGGATGCAGGAAGCCGCCCTTGATGAATTCGTAGAAGGTGTCGGTCTTCAGATGGACCGACTTCGCGAAGCGAGTGGCGAGCTCCGCCGACACAGTCGTCTTCCCGGCGCCAGGCGGCCCGGAGACGATCAGGACGCAAGGCCCGGGCGCTACTTCCATCGCCGCCAATTCTACCGGGGCCCGGCACCCTGTACCCTGAGCCCATGCCCGAACAGTACGCGGCCTCCGACAAGCGCACCGGGCTCGAAGTCGCGGTCACGGGCGAGTTCCCGGCCCACCACGACGACCGCATCCGCATCGCCCGCACAACGACCCTGTTCACCCGCCTGATGTCGACGATCCTCGCGACCGAGAACGAGACCCAGCGCCGCGAACGCTTCGTGGCCGTCGAAACCCAGCTCGAACTCGCCGAAGCCCTCATCCGCGAAGACCTCCAGGAGGTCCAGCGCCTGATTCAGCAGACGATGGAACGCATGGGCATCACCAAAGAGCAGCTCGACGAGCTCACTCGCCGGATCATCGAGCAGTTCGGTGGCGAGCAGCCACCGCCATCGGACCAGTAGGCGCCACCGCGACGGCAGATCCCTGGGCCGGTGCCGCGACATAGATCACCTCGCAGCACAGGCCGCAGAACTCCCGGTCCGCGCGGGCGAAGGGCTGTCCTTCGTAGACGCCCTGGCGCTCCTCTGGCGGATGGCTGCACCGCATGGCCCGCGTAGCTTTCGCACCCCGGAACGCATTTCCAACACCCGGATGTCACTCCTCCGGCTCGGGCTGCCTCCGGTGCTGTCAAACGTCACGGACTGGGTCTCGAACGGCAGCGCGCCAGCCCGTTAAGATACTGTCCCGCCACCCTGACGCAGCGCACGAGGAGTCGCCATGAAGTTCGGAATCAGCATGTTCCCCACCGACTACGCCATCCCCGTCCCCGAGCTTGCCAGAGCTGTCGAGGATCTCGGATTCGAATCCCTCTTCTTTCCCGAGCACACCCACATCCCCTCCAGCCGCCGCACCCCCTGGCCTGGCGGCACAGAGCTCCCGCTCGAGTACTCCCACACGCTCGACCTCTTCGTCGCGATGGCGGCCGCCGCCGCGGTCACCAGCCGCCTGATGGTTGGCAGCGGCATCTGCCTCGTCATCGAACGCGACCCGATCACGCTCGCGAAGGAAGTAGCCAGCGTCGACCACCTCTCGGGCGGGCGCGTCCTCTTCGGCATCGGCGGAGGCTGGAACCTTGAGGAGATGGAGAACCACGGCACGAAGCCCACGCTTCGCTGGAAGATCCTGCGCGAACGCATCCTCGCGATGAAGCAAGTGTGGACGCAGGACGAGGCGCAGTACCACGGGCAGTACGTCAACTTCGACCCTATCTGGTCGTGGCCGAAGCCCGTCCAGAAGCCCCATCCGCCGATCCTCGTAGGTGGCGCCGGCCCTCGCACCCTCGACCGGGTGATCGAATTTGGCGACGAGTGGATGCCTATCGCCGGCCGCAGCGGGGAGATCCTGGCGGAGCGCATAGTCGAACTCCAGGCGATGGCGAAAGCGGCAGGCCGGGCGCCTATCCCTGTCTCGATCTTCGGCGGCCTGCCCCGGCCGGAGTTCGTTGAGCAAATGGCCGGGATCGGGGTCACGCGCGTCGTGTTTGGCCTGCGGCCGACGACCGCCGAGGAAGCTCTCCCCTTCCTGACGCGCTGCGCCGAGGTCGCCGGGAAGTTCAGCTAGCGGACCCCGGCTGCAGCCGGACGACACCGGTGACGCGGTCGAGTTGGCGGTCGAAGGAAGCGAGCTGGCCACCGGCCCGGACGATCGCATACGCCGCCACGACGCAGTCGTCCCAGTCGTTGTGCTCATCACGGTAGATGGTGGCCGCACGCGCGAAGACGTCTCGATCTTCGATTTCGATGGGGAGGTCGAGCACCAGTTCCACGGCTTCTGCCAGGCGCGCTCGCCGGTACCCCATCGTGCCGCTGCGGAGCACGTAGGCGAGTTCGCTGATGGTGGACCCCGCTAACACGAGGATTCGCTCGCCGCGGCCTGCCTCAGCGATAAGCACGCGGGCAGCCGGGCTGTGCTCCCTGTGGTCCCGAAGGAGAAAACGCAAGAGCACGTTCGTGTCGAGATAGTGACCCTCGGTCATTTCTTCTGGGAGGAAGTGCGGAGATACCGGGCGGCGGCCTCTTCTGCGTGCTCCGCCCTGGCTTTCTTGATGAGCGCTTTGAGGCCCGCATCGCTTAGGGGTGGCCGGTCTGGGTCGTAGAGGAATCCGTACGCGCGATCGATGGCATCCTCTGCCTTCCTGATCTGGATCTCCCCTTCGCTCTCGGCGACCTCCACCGCCTGGCCGGGCGCCAGGCCCAGGTCCTTCAAGAAGCGCGCCGGGATCGTCACCTGGTTACGCTTCCCGATCCTGGTCACGTGTCTCGTACCGGCCTTCACTGCTCGGAGCATACCACAGTGAGGATCCTGTTTCTCACTGACGCGGGCCCGGCCTTTCACGCCAGTTCGAACAGGAACTCCACTTCCACCGGTACGCCGAAGAAGGTTCCCCAGAATGAAGTTCGTGTCGAGATAGACCGCATCAGTCATCCTTCAAGTTGGCCATGGTGCGAGCGTCTGCCGCCGCGGCTTCCTCGGCGTGCTCCTTTCTCGATTGGTGGATGATGCGAACCAGTTCTTCGTCGCTCAGCGGGGCGATCCCTGGTCGATGCAGGAAGCCGATAAATCGCGACCAGGCATCCTCTGCCTTCCTGATCTGGATCTCCCCTTCGCTCTCGGCGACCTCCACCGCCTGGCCGGGCGCCAGGCCCAGGTCCTTCAAGAAGCGCGCCGGGATCGTCACCTGGTTGCGCTTCCCGACTCGTGTCACGTGCTTCAGACCCGTCTTCACTGCGCGAAGCATACCACAGTGAAGCGCCTGTTTCTCACTGAGAACGACCCGGACCTTACGCCACTTCGAACAGGAACTCCACTTCCACGGGGACCCCGAACGGCAGCTCCGCGACCCCTATCGCGATCCGGGCGTGCCTTCCCGCGTCGCCAAAGACGTCGATCAGCAACTCCGATGCGCCGTTCACGACCCGCGGGTGTTCGACGAACCCCTCGGCGCTGGCCACGTAGCCTGCAACCCGGACCACGCGCACCACCCGGTCCAGCGTACCCAGGTGGGCCCGCACGATCCCGAGGGCGTTAACGGCGCACTGGCGGGCGAGCACCGCCGCCTCTTCCAGGGTGACGCTCTCGCCGCACTTACCGTGTCTGAGCACTTCGCCTTCGCGCGCGGGTACCTGTCCCGAAACGTAGAGCAGGTTCCCTGTCTGCACGCACGGCGCGTACAGGCCCGCCGGCCGCGATGCTTTCGGCAAGGCAATGCCAAGGTCAATCAGTCGATCCTCAGCGCTCATGCTTCCTCCCCCAGCAGCGTGCGGACGACATTGTCGAACTCCTCCGTGCTGTAGCAATCGATGGTAATGCGGGCGCCCTGCTTTTGGGGGACGACGCTTACCCGTGTGCTCAACGCCCGCCGCAACCGTGCCTCGATGCTCGCTATTGTCGCGTCGCGGCGCCCCGTTGCCGCCCCACGCGTGCCGGCCGTCGAGGCCATCCCGGCCAGCGTCTTGCGGACCAACGCCTCTGTTTCTCGCACGCTCAGCCGGCGTCTCAGCACTTCCCGCCAGGCGGCCAGGCGCGCGTGGCCCCCCTCCACGCCGAGCAGTGCGCGCGCGTGCCCTTCGCTGAGTTCGCCCGCCACCAGGCTGCGCCGGATCTCGGGCTCCAGCGCCAGCAACCGGAGCGCGTTCGTCACTGAAACCCGGCTCTTTCCCACGCGCCGCGCCGCCTCCTCCTGGGTCATGCCGTAGTCTTCGGTCAGCCGCCGGTAGGCCATCGCTTCTTCGATTGCGTTCAGGTCCGCCCGCTGGATGTTCTCTACGAGGGCCAGTTCGAGCAGGCTGGCATCGGCCGCTTCGCGGATCACGACCGGCACGGTCGCAAGCCCGGCCAGCCGCGCGGCCTGCAGCCGCCGTTCGCCTGCGATGAGCCGGTACCCGCCGTGCTCGGCCCGGCTCACGACGAGCGGCTGGATCACCCCGTGCGTCCGGATCGACTCTGCAAGTTCGCGCAGCTGTTCCGGCTCGAAATGTGATCGCGGCTGCTCTGGGTTCGGCGCGATGAGGTCGATGTCGAGCGCTTCGAGTCCGCCCTGGAGCCCGGGCCGAGTCCGGTCCTCGAGGGCACCGGCATAGGCGGAGCCGGCCGGGATGAGGGCATCGAGCCCGCGCCCGAGCCCGCGCTTTGGGTGCGTCACACCGGTACCCCCGCGCGTTCGAGGACCTCAGTGGCGAGTGCATCGTAGGCAGCAGCCGGCCGCCCACCGGGTTCGTAACGGAAGATCGACTGTCCGTGACTCGGAGCCTCGCTCAGCCGCACGGCCCGCGGGATGATTGTCGTAAACGTCTCGACGAAGTGGCTGCGAACCTCGTCGACCACCTGTTGTGACAGCCGCGTCCGTGCGTCGAACATCGTCAGCACCACCCCGAAGATGCGCAGCCCAGGGTTCAGGTTGCGCCGCACGAGGTCGAGCGTCTGCAAGAGCCGGCTCAGACCCTCCAACGCCATGTATTCGCACTGCACCGGGATGATGACGCTGTCGCAGGCTGCCAGGGCGTTGATCGTGAGCAGACCAAGCGACGGCGGGCAGTCGATGAAGATCCAGTCGTAGCGCTCTCGAAGCGGTGCGATCGCCGTCGCGAGCCGGCGTTCGCGCGCCATCACCGGCACCAGTTCCACCTCGGCCCCGGCCAACGCCGCGCTCGCTGGCAGCAGGCTGATCCGCTCCTCCGGCACCTCCAGCACCGAGTCCCCAGCGGGCCGCTCCTCCAGTAGCACCTCATACACCCCATCACGGTCGCGCCCATCGACGCCGGCAGCGCTCGTCGCGTTCGCCTGGGGGTCGAGATCGACGAGCAGCACCCGCTGACCTCTCCGGCCGAGCCCGGCCGCGAGCGAAACCGCCGTCGTCGTCTTGCCCACTCCACCCTTCTGGTTGACGAAGGTCACGACGCGGGCAGCCATCAGGCGGCCTCCTCGCGGAGCCGCTCTTCGACCCTCGCTCGCGACGGGATGCCGGCCAACCCCGGGCCCTCTACGGTCAGCGCTCCTGCCGCCAGGGCGAACCGGCAGGCTTCCTCCAGGTCGCCGGTCTCGGCGAGCCGCACAACAAAGGCGGTCGCGAAACTGTCGCCGGCGCCGGTCGGGTCGACGACCTTCGCCCGGATCGCCTCGAGCCGCCGCCTCCCGTCGCGCGTCACCAGCGTGGCCCCGCGGTAGCCGCGCGTCAGCAGCGCCGTAGCTCCCCGCTCGGCTATCGCGCCGGCGAGCGCTTCCGGGTCCCCCGTATCCTCTTCGCTGAAGAAGGCGTAGACGCCCGGTGCGATGAACGGCTCGATGCATCGGACTGGGTCTGGCTCGGCGCGGATCTGGCCCCCGGCGTCCACTGTCCGAAGCGGCCCCTGCAGGCTCACACCAATGACCGGCGCCGCCACCGGCGGCAAGCCCTCGAATTCGTGATACGAGGGCGCTAGCAAGAACGCATTCGTCTTCTTAGGCAGCGTTATGTCCTGTGAAGAGATCGCCTCGCCCGCCTCCAGCAGCAGCTGGGTGCGGTTGCCAGCGGCGTCGTAGCTATTGGCGTAGCGCGAAACGTCGCCGGCGGGCAACGCTCGTACCGCTATTCCCGCCAGCGGCGAACGGTCGTAGCTCGGGGACAACCGTGTGATCAGTGTCACGTCCGCGCCCAACGCCTGCGCCATGCGCGCCGAGTAGAGCGACGGCCCCCCTGGCCGCCACCCACCCTCCGGGGTGCGGTCCAGCGTCACGTTGCCGGCCACCACGATGTGCGTGCTTGCCTCCTCGCGCTACTGCCGCGCGCTGATCACGACCTTGCGATTGTCCCCTTCGCCTACGCTGTTCGTCTCGAGCTCCGGGTCCTCGGCCAGCGCGATGTGCACCAGCCGCCGCTCCGCCGGCGACATCGGTTCGAGCGTGATCGGCGATCCCGTCTGTCGCACGCGGTCGGCCATGCGGTGGGCCAGCGACACGACCTGCTCTTCGCGGCGGTGCCGGTAGTGTTCGACGTCGACGCTCACCCCGCCCTTGCCCGGATAGCGGCGGCTTACGATCAGGTTCACTAGGTATTGGAACGAGAGCAGCGTGTCGCCTCGCCGGCCGATCAGCAGCCCAAGATCCTCGCCGCTGATGTCGATCACAGCTCGCACCATCCCCAGGCCATCCCCGGGCGTCAGCGGCTCGCGGATCGTCAGCCCGGCGTCGATATCGAGCAGGCGCAGCAGGTCGTCGACGATGTGGGCCGCGAAGTCGACCTCCTCGGCGTTGATGTCGGGCGTCACGTCGGGTTCCTCGTCGCGCCGCCGCTCCGGGCGGGGCGGGCGCGGTTCCCGAGGTTCGGCCGGTGCACTTTCGCTGCGGCCAGTCGCACGCCCGCGCCGGGCGGGAGCCTGGGCCGGCTGCTCGGCGGCTGCGGTCTCTTCGTCATAGCGTGGCGCGCGCAGGAAGTCCTGTTCAGTCAATTTCGGCGAGGCCGGTTCGAACCCCGTCCGCGTCTGCCGTTGCGCTTCGGGTCTTCCCCCGCGGGGCGCCCGGGCGGGTCCACGATCGCCTTGTGCGGGTGGCCGGCCGCCCCGTCCTTGCGATTGACGGCCTCGCGGGATGCGCGTATCTGCGGCCTGCCGCCCGGATTCGCCCCGATCGGGGTTGGCGATGCGGTCCGCCCGCACAACGGCGTCTCGGGCCCCCCGTCCGAAGAGGCCACCCTTCTGTCCTTCATCGAGCACGACGAATTCGACTTCGTCGCGGCTCGCTCCGAGTTTCGCTAGCGCCTTGTTAAGGGCGTCTTCGACGGTTTTGCCGCTTGCTTCGGCCTGATCCATTGGCTGTCCTCAATTCTCGAGCAGGTTGGGTACGGGCGGGCGGCGAGTCGGCGGTGCTCGAACTGCCCGCAAAGGCGGCGGCGCGGGCGGGCACGCGCGCCTTCACCAGAGGCTGGATCTTCAGCCAGGGGAATCCGTAGGTGGCAACATTGAAGCCAATCCCGACGATGGAGTTCACCACCCAGTAGAGGCTCACCCCCGTGGGGAAGCTCAACGCGAAGAAGGCGAACATCAACGGCATCATGTAGGCCATCATTTGCTGCTGCGCCTTCGCCCGTTCGTCGGTCACCACGGTTACCGTGGTTTTCGTCTGCGCCCAGGTCGTGATGCCCACCAACGCGACCATGAGCAGGTTCCCGCTCGCCCGCAGGTCCAAACCGATGAAGTGCTCCTGCAGCGGCACCGCGTGCTGGATAAAACTCCACGAATAGAGATGGTTGTGCAGGTTCTCCAGTGCCTCGGGCGATTCAGGCAATGTCTGGCGAATCGAATAGTAGAGCGCGATCAGCACCGGGAACTGAAGCAGCATCGGCCCAAGGCAGCCAAGCGGGTTGACCCCCGCTTCGCCGTAGATCTTCATCATCTCCTGCTGCCGCCGCTTCGGGTCGCTGTACTTCTTGTTGATCTCCTGCACACGCGGCTGGATGAGTTGCATCGCCCGCGTCTGGTGAAGCTGCCGCAGGGTCAGCGGGAATGTCACCAGGCGGATGATGATGGTGAAGGCGATGATCGCCAGGCCGAAGCTGCTGAACAGCACGGTGTTCAGCATCACCAGGAAGTTGATCATCGGGTCCAGCAAGGCGAGCGTGAAAATGTCGCCGATCACGGCGGGCTACCCACTGCGATCTGGACCACCGAGACCGACTTCGGGTCGGCCCGGAACAGCTTCCCGTTCGTCGTCGATACGAGCGCGGTCTTCCCATCCAGGCTCAGCGAAACGTCCGCCCGCACCGTCCCGTTGTCGAGGATAGGCACGGAGTTGAGCACGCTCCCGTTGCGGGCGCTCAGGAAATGGACGATCGGCTTCCGGTCTGCCACCACCACGGTATCTTCGATGATAACCGGGGCCGACTTCACCTTGTTGCTGGCCTTGAAGTGCCAGAGTTCTTCGTTGGTAGTTATGTTAAGTGCGTAGACAGCCCCCGAGAAGTCTCCGAAGTAGGCCACGTTGTCCCTGAAGGCGGGCTTCGTCCAGACCCAATCGGAGGCGTGGAAGCCGCCCTTCGGCGCCTGGCCTGTGGCGATGTCCACGATGTAGACCTGCTTGTTCAGGCTCGGGACGAAGAGGTGCGAGTCGTCGAGCAGCGCAAGGTCGGCGATCGCGCCACTCACGTGGAAGGGCTTCGCCCAGTGCTTCTGCGAGCCGTCCTTGAGGTCGAACGCGAACACGTCGCCGCCCATGGTGGCGACGTAGAGGACGCCATCTTTCGCCACCGGCTGGGCCCAGATCCCGTCCGCCAGCTTCAGTCCGTTCGCCGGCCAGCCGGGAGCTGCGCTGTGGTCCGCCTTCTTCACGACGTACAGCCTGCCCTGGGTGGTCCCGAAAGCCAGCAGGTCACCGGCGAGCGTGGGCCCGCCGATCACGCTGCCTTCCAGCCCCGTGAGCTGCCAGCGCAGGCTGCCGTCGGCCGTCCTGATCGCGAACGCCTCGCCCTTGTAGGTAGCGAGGTAGACCGTGTCGCCGTCGACGATCGGTTTCCCGTAGAGCGCGTCGAGCTTGACGTCTTTCTGGTCGGGGAATCGGTTCTTGTCGGGGA
This sequence comes from Tepidiformaceae bacterium, assembly GCA_041488155.1. GTDB lineage: Bacteria > Chloroflexota > Dehalococcoidia > Tepidiformales > Tepidiformaceae > JBGPOS01. The sequence goes on from JBGPOS010000008.1 coordinate 23,739, forward strand.
ACGTCCAGAGGAGGGGTGGGTTGCCTTCAGCGCCGAGGTTCGTAGCCGCGAGCTTGTCTTTGGCCTGAAGGTAATAGGCGTTTGGGCCATCGAGCGCGGGGCTTGCCCAGCCCTGGGGGTTCACGATGCCGCCGCACGCAGAGGCGAGGAGCGCGATGCCTGCCAGGAGGAGCCCCGCCGCATATCTGCGGGGGTTCTTCACCGTTCAATGGTAGCAGGGCTCGGGGTAGGAGATAGGCCCGCCGCCGGCTCCGCACGTTTCACGTGAAACATCCCCGCCGGCCGAAGGGTGCCTGTAGCCTTGCTATGTTTCACGTGAAGCATAGCAAGGGCTCCGGCGCTCCCGCATTCACTCCGGAACCGGGTCGAACCCTCTTCCCCCGCCGGGACGGCAGCGAGCCAGCCGCTTCAAGGTCAGCCACCCCCCTCGCAGCGCCCCGTGCCGATCGATCGCCTCGTAAGCGTACCGCGAACAGGTCGGCTGGTAGCGGCAGACGTTCGGCATCAACGGCGACAGCGTCCGCTGGTACAGCCAGATCGGCCCCAGGAGGAGGTATCTCATCCTTCGCCGGTCTTGCCGAGCAACCCCGCGCGCACCAACCCTTGCTCCAGGGCCCGGCGCAACTCGGCGTACGACGCTTCTACCGCCCCCTGTCGTGCCGTCACGATGACGTCGTGTCCACCCGGAACGGGCAGTCCCCGCGCTGCCTCACGCAACCGCCGCTTCACGAGGTTCCGCGTCACGGCCTGTTTCGCCAGCCGCTTGCCTACCGCGAACCCCCACCGCACCGTCCCCAGTTCGTTCGCCCGCTGACGCACAACGAGAAGGGGACCGCCTGTGACGGTCCCCTCGCGATAAGCGGTATCGAATTCTTCGCCTTTGCGGAGCCGCTGTGAGCGCTCCACTGGCCCGCTCCTTCTAGGCGACAGTCAGGAGCTTGCGTCCACGCGCTCGACGCGTCTTCAAGACGAGCCGCCCAGCACGCGTCGACATCCGCGAACGGAAGCCGTGCACCCGCTTCCTGCGCCGGTTGTGGGGCTGGTACGTGCGCTTGGTCGACACTGCTCCCCTCCTGCTCCTCAGGCCTGGACGGCTATCGTAGCCCTCACTGCCGTTAGCGGCGAACGCGCCCTTCGCCGGAGCTCACGGCTCGTACGCCTTCCGGTAGTGAGCGTACCACTCGATGATCGACTCGACATAATGTTGCGTCTCGGGGATGTCGATTCCCTCGACGAAATCAGCCGCGCTTCCTCCACTGGCCGCGGGCGCCCACCGGAGAGCGTTCGCCGGCCCTGCGTTGTAGGCGGCCAGCGCCAGCAGCGGGCTGCCAAAGCGTTGCAGCTGCCCTCCCAGGTAGTAGGCCCCGAACTGGAGGCTCAGTCCCGGCCGAAAGAGGTCCGCCGCCTTGAAGCCCTGCACCCCGAGGGCGCGCGCGATCGCCTCGCCGGTTGGCGGGATCACCTGGGTGAGCCCCAGCGCCCCCGCAGAGGACGCCGCCCACGGCTCCCAGAAGCTCTCCTGCCGCACCACGGCCGCGAGGAAGAGCGGGTCAATGTTGTTCTTCCTGGCCTCTTCGTTCAGCGACGAGACATAATCGAGCGGATAACTCATCTGCAACAGCGCCTTCGGTACATCCGCCGAACGCACGCCCACCGCCTCCCGCAACTGGACGGCAAGCGACGCCGCCGTCCCGGGAAGGCCGGCCTCGTGCGCCTCCTCCATCAGCTCGAACAGCCGCCAGGGGCCCCTCCCACCCGTAGCTTCGAAGATCACTTCCTCGGCCCGTTCGTGCAACCCGATACTGGCGAGTCCGGCTGCTGCGGTCGGCGGAGACGACGGGGGCCTGGCCCCGGCACGCGGTGTCAGCCAGGCCGCGATCGCGTCCCAGTCCACCTGCCCCGGCCGGCTTATCGGCCGGTACGAAACATCGAGAGGACTCCCCTGCCCGAGCCGACGGGCCGCTTCCAGGCCGTGGAAGTCCAGTGGCCCGGCATCGACGGCTTGCGTGTACGCCGCCTTCGCAGCCGCCGCGTCGCCGGTCGCCTCGTAGGCGCGCCCTTTCCAGTACAGCAGCCGGGGGACGCTCCTCGCGCTTATCCTCGCCCAGGTCGCGATAGCCCCCGCGGCGTCGCCCGCGCGAAGCAAGGTGTAGCCCGCCCGGAAGTCCGCCTCGTCGGTGAACTCGCCCGCCGGACCGTTCGTCGCCAGGTCCAGGTAGCGATTCGATGCCCCTCGCGCATCCCCGAGGTCTTCGGTTGTCCGGGCGGCCCAGTACCTCGCCCGGTGGCTGTACGACGTAATCTCGCCGGCCGCCGCGGCGCGGTCGTAGAGCGGCACAGCGGCAGAGAGGAGCCCCGCGTCTTCGTTCGCCGCGGCCAGGTAGTAGAGCCGGAAGGCGAGGGTCGATGCGGAGATCCCCGGCTCTTCGATGGCCGCACTGAGGACCCGGCGCGCCTCGGCGTAGGCGCCCCGCCGGTAGTAGACGTAGCCCTCCTGCCCCCGGTCGACGGCAACACCGGCGTCGTGCAGGTCGGCTATCGCCAGCGTCGCGTACTTCGATGCGGGGCTCTCGAGGATGATGGCCGTCAGCTGCACGGCCGCCGCGGCCGTCCCGTCGCCTCGCGTCCGGGCGATCCCCGCGAGCTCGTAGCGCACGGCCGGATCGGTTTTCAGCTGTACCAGTTGGGTGAGGAGGTTCGCGAGCAGCGTCGTATTACCGGCCGTGCGGGCAAGCGCCGCCCGCTCTTCGAGCACCGAGACCCGCAAAGCTGTCGGCACTCCGCCCGTCGAAGCGAGGGAGTCCCAGGCGAGGTCTGCGGCGGCGCCGTTGCCGCTGTGGGCCGCCGCTTTGGCGTATTCGGCGACGATATAGGGCTGCAACGGGTCGCCGCTCCCGGCGGGGGCGCCGGTCGCGAGGGGACGCAGTACCACGAAGGCGTCGAGGAACGAGCCCGCGCCGTTGAGCCGCAGTCCAAGGAGGTAGGTCGCCCGCTGCGCCACCACGGAACCGGCTCGGGCCGTCGCAGCAGCTTCGCGCAGCACCGCGATCGCACCGTCGCTGTCGCCAGCTTCGAAGCTCGCCACGCCGGCGTAGAGCAGCGCCAGCTCCTTCGTCGACTGGTCGCTCGTGCCCCGCGCCAGGGCCCGGTAGGCGGTGGCGGCTTCGGCAAAGCGCCCCGCTCGAAGCAGTTCGCCGGGGGTGGTCAATCGCGGGTCTGGAGTTGCGGCCGGGGTCGCGGCTGCTGCTGCGGTGGCTGTGCTGGTGCTCGTGGCCTCCGGGGGATCCCCGCTGGAATCCGCCGCCTGCGAAGGATGGCTCGCGCCGCCGCAGGCCACCGCTCCGAGAGAAACAATCGCTGCCACGACCGACGCCAGGCGTTTGGACCGGAAATGCCGCCGCCCCTTCGGTTTGTCTTTCACGGTCACTCGACCGATGCTAGGTCGAGCACCGAGGCCGGGTCAAAGCTCCCCCACCACTACCGAAAAAGGGAGGGTCCATGCCGCCACCTCGCGCCGGCGCGGCGAACACTCTTGCCAGCGCCACAGCCAGCCTGAACGCCTGGATTGAAGTCGACCTCGATGCCCTCGCCGCCAACGTCGCGGCGGTCCGCACGGCCGTGGGACCTGGCGTCGAGCTCATCGCCGTGGTTAAGGCGAACGCCTACGGGGCGGGGGTCGAAGGCGTGGCTCCTGCGCTTGAGCTCGCCGGCGTCGATCGTTTCGCCGTGGTCTGGCCCTCGGAAGCCCTCGCCCTCCGCGCCCTCGGGATCACCCGGCCGATAGTGGTCCTCGGCCGCGCCTTCCCCGCGGACGCCCCCGCGGCTGTCACGGGCGACATAACACTTACCTGCCACTCCCGCGCCCTCGCCGGCGCCCTCTCCGCCGCCGCCGTCGCTACCGGCCGCACCGCTCGCGTCCACGTCAAGATCGACACCGGCCTCCACCGCTTCGGTGTCTCACTCGAGGAGGGCGTTGCCCTCGCGGAGTACCTCCGGGCGCTGCCTGGTATCGAAGTCGAGGGCCTCACCACGCACATGGCTAATGCCGACGAGGCCGACGACTCGTTCGCCGAAGAACAGCATCGCGTCTTTCGCGAGGCAGCCCGGCGTCTCCCGTGGATCCCCTATCGCCATACGGCCAACAGCGCCACCGCCCTCCGTCGCGGCGAGCTTCGCTACCACGGGATCCGGACCGGCCTCGCCCTGCACGGCGTCCTGCCCCCGAACACCCCCGGCCCGGCACTCCGGTCCATCCTCTCTCTCAAGGCCCGCCTCGCCCGCGTTGCAAACGTGGCCCCCGGAGAGGGAGTGAGTTACGGCCTCACCTGGCGCGCCTCGCGGCACTCGAAAGCCGGCCTCGTCCCTGTCGGGTACGCGGACGGCTGGCGGCGTAACCTCGCCAACCGTGGCCGAGTCCTCGTCAACGGCCGATCCTGCCCGATGGTGGGTCGTGTCTGTATGGACCAGTTCCTGGTCGACGTCACGGAGCTCTCCGCCGCCGCCGAAGGCGATGAAGCCGTCCTCATCGGCGCCCAAGGCAGCGAGCGCATCACCATCGAAGAGGTCGCCGAACAGGCAGGCACGATCACCTGGGACATCATGGCCTCGCTCCAGGCCCGGCTGCCCCGCCTCTATCATCGCGGCGGCCGCGTAGTGCTTAGCGCTTAGTGCGTAGCTGGGGCGGCCGGAGCGAGGCGATCGATCCCCATCCAGCGGCCCGAGTCGGCCGCGGCTACCTCATCGCTCATCGCTCGCCGCTGGCTAACGCCGTCGCAGCAGCACTCCGATTCGAGGGATCGGGGGCAGCAAGAACGGGCCGACGTTCACCAGGTCGATCCCGTCGAATCCGCATTCGGTGAACAGCGCCGCCATCCGCCCCCACCCGCGCAGGTCGACCTCAGCGCACCCGCCGCGCAAGAGCTTCCTGTGCAGCCGATTCAGCCGTTCGCTCACGACCGGCGCCACTTCGAGCACGAGCGCGGCCCCGCCGGGCGCAAGCACACGGGAGATCTCGTCGGCGAAGGCATGCACAACGTCGTCGTCGAAGCGCCGGAGGAAGTAGAGGCTGGTCAGCGCGTCGATCGAACGGGCAGCGAACGGCAGGTGCTCGGGCCAGACGACCACGTCCACCGGCCCCGGCTGCGAAACGATGTCCACCGTCACGGGCGGCATGTCCATGCCAGCGCGTGCCGCCAGGAGATGGGCGAACGCCCCGGTCCCGCATCCGACGTCGACGTAGCGCTTTCCCGGACGCAGCTCTAGCAGTTCGATGATGCGTTCGACCCGCGGCGTGAGGGCCGCCATCGCCACCTGAGAGTTGAGCGCTTTCGTAAGTGGCGCCCATGGCCCTTCCAGCCACCGCGCGCGGGCCTGGCGGGCGTCCCGGCGACGGCGCATCACAGCGAGTAGCTCAGGCGCACGCGCGCACCGCCCTCCTCGGCTCGACGCACCACTTGCAGCACGGCTGCTACCTCGCCCACGAGGCCCTCGGCCGCCGCCCGGCGCACAAAGAGCCGGCATTGCTCGTCGTTCTCCAGCGACCGGCCGACGCCCTCCAGCGACTCCCTCAACTCCCCCGCCCCCTGCCACGCCAGTTCGAGCTTTTCCGCGTCCTCGCTGTCTTCGATGGTCCCGTCGTAGAAGGTCGTCAGCGGCCCGAGCCGCACCCGGTGGACGTCGTGCAGCCGGTCGGCGAGGGCGATCAGCGGGTGCGTCGCCCCGAATCCGCGCGACACCGAGAACGACATCAGGGCGACGAGCGCGGCGCCGCCTCCCGGCAGCTCTCCCTGCATCCCCTCCCCCTCAACCTCCACCATCAGCTTCATTGCCCGAAGCCTACACAACCCCTCGGTACCCGCCCAATGGCGTACGATTCGCCGGCTGGTCGAACGCCAGATCAGGAGGCTCCCCCATGGCATCCCGGTTCGATGGCAAGGTCGTCGTCATCACCGGCGCCGCCGGCGGCATCGGCCGCGCCGCGGCCGAACGATTCGCCTCCGAAGGCGCGAGCGTGGTCGCTGTCGACCTTCCGGGAACCGGCCTCGAGGCGACTGTCGCGGCTGTCCAGCAGTCCGGTGGCCAGGCCCTCGCCGTGGCCGCCGACGTCACCAGTTCGGCCCAGGTCGAACGCTACGTCGCCGCCGCCCGCCAGCGCTTCGGCGGAATCGACTGCTTCTTCAACAACGCCGGCATCGAAGGCTGGATCGGCCCCAGCGTCGATTACCCGGAGGAGATCTTCGACAAAGTCATCGCCGTCAACCTCAAGGGCGTCTGGCTAGGGATGAAGTACGTCGTGCCCGCCATGCGCGACCGCGGCGGCGGCGCCATCGTCAATACCGCTTCCACCGCGGGCCTCGGCGGCACCCCGACGATCATCGCCTACGGCGCCAGCAAACACGCCGTCGTTGGCATGACGAAGAGCGCCGCCCTCGAATTCGCCCACGACAACATCCGCGTCAACGCGGTCTGCCCGGCGCCGATCGAGACGCGCATGATGCGTGCCCTGGAACGGGGCATCAACCCCGACGAGCCCGGGCTGGTCCACACGAACATCGCCGCCAACATCCCCCTCGCCCGCTACGGCGAGCCGGCCGAAGTCGCCGCCCTCGTGGCCTTCCTCTGCAGCAGCGAAGCCTCGTTCATCACCGGCGGCATCTACACCGTGGATGGCGGTTCTCGCGCCCGCTAGAAGCCGTCCGAGCCGTCCGCGAAGCGCAGGCCGTCGACGAGGATCCCGCCCACCGACATCTCCCAGTGCAGATGCGACCCCGTAGAGAGCCCGGTATTTCCGACGGCGCCGATGACGTCGCCGGCCGCGACCGTCTGGCCTTCAGCCACCGCGAAGCTGCTGAGGTGGGCGTAGCCGGAGAACAGCCCTCCGCCGTGGTCGATGATGATCATGTTGCCGCGGAGGTTCAGTTGCCGGACCATCGCCACTCTGCCGCTGTTCGCCGCCCGCACGGGGGTCCCTACGGGGGCACCGATGTCGGTGCCCCCGTGGTGGCCCGCAGCCGGCGCCCCGTTGTACGAACGCTGCTCGCCGAAGCGCGTCGTGATCGCGCCCGCCGCCGGCATCTGCCAGGCCTCGCTCCAGAGCTTCTCAGGCGTGTACCGCCCGTAAACCTGCCGCAGCAGGGACAGTTCGCTCGCCCCGGCCGCCGGTTCGAGCAGCGAAAGCTCGTTGTCGGGGATGATCACCGAATCCACCGTCCACTGCGTCCGCAGCACGTTGATGTCGGCGCCCATGGTCCCCTTCGAACCGTTCAGCAGCGTGAACTCGACCTTTAGAGGACGCACCCCGGGCTGGTCGTCGGCATCCACCGCGACGAAGGCATACATGCTCTGCGAGCCCTGAGTCAACTGGTACTTCCGGTCGAAGAAGGTGACCGACCCGCCGGTAATCTGGCCCGTCAGCGAGACGAGGATCGCTCCTGCCTGGTAGACGTCCGTTGTCGAAAGCAGGAGCTCTGGCGGAGGGATCGGCGTGCCCGTCGCCGTCGCGCTCTGCCCGGGATCGCCTTTCGCCAGGAGCGTCGCCGCAGGCGTGCTCAAGCGCACGACCGCTCCGCCCCCTGCCTGCGCCCCGGCGCAGCCCGTCAGCAACATCGCCACCGCGACACAGGCAGCGGCAAGCAGAAGGCGGCGCATGCCCCTAGCCTGACCGACCGCCCCTGTAAGGGCGAGCAGCGGCGACGGGGCGAATGGGCGACGGGGCGAGTGGGCGACGGGTGTATCGGAGATCCCCATCGCTCATTGCTCATCGCTCATTGCTACACTCTTGCCATGGATCACGCCGGCCTCCGCCAGTTGCTCTCCGGAGTCGCAACCGGGACCACCGCCATCGACGACGCTCTCCGGCAGCTCGAAACCGCCCCGTTCGACGACCTCGGCTTCGCGGTAGTCGACCACCACCGCGCCATCCGCGATGGCCTCCCAGAAGTCGTGCTCGCCCTTGGCAAGACCCCCGCCCAGGTCGCAGCGATCGCTCGAAGCATCTTCCTCGGAGCGGGCCGCGTCCTCGTCACGCGCGTCGAACCACCCCACCTCGAGGCCCTCCGCGCGGCCATCCCGGGAGTGACCTTCGATGCTGACGCGCGCCTCGCCTGGCACGATCCTGAGCCGCGGGCCCGCGTCGGCAACGTCGCTGTCGTCACCGCGGGCACGTCCGACATCCCCGTCGCCGAAGAGGCCGCCATCACCGCCGAGATGATGGGCGCGCTGGTCCACCGCCACTACGACGTCGGCGTCGCCGGCCTTCACCGCCTGGCCGGTCGCATGGAGGCCCTCCGCGCGGCGAACGCCCTGGTCGTCGTCGCCGGCATGGAAGGCGCGCTCCCAAGTGTGATCGGCGGGCTCGTGGCCAACCCCGTGATCGCGGTGCCCACCTCGGTCGGCTACGGCGCTTCGTTCGGCGGGGTAGCCGCGCTCCTCGGCATGCTCAACAGCTGCGCCACCGGCGTCAGCGTCGTCAACATCGACAACGGATTCGGCGCCGGCTACCTTGCCGCCACGATCAACCGTCTCGTCGCCGGACCTGCTGGCGACTGCCCTCCCCCGTGACCCGCACCGCCGTCTTCGATTGCTTCTCCGGGATTGCCGGCGACATGACCCTGGCCGCGCTCATCGACGCCGGCGCCAGCCTCGACGAAGTCCGCACGGGACTGAACCTTCTCGGGCTGCCCGCCTTCGAGCTGTCGACTGAGCGCGTCACGCGGGGCGGCCTTTCGGCCCTCTACCTCCACGTCACTATCGCCCAGGAGCGCACCTACCAGCCCCCCGAGATGCGGTCCATCGTCCGTGGAGCCGGGCTTGCCCCTCGCGTCCGGGACCGTGCTCTGGCCGCGATCGACGCCCTCGCCGCGGCTGAGGCGAGCGCCCATCGCACGCCTGACCCTCACCTCCACGAAGCTGGTGGCGTCGATGCGATGATCGATATCGTCGGCGCCATGCTCGCCCTCGAATCCCTTGGCGTGAGCGAGGCGTTCTGCCCCGTGGTCACAGTAGGGGCTGCCAGCATCACCCGGTCGGCTCACGGCCCGATCCCTGCTTCGCCCGCTCCCGCTACCGCCCACATCCTTCAATCCGCCGGCTTCACCCTGCGCTTTGTCGAATGCGCCCACGAACTCGTCACCCCGACAGGTGCGGCCATCCTCGCTGCCGTTGCCCAACCCTACCCGGCCACAATCGTCCCCACTGCCCACGGCGCCGGGGCAGGCACCTTCGACCCGCCCAACCGGCCCAACGCGCTCCGCGTCTTCGTCGGTGAATCCACGAGTTCTCTTGCGCCGCCGGGGACCAGCGTGCGCGAGATCGTCCTGCTCGAAGCCAACATCGATGACATGCCTGCTTCGCTGATCTCCCACGCTCGCGACCGCCTCCTGGAAGAAGGCGCCCTCGACGCCTGGCTCGAACCGATCGGCATGAAGAAGGGCCGTGCCGCGAACAAGCTCTGTGCGCTCGTCCCGGCCGGCAACGAGGACCACTTCGCCACCCTTTTCCTTCGCGAAACCACCACCCTCGGCGTCCGTACCACCCCGTACCGCCGCTTCGAAGCCGTCCGCCGCATCGAAACCTTCGCTTCCACCTTCGGTCCCGTGCGAGTCAAGGTCCGCGACTGGGACGGCCGCCTCCGTCGGGTCCCCGAATTCGAAGACGTGAAGGCGCTCGCCGCTCGACTCGGCCGCCCCGCGCTAGAAGTCCAGCGCCTCATCGAAGCTGAACTCACCGCCTCCGAGCTAGCGGTGAACGACACAAAGAAACGCCGACCCGGTGGAAACCACCGTGCCGGCGTTTGAGGGGGGCTGGCTGGCCGGTTGGGGGACCGGCAGGCCTTGACTCAATTCTGCCCCATCCGCCCCTCGGCTTCTATGAACTGGTTCACACAACGTGAACTGGTTTACACAATCTTACCCCGCCAGAATGGCCAGCGGAGAGCACCAGCCATGCCTGATTCAGTCCAGCCTTCGCGCACGCGCCTCCTCCACGACCTCCCGCTCCTGGCGCGCCTGCCGGAGGCCGACATCGCTGCCCTCGCCGCCCGCGGCCGCACCCGCGACTATCCGGCCGGCGGCGCTATCTTCCGCGAGGGCGAACCCGGCGATTCCCTCCACGTCGTCATTTCGGGGCTTATCCGCGTCAGCGTCGGCGCTGGCTCGGGCGATGAAGCCACCGTCGCCCACGTCGGCCCGGGCGACTGCGTCGGCGAGCTCGCCCTCCTCGACGGACGCCCCCGTTCGGCGACGGCAACGGCCGTGGAACCAACCCGCACGCTCGTGGTCGACCGCCGCACCTTCGTCGCCTGGCTCTCCGAACGCCCCGCAGCCGCCCTCGCACTCCTCGAAACGATCAGCCTGCGTCTCCGCCGGACGGATGAAGCCCTCGCCGACTTCTGCTTCCTCGACCTTCCCCACCGCCTCGCCAAGCGCCTCCTCGAACTCCACGGCGTCTCCAACGGGAGCCGCTCCCCCCGCATCCGAATCACCCAGGCCGCCCTCGCCTCGATGCTCGTGGTCAGCCGCGAAAGCGTGAACAAGCAGCTCAACCGTTTCGCCCGCGACGGCTGGGTGACCCTGGGACGGGGCTCAATCACCATCCGGGACGCGCACGCCCTCCGCACCTTCGCCTGAACCCAGTGCCAGACCGGCCCGGCGTCTGCGTTACACTCGCCTCCATGGCAACGCGTCCCGACCTGGTCGAAGCCTTCCGCGGCCGCCAGAAGCAGCTCTGGATCGTCGGTGGCCCCCTTCGCGACCGCCTCCTCGGACGCCCCGGGGTCGATGAAGACTTCGCTACCGACGCCCTGCCCGACGAAGTCGAGGCCATCGCCCGGTCGCTCGGCCTGGCCGTCAACATCGTGGGACGGCGCTTCGGCACGGTCGGCGTTCAGCTCAGCGGCCGCTGGTCGGAGATCACCACCTTCCGGGGCGACTCCTACACGGCCGGTACGCGTTGGCCGGACGTCACGTTCGGCACGACGATCGAGGAAGACCTCGCCCGCCGCGACTTCACCGTCAACGCTCTCGCCGAAAACGCCTTCAGCGGCGCAACGCTCGACCTCTACGGCGGTGAACAGGACCTCGCGCGCCGCCTCCTGCGCGCCGTCGGAGACCCCGAAACGCGCTTCCGCGAAGACCCCCTGCGCATCCTCCGCGGCCTTCGTTTCGTCAGCCAGCTCGACTTCGACCTCGACGAAGGGACCCGCGACGGCATGGCCGCCACAGTGCCCCTGCTCACCACCCTCTCCCAGGAGCGGGTGACGGCCGAGCTCGACAGGCTACTCCAGGGCCGCGCCCCCGCCCGCGCCCTCGACCTCCTGCGCGCCATCGGCGCGGTCGACGTGGTCCTGCCGGAACTCGCGCCGATGGTCGGCTGCGACCAGAACCGCTTCCATCGCTACGACGTCTGGGGGCACACCGTTGCGACCGTCGAGGCAATCGCCCCCGGCGAAGATCCTCGCCTTCGAGCCTGGGCTGCCCTCCTCCACGACCTTGGCAAGCCAGCTGTCCGCCACATGAAGGCCAACGGCGAATGGGGCTTCTACCGCCACGAAACCACCGGCTCAGACGTTGCCGAAGCGCTCCTCGACCGCCTCAAGCTCGGGCGACGCGAGTCGCTCGTCATCCGCCTGCTTGTCCGCCGCCACATGGACCGCCCCGACCCCGCCGACCACCGTTCCGTTCGACGCTTCATGGCGCGCTGCGAAGGGCACTGGCGCGACCTCGTCGCCCTCAAGCGCGCCGACAACGCCAGCCACACCTACGACGACCGCCCCTACCACGACGCCCTCGAAGCGGCCTGCGCCCGCGCCGAGCAAGAGGAAGCCGCCGCCCTCCGGGCCGAGAGCCCCCTCACGGGCGACGACCTCGTCACGATCTTCGACCGCGAGCCCGGACCCTGGATACGGGTGCTCAAGCAGCGCCTCAGCGCAATGGTCCTCGATGGCGACCTCGCCCCCGGCGACCGGGGCGCCGCCGAACGCCTCGCCCGCACACTCATGAACCAGCCCTGAGCCGACGGCTCGAAGCAAGACCCGTCCCGACCGTCAGCCGTTGAACCTCGGTTCGCGCTTCTCGCCGAAGGCGGCGACGGCTTCGCGGTGCGCGGGTTCGTTACGGAGCTGCTCGATCGCCAGGCCTTCGAAGTCGGTTACTGTGCGGATGTTTTGCTCCAACGAGTTGCGCCGGATCAGCTTCTTGGCGATCCAGACCGCCTCGCCTGGTCCCGAAGCTATCTCGCGGGCGAGGGCGTAGGCGGCCGGCATCAGCTCGTCGTGAGGGACGACTCGGCTGACGAGCTTCCGCCCGAGCGGGTCGGTCGCCTCGATGATTCGCCCCGTTAGCGCCAGTTCGAGCGCGGCTTCGATCCCCGCCACCTCCGCCAGGTTGCGGGTAGACCCGCACTCGGGCGAAAGCCCGACTCGCACGAACCGCGCGGAGAACCGGGCCCGCTCCGAAGCGATCCGGATGTCGCAGGACATCGCCATCGTCAGTCCGACCCCCACCGCCGGGCCATTGATCGCCGCGATCACCGGCTTGCCATCGAAGAGCGCGGGCGGGACGCCCTGGCTCGCCTCCTTCGCCACGTTCGTGTTCGTCCACGGCGGGCGCTCGTGAGCATGCTCGATGTTTTGCTGGTTCGCCCAACCGCCGATGTCGGCTCCCGCGCAGAAGCCCCGCCCGGCTCCCGTCACCACCAGGCAGCCGACAGAGTCGTCGCGCGCGGCGAACTGCAGCGCCGTGATGAACTCCTCTTCCATGCGGGCGGTCCAGGCGTTGAGCCGTTCAGGCCGGTTCAGGGTCAAGGTGACCACCCGGCCATCCTGTTCGTAGAGGATCTGTTCGAAGTCGGGCATGTGGCGTCCTCGGGGAGAATGAGTGAAGAGACTCTATCGGAAGTGCGCCGCCTGCGGCCAACGCCCTCCGGCTAACGGAAGGCTGCGCGCTCCACGCTGTAGAGACTCACGACGCGGGACTTGCCGGGGACTTGCCCGAGGTGGTGCATGCCAATCTTCGCCAGCACCCGCTGCGATGCCAGGTTGTCAGGATGGGTCAGACCAACGACCGCCGGGAACTCGAAGGTCGCAAAGCCCCAGAGCACAGCGGCGCGGGCCGCCTCGGTCGCCAGGCCGAGCCCCCAGTGCGAGCGGGCCAGCCCGTAGGCCACCTCGCCCGTCGCTTCCGGCGTCCCCTCGAGGTAGCGGACGAGGCCGCAGGAGCCGATCATCGCGCCCCTCCCGCGCTCCTCGACCGCCCACCGGCCGTGGCCGAGCCGATCCCACTCTGCCACGAACCCGGCCATCGATTCGGCCGCCTGGTCGTGCGTCAGCGGCAGGCCTGGGTCGAAGAAGCGCTGTACTTCCGGGTCTGCCTCGATCGCCGCAAGCGCGTCGAGGTCGGCCGGCGTCCACGGCCTGAGCAAAAGACGCGGCGTGGTCAGCGTGGGTACCGGCACCATGGCCCCGATGGTAACGCCACCGGCCTGCCCCGGGGATAGAATGGGGGCTCCCTCAAAGGAGGCTGCGCGTGAAAGCTGCCGTGTACTACGAAACGGGCGGTCCCGAAGTCTTCCGCTACGAAGAGGTGCCCGATCCCGTCTGCCGCCCTGGCGGGATCGTGTTCGACGTGCGCGCGATCAGTGTAGAAGGGGGCGACACGCTCCATCGTGCCGGCGGCGAGATGGCCTCCCGGCCCCACGTCGTCGGCTACCAGTGTGCCGGCATCGTCCGCGAGGCCGGGGAGAGCGTGACCGAATTCGCCCCCGGCGATGCCGTCGTGGCCACGATGCCGTTCGGCTCCCACGCCGAGATCGCCTCGGTCCCGGAACGGGCCGCTTACGCCGTGCCAGCCGGCTTCGACCTCATCCTGGCCGCCTGCGTCCCGATCGCGTTCGGCACGGCCGACGATTGCCTCTTCGAATTCGGCCACCTGAAACGCGGCGAGACCGTCCTCGTCCAGGCGGCCGCCGGCGGCGTCGGACTCGCCGCCGTGCAGCTGGCGAAGCGAGCCGGGGCAACGGTCCTCGGAACGGCTTCAAGCGACGAGAAGCTCGAACGACTGAAACAGTACGGGATGGACAAGGGCATCAACTACAAGAGCCGCGAGCTCGTCCCCTCCGTCATGGCCGCCACCGATGGACGTGGCGTCGACCTCGTCGTCGATTCAGTCGGCGGCCGGACGCTCGAAGAGAGCATCGCCTGCCTGGCCTACCGCGGCAGGGTTAGCTGGGTGGGCCGCGCCGGCCGCGACGCCCACACTCCTGAGGTCTGGGCGCTCATGCAGAAGAACGCCTCCCTCACCGGCATCTTCCTCGGCGCTGAGTTCGCCCAGCATCCCGAACGGACCCGAGGGATGATCGAGCGCCTGCTCGACGACGCGGCCAGAGGCAAGATCAAGGTAGTCATCGATCGCAGTTTCCTGCTCTCCGAAGCAGCCGCCGCCCACAGCTACATCGAATCCCGGCAGGCCTTCGGCCGGGTGGTGCTTATCCCGTAGTTCGCAGTCCGCTCTAGCGCGCCGTCCAACTCGTGCCCTCGGGGCCGTCCTTGAGGTCGATTTCGAGGGCCGCCAGCCCGTCGCGCACTCGGTCGGCGAGCGCCCATTGCTTCGCTGCCCGCAACTCCGTGCGCAGCCCCAAGAGCAGATCGATGAACGGCGCGGCCTCCTGCGCCTTCAACGGCGGAGCCGCCAGCGTCAACCCGAGGATCTCGGCCAGCTCCCGCAGCGTCGCCTGGGCGGCGTCGACCCGCTGGCCGTGCGCGCTCGCTCGGTTTATCTCGCGGGCCAGGTCGAAGAGCATCGCCAGCGCCTGGGGCGTGTTGAGGTCGTCGTCCATCACCCCTTCGAAGTTCTTCTTAATCGCCTCGCCGAAGGGCCCCGCCGTGCTGCTCAACGGCCCCTCGTCGGCCCCCGACTTCGCAAACGCAGCGTTTCGGAGTCGTTCGGCGCCCGCTTTCGCCGCCTCAAGGGCCTCGTCGGTGTAGGTCACCGGGCTCCGGTAGTGGCTGCTGATCACAAAAACCCGGAGGGCATCCGCTCCGTAACGTTCGAGCGCCTCGGCGAGGCTCACGAGGTTGCCCAGCGACTTGGACATCTTCTCCGAGCCGAGCTGGACCATCGCGTTGTGCATCCAGATGCCGGCGAAGGGCTCCTTGCCGGTGAACGCTTCACTCTGGGCGATCTCGTTCTCGTGGTGGGGGAAGACCAGGTCCGTGCCGCCGCCGTGGATGTCGATCTGCTCGCCCAGTTCGTTCAGAGCCATGGCCGAGCACTCGATGTGCCAGCCCGGCCGACCCGGACCCCAGGGACTCTCCCAGCTGGGCTCGCCCGGCTTGGCGCCCTTCCAGAGGGCGAAGTCGAGCGGGTCGTCCTTCAACTCCGTGGGATCGATCCGAGCGCCGGAGAGCAGGTCGTTCACGTCTCGCTTCGAGAGCTTGCCGTAGTCCCGTTTGCTCCTGACGCGGTAGTAGACGTCGCCACCCGACTCGTAGGCGTGCCCCTTCTCGATGAGCCCCGTGATGAAACGGATGATCCCCGGCACCGTCTCTGTGACGCGCGGATAGGCGTGCGCTTCCATCACGTTCATAGCCTTCAACTGCTCGAGGAAGGATGCGATGTTCTGCTCGGCCAGTTCCCCCATCGTCACACCCAGCCGTGTCGCCCGTTCGATGAGCTTGTCATCGATGTCGGTGAAGTTCTGCACGTGCCGGACCGGCATCTTCTTCCACTCGAGGTAGCGTCGCAGGACATCGAAGACGATAGCAAAGAAGGCGTGGCCGACGTGCGCCTCGCTGTAGGGAGTGACCCCGCAGACGTAGAGCCGGATTTTGCCGTCCGCCGCGAGCGGCTTGAGCTCCTTGCGGGTGTTCGTCAGCGTGTCGTGGAGCTTCACTGTTTTGGTTCCGAGAGTTTGATCTTAGAGCCCGATGATTTCTGTGCGTTTTCCCTGCCGCGCCAGTAGCGAGTAGTACGTGCCGCTCTCTATCGAACAACCGACGACCGCCAGGAGCTGAGCAGTCGTGAGACCTAGCTGGCGCGCGATTCGGCCGAGAATCGGTTGCCCTATTTGTTTCTCGCTCCCGTGGGAGAGTTTCGTCGCCGCGTAGGCTACGCCGTTAATCCGAAGCACGAACCACGCGTGATCGCGTTTCGCGATCTCCTCCGCTCCGAGCTTGCCAGTCAAGGCAGAAGACAGGTCTCGCTTGTCGAGCGACGCCACGTTAGGGGAGAGGGTCCAGGTAGCGGCCCAGGATCGCGAGGTGTTGCTTGAGTCGCGGAGACAGCGTCTGCCGGCGAGCCTCCAGGATGTCTCGATACTCGTGGAGGCTCTCGAACAGGCGCCGCACGGCCTCCTCGGGCGAGTCGCCTTCGCCGAACTGACCCACCAGGGAATCGTCTGCGATCCACCCCGTCCCCTCCGGGTTCGATAGCTGAATTGGAATGACCGGCAGGGAAGTGCGTTCCGCTTCAGTAGCAGCGACGCGTGCGGTCTCTCTCTCCGAGAGCATCACCTCCGTCGCGGCAATGGAGCCGGAGTCTTCGGAAGCGGTTGAAGCTTCCAGGTCAACGCGATGCGTGCGGTCAAGAACAGTCGCCATGGCTAGACCTTCTGCTGTTCGTAGTTCGAAAGATTCTCGCCGAGCGTCCGGACAATCTCGACCATTCGGTTGGCCGGTATACCGAATCTACCTACGACCCTAATAGGCACCGCTCCAACCAACTTCGCCTGCTGCGACTGCTCTTCTGGCGTGCCGAGGAGCACAGGCGGACTCACCTGCCCCAGCGTGAGGATGAACTCAGCCCCGTCGTGCCGGATAGTCGCCCAGTTCACGAAGAGGATCGGTGTGTCCTCGAGGCCGGTCACCACGTAGGGGAGATGAATCGACTCTTCGTCGCTACTCGACATCTGGCGCCTCTCGTCCCAACCATGGGTGCGGGTGACTCATCGTGCAAGCCCGCAGGTGCGCGCTCATCCTTGCTGGACCCGCGCATCTTCGCTGTGGTGCCCATCGTGCAGCGAGGTCAAGTGTTCTTCCAGGTGCCCCACCAGGTCGTGGAGTTCCTGCACCTTCTGGTCGAGGTCGTTTAGCCGTTCCCACTCCGGGTCGGGTAGCCTCTGGATGACACCGTTCGAGTCGTCGTGGAAGGCCACGATGTGCCCCGGCACCCCCACCACCGTCGCGTTGGCCGGGACGTTGGTTACCACCACCGACCCGGCCCCGATCCGGGCGTTCTCACCGATTTCGACCGCCCCGATGACACGCGCCCCGGCCCCGACCACGACGTTGTCGCGCAGGGTCGGGTGCCGCTTCGTCCGGTGGGTGCTCGTGCCGCCGAGGGTCACACCCTGGTAGAGCATGACGCCGGCCCCGATTTCGGCCGTCTCCCCGATGACCACGCCCATGCCATGGTCGATGAAGAACCGCCGGCCGATGGTCGCTCCCGGATGGATCTCGATCCCGGTCAAGAAACGGGCGACGTGCATGATCCCCCGCGGCAGCAGCGGCACGTCCCTCCGGTAGAGCGCGTTCGCCACTCGATGGGCCAGGCGCGCGTGGAACCCCGGATAGAACAACACGACCTCCGCGGTGTTACGCGCGGCAGGGTCACGTTCGAGCGTGGCGCGGATGTCCTCGCGAATTTCAGCGATCACGGACACGTGGACTGGACCTCCCGGTGAAGAAGACGCGACGCGGGCAGGGGACCCCGTCAGCGACAGGGCCCCGACGGACAGGAGCAACAGGCTCGCACGCCGGCAGGGAGGGATGCCATCGTCATCACACCTTACGGGATCGCGGACGCCGCGTCAGCAGGGACCTCCGGCCCCACACCGGGGGTCGAACGGACGTAGCACCGGCCCACACGCGATGCAGAATTCGGCTGTGGAAGTGGACTGCGCTTCGTGCGCAAAGACGGTTGGACAGGGCCGTCTGGAACCGGCCGCGGGCGCGCCGAAGTACTGCTTCGAATGTAGAGGCAGCTATTTCGGGTCGCGTTTTCGTGTCTTGCTCGCAGACGGCCCGCGCCCGGCCCGCGTACGGAGTTGCAGCCGCGACTTTGCCGTCGCGTCCGTAGCGGCGAGTCAATAGGGGCGTCCCCTCTCCCCTCGCCTCGCTGTCGGCTCGCCGGTACTCAACGGGGGCAGCCGCTTCGCGCTGCCCCCGTTTGCCGTGCACCCACTTCGACGCCGGCACGGCTCTCGCCGATCGGCCCGCTCGCCTACAGGCGTGGTACCACCCGATCGAGGATCGCCTGCGCGACCGCGTACTTGGACTGCAGCGGCAAGGCCTCGATCCGCCCGTCGTCGTGGAAGATCGTCACCTCGTTTGTGTCGGTGCCGAAGCCGCTTCCCTCCGCGGAGACATCGTTCGCGACGATGAAGTGGAGACGCTTGGCGGTGAGCTTCTTGATGGCGTTGCCGTGGAGGTCCTCGGTTTCGGCAGCGAACCCCACCCGCACGCCGCCGCCGGTCAGCGTCGCCACGATGTCGGGGTTCTTCGCCAGAACGAGGGTCATGCTCTCCGCGCCGTCGACCTTCTTCAGCTTCTGCGTGGCCGGGCTCTCCGGGCGGAAGTCGGCAGGCGCGGCGGCCATCACCAGGGCGTCGGCGTTCGCCGTAGCCGACTGGAGCGCCGCGAGCATCTCAGCCACCGTCGTAACGTCGACCCGTGTGACCCCACAGGGCGTCTCCAGGGAGACGGGACCGCTGACGAGCGTGACGCGTGCCCCGCGGTCGCGGGCGGCCTCGGCGATGGCGAAGCCCATCTTCCCACTCGAACGGTTGCCGATGAACCGCACCGGGTCGAGCGCCTCCTGGGTGCCGCCCGCGCTGACCACGACGTGCCGCCCCCGCAGGTCGCCGTCCACCGAGCCGAGCAGCGCCCGCAGCGCACCGATCACCACGGGCGTTTCCGCGAGGCGTCCGGCGCCCATTCGCCCGCTCGCCAGGCGCCCCTCCGTCGGCCCGACGAAGGCAACCCCCCGCGACCGGAGCGTTTCGACGTTCGCCTGCGTCGCGGGGTGGGCCCACATCTGGCTATCCATTGCCGGCGCGATGAGCAGCGGCGCGGTGGTCGCCAGCGCCGTGAGCGTGACCATATCAGCAGCGTTGCCGTGGGCGAGGCTCGCCAGGCAGTCGGCTGTTGCAGGCGCAATCACGAGGGCATCGGCGCGGCGAGCGACCTCCACGTGAGCCTCGGCCTCGCTCGCGGCAAACATATCGACCACGACTTCGTTTCCGCTCAGCGACTGAAACGTAAGCGGCGAAACGAACCGGGTCGCGGCGGGCGTCATCACAACTTCCACGTCGGCCCCGGCCTGGCGCAGCTTGCTACAGATGTCCGCCGCTTTGTAGGCGGCGATGCTCCCCGTGACGCCAAGTACGATCCTCCGCGCCTGGAGCGGCAGCGGCTGGCGGGCGGGGCCGGCTTCGGAAGACGCTCGCATCTCAGCCGCCGCAGTTCAGCTCGTAGAGCATCCGCAGCCCGAGCAGCGTCAGCTCCGGATTGACGTGGTCGATGCAGCTCGTCTCGGCCGAGACTTCGTGCGCCAGGCCGCCGGTCGCGACGACCTTGGGGTCGCCGCCGAGCTCAGCCTTGAAGCGGGCGACCAGCCCCTCGACCAGCCCGACGTAGCCGAACAGGATGCCAGCCTGCATCGCGTGGATCGTGTTCCTGCCGATCGCCTGGGGTGGCCGTTCGAGCTGCACGCGGTACAACATCGCTGCCCGGCTGAAGAGCGCCTCGCTCGCTATGCCGATGCCCGGAGCTATCGCGCCGCCCAGGTAGTCCCCGTTCTCGTTGACGGCATCGAACACGGTGGCCGTGCCGAAGTCCACGATGATCACAGGCGGTCCGTAGAGCTTGATCGCGGCCACGGCGTCGATCATCCGGTCGGCGCCGAGCTGCTTCGGGTTCTCGTAGAGGATCCGTACGCCGGTGCGCAGGCCGTGGCCAACCACCATCGGTTCGAGGTGGAAGAACTTGCGGCACACCGCTTCGAACGTCGGCGTCAACGGCGGGACGTCGCAACCCATGATCCAGGCGTGGATGTCGGCAGGCGTGAACCCGCCCGTTGCCAGCAGATTGAGGAGGAGGACACCGTACTCGTCGGGGAGCTTTTCCTGCTCCACCCCGACCCGCCAGGTCGAGACAAGCCGTTCGCCGTCGAACAACCCGATATGGATGGAGGTGTTGCCTACATCGAGCGCCAGGAGCATGGCCGGACCACCTGCGGCTATGGGGCCATCACGGGTCCCCGTGCCGAGTGGCCAGAGTACACCGTTTAGGAACGGGCGTGTACGTGGCAGGCGGAACGAATAGCCGTGTCAGAGCGTCGTGCGATTGACACAGAACTCGCCAGTGTCAACCATGGATGCATGGGTCAGACTGGCAAACACTTCGCTCGCGTGAAGGTCAACTCCCAGGGCCGGATCGTCATCCCCGCGGAGATGCGCTGCGACCTCGGTATCAAGCCAGGCGACACCGTCGTCGTGAAGATACAAGACGGCCGCCTCGCGGTCGAAACACGCGATTTCATCATCGCCCGGATACACTCAAGATGGGCCCAGGTCCCGCCCGAAGTCAGCGTCGTGGATGAGCTCCTCGCCGAACGTCGTGAAGAAGCTCGGCGAGAATTAGAGGAGATGGAGGCTTGGCGCAAGACTTGGGAGGTCCGCAAGAGCGATGAGCGATGAGGTTTCCCCGGCGGGCGAATTGGGCTATGTCCTCGACGCATCGGCCGCCCTGGCGTTCCTTCATCGTGAGCCGGGGTGGGCGCAGGTCGCCTCTCGAGCGAATGGAGCCATCCTCTCAGCCATCAACTGGAGTGAGGTCCTTCAGAAGGCTCTGGATCGGGGGATTGACGAGGAAGGAACCCGAAGCGACCTTCAAGACCTGGGGGTGACGCTCGTTCCCGTTAGTGAAGCCGAGGCAACCCTCGCGGCCCACCTCTGGATCCGCATGCCACGATCCGGCCTATCCCTCGCGGACCGCATTTGCCTGGCCACGGCAATGGTGCGGGGCCTCCCGGTCCTCACCGCCGACCGGAGCTGGCCTTCGCTTCCCCTAAATGGGCTCGAGGTCCGGCTGATCCGCTGACTCCTAGGCCCGCCAGACGCGCGGCTGCGCCCCTTTGGCCATGTCCCCCAGCGCCGAGAGCTCGATCCGCCACGGGGTCAGCTTCAAGATCCCCAGCCCGGGGTTGTCCACCGACTGGAAGAACATCGCCAGGTCGTAGCCAAGAGGCGGCGGGGCGTTCTTGTACATGTCCCAGATCCGCCGCTTCGTCGCGGGCGAATCGTCCCACTCAGCCCTGCACTCGGCGTAGATCTGCTCGTGCTGGGGGTCCCAGTAGGTCAGCGAAACGAACGGGTTGCGTTCGAGGTGCTTCGCCTTGAGCGATTGCCGCCCCGTGGCGATGTAGCCGGTTGGCCCGTCCCATATGGGATGAAGGATCCTCGACCGCGGCCTTCCCTTGCGGTCCACTGTCGCTACTGTGCACCAGACGATGCGCTGCACGCGCTTGTTGAATTCTTCCGCAATGTCGGCAAACGATGCGACGTCCAACCCGGTTCCCCCTGGCGTTGAGAGTGCCCCCGACTATAACAAGAGAGTTGCATAGCTGACGTGGCGCCAAGCCACTTGCCCCCCGGTCTGGCGCCTGAAACCCCGGATCTCGGCGCGATCGCGGCCATGTCCCCGCCCGCGCGACTCGCCGCGCTCGCCTCGTCCCTCGCCGGGCTGGATTCGCCCGAAGCGCGTCGCCGCCTCGAACGTTGGGGCCCGAATGAGCCTGTCCACCCCCAGCGCACACGGCCGCTCTTTGCCTTCGCCGCTAATTTCGTCCACACCCTCGCCCTCCTTCTCTGGTTCGCGGCCGGCCTGGCCTTCGCCGCCGGAGCCCCTGAGCTTGGAGGCGCGATCATTGCCGTGGTTGCCGTCAACGGCGCCTTCGCTTTTGTCCAGGAGTACCGCGCCGGACAGGTCATCGAAGGCCTGATGCGCAGCGTCGCCGTCCAGGCACGGGTGGTCCGGGATGGCTCGGAGCATCTTGCCGGCGCCCGGGACCTCGTCCCCGGCGACATCGTCCACATCGCCGCGGGCGACATCGTCCCCGCCGACTGTGCCCTCCTCGTCGCCGACAACCTCACCCTCGACCTCTCGATGATCAGCGGTGAGACCATCCCGGTGGAGCGCACTCCCGAACCGGGCTCCGTCGCTCAAGGCGAATCTGTCGTCGACCTTGCCAGCATCGCCCCCGCGGGCGCGGCCGTCGTCACTGGCAGCGCCGAAGCTGTCGTCTGCGCCACCGGCCCGCAGAGCACCATGGGGCGCGTCGCGTCGTTGGTCGAAGGAGTCGAGCGCGGCTCCTCGATGCTCGAACGGCAGGTCGGCCAACTCTCCCGGATCACGGCGGCTATCGCGGTGCTCGCGGGCGCGTCCACTCTTCTGCTTGCCGCCGCTTTCACCAGCACACCCTTCGTGGCCTCCCTCACGTTCGCGACCGGGGTGATCGTCGCTCTCGTGCCCGAAGGCCTCCTCCCCACTCTCAGCGTCTCCCTCGCGATCGGCGCCCGCCGCATGGCCGAACGCGGCGCGGCCGTCCGCCGTCTCTCCGCTGTGGAAGTCGTCGGCTCGGTCACCATCATCTGTACCGATAAGACGGGCACGCTCACCGAGAACTCCATCTCCGTCCTCGGCTTCGCCACCCCTGATGGACTCGACAAGCCCACCCTCGAGGCGCTCGCCTGCGCGTCCCTCTGCAACGACGCCCGCCAGGCCGGTTCTACGTTCGAGGGCGATCCGATCGACGTCGCGCTGGCCCACTGGGCGGTCGCTCAAGGAGCCGACCCGATTGCCCTTCGCGGCAGCCATCCACGGCTGGCCGACATCCCCTTCGACGCCCATCGCCGCTATATGTCCGTTACGGTCGAAGTCGATGGCAAGCGCCGTGATTACACGAAGGGCGCCCCGGAGGCGGTCATGGCGCTCGCCCGGCTCGATTCCTGGCCCGAACCGCTCGCTCGCGCCCTCGATGAAGCCACCGCGAACGGCGACCGCGTCCTCGTGCTGGCCTCCGGTGATTCAGGGGGGACACCCTCGGTCATCGGCCTCGTGCGTCTCTACGATCCGCCGCGCCCCGAAGCGCCGGCGGCGATCGCCGCCTGCCGCCGCGCCGGCGTACGCGTCGCCATGCTCACGGGCGACCACCCGGCGACCGCCCGGTCGCTCGCCACCAGGATCGGCTTCGATGGCGCAGCTATGGCCGTGGAGGGTCACGCCCTCGACACCCTCTCCGACACCGCCCTCGCCCGCCTTCTCCAGCACGACGTCATCTTCGCGCGCATCGACCCCGCCCAGAAGCTGCGCATCGTCACCGTCCTCCGCCGCTCCGGCGAAGTGGTGGTCGTCACCGGCGACGGCATCAACGACGCCCCCGCCCTGCGCGCAGCCGACGTCGGAGTCGCCATGGGTCTCCGCGGCACCGAGGTCGCCAAGCAGGCTGCCGACATCGTCCTCGCCGACGACAATTTCGCCACCATCGTTGCCGCCATCGAAGAAGGCCGGGCCATCCGCGCCAACATCCGCCGCTTCGTCAGCTACGTCTTCACCAGCAACGTCGCCGAGCTCGCCCCCTTCCTCCTCTACATCTTCCTTCCCATCCCGCTGCCCCTTGCGGTCGTCCAGGTGCTCGCGATCGACCTCGGGACCGACCTCCTCCCCGCCCTTGCTCTCGGCACCGAAGGCGCCTCCCCGGCGGCGATGCAGGCGCGGCCGGAACTCCCGAGCCGCCCACTCCTCACCCGCGCCCTCTTCTACCGCACCTTCCTCTTCTACGGCGTCATCGAAGCCTTGCTCGGCCTCGCCGCCTTCTTCGGCTACTACTTCGCGGCGGGTTGGCGACCCTTCGAAGGCCTCGACGAATCCCTTGCCCGCGAAGCCTCGACCCTCACCTTCCTCGGGATCGTCTCGGGCCAGGTGGGCTGCCTCTTCGCCTGCCGCGACGGCTCCCTCCTCAAGCGCCTCTCTCTCCGTTCGAACGGCTGGGTCGCCGTTGGCCTGGCCTTCGAATTGGCCCTCGCCCTGGGCCTCGTCTACATCCCCGGCCTCAACCACGTCTTCTCGATGCGGCCGGTCAACCCGGCCTGGCTCCTCGTGCTCCCAGCAGGCGCCACCCTCTTCGTTGCCCTCGATTGGCTCCGCCGTATCGGGGTATCGGAGTAACGGAGTATCGGAGTAACGGAGTAACGGAGTACCACCCCGACACGCCGACACGCCGACACGGGGACACTGCGCTACGTGGCCTTGCCCGCCTCACTTGAGAGGAATTCGCGTATGTGCGCGGCGAGCTTGGCGGGCTGATCCTCCGGAATGAGTGTGTAGCTATCGGTGATCTCTACCAGCCGCGCGCGGGGCAAGAGTTCGGCGAGCCGTCGTCCATGCGCCAGCGGCATGACGCGGTCCTCCGCGGCCCAGACGACGAGTGCCGGGCGATCGAAGAAGGGCAGCTGTTCGGCCACCCTGAGGAATTCGCTCGTCTCGGAGGTGCGAAGATACTTGATGAGATCGCGCCGGATCTCCCGCTGGGTCAGCAACGGGCGCAGCCAGCCGTCCATGACCTCGTGAGGGATAGGCCGCTTCGACATCCAGCCGAAGGCGATTGGCAGGCGTCGCAGCGGACGCAGCCGCATCGGTTGAGCAAGGGCGGCGAGTCCGCCGGGCAGCTTCGCGGCCAGCCAGAGCATGCGGCCAGGAAGCCCCGGAGGGAAGTTGTCAAAGGCCTCACACGAGGTGAGCACGACCCGTCCGACGCGCTCGTTGCCTTCGGCCACCAGGAGCTGGGCCCCGCCCCAGTCGTTGCCCACGAGGGTCACGTCGCGCAGGTCGAGGCGCTCCAGGAACTCCGCCAGGAGCCGGCCGAGGCCGCGCAGCGACAGGTCAGCCTCGGGGCGCATCGGGCGGCAATGCCCGCCCAATGGCAGGGTCGGTACGACACAGCGGTAGTCCCGGCGCAAATCCGCAACCACGTGGCGCCACAGCGAGCCGTCCATCGCCACGCCGTGGAGAAGGACGACGATGGGTCCGTTGCCGCCCGTGTCTTCGTAGTCGATGGTCCCTGACGCCAACTCCACTTCGGGCACGACGCGTCCTCGTCCTGATGTTCGGCCGACCGTATCGTGGAGTGCGACGGGGAATCAAGAGGGAGGCGAGCCCCACCCCTGGTACTCCGCCCCGTGTCGGAGTGACGGGGTGTCGGAGTATCGGCGTCCTACCCCGACCGCGTGGACTACGCCGTCACGCGATACACCCGCTGCACTCCCGTGAGCCCCTTCAGCGCGACGTCACGGCCTTCATCGAAGACGAAGTCTCCGCTCGACGACACGAGGTCGCGGAGCAGCCCCGACACCAGGATCTCCCCACCGGTAGCGGCGGCGCCGATCCGCGATGCAAGGTTGACGTGCTTCCCGAAGAAGTCGTCGCCCTCGCGGACGACCTCGCCGGTGTGCAGCCCGATACGGACGCGAATCCCGGTAGCCGCGGCCGCCTCGGGCCGCTGCATGGGCTCAGACGCCCCGAATTCGGCCTGGATCGCCATGGCGCACTGCAGCGCCCGCCGAGCGCTCGCGAACGCCAGCATGAACCCGTCGCCCATGGACTTGACCTCGTAGCCTCCGTGCGTCGCGAGGTGCTCCCGGATGACCGCGTTGTGCGCCCGCAGCACCTCCATCCAACGCCGGTCCCCGAGCTGTTCGTTCAGCGGGGTCGAGTTCTCGATGTCGGTGAAGAGCAGCGTCACGGTCCCGTCGGGGGCCGCATGCCGGGCCAAGCTCGGGCGTTCCTGCTGCACGGAGCTGGTCACCGCTTCGATGGAGGTCAGGACGCTCGTGCCGGCGTCGACCCCCTGCGCGCGGAAGCGGTCGGCCACGATGCGTTCGAGCCAACGCTCGTGGGCGTTGATCCGCCGATAGATCTCGAGGGCGGCGTCGAAGTGCTCGACCGCCGCGCGGCGCTCGCCCCGCTCCAGCAGCGCTCGGCCCCAGTGGCGCTGGGCCTCGGCCTCGTACCAGGGCAGTTCGTACTGCCGATAAGCCGCCAGCGCGCGCTCGAAGATGGCGTCCGCCTCGGCCCGATCGCCCGTCCCCAGGGCGACCAGCGCCTCGGCCAGGAGTACCTGCGCGGCGACCCCGGCCCAGTCCTCGCCGTTGTCGATGATGCTGTGACAGCGCTCCAGTTCGGCCACGGCCTCGGGCCAGCGCTGCGTGCCCGCATAAAGGACCGCCAACTGACCTGCAGCCCGCGCCTCGACTGCTGGGACGGCACCGATTGAAGCTTCGCGAAGCAGGTGCTCGGCCGCAAGCAGATCGTCTCGATGTAGCTTGACGGCTGCAAGGTGAACTCCGAACAAGTCGAGGGCTGGAACCCCCATGCGAGTAACCAGCTCATGCTGAGCGGTCAACGATTGGTCCGCCAACTCCCACTCGCCCGCCAGCGCCTGCCACGAGGCCAGCGCTGTGTGGGACTGGAACACGACGGCGGGAGGCAAGTCGCTTTCGTTCAGCGCCGGCGGGGATCCGTCCCCCCGCTCTGCCGCGATCCAGCCCTTCCAGATACGAAGGTCCATGGCACGGGAAGTGCTCTGCCTGCCGAGCGAGAGTTCATCGTCGATCAGCCCCGCGGCCTCCGCAAGGTGAGGGAGGATCATCTCGGTCCACATGCCGAAGAACGCCGTCACGTGGCCCAGAAGTGCGGAGTTATGCCGCCTTGCGAGTTCCCAGCCCTCGCGGATCCCTTCCCGTCCGGCGGCGAGGCGCCCGTGGGCAAGGTACGCCAGGAACCCCTCGTAGGCGGTGGCCCAACCGAGGATCCCCCCATCGTCGATTTCGTAGGCGATTGCCTTCGCCCGCAACACTGCCTGCAGGGCGTCATCGGGACGCACCGCCACGGTCAGCGCGTTCGCCAGGTAGACGTGGGCCAGGCCAAGAGTCGCGCTCGGCCCGTGGCGTTCCAGGGCGGAAATCGCGGCGTCGAAATCCCGGAACGCAGCCTCGGTATCGACCAGCGCGGGGTCATAGCCACCACCACGAATCACCGCAGGAAGGATTCGGGTGCGGGCCGCGCCCAACTCGTCGCCAGCCTGCTCAAACAGCAATGCGGCGCGGTCGAGGTGTACGAGTGCGGCCTCCAGGGTGAACACGCCGTTTTCGGCCAGCAACGTCGAACGCTCTATGTGTTGGGCCAACTCGGCCGGAGGCGCGCCGCGCTCTTCGAGCAACTCCATCGCCGCCCGCCAGTGCACCAGCGCGTCCTCCCAGGCGAAGATCGCCTCCGCCGCCGCCTGCGCCTCGATCGCGTACTTCAGCGCCTTCTCCTGGTCGCCGCCGGCGCCCGCCAGCCGGTAGTGCACAGCCAGTGTGGGCACGTAGCGCACCAGGTTTCGAGTGTGGACCTTCTCGATCGCCTCGCCCGCCCGGAAGTGCATCCGCTGCTTCCTCGGCAGGCTCAGCTCGTCCTCCAGGGTCTGCTGCACAAGCGCGTGGGTGAACTGGTACGAAGGCGTCGCCCGGTCGCGCAGCTCCACGATCAGCTGGGCGTCCAGCGCCTCCTCGATCGCCGCGAGGAGCGCGTCGGCGTCTAGGCCGGTCATCGCCCCGAGCACTTCGAACTCGAAGTCGCGCCCGAGGATCGCGGCGCTGGCGAGGGAGTTGTTGCAGGCTTCTGAAAGCCGCGTCAGCCGCCGCCCGACCACCTCGCGCACACCCTCGGGGATGCCTAGCTCCTCGATCGAACGCGCGTCGCTCACCCAGCGGTCGCCGCTCCGGTACAACGCGCCCGTCTCCACCAGGTGCCGCACGATCTCCTCGATGAAAAACGGATTCCCCTCGGTCTCCTCGTAGAGTGCATCCGAGAACGCGACCGCGATCGTCGCTTCGTCCTGCTGGGCGACCGAAGCCAGCAGCGCCCGGATCTCGTCGGGGGTCAGGCCGTGCAGGCGCACCCGTTCGTACAGCCGCTTCTGCCGCAGCTCACCCAGAGCCGCCGACAGCGGGTGTTGCCTATCGAGTTCAACGTCGCGGTACGTGCCGACGACGGCCAGGCGGCTCTCGGCCAGCCGTCGCGCGAGGTGCTGCAGGAGGAGCAGCGACGGCGCGTCCGCCCAGTGCAGGTCGTCGAGCACGATCATCAGCGGCGAGGCCTTCGCGGCATTCAGCAGGAACGTGGTCACGCTCTCGAACAACCGCAGGCGGTCGGCGTCCCCTTCGGCGACGGGCGACTGGGGAAGATCCGGGACGCGCTCGCGCACTTCCGAGACCAGCCGGGCGACGTCGGAGCCGCCGTTGCCAAGCTCCGAACGCAGCGCTTCTGCCGGTCGCGTCATCACGTACTGGCGGATCGCCTCAATGAACGGCCGGTAGGGCAGCGCTGCCTCCGTCTCGTAGCAACGGCCCCAGAGCACCTGGGCGTCCCGGACCTGCGCGTAGACCGCCACCTCCTGGGTGAGCCGCGTCTTGCCGATGCCTGGCTCGCCTACCACCATCGTCAACGAGCCCTGTCCGCCGAGCGCGACGTCGACGCGCCCCCGCAGCACGGCCAGCTCCTCCTGCCGCCCGATCAGCCTGCCCCAGGCCAGCTGCCCGACGCCCGCCTCCCGCACAACCTCCGCCGGTACGGCCACCACCCCGCTGGCGTTCGTGGCGCTCGCGAGCCGTTGGCGCACGGCAGCCGCGCTCTCCGGCCGCTGGGCCGGCGCCTTCGCCAGCAGCTCCTGGATCAGCGCTTCGAGGCGCGGCCCCACCTCCGGGTTGTGCCACGAAGGGGCCACTGGGACCGAGTTCAGGTGCTGGGAGATGACCGACACCGCGTCGTCGCCCACGAACGGCGGCCGGCCGGTCACCATCTCGTAGAGGACGCAGCCGAGCGAATAGAGGTCGGACACCGGCCCCGCCGGCTGCCCCAGCGCCTGCTCCGGGGGCATGTAGGCGACGGTGCCCAGCATCGTCCCTTCGGTCGTCATCCGCGCGTGTTCGGCCGCGAGGGCCAGCCCGAAGTCGCCGAGCTGCGCCGTCCCGGTCTGGGAGAACCAGATGTTCCCCGGCTTGATGTCGCGATGGACGATCCCCTGGCTGTGAGCGTGCTCCAGCGCATCGCACACCTGCCCGCCGATCCGCAGCACCTGCTCGACGGCCAGCCGGTGGCCCTCTGCCTCCCGGATGAGGTCGTCCAGCGACCCGCCCGACATGTACTGGCTGACGATGTAGGGCTGTCCTTCTTCGTCCCCCACGTCGTAGATGGTCACCACGTTCGCGTGGTCGCCGAGACGCGCCATCGCCTGGGCTTCGCGCCGCACCCGTTCGAGGCCGCCGAAGTCCAGCCCTTCGCCTTTGATAACGGCGAAAGCCACGTCGCGGTCGAGCCGCTCGTCGTGCGCCAGGTAGACCTTCTTCCGTCCGCCTTCGCCGAGGAAGCTCTTGACCACGTACCGCCCCGACACGAACGACGCCGGCAATTTCGGCTGCACCACCGCGGTGGGGCCCTCGCCCACCAGCGCCCCGTCTCCGCCCGCCGCCTCGAGGTACGTGCGCGCGTCAGCGTTCTCGGCGTCGAGCCGCAGCACGGCCTCGCTTCGCGCCTGCACGGTCTCCCAGTCGTTCGTGCTGAGCGCCGCCTCGGCTTCGTCGAGGAGGCGGTCGATCTGGCGTTGGACTCGTTCGCTGGGCATAGTCCCGAATCCTAGGCCCCGACCCCCCTGCGTACCACCGCCCCGTGTCGGGGTATCGGCGTGTCGGGGTGTCGGGGTGACCCTGCCGTCTGTCCCCTGTCCCCTGTAACCTGTCACCTGCTATGCAGCTTTTCGATGGTCAGATTCGATTCGGCATCCACGCCGGCCCCCAGCACACCACCTACGCCGACTACCGCGACCTCTGGCGCACCGCCGAAGACCTCGGCTACGACTGGGTCTCGGTCTTCGACCACTTCATCCCCATCCAGTCCAACCCGGAAGGCCCCTGCTTCGAAGGGCTCACGCTGCTCTCGGCCATGGCGGCACAGACCACGCGCGTGCGCTGCGGCATCCTGGTCGTCGGCAACACGTACCGGCACCCGGCACTGCTCGCCAACATCGCCGCCACCATCGACCACGTCTCCGGCGGGCGACTCGAGCTCGGCGTGGGCGCCGGCTGGTGGGAGATGGAGCACGAGGAGTACGGCATCCCCCTCCCGCCGATCGGACGCCGCATCCGTATGCTGGGCGAGACGCTGCCCATCCTTAAGAGCCTCTGGACCGAGCCCCGCACGACCTTCGAAGGCCGCTACTACCAGCTATCGAACGCCCTCTGCGAGCCCAAGCCCGTGCAGAAGCCTTCGATCCCGCTGTGGGTCGGCGGCGCGGGCGAGAAGCTGACCCTCCGCACCGTGGCCGAATCCGCAGACGGCTGGAACACGTTCTTCATGCCGATCCCGGAGTACCAGCACAAGCTCGACGTCCTTGCCGGGCACTGCCGGGCGGTCAACCGCAACCCGGCCGACATCCGCAAGTCGCTGGTCGTCCAGGCGGTGGTGGCGAAGACCCAGGCCGAGATCGACGAGCGCCTGGCCCGCCTGTCGCAGGGCCGCAACGTCTCGCCCGAGGTGATGCGCGCGCGGGCGATGGTCGGCACGCCCGAGCAGTGCGTCGAGCAGCTTCGGCCCTACGTGGAGATGGGCGTCGGCGACTTCATCATCGGCGCCCGCGCCCCGGTCGACCACAGCACGCTGGAGCTGGTGGCGACGGAGATCGCTCCGAAGGTGCGGGCGTTCGCCGCGTAGCGGCGGCTGGCTGTTTAGCTATTGGCTATTGGCTGTTAGCCCTCAGGCGGGCACGTATTGGACGACCGTGACGGGCTCCGGGACTGGCAGACCGTCCTCCTTGAGCCCCTCGATGTGGAACAGGATGGCCTCGCGGATCTCTCGCTCGACCTCCTTGATCGTGTCGCCGACCGCTACGCAGCCGGGCAGGTCCGGCACATAGGCCGAATAGTTCGCCTTCGCCCGTTCGATGACCACTGCGTACCGCATCAGCGATCCTCCTGCCGGGCGAGCCGTTGGCTGTTGGCTATTAGCTGTTGCCTTCTCGTTGCTCATCGCTCATCGCTCATTGCTTCCGGCGGCGCGAGCCGGAGAGGATGCCGAGGAACGGGGAGCCGGCGCCGAGCAGGAACCCGAACTGGTACCAGCCGCCGTCGCGGGCGTAGTCGTAGACGGGGTAGCGCTGCCAGGCGTCGAAGATGTGGATGATGAGCAGCGGCCACGCCGTGACGCCGTTGAGCAGCCCAAACAAGAAGTCTTCCACGGTCTCTCCCGCCGCGCTCGGGGCGATTGTAGCCCGGCGGGCGACGGGGCGAATGGGCGACGGGGCGACCTGTTCGAAAAAAGGACGCGTTGAACGCGTCTCCGGACGTGTTCGAGGTTCGAGCGGGCGGCCCTCACCCTGCCCTCTCCCACGGGGAGAGGGAACTTGCCGAGGCCCTGAGATTGGCCGGCGAGTTGGTGTGAAAGAAAAAGTGTGCGTTGAACGCTTGTCCGGGCGCGTTCGAGGTTCGAGGGGGTGTGCGGGCGGCGCGTCCGGTTGGCGGCGGGGGTGGATGCGGACGTGGGGCATGGGGGAAGGGTCGCGCAGCGGCGGAGGAGGGCGAAGGGGCTGATGGCAGGGCGAGAGCCGCCGCTGGACTGCGCCAGGCGCGGGCGGGGCGCGCCCAACCAGCCCGCCGACGAGCCGCGGCGACCGCAAGTCCGTCGACGTTGCCGACGGTAGAGGCTTCCCGCTAGCATCAAACCCGCGGTTCGCGCCCAGCGGCCATCCGGGAAGCGAGTTTGAACGAGGCAGATACCTGCCGGACCTACGTCGTCCCTCGGCTCAAAGCAGCGGGTTGGGAGGACGCGCCCCATTCAATCACCGAGCAACGGCTCTTCACAGACGGGCGAATCGTCGTCGCCGGGACACGAACTGCGCGGCGGCGGCAGAAGAACGCCGACTACCTCCTTCGGTACACGCGCGATTTTCCCATCGCCATCGTCGAAGCCAAGGCCGAGTACAAAGCGCCTGGCGAGGGGCTCGGGCAGGCCAAGGACTACGCAGAGATCCTCGGCCTGAAGTTCGCGTACTCAACGAATGGGACCGGAATCGTCGAGTTTGACTTCCTCGCGGGCACCGAGACTAACCTCGACTTGTTCCCCGCTCCCGACGCGCTCTGGAAGCGGCTCCGGACGGCGCAGGGAATCAGCGACCAGCAGGAGGCGAAGGTACTCGCGCCCGGATACCACTCGCCCGGCCGCACGCTCCGCTACTACCAGGAGGTCGCGGTAAACCGGACGGTTCAGGCTGTCGTGCAAGGAAAGCGCCGGCTGCTGCTGACCATGGCCACTGGCACCGGGAAGACGGAGACCGCCTTTCAGATCTGCTGGCGACTCTGGAACGCACGCTGGAACCGCGATGGGAGGCCCGGCAAGCCCCGCATCCTCTACCTCGCGGACCGGAACATCCTCATCGACGATCCGAAGGACAAGACCTTCGCCGCGTTCGGCGACGCGCGTACCAAGATTGAGGGCGGCAAAGCGCCCAAGAGCCGCGAGATGTACTTCGCCATCTACCAGGCGCTGGCGGGGAGCGAAGGACGGCCGCCTCTCTATCGAGAGTACCCGCCGGACTTCTTCGACCTGATCATCGTTGATGAGTGCCATCGCGGGAGCGCGCGTGAGGACAGCAGCTGGCGCGAGATCCTCGAGTACTTCCAGCCGGCCTACCAGCTCGGGATGACCGCAACGCCTCTCCGCGAGGAGAGCCGGGACACCTACCGCTACTTCGGCGGCGCCCTTTACACGTACAGCCTCCGCGATGGCATCGAGGACGGTTTCCTGGCGCCCTACCGGGTGCGACGCGCGTTCACGCCCTGGGACGCGACGGGCTGGCGCCCTTCGAAGGGAGAGCTGGATCGGTACGGGCGAGAGATACCCGACGAGGAATACCAGACCAAGGACTTCGAGCGGGCCGTGGCGCTCCGGGCCCGCACGGAGGCCGTTGCGAGGCACCTGACCGCTCACCTGGAGAGGACGGATCGGTTCGCCAAGACGATCGTGTTCTGCGTCGACCAGGAGCACGCCCTGGAGATGCGGCAGGCGCTCGTCAACCTGAACCAGGACCTTGTCCGCCAACACCCGCACTACGTCGAGCGAGTGACCGCCGACGAAGGGGAGATAGGCCGCGGGCACCTGAGTAAGTTCCAGGACGTGGAGTCGCAGTCCCCGGCGATTCTCACGACCTCCCAGCTATTGACCACCGGAATCGATGCCCCGACCTGTCGCAACATCGCGTTGGTCCGCGTCATCAACTCGATGACCGAGTTCAAGCAAATCATCGGCCGTGGGACCCGCGTTCGGGACGACTACGGGAAGCTCTTCTTCACCATCCTCGACTACACAGGCTCCGCGACCCGGATGTTCGCCGACCCGGACTTCGACGGCGACCCTGTGCGGGCGACGGAGGAGAGCATCGACGAGGAAGGGCGGACCGTACCGGGATCGGAAGCCGAGGTCGAACCCGAAGAACTGATCGAGGATGAAGGCCCAGTGGTCATCATCGACGAGGAGGACAGGCCCCGCCGAAAGTTCTACTTCGATGGGGACCACGTCGAAGTCGTCGGCGAGGTGGTCTACGAGCTCGACGCAGACGGGAAGAAGCTGGCGGTCGTGAAGCTCAGCGACTACGCCGGGCAGAAGGTGCGGACCCTTTTCCCGCTGGCAGCCGACCTGCGACGACGATGGGCTGACCCGGGTCAGCGGTCGGAGATAATCGACATGCTGACGGAACGCGGCATCGACTTCGACACGCTCGCCGCTTCGGCCAACCAGCCCGACGCGGACCCCTTCGACCTGCTCTGCCACGTCGCGTACAACGCACCGTTGCGCACTCGGCGCGAGCGGGCGCAGACTCTGCGGCGGAACCGCACGGACTTCTTCGACCAGTACGGCCCGGAGGCCCGTGCGATCCTCGGCGAGCTGCTCGACAAGTATGCCGAGCACGGCACGGCCCAGTTCGTGATCCCCGACATCCTCAAGGTCCCGCCGATCTCAGAGCGTGGCAACGTGATAGAGATCGCCCGCCACTTCGGCGGTGGCGAGGCCCTTCGCCAGGCCGTCTACCAGCTCCAAGCACTGCTCTACGAATCCTGAGGACTACATGGCCCGAATCAAGACCGTTTCCGATGCCCCAGCCACCACGGCCCAGCGCCTCGCGAGCCTGGTGAAAACCGCGCGCGACATCATGCGCAAGGACAAAGGGCTGAATGGGGACCTCGACCGCCTGCCAATGCTGACCTGGGTCATGTTCCTCAAGTTCCTCGATGACCTGGAACGCGGCCGCGAAGAGGAAGCCACGATCTCGGGCGAACGTTTTCAGCCGGCCATCCTCCCGCCTTACCGCTGGCGCGACTGGGCATCGGAGGACAGTGGTATCACCGGGGACGAGTTGCTCGCCTTCATCAACCAGGACGAAGCGGTGAGACCCGATGGGACGCGCGGGGCTGGACTCTTCCGCTACCTTCGCGGACTACAAGGTGCCAACGGAGGCGACCGCCGCGATGTCATCGCAACCGTGTTCAAGGGCGTCAACAACCGGATGGTTAGCGGCTACCTGCTGCGAGACGTCATCAATAAGGTCGACGATATCCACTTCACTTCGAGCGATGAGCTGCACACCCTCGGGACCCTCTACGAGTCCATGCTCCGGGAGATGCGGGACGCGGCCGGCGACAGCGGTGAGTTCTACACTCCACGCCCGCTCGTGCGTCTCATGGTCGCGGTGACCGACCCGCGCCTCGGAGAGACCGTTCTCGACCCAGCCTGTGGGACCGGGGGCTTCCTTGTCGAGGCGTTCAACCACCTCGATGCGCAGTGCCAGACGGTGCACGACCGGGACGTGCTCCAGTCGGCCAGCCTCCTCGGCAACGACGCGAAGACCCTGCCCTACCTGCTGGCGCAGATGAACCTGTTGCTACACGGCCTCGAATCGCCGCGGATCGACCCCGGCAACAGCCTGGCTGTGAAGGTGACCGAGATTGGCGACCGCGACCGCGTCGACGTCATCCTCACGAACCCGCCTTTCGGCGGAGAGGAGGAGCGCGGCATCCTCGGCAACTTCCCTGCGGACAAGCAAACGGCCGAGACGGCGCTGCTCTTCCTCCAGCTCATCATGCGGAAGTTGAAGCGGCCCGGGCACGGGAGCGAGCGCGGCGGGCGTGCGGCCGTGGTCGTGCCGAACGGGACACTCTTCGGAGACGGCGTCTGCGCCCGCGTCAAAGAAGATCTACTGAAAGAGTTCAACCTCCACACTGTCCTGCGCCTGCCCAACGGTGTCTTCGCGCCCTACACCGCCATCCCTACGAACGTCCTCTTCTTCGACCGCTCGGGGCCGACGAAGGAGGTGTGGTACTACGAACACTCGCTCCCCGAGGGCCGTAAGAACTACACCAAGACGCAGCCGCTTCAGTACGAAGAGTTCGCGCCGCTCCTCACCTGGTGGAATACGCGCGAGGAGAACGAGCGGGCGTGGACAGTTCCCGCGGACGTGCTGCTCGCGAACAACTGCAACTTTGACGTGAAGAACCCGCGCGGCGCCGCTGACTTCGAGCACATGCCGCCCGAACAGCTGGTTGGAGACATCCTCATCAAGGAAGCCCGGATCGCCGAGATTCTGGGCGAGATCCGAGAGTTGCTGCTGGGGGCGAAGCGTGGGTGACGTCTGGCCCTTGGTTGCTCTGGGCGAAGTCCTGACGAAGCGCAGCGAGACGATTGCCCTGCTCCCGTCCGAGACATATCGAGAGGTGACGGTCCGGATGTGGGGAAAAGGCGTCGTATTGCGCCGCCATGCGACCGGCGCAGAGATCGCCGCCGACCGGCGAGCTGTTGTTCGCGAAGGTCAGTTCATCCTCTCGCGTATTGACGCGCGTAACGGGGCGTTCGGTATCGTCCCTGCGGATCTCGATGGGGCGGTCGTCAGCAACGATTTCCCATCGTTTGAACCGGTCGCCAGTCGACTCGCCGTGTCATTTCTGAGTTGGCTGAGTAAGACCGCCGGTTTCGTAGATCTTTGTCGCAGCGCGAGCGAAGGGACCACAAACCGCGTGCGCTTGAAAGAGGATCTCTTCCTCAGGATGGCCATCGCGCTTCCGCCTCTCGACGAGCAACGGCGCATCGTGACGCGGGTGGAGGCGATCGCGGCGAAGGTCCAGGAGGCTCAGCGCCTGCGGCAAGCGGCGATCGTCGAGGTCGGGGCATTCGCGAACGCGGTGGCGAGGCGCATTCTTTAGCTCCCGAACGCCCCTTGGATCACGATCGAGGCGTTCGCCGAGGTCCGAGGAGGGATTCAAAAGACCCCGCATCGCGCGGCCGCGGGAAGTCCCGTTCGTTACCTCACAGTCGCGCACGTGCAGCGAGACCTTGTTCTGACGGGGGACCCACGGTACTTCGAAGTGACAACGGACGAACTCAGCCGATGGCGGCTCGAACCCGGCGACGTGTTGGTGATAGAAGGGAACGGAAGCGCCGACCAGATTGGTCGGACCGCGCTCTTTCGAGGGGAGATCCAAGACTGCGTCCATCAGAACCATGTGATCCGTATTCGCATCGACGGCAGCAGGGCCGAGCCCGAGTTCGTCAACGCCTTTCTGAACAGCCCGCTTGGCCGCGACGCGATCCAGGCGGAGAGCAGAACCACCAGCGGACTGCGAACCCTGAGTGTTGGTCGAATCAAGCGTCTCTGCTTGCCGTTGCCGTCGCTTCCCGAACAGCGCTCGTGCCTTGCGCTTCTGAGCACATTTACGGCTCGGACTGAAGTCTTGCGGGTTCGCCAAGGTGAGACGGCGAAGGAAATTCACTCGCTTCTACCTGCAGTGCTCGACCGGGCGTTCAAGGGGGGGCTGTAGGCGGCTGGCGTGGCGTTTGTGCAACGAACGGTCAGCAAGACGCGGTAAGGCCCTCCCCTCGGCCGGCGAGGGAGACCATTTTGGTCACTGGGGAGCCCGTGCCCGGAGGGTGGCCGGAGCGTCGCGGAGGCCAGGGCGGCGAATGGGGCGCAGCGGGGCGGAGGTGTGTTGGTTTCCAAGCGATGAGCGATGAGCACGAAAGCAATGAGCAAGGCAACTATGCATTGACTGTAGAGTCCGAGTCTGTGATAATGCCTGCATAGGAGATAAGGCGATGCCTCCCGTAGACCGAAATCACCCTGTCCGAGCCGCTTCTTCGGAGTCCCGCTACACGCTGACGGAGTTCATGCAGCAGTACCCCGACGATGCCTCTTGCCTCGACGCCATTTGGCGGATGCGCTACTCCCTGGATGGGGAACATGCCGAGTGCCCGAAGTGCGAGATGACGCGGACGTTCAAACGTTACGCGACCAAGCAGCAGCGCCAGTCGTGGACTTGCTCGGTTTGTGGCCACCACCTGCACCCCACCGCCGGGACGATCTACCACAAGTCGTCTACGTCGCTTCACCTCTGGTTCTACGCGATGTACCTCATGACCAGCACCCGATGCGGCATCTCCGCCAAGCAACTGGAAAGGGAACTCGGGGTCAACTACCGGACGGCGCTGAGGATCGCCCGCATCGTCCGCGTAGACCTCATGGGGCAGGACGATGCCCTGCCCATGACCGGCATCGTAGAAGCCGATGAGACGTACCACGGCGGTGCCCGGCGCGGCAGCAAGCGTGGCCGTCCTGGTCCCGACTCGCACAAGGTCGCTGTGTTCGGCATGGTCGAACGGAAGGGCCGCGTGCTCGCGGTCACGGTGCCCAACGTCAAGATGACGACGCTCATGCCCCATATCACGCGCCGCGTGATGCCCGCGTCGCAAGTGTTCACGGACGAGTTGAAGTCCTACAACGGGCTCACGAAGGCCGGGTATCGACACTCGCGGGTCAACCACACGGCGGGCGTCTACGTAAGCGGAGATGTCCACACGAACACGATCGAGGGATTCTGGTCGCTGACGAAGCGCGGTATCGGCGGGGTCTACCACTCGGTGTCCGCTAAGCATCTTCAGGGCTACCTGAACGAGTACGCGTGGCGCTATAACCACCGCGACGACGAGCGCTCGCAGTTCGAGACGCTACTTCTTCGGTCGGTCGGGAGTTGAGCCTTTCTGCGGCTTCACGGACTTGCGGAGCATCTCCTCGAAGTCCTCGCGCTTGGGCACCGGGATCTTGTAGCCCTTCGGCGTCGTCTGTTTCTCTTCCATGGCCAGAGTTTAGCTCATGTACCCACTCGACGGCCCAAGCCTGAAGTTGGCGCGGGCGCGTGAACATCTGGACGCGCTCGACCTGGAAGCGGCTGCCTTCTACAACTTGAATCCACGGCCAGCCCGAGTCACTCGCTATCTCGATTCCAAAGATGGCTGCTATGTCTTCGGCATGGAGGTTTTCGCATACCCTCCCGTTCATCTCGGCCTGATCGTGGGCGACGCCTGCCACAATATGAGAGCGTCCCTCGATCATTTGGCCTGCCTCTTGGTCCACCTCGCAGGAAACGCCGTCAACCGCGACAACGGATTTCCGCTGTACAGGAAGTCCAATCCTGGACGCTTCCGCCGCGCTATTGATGGGATCCCCGTCGAAGCCGTGAGAGCGATTGAGAACCTTCAGCCGTACCAAGGAGGGGATACCCAAGAACTGCTTGGCATCCTTAACGAATTGGACGGGCTCGATAAACATGAGCTCATCGCTGCCGCCGCAGGGGACCTGACTCTTCGGTTGCCTACCGGGCCCGCACCGGGGTGGTCGATGCGCGAACTCGATAATGGCTTTGAAATCCGCATCCCCCGAGCTGTCGTGGACGCGGAAATAGACTTCAAACCAAAGCCGACCGCAGCCATAGTCTTTGGCGATGCCCAAATCAAGATTCGCCAGCTCGGAGAGATACACGATGCGATCCGAGATGACGTATTCCCACGATTCACGCGCTTCTTTCCGAAGTGCTAAGGCTTCGATTGACGAATGGGCGTATCGCTCAGTCATGGGTTGTCCTTTGGCTCATCCGCTGGTAGTTCCGCGAGAGGGTTGTGCCCGGCCGCCTCTCGCTTCTTGTTGAAGCTCGCCCTCATCTCGGCGTCCTTGGCCGGTGTCACGATGAAATGCTCGAAAAGGCGGTCAACTATGTTGAGAGTCCATTCAGCTTCCTCATCCGTGATATCAATAATTACTACCTGGTCGTCCTTATCGTGTTTGGTATGAGCGGCGAAGTCCGCCATCGACCTAAGTGTGTGCATATTCTCCCGCACTGGACGCGGGTGTGATGAGTCCCCTGTAAAGCTATCAATTCTATTTGAAAGTCTGTAGTTGTCCAAACGTGCATAGACCTCCAGCAAGTCGGCCAAAATACG
The DNA here is from genome assembly GCA_041488155.1 of Tepidiformaceae bacterium. Lineage (GTDB taxonomy): Bacteria > Chloroflexota > Dehalococcoidia > Tepidiformales > Tepidiformaceae > JBGPOS01. The sequence continues at coordinate 63,136 of JBGPOS010000008.1, forward strand.
CCGTGACAAGACAGCCGACATCCGCGGGCTCAACTCTAAAATCATAGATGCTTCTTGATAATCACGGGCCATTTCCGGCTGAGCTTCCACCACGATCGGATTGACTGGTCTAGCGCGAGCTAGACGAGGTACGGCCAGCCAACTGCTAGGATAGCCCATACCAAAAGCCCCATCGCCCCACCGTCTATCTTCTCGATTAACTCGTACCGTTAATTCATTACATTTCTCGTTCGCACAACGCATCCAATCGAACGAGTAGTGGATCTCGCGTTTCGCGGGGAGAGCGACCACAAGTTCGTTGGTTCGATGGGCACCTCGGTTCGCTGGAAAGGGGGCGTCCGGAGTCTCTTCATAGGCGAAGAGAGGAGCCCAGTCATCGGGCGTGTGGTGACGACAGACGGTACATTGCATCTCTACCTCCGAACCTGGGAAGAGTTGCCCAAGCGCAAGGTAGACCATATCATGCCTATACAGAGAATACATAGTTACCATGAGCAATGAGCGATGAGCAATGAGTGGGGACGAGGACTCGGGACCAACAGCCAATGGCTAACGGCCAATAGCCAACCTCTCCGGTAGACTGCGGGCATTCGTCCCCGTGGAGCGTGTTGTATGGATTTTGAGCTTTCGGAAGAGCATCGGCTGATCAAGGACACGGCGCGGCGCATCGCGCGCGAGGTGGTGGCGCCGCGGGCGAAGGAGGTCGACGAGACCGGCGAATACCCGGAGGACTACTTCCAGGCGTTCAAGCGCGCGGGCCTGCTCGGGATGGCCATCCCGGAAGAGATGGGCGGGACCGGGAACGGCATCCTCGCGGTCTGCGTGGCGATCGAGGAGGTGGCGAAGTACGAGTGCGGCGCGGGCCTGCTGCTCGTGCTCACGGGGCTGCCAAACCGGCCGATCGTCTTTGGGGGGACGAAGGAACAGCAGCTGAAGTACCTCCCGAACGCGGCGACAGGGGTGACGAAGGGGGCGTTCTGCCTGACCGAGCCCGACCACGGCTCGGACGCGGCAAACCTGGAGACGAAGGCCACCCGGGACGGCGACGACTACGTGCTGAACGGCAACAAGGTCTACATCTCGGGCGGGACGGTCGCGGACTACCTGACCGTCTTCGCCCGCACGGGCGGTCCGGGGGCGCGCGGGATCAGCGCGTTTGTGGTCGACGCCCACGCGCCGGGCATCCACATCGACCGTACGGACGACAAGATGGGGGTGCGGAGCGTCCCGACGGCGCACTTCAGCTTCAGCGACGTGCGGGTGCCGTCCGAGAACCTGCTCGGGCTGGCCGAAGGCAACGGCTTCAACCACGCGATGCTGACGCTGAACAGCTTGCGCCCGACGGTGGGGGCGCGGGGCGTGGGATTGGCCGAAGGGGCGGCGGCGTACGCGCTGGAGTGGGCGCGGGAGCGGAAGGCGTTCGGCAGCTCGGTGATCGACTTCGAGGCGATCCAGTTCATGTTCGCCGACATGGCGATCCAGATCGAGGCGGCGCGGAACCTGGTGTACAAGGCGGCGTGGATGGTCGACCAGGGGAAGTACACGCGGGAGTACGCCCACCACCTTTCGATCGCGAAGGCCTACGCGACGGAGATGGCGAACAAGGTGGCCTTCGACGCGCTGCAGGTACTGGGGGCGCAGGGATACATGAAGGACCACCCGCTGGAACGTCACTACCGGGACGCGCGCCAACTGATGATCGTGGAGGGGACGAGCCAGGTGCAGCGGGTGGTGATCAGCCGGGCGATGATCGATAGGGCGCTGGTCTACGGGTAGGCGCGTTGACCGGCGGCGTAGGATTGGACGATGGAGGGACGATGATGACACTTCCCGCACTCGACTCGCCTGTGAGGTCGCTGTTCGAACGGCTGGAGCCGCTGAACGGGGCCACGCCGGACATGCCGGCGATCGGGCGGCTGCTGACGGACTTCGCACAGGACACGGAGTACCTGGCGCACCACATCGATCGGGTCCGGGACAGGAGCGGGGCTGCTCCGATCCATGCGCCGGAGCGGGGGCCGCGGCTGCTGATCGTGCATCGCCTCGAAGGGCAGATGGGGGCGATCCATTCGCACAAGGTATGGATCGCGATCGCGCCGATCGTGGGCACGGAGACGCATCGCCAGTACGAAGTGCGAAGCGAGACCGGGACGAAGGCGAAGCTGGAGATGATCGAGGAGCGGCGGATGGACCCGGGGAGCGTGGTGACGTTCACGCCGCCGCATGACGTGCACGCGCACGGGCACGTGTCCGGGGCGGGGAACCCGGCCTACATCCTCGTCTTCGCGGGCGACAACCAGGTGACGTTCGAACGCGAGGAGTACGACTCTCGGAGCGGGGTGTGCACCGTGCTCGGACCGGGGAACGGCGGGCGGTGGGTCGATAGCTAGGCGCGGGGACCGCTCCTTGCCAGTCGCGGCTCGGTGGGGCGGGCGTGGGAACGGCGGGAAGTGGGTGGCGGACTGAGCGATGAGCGATGAGCAATGAGCAATGAGGGGCGGGTCCGCTCCTTAGCAGTCGCGGCTCGGTTGGGTTGCGTGGGGTAGAATCGCGCGGTGGAGCCTCGGGTCCAGTATGTGAAGTCCAGGGATGGCGTGAACATCGCTTATGCGGTGTACGGCGATGGTCCGGGACTGCCCCTCGTCCTCTTGCATACGGTGACGAGTAGCCACCTGAAGCTCGAATGGACGCAGTCTCTGCAATCTGAGAGTCACGAAATTGAGACCCTCTCGGCCGGACGCCGGCTGGTGCGGCTCGATGTTCGGAATAGCGGTCTTTCAGACAGGGACGTCGAGAATTGCTCACTCGAGGCTCGTCTTGGCGATATCGAAGCAGTTTGCGACAGGGTTGGCCTTGAGCGGTTCGCCATCGCGGCGGAGCAGAATGCCTCGCTCGACGCAGTCGCCTATGCCGGTAGGCATCCCGAGGCGGTTGCTCGGCTGGCGCTGATCGACCCCTGCGCGCGAGGGGCAAGCCGATGGGATACGCCAACCCAACGACTGCTCCTGGCCGTCGCCGAACACGACTGGAATCTCTACACGGAGATACGTGCCGGCGTGGCGTGGGGCTGGAGTAGCGGCGAAGAACGACTGCGAATGTCCAAGCTGATGCGAGCAGCAATGAATGGCCCCGACTTCGTCCGGATGATGCGCGGCGATATTGCAGTCGATCTCACATCGATGCTCCCGCAAATCGGGATGCCAACCCTGGTCTGCATGCACCGGCACCCTGGCATCGTTTCGGCCGAAGAAGTGCGAGAGGTTGCGACCCTTATTCCCGACGCCGAACTGGTGACAGTGAGGGGACCGGTCGAGACGGTGGCGGCGATCCAGCGGTTCCTTGCGACGGAGTCCATCACTGTCCCCCCAGGGACGGAAGCCGCCGCAGGCAGCGCCTTCCGCACGATCCTGTTCACCGACATTGAGGGGCACACTGCGATGATGCAGCGGCTTGGAGACGTCAGGGGGCGCGCCGTGCTGCGTGAGCACGAACGAATGACGCGGGCGGCGCTGGCTGAGCACGGAGGGAGCGAAGTGAAGACGATGGGCGACTGCTTTCTCGCGAGCTTCGGGGCGTCGACGAAGGCGTTGGAGTGCGCGGTGGCGTTACAGAAGGCGTTTGCTGCGCACGGACAGGCCGGGGGCGAACCGCTGCGCGTACGGGTGGGGGTCAACGCCGGGGAGCCGATCGCCGAAGACGACGACCTCTTCGGGGCTTCGGTCATCATGGCGTCGCGGATCGCGGCCCAGGCGGCCGGCGGCCAGGTGGTGGTGAGCGACGTGGTCAGGCAGCTTGTGGCGGGAAAGGAGTTCCTGTTTGCAGACAGGGGCGAGACGAACCTGAAGGGGTTCGAGACTCCGGTGCGGACGTGGCAGCTGCGGTGGTGGATGGATCAATGAGCAATGAGCGGGCCGCTCCTTGGCAGTCGCGGCTCGGTGGGGCCGGCGCCTGGAACGGCGGCGGGTGGGTGGCGAGCTAAGCGGCGGGGCCGCTCCTTGGCAGTCGCGGCTCGGTGGGGCTGGTGCGCTTAGGGGAGGGCATTCGACGCCGTTGGTCGCGATGCGGGATGGAGAACGGCTGGTGGAAGTGGCTTCGAGAAGCCATTGGGCAGCTCATCGTTGAGGACTCTCTAGTTCGAGGCGTTGGAACTCAGCTGCGGGACTACGAGCCTAAACGGCCTGGCGGACGGCGGCGCGGCGCTGCTGAGGGTTCGCGGTCCGGCGTCCTCATGCCTCGTGGAGAACGTCCCCGCGGCGGTGAGGTCGATGCCCAACAGATCGGCTGTGTGGGAAGGGAAGAGCGACCATGGCCATGCGCCCGCATACCCTTTCAAGTAGAAGTCTTCGAACCGCGCAAGGGCGTCCACTGTTGTGCCGGCGTAGAACTCCCCGATGACCAACGGACGTTCGAGGTGGTAGAGGGTCCGCACCGCCGCATAGTCCGTGCATCGCGCACAGGCAGTCCCGGCTGACATCGGGTCGTACCAATGGGCCTGGTAGTAATCGAGGCCCTGACCAAACCACATCGGTAGTCCATCGAGAGTCGCCGACCCTACCGTGACATACGCCGCGCTGTTGGCGTGGACGGAATCGGCGATCGCTCGCACCGTGGCCTGGACCGCAGCCTGGTCAATCTTGTTGGCCCAGATGTCCCATTCGGGTTCGTTGAAGACCTCCCACGAGAGCACCCGTGTGTTGGTCCGGTAGTGAGCGAAGAGCGGACCGAGTGCATTTGCCAGCCTTGTGCGCTGGGTGGAGTCGGTGAGCCAGGCAGAAGGGACCGAAGTCGGACTCGAGAAGAGCACGAAATCGAAATAGAGGTCGTACGTCTCCGCAAGCTGGAGCGCCGCGTCCACATCTCGATAAACCACCGGGTTGATCCCCGTGGCTGCTCCCGTCGAGTCTCGAGTGATCTGCCAGGGATCGCCCTCGAACATCCACCAACGAATTGTCTGCAGTCCCGCGGCCTTGGCCCGTGCGAACGTCGCTGCGAGTTCGGTACTCGCCGCGGGGTCGCTCACGCCTCGGTTCGTACCGCACCCGAAGTCACAGCTCCAGTTGAACCAGGGCACGTTCGCGCCGTGCAGATACCACTCGTTGCCCTGCCAGAAAATGCGGTTTGAGGCCTGATCGGACGATGAGTAGCCAACGGCGCTGCTGGCCAGAGCACCACCCGCGCAGGCGACCAGTCCCAGTAGCGCGAGCGCGGCACGCAGGAGCTTCACCCTCTACCTCCGCCGGCGGCAGCTCGCGCGCCGGGGACATCGCGACTATTCCGGGCAAGGGTCGAACGCCGGTCTAGGGCCGGTGGGGTTGGCGCGCGCGTTCAACCAGGCCGCGGAGACGCAAGCGACATCATGGTGACGTTTGTCTTCACTCAGCGTTCGCCGAAGCCTGGGCCAGATTGGTGGGCGAGGTCGACAGGGCGGCCTTGCAGCGCTGACTCCTCCGTAGTCAAATGCTCGGGCACATGGCGCCGGCCGGACCCGGCGCCAGAGACTGTGTGGGGAGCAAACTGATGGCAGGTTTGGCTGCAAGAGGATTCGGGTCGCCCGACGAGACGCGGGTGTTCGCCGGCAAGGGCAAGATGGACGTCATAAACGTCGGCGGCGTCACGGCCGGGAAGGCAGTGTTCGAGCCTGGCTGGCGCTGGTCGGTGAACGTTAAGCCGATTGCGAAGACGGACTCTTGCCAAGCGGCCCATGCCGCGTATGTGCTTTCCGGCCGGATGAAGATAAAGATGGACGACGGTCAGGAGGGCGAAGCCGGCCCCGGCGACGTCTTCGTGATAGTGCCTGGACACGACGCCTGGATCGTCGGCAACGAAGCGTGCGTGGTTATCGACTTCGGCGCCAGCGTCGGACAGTACGCCAAGCCCGGTTAGCCGTCGTCTCGGTACGTCGAGCGACGGTAACTTTGCGGGCGTGGGCAACCCGGCCTACATCCTCGTCTTCGCGGGCGACAACCAGGTCACCTTCGAACGCGAGGCGAGCTAGTCGGCGTGGCCGCTCCTTCGCAGTCGCGGCTCGGTGGGGCGGGTGTGGGGTAGAATCGCCGCGTAGGGGTCGCGTGATGACCGTCCAGGATGTCGTGGAGAGGGCGTACCGGGCGGTGCACGTGGCGGTGTACCGGGGGAGCGGAGGGTGGTTGGGGACGCGGCTGCGGGGGCCCGTCATCCTGCTGACCACGGTTGGGCGAAAGAGCGGACAGCAACGGACGACGCCGCTGATCGCGATGCGGGACGGGGAGCGGCTCGTGGTGGTGGCTTCGAACGGGGGCCGCGACGTACATCCGAACTGGTGGCTGAACCTGCAGCGGAACTCCGAAGCGGGGGTCCGCCTTGGGCGCGAGCGGCTGTCGGTGCGGGCGAGTGAGGCGACCGGGGAAGAGCGGGCGCGGCTCTGGGCGTTGCTCGTGAAGCAGAACAAGGGGTGGGCGGGGTACCAGGAGCGGACGAAGCGGGTGATCCCGGTAGTCGTCCTCACCCCCGTGTAGGGGACAGGTTACAGGGAACAGGTGACAGGGCGGCGACAACGAAAGGGGGCCTTGCGGCCCCCTTCGGTGCGTAGCTGGAGAACGCTGGTCTAGATGCGTTCGATGATGGTGCTGATGCCCATGCCGGCGCCAATGCACTGGGTGGCGAGGCCGTAGCGGCCACCGCTGCGGCGGAGTTCATGGGCGACGGTGAGGACGAGGCGGGTGCCGGTGGAACCGAGCGGGTGGCCGATGGCGATCGAGCCGCCGTTGACGTTCACGCGGTCCAGGGGAATGCCGAGCTCTTTGCAGGACGGGATGACCTGGGCGGCGAAGGCTTCGTTGAATTCGACGCGGTCGATCTGGTCGGCGGTGATGCCGGCGTGGCGGAGCGCTTTCCTGGTGGAAGGCACCGGGCCGAGGCCCATGACCTGGGGCTTCACGCCGGAAACGCCGAACCCGATGATGCGAGCGAGTGGTTCGAGGCCGAGTTCGAGGGCCTTCTCTTCGCTCATGATGATGGCGGCGCTGATGCCATCGTTGGTCGGGCAACTGTTGCCAGCGGTGATACGCAGCTCGCTGCCAGTCGGGCTGACGATGCCTTTGACCGGGGGCAGCTGGCCGAGCGCTTCGATGTTGGTGCCGGGGCGGATGCATTCGTCGCGGTCGAACACGATGGACTTGCCGCGCGAAGCCTCGACCCAGTTGCCTTCGTCATCGAAGACCGGCTCCTCGACTTCGAGGGGGATGATCTCGGACTTGTAGAAGCCTCGTTCGTAGGCGGCGACCGTCTTCTTGTGACTCTCGACGGAGAACGCGTCGAGGTCTTCGCGGCTGAGGCCGTAGACTTCGGCGACGTTCTGGGCAGTCTGGGTCATCGAAAGGACGGGCGAGTAATCGAGGATCTCGTCCTGGAAGGCGACGCTGAAATCCTGGTAGTGGTTCTTGCCCAGGTTGCGCTGGACGGGGGTCTGTTCGAGGCGGCGCTTGTTGAACTCGGTGATGCGGGTGGTGGCGCGGGCGCCGCCTCCGCCGCCGAGAGTGCGGCCCATGCGCTCGATGCCGAGGGCGACGCCGCAGTCGGTAGCTCCGACCATGATGGACTGGGCTACGCGGTGGAGGGTCTCCATCGACGATCCGCACTGGCGGTTGCTATCGAAGGCCGAGATTTCGGCGGGGAGGCCAGCGAGGCGGGCGACGACGTCGGCGCCGATGCCGGCGAGCTCGCCTGCGCCGCCGACGTTGCCGAGGCCGATGTCCTCGATCATGTCGTCCGTGACTTTGGGATTGCGGTCGAGGAGGGCGCGGAGGACGGTCGCGCCGGCTTCATCGAGGCGGGTAGCGACAAGCTTGCCACGTCCGCCGCGGCTATAGGCGGAGCGGGCTCCATCGACGATGACGGCGTTACGGAAATTCAAGTGGCATCCTTCTAGTGCGCGCCCGGCGTTGTACCCGGCCGGGCGGCGCGTTGTGATGCCAGCATCATACGGTGTCTCAGACGGGGTTTGCGAGCGTTGGGGCCACTTTCTCGTGTGGAGTCCTACGCAGTGGCTCCAGTTAGCCGTATAGTCAAAGGGTAATGCCTTCTGAGATGGCGCTGGCTCCCATCGCGGGGGCCCGGAACAGGGCCTGTATTTCGCTGCCGATGGAGCTGAACTTCGCGCTGTTCGCGGTTTCGTGCCAGCTGCGAGGCGAAAACCGCAAAGAAGTCCCATGGGTTTCGAGCTTCCTGCAGGAGCATGGCGAGCTTGCGCAGCGAGTGGTTTCGTTCTGGGACGACGGGGACTACCTGGAGTGGGGCGAGGTGCTGGTGCTGGCGTTCCATGCGGGACGGTTGCTGGACGAGCGGATCGACCCGTTCCTGAAGGGGCTGGAGGCGACCGCGGGGGAGAAGGTGGTGACTCCGCCGCTGCCTTCCGAATCGCCGGAGGTGCTGCGGCTGATAGCGGAGCGGATCGCCCGCCTGCGCGACTCGGCTGAGTTACGGGCTGCCTACGCGCGCCTGCTGCGTGAGTTCTGGGCGGCTGTCGCTCCGGCGTGGGAGCGAAGCGGCCGGGCGCTGGCGCTGGCGCACGTGGAGATCGAAAAGGCGCAGCTGGCACGAGCCACCGACCCTCGAGAGGTGGTCCCTCCGAACAGTATCTGCCTCCGGGAGCAATATTCGGAGGTGATCGACCAGGCCGTGGAACGAGGGGAGCTGGTGCTGGTGCCGCTTGGCCTGGCAGGCGAGGGACAGACGTTTTTCGTGTTTCCCGGCCTGGTGCTGGTGGGTTCGGGCCCTGAATCGAGGCGGCGGATCGAGCGTCTTCGCGAGCAGTCGGAGAGGGCAGCCGGGCGTTTCAAGCTGTTTTCGGACCCGACGCGCCTGGCCATCCTGTCGCGGCTGACGACCCACCGGTCGAGCATTTCCGACCTGGCGACGGTCTTCGGGCTGGCTCAGCCAACAGTGAGTGTGCACGTGAAGCAGTTGCGGGAGGCGGGCCTGCTGGAACAGGAGAAAGTGGGAGGGTTCACGCTCTACCACGCGCCGGCGGAGCGGCTCCGCGAGGTGCTCGAAGACACGACCGCCGACGTGCTTGACGGGCAGGCTCCGGGTCCCCAGAAGGACCGGTGGGGACTGCGCCGGGCGCGCAGGGTGGCGGCTGGCGAGGGGGCTTCTGGGGGCGGCGAAGCTGGCTCTGCCGACTAACATAGCCAGTTGACTAATTAGCGAACAGCCTCCATACTGACACTGAGCAATTGAGCTCCGTGCTCAACAGGAGGACGCAATGTTAGGGACGAGTGGGGATTTCCACAGCTACGACGAACTGCGCCGGCAGAAAGAGGCGCGCCTTGCGAGGGCAGCGGCCATGCGGGCGCGGCTCGGGACTGAGTTGCCCGGGACCCGGCCGGCGGCACGAAAGTTTCCCTTCCCGCTTCTGTGGCTTCGGGGCCGGCGGGCGAAGCCGGAGTGGGCGCACCGTTCGAGGCTGGACCCGAGCAGCTAGCGCCAGGCGCTGGCCCGTGGCTGGCCAGGGCATGTAGAGCGAATGAAGCAAAGGCCCGCCGTCCTGGCGGGCCTTCTTCATGTGCCGTGGCGGAGAGGGGGAGATTCGAACTCCCGGTGCATTGCTGCACACCGCTTTTCGAGAGCGGCACCATCAACCACTCGGACACCTCTCCGCCGACGAGTCTACCACCCCGGCCTCCCCAGGCCCCCCGGCCCTGTATCGGGGTATCGGAGTGTCGGGGTATCGGGGTGAACCACTCCGATACTCCGTTACTCCGACACGCCGACACCCGTCCCGTAGTACCCTTGGCCGCTATGGAACGATTCACGGTGGCCTGCTGCCAGGTGCGGGCGTTCGACATCGAGGAAGCTGAGGAGAACCTGGCGAACCTGCTGGAAGCGCTCGACGAGGCGGGCCGTCAGGGCGCTCAGCTTGTGGGGCTCCCCGAGTGCGCCTACCCGGCGTACTACCTCAAGGACGCCGACCCCTACTCGCGCCCTGGTGTGCGTCCCTACAAAGAGGTTGAGGCGCTATTCGGCGCGAAGGCGAAGCGATACGGCTACTGGCTGGCGGCGGGGTTGGCAGTCCCGAATGGCCCGGGGCGGGTGACCAACAGCGGCGTGGTCTTCGGGCCGGACGGGGTGGTGCGCGGACGGTACGACAAGAGCTTCCTCTGGCACTTCGACAACACATGGTTCGAACGGGGGCGCGAGTTCCCGGTTTTCGATACCGGGTTCTGCCGCTTCGGCGTACTGATCTGCGCGGATGGACGCCAGCCGGAGATTGGGAGGTCGCTGGCGGTGAACGGCGCCGAGGTCATCATGGACCTGACGGCGTGGGTGTCGTGGGGGCGGTCCGTGGCTGAGCTGGCGACGACGCAGTGCGAATACCTGATGCCGGTACGGGCCTTCGAGAACGGCGCCTGGGTGGCGGCGTCCGACAAGTGGGGCGCCGAGGATGGGACGCTCATCTACGCCGGGCGCTCGTGCGTGATCGATCCGGCCGGGGCTGTGCGGATAAGCGGCCCTACGGACCGGGACGCTGTGGTGAGCTTCGTAATCGACGGTGGCGCAGCGGGGCCGCCCATCCAGCGGCGGCCGGCGCTCTACGGGCGGCTGACGACGCCGACGGCGGATCTGCCGGTGACGGCACTGCTCGCTGAGCCGCTCAGACCGGCTGACGAGAACCGGCGGGTGGCCATCATCCCGGGCAACGGGGCGTTCGACGCGGGACAATTACTTGCCCGCTACTCCGCATTGCGGGCGCAGGACGCTGACCTCGTGGTGGCGGCCGGCGCATCGGGCCCCGAAGGGTGGCAAGTCGATTTGCCCCGGATCGAGGCGGCGGTGCGTGAGAAGGGCGGGGCGTTGGCGTTCGCGGTGGCGACCGACGGTTGCCTCTGGACGCAGTCGGCGGTGTTGGTGACGGCGGATGCAACGTACGAGCACCACGCGACGCACGGTCGAGGGATCGGGACGGGCGAGTTGAACGCGCCGGTGGTGGCTACGCCCGCGGGAAACGTGGCGCTCCTATGCGGCGACGAGGGGTTCGTCCCCGAAGTTGGGCGCTGCCTGGCGCTCGAGGGTGCGGACATCCTGGCCTGGCCGCTGTTCGAGGCGCACGACATGGCCGAACGGGTCGCCCGCTGCCGGAGCGACGAAAACCGGGTGTACACAGCAGCGGCATGGCCCGATGGTGGCGTGGTCGTGGCGCCCACGGGCGCTGTGCTAACGGCGGTGCCGGCCGGGACGGGCGTGGCGATGGCGGTCCAGGTGAACCGGGCGCTGGCTCGCTGGAAGGACATGGCGCCGGGGACGAACGCGATCCGGGACCGGGTGCCGGAGGCCTACGGTTCGCTAACTCGCCGATAGCCTCCTGGCAGGGGCTTCGGTGCCAGTCGAATCTCAGAGGCGGGGCTGAAGGACGAGGACCGTCAGATCCTGGGGGAGTTGCGAGCGGGTGACAGTGAGCTTCGGTTGGGCTTCGGCCTTCGAGCCGGTCTCCTTGAGGAAGCGCTCGAGCGGTTCGAGGCCGAGCTTTTCGACATCGGTCTTGTAGTTCATGGGGATCGCGATCCGGGGGTCGATCGCGGTCATGACGTCAGCAGCGGCGTGGCCACCGATCGAGTTCCCGCCGCCGACCGGCATGAGGAGGATATCGATGTCGCCGAGCTCTTCGAGCTGGGCGGCGGTGGGGGCTGCGCCGGGGAGTCCGAGGTGGCCGATGCGGATGCCGGCGAGTTCGCAGTCGACGGCGATGTTGCGCGTG
>JBGPOS010000009.1:0-72752 GCA_041488155.1 Tepidiformaceae bacterium
CGACCTCGCCGTCGAAGAACGGCTGCCCGGCGTGCTCCCAACGGCAGTGGTCTCTGACCGACGCCACTGCCGCGCGCACCCGGTCAGAGCTCGGGTCGATCCCGAAATCATGTAGTAGCTGGAGTGTTGGCAGCGTCGCGGTCCAGGGCTGGCCCTGGTTCTCGTCGCGCCAGTTGAAGCTCCGCGCCGGGAAGCACGCGCCTCCCGCCCACTGGCCGTCGTCGCCCTGCAACGCCAGCAGCCTGGCACCCCAGCCTTCGGTGGCCACCCGTGCGCGCTCCGCCGCGACGACCTCAGCCGGCGCATGGACAAGATCGCGCAAGACCTGCCAGCGGATGGCGGGGTCCGAATCGAGCAGCCAGTCCAGTACGGTCATGGGGGCTGAGTCTAGCAAGCTGGTGAGAAGAGCGTCGGACCCATGGCATTCCGGGCATCCGCCCGGGGAATTGTAAGGCGGATGATGGTGGTTAGCCGGGCAGGGTCTGCGTGAACCGCAGTGTGTCGATCGCACGAAGCTTCCGCCCCAAGCGGGGTAGCGCGATGCCGGCATGAAATCCCGTCGCCACGCAACCGATGCCACGGCGGGAAGGGCGCGCTCAACTTGTCCCCGATTTCTGCGCCTTTCCGCCGGGTGCGGCGACCATAATCTTGATGAGTGCTTCGGTGATCTTCGGCTCCAGCCCTTCGGTGTGGCCTTTGTCCATGCGCACCACGTCGGCGATGAGGCGCCCGTCCCGCGCGTTTGGGTAGACATAGACTTGTGCCGTCCCCGGTCGCGGCAACAAACCCCAGGCGGGCGTCGAGTTCCCCTCGCGCAGGGTGTCGTAGATCTGGCCGGGACGGTCATCGACCACGTCGGGCAGCCGTACACGCGGGGCCGCGTGATATTTCTCGGCCCAGGGCGAGGTCTCGGGCAGAGAGACCATTTCGTGCTCCCCGCTGGCGAAGATGAAGGAGATGTCGCAGTTGGGGGCAGCGGCCCTGCCGGGCCGGGGTCCTTCGCCTCGCGGAAGCGCCGGCAGCGGCCCGCGGGCCGGCGGGAAGAACGAGGCCGGAAGCTCTATCGGCCCGATTCGGCCGCCGGACAGGCTCAGCCATCCATCTACCCGCTGCTTGAAGAAGTCGATGTCCAGGAGGCGATTGGATGTCATGCCGCCCTGGGAGTGGCCGACGAGCCAGAACGATCTGATGTTCTGCTTGCCGTACTTTTCGAAAACGTAGTCCACGATGTGGCGAAGGTGCTCGTCGTCGGCCTCTGCGACCCAGCGCCGCATTGGCTCTTTCGTGGCGGCCGACGGCGTGGCCACGACCAGGCGGTAGCTTTCCTTGTATTCGAAGGCCGGGAAATACAGGCGCTGCCATGCGCCGACTGAGCCCCCGCCGTGGAGGCTCAGGAGGAACACCAGCTTCTCGCCGGGCTGAAGGTCGTCCGGATCGTCGAGGTAGAACTTGCGTCCTGTCTTCTCGTCCACTGCGCTGATGCTGGCCATCTGTTGTCATCCCTTCGTGGCGCACATTTTCGCCTGAATTGAGTCCCGCGCCAAAGTGTAGCTGGATATGGCGCTCGCAGTCCGGGGCCGCCGGCGGCGCCTCAGCGGCCGAACTGAGCCGCCTCGCCGCGAACGGCGGACTGCGCCTTGTCGGTAGTTTACTCCCGCAAGTTGGCGGGCATCGCCACTCGGGGCGGGATACCGGTGCTCCGCACCCCTGCTCGGCAGCCAGTCAGTTTCGGAATTCTCCTGAACCGACGGCGAAAACTGCTCGGGGCCGGCCGTAGGCTTCGTTCGCGACAAACGGACTCGTCGGTTCGTCCGTGGTAGCGCCTCGCTCCAGATTCGGCCCGGATCGCCAGTTGACCGCCAAGCAACCACGAGAGTTCCGGTCCTCTTGGTCGACCACGGCCCCACACGTAACCGTCGGAAGGTCTGGTGCTATTGCATCCGATCGCGTGGCATGGTCGACGAACGGTCGTCTGCCTCGAAGAGTTCTCTTCGTGATGCGAGAATTGTGGGGAATTCGCGCCGGAAACGCTGACCGAACGCAGCAGGGTGCGGACTCGCAAGGACTGACCCCGTCTCCAGGAGGTGACGGAGAGCTTCGGACTGCCCCGCCACACGCGTCGCATGAGCATGCGCGTCTCTCCCGAACGCGATGACGACGCGAAGAGTCGGCAGAAGCGCCTCGAGTTCCTCACCGAGGTACGCACGCGAGCATGTTGCCAGGGCTCGCGCCCGTACTCCGTTTCTTGCTTCGGCCTTGGTGGTCACGCATTTCGCGATTTCCGTGTAGTACACCGATGACCAGTCAAGACCGGCGGCGCGGACTGTCTCCCGGATATCGAGGCCTCCGCCTCGCGGCTCTTGGTGGTATCCAACGAGACCTTCCTCATAGAGAGGGTGCATCGCCGAGCGATCGAGTCGCTGACGCGGCCAACGCACTTGTGCCACATCAGGAGGGCCTGGGTTCATGGCAATCAGCGCAAGCTGCACTTTCGTTCGTCCACCGGCTCCGAATTTCGGGAAGTATCCAAGTTCGTCGATGCTGGAGTGAAGCGGACATTGTGTCAGCAAACACATGTAGATTCGGTCGGCGATCGACGCGTACTTTGGTGCCTCAACCGGTTGATCCATGAGTCGATTCTCCTTGCGCTTTACCAATTCGTTGACACCGCAGGGCGCTTCCGATCCCACGTTGCGCCGTCTAGCGGCAGAAAGTCACACGACGGAAAACTCCCGGATGAGTCGGTAGAACCGATTTATGCGCCGTCGCCGCCTGCGTACCTGTAATCTGGCCATGGTCAGGGCAATAGGACGGCGGTTGTGACCGTCGTACCGCATACGCAAAAGCGCATCGTGCTGGCTCCGAAGTTCTCGTTCGATGTTCAAGCCCATTCGGCCCTCCCTTGCCTTTTTCAAAGTCAGTCACTGATGTCGATCGGTTGATTCAACTTGACTGCGGTAAGGTCAACCAACCGGCGACTGATAACGCCCTCGTCCGCTAGCCGATTCAGCTCTTGGATGTTGGCAACGATGCGCAGATCGGCCCGATAATCGTCATCCAGTTCGTCCCAGTCCATTAGTTCTGACCAGACGAGCAACCGCCCGTTTCGCATCTGCGCCACCGACCCGGTCCACCGGACTGAATACGCGCCTTCATTCCAGAGAGGGGCGAACTCATCGTCGGGCTCGTCTTTGACCAGCCACCGACCAACGAAGTGCCTCTGCAATTTCCCCGAGGTCTCGGTGCCAACCTCCACCTCAATCGGTTCGAACCCCTTGGTCGCTTCCGCCTCCGTGATCGCGGCCTCCAGCCTGCGGATCTCGGAACGAATGGCGGCTGCGACGAATGCCGACATGTTCCCGTTTGGGGCAAGCTCGGCCGCTCGTTCCCAAAGTTCGAGGTCGGTCGGCTGAACGTACAGTGTCTTGTTCGGAATTGAGGGATGCTCCGTATGTGCATAAGTATACGTGGTCACCACAGGGATGTCAAGCGCTCTGCGGCACGCTGGGAAGCCTTCGCGGGCCGACTCGACGGGGGCCTGTGCTAATATCTCGGCGCTCGAACAGCGACAGTCCCAAACCGCAGGAGAGGGGTGCGGACGCGGGCGGCTCTGCCGAGACCGAAGCAACATCCACGCAGTAGAAGGGACAACGCGGATCTACGGGGATTCTGATGACGATTGACAGAATCGCGCCGCGTCTGGAACAACTGGGGGGCCAGGTGAAGTCGCTCGGCCCGCCGTGGCGGGCGGAGCTCCACCGCAACGGAAGCTTTCGCCTCCTCTTTGGCGAAGGCAAAGTCAGCTATTGGCCGTCAGCCCGTCGTCCGACGCGGCCCTTCCTCGACATGGGACAGACGTCGGACACTGACCGTATGTCCGCCTTCGCCACCCTACGGCCGAAGCACAAGAACAAGCGAGGTATCCCGCTGGAAGTAACTGACTTTGACACGTTCGTGGAATGGGCCTTCAGCGAGGCGCCGAAGCGTTCCCTCGCCCCGTTCAATCGCGACCACCCCAGAGCCATTGGAAACCCGGTCGTCAAGGTCTGGGAATAGCGGGTTCGCAAACCGAAATCAGGTCGCCGCGTTCCGCGCGGTTGGTAGGCAACGCAGCGCAACTTCGTCTTAAGGGAGTGAACGAGGTGTTCCAAGCGCTAAGGCGGCCCGTCGACGAGGTGGAGCTGCGCCTGTCTCCCGGCGCCGATGGTGGCACGGTGCTCGAGCTCGAACACGCCTCGGTCCTGTTCGCGGGAGAGGGCGTCGGCGCGGCCTGGGAGTGGTGGCTGGACCGACTCGCTTCTCTCCTTCGGGGCGAGGAGCCCGACACCGACGAGGCCGCGGCGGAATCACGCTTCACGCAGCGCAACGATACCTGGCTGGCCATCGTCGAGGCAGCGGCCGCGGCGAGGTCCGGCGAGACGCGGCCGGCCGGCTAGCCCAGCGCGGTAACCCGGCGGATCAGCTCCCTGAATCCGAATCGGCCGTTCGAGGCGAGCAACCGATGGGGCTCGAAGTCCGGCGTATTCAGCACCGAGGAGGGGTCCGCGGCCATGACTCCTGCGAACGTCTCCGCGACGATGCGGCCGCCGACCGGGCCCAGCCGGAACGGCGCGCGTTGCGGGCCATGGATTTGGCCGTTGTAGACGCGGAAGGCCTCGGCCGTGGCCTCAGCGAGGACGTAGGTCCAGAGCGGCGCCTTGCCCGAGAAGGCGTGCGAGACATTTGTGATCGCGGTCGCGTCGGCGGGATCGCCCGTTGCCTTGCCAATGAGGATCTGGTCGTCGCGCAGAGGCCACAGGCCCATCGCACGGGCGACATCCTGCCCGGAAGGCAGGCCAAGCTGGACGGCCCGCATGAGGTTCCTCTTGGCGAGCGAAGCCGGTCCGGCGCCCGTTGCGGGAAGCGGAAGCAGGCTGAGAGGGAACACGAGCGAGTTGTCGAACCTGTAGGAGGCCTGCGGCTGGCCGACCTTTCGTGGTCCATCGAGGAGGAAGAAGAACTTCCAGTCGATGGCGAAGTTCGGTGGACTCGGCTGGAACCCGCCGAGGCTCTGCGTCGGGTCCATCGATGTCGAGAACACCGGTAGGCGGGGCGCCACCGCCTGGTTGATGCGGTAGATCGGCCGCACCATAGAGTGCCCAAAGCGGTAGGCGGCGACGCTGAATTCGACGGGCATGCCGTTGCAGGCGTTGAAGAAGCGAAGGCGTGGACCGCGGGCCCCTCCCGGGAACCCGGGAAGCACGCTGCGCACCATGTCCTGTCCGACGATTGTGGGGAGGAAATCCGTGAGCACGGCCCACTGGTAATGCAGCCGGACGAAGCGCTGAGCGGCCGCCAGGACGCGGTCGTCGTGCCAGCCGGGGTGCTCTGCCCGCATGACGTCGACTGCGAGGTTGTGGAAGCGGAGGAAGACTGAGTGGACGCCGGCGACAATCCGGTTCTCGTCGTCCCTGGGGTCGCCCAGCAAGGCGCGCCCGGTGGCATCACGCGGCAGGTCACGCGAGCGGTGGTCGGGGCTGCCGGTGAGCGGCGCCCCGAGCTTCAAGCGGACACCGCCCGGCTGATAGAGATCCGGGGATCCCACCGGCCCAGACCCGTAGACGTTGTCGAGGTCGAACATCGGCGTTCGGCCGTTCGCCAGCGTCGTGGGATCAGTGGGCGTGATGAGGTCGTCGGGCCGATTGTCGAAGGTCAGGTCATGGTCGATGAACTGGCCGATGTAGGTGAAGCCGGCATCGATGTCGGCGTTTTCCTCGTCGTCGACCTGTCCTTCGGGTGTCGGTTCGGCGTCGTCTGCAGCCATCACGGCAGAAGCGAGAAGGTCGAGGTCTGCCAGCGACCAGGATGCTTTCTTCAGACCGGGGAACATCCTGCCGAAGTTGCCGGGCACCGTCCCGCACGTGAGCGCCTCCGCTGGCTGCGCCGACGACGCCAGGCCCGTGATAAGTCCGGCCGGCAAGAGGGAGGCCGCTGCGCCCCCGGCAGCCAATCCCCCTGCAAGGCGCAGCAGGTCTCTCCGGGAAACGCTGCGCGACGCCGAATCGGAGCCGTTCGAGTCCATGGGTGGTCCTTTCGAAATGGAGGGCGCAGGTCGACATTCGACACCCGAAAAGACTCGGTTCAGGGGAATCTCGCAACTGAGCCCGCACCGACACGCAACGTTCTCCCCGGGCCGCTCTGGCCCCGCGATCGTCACCCGACAGAACACCGGCCTGGTGAGTCACGGAGCTGCGAGAAGATTCAGGCGAAAGCGTCCATCAGTTGACGGACGCTAGCCAATCCGCGGCAGGAGGTCGCCCACCCCGGTCTCTGGCTATCGCCGGCTATTGCCGTGCGGAAGCCGACGTGACCCCGAGATCGTGGAATCGCTCGATGTCGTCCCAGGAGTAGCCGAGGTTCAGCAGGAGCTGTTCGGTGTCCTGCCCGAGCTCAGGAGCTACTCCCTGCACGCGGGTCGGAGTCTCGCTGAGGATGACGGGGATGCCCACGGCGCGGTGGCCCGGGAAGTTTGGGTGGTCGACATGCTGGAGGTAGCCGTTCTCCCAGAATTGCGGGTCCGCCACGACGGCGGCGTAGTCGTGCACCGGGCCGGTGGGTACGTCCAGCGCCATGATTCGCCCGAGCCATTCGTCGCGGGGCCTGGTGGCGATGGTGGCCTGCAGTTCGGCGAGTAACCAATCCCGATTCTGTTGGCGGGCGAAAGGCTCGGCGCTGCGAGGGTCAGTGACGAGGTCGTCGCGCTCCAGCGCGGAGCAGAGCTTCGGCCAGTGCTTAGGGTCGAGGATGCCGATCGTCATCCAGAGGCTATCGCTCGCCTGGTACCAGGCGAAGATCGGGTTGAAGGGTCGCCCACCCTGGACGGTCGCCTGGTGTCCTGTGTGGAGAAACGCCTGGATGGAGAGGGTTTGCAGCGTGACCATCGCCCCCAGCTGCGAGACGTCCACCCTCTGGCCGATCCCGAGACGCTCGCGCGCGAACAACGCCGCCATGATCCCGTAGGCAAACGTCATCGAACCGACCTGATCGGCTAACCCCCAGGGGCTGCTCATGGGGGGATTCCCGGGCCCGCCCGCGATGGCAACCATCGCCCCGCTCATACCCTGGGCGACGACGTCGAACGAGCCACGATCGCGCCAGGCGCCGGTCGGCCCGAAGCCGCTGTTCGTGGCGTAGATCAGGCGCGGATTGATGGCGCGGAGGTCGTCGTAACCGTAGCCGAGGCGGTCCAGGAAGCCCGGACGGAAGTTCTCGGTGAGCACGTCTGCTTCAGCGACCAGCCGGTGCACGACGTCTCGGGCTTCCTCACGGCGGAGGTCGAGCGTGATGCTCCGCTTGCCCCTATTGAGAGCTTCGAAGTACGAGCAGAAGCCGTCGGCGGCCACACCAAGCGAGCGGCCAGGATCACCCTCGCCGGGCAGTTCGACCTTGATAATCTCCGCGCCCATGTCGGAGAGCATGACAGTTGCGTGCGGTCCGTTTTGGTAGCGAGTGAAGTCCAGGACCCTGATACCCTCAAGCGGCGCAGGCATCTCACACCCTCCCGTGCAAACGAGCACTCAACGAGAATCGTAGATCGAGTCCGAGTCTTGCGTGCTGGAATCTGTCCGGCGCAAGGGATACCGATAGAAGCGTCAGCGGCCTGGCCAGAACGCGCACGGGCATCTACCGCGCCGAGTGCACTTCGTCGATGAACGGGGCCAGCCAGGTAGCGGCTCGCGCGGCCCACTGCGCATCGTACGGTCGCTTCGCCAGCTTCATTGCCCGGCCGGGAGAGACCAGCGCAACGCCGGCACGCGCCACCGAGCTGAGGTCTCCGGCTGACGCCGAACGGGCGTACGCCTTGCAGGCGTCCAGCCTGTTGCCGCCGCGGAGCGAGCACCAGCCCACCCACCGGTACAGGCTCCTGGAATCGATCGGCCGACCCCCGCGCGCGGCCGCGTAGTTCGCTTCTACCTTACGTGCCTCGCTGAGCACGCCGGAGGTATCGAGCGACGCCATACCGGCGTGTTCGACGTAGGCTGCAAGCGGCTCGGAGGCGCAGGCGGGCCGCCCCGTCGCAGCGAGGCGAATCCAGAGATCCCAGTCCTCGAGCTTGCCCAGGGCAATATCAAATGCTCGGAGTTCTGCGAGTAGTTCGCGTCGCGCCATTACGACTGAGGCGCCGGCCGCGAGCACGTTCTTGAAGGGTAGCTGTCGTAAGACCTGGTCAGGATCTGGCGGAGCCTCACCGGCCAGCACCACAAGCCTCTTGTCGACTTGCACGAAGCCGGTGTAACTCCACTGCGCTCCAGTCGCGACTGTCGCCCGCAACTGTTTCGCGAGTTTGTCGGGCGCCCACAGGTCGTCATCGTCCAGCAGAGCGACCCAGTCGCCTCGTGCCGCCTCAATACCTCTGTTGCGCGCCGCGCTCACCCTTTGAGGCTGTTCGTTACGCAGCACCCTGAGCCTGGGATCGGCGACAGCCGCCAGCAGTTGCGGCGTGTCGTCTGTGGAGCCGTCATCGACCACAACGATCTCGAATTCGACTTCCTGCTGAGCGAAGACGCTTCGCAGTGCCCTGGTCAGCAGGACAGCGCGGTTGTGGGTGGGGATGACGACGGTCACTTCCAGGTTCCTGACCTCCGTTGACGAGCCGCTAGCGGTTCAGCCCGTCGAGGATAACGCGATGGAGGTCAACCGCCTGCACGCAGTCTCCCAGCGCGCTACGGGTGATCGCCGGGCCTCGGACAAGGAAAAACCCATCGGGCGCGTGCTGGCCTGTGAGGTTGGTGCCGCGGAGGCCGGCGCAGACAGGCGGGGCCTGGAGGCACATCGGGTCCGTGGCTGCTCGATCGTCCCAGTGGACGACCAGGTCCGGCAGCCTCGACGAGGTGCTACCCGGCCTGAGTACCCGTTTGACGACCGGAAGGCCGTCGACGTTGCGAAGTCCGAGCAAGGTTCGTTCTAGCTGCAGGCAGGTCTCTTCGTAACGCCCGGGTTCCACAATGCCAGCCCCTTCCCGGCCCGCAAGGTTCAGGCGAATCCAACCGTGCTGGTCCGTTGGCAACGGAAACGCGACCGTGCGTGACCAGTCGTAGGCCGGGATGGCATCCGGCGGGCCTGCCAGCCGGAGCGCGGTCGACGGTGGGACGACCCGGTGGTACAGCGACCGCGGATACCGCGGAGCAAGGCGGCGGGTCAAGTTTATCGCCTGGCGCGGCCCTACTCGCGACGGGCCACCGGCGGCCGGAGCGGGCGTGGCCAGCCCGAGGGCTGGAAGGAGAGCGTGCAGCATGGTCGGGATCCCCCTTGTGCCGCGCATCCCGTGCAGTGAAAAGACAAGAATCGTGGCGTCGTCATCGGCCCTATCGACCAGCAGGCCTACCTGGCGGTCGAGCTCTCGATAGATCTCCAGCAAAGCTTGCCTCAGTTCACCCGCGCCGGCGTGGAGGGGATGCTCGGGCTCGACCGCATGCCAGAGGACATGTGAAGCCCGGTGCGCTTCAGAGAACACCAGCACCAGCAAGTCCAACCTGCGGGTCAACAGCAGTTGCGCCGCGACTGCGCCTCGGCGGCGGGCCCCTTCGAGGGCTTGCGCCGCGATCGCGGTCCGTCCCTCGTCGTCAGCGACGCTCGACCAGGAGTCGAGCGGCCGGACGGCGAAGGGATGCCTCCCGCCGAACCCCTTCACCAGTTTGCGGACTGAGGCCGGAGCGACAACCGTCCGCCGCCGGACCCAATCATGAGCGCCCCACTCAAGGATCTCCACGCCGCCCGGTACCCCGATCGATGGCGCGAAGGGGACGTCGAACACACCGACTGCGAAGCCCGCGCGGGCTGCCTCGCCCCAGAATGGCTTGAGGTGGTTGAGGGTTATTGGAGACGCCCGCATCCGGCTCGGATCCCATCCCCAAAGGGAGCAAACCCCGTGTAATAGCGGATCTTGCCCGGTGCTGAAGGTGGGCCAGACTGCAGCGCTGCCGATGTCGGCCGGCGAGGCCACACGCCCCCAGGCCCCTTGCTGAAGCAGGGCGGCCATGTGCGGGAGGTCCCCACCTTCCATCATCTCCTGGACGAGCGCAGGCTCCATGGCATCGAGCCCGATAGCCACCACCTGCCTGGGTGCGGACTGCGTCATGGTGGCCCCCAGCCCAGACTCGACAGCTCGCTCGAAGCCGGTTGCTGAGAGGGTAGCCTATTCTCAAGAGGTGTGACCTGATGGAGGCGACATGCTACGCGACGGAGGCAAGGCGCCGGAGGGCTCCGAGGTGGCCTGTGACGTCTGTATCGTCGGCGCCGGGCCGGCGGGGCTTACCCTTGCGAACGAGCTCCTGGCCTCTCGCGTGAGGGTCGTACTCCTCGACAGCGGGGGGCGGGACCGACCGAGAGAAAGCGGGCAACGCGAGGAGATCGAGTTCTCCAGCCCTCACTTCGTCTCGCCGCAGCAGACCCGGCGACGCCAGCTCGGAGGGATGGCCGCTGGCTGGGACGCGCCTCTGCCCCGCCGAGGCCTGGGGGCCCGCCTTCTTCCCCTGGACCCGATCGATTTCGAAGCACGGAGCTGGGTGCCTCGCAGCGGGTGGCCATTTAAGTTCGATGAGCTCGCTCCGTTCTACGAGCGAGCGCGCATGCTCTGTGGCCTCGGACCTCTAGCCCCGCCCGACGACCTGGCCAGCGACGCCTTCGACGAACTGCCATTCGTGGGTCGCACCATCCTCACCGGGCTCGACCAGTTCGCGCCCCGGGAACTGGTCACACGGACGCTCGTGGACCGGGTCATTCGCAGCAGCGCCGTCACCGTCTTTGAAAACGCTACGGTTACGCGGCTCCGGACGTCCGACGGCGTGACGGTGACGACCGCGAGCGTCCGAAGCCCGCGGGGGACATCCTTCTCGGTTCGCGCGCCGGTTTTTGTCCTGGCTGGCGGCGCGATCGAGAACGCAAGGTTGCTGCTGCTGTCCAACGAGGTGCGACCGGCAGGTCTCGGCAACGAGCACGACAACGTTGGGCGGTACTATATGGATCACCCCTACGTCATCGCAGGATTCTTCACGCCCGGGGACCCGCAGTTGTTCAACCGCGTCGGGCTGTACGACGTGGGCCGCCGCCACGGCGCCCTCCTCGCTGGGAGACTCCGAGTTTCCGAAGCCACGATGCGCCGGGATCGGCTCCTGAACAGCGGTATGAGCCTCCAACCCCGGCCCAACGAGTCGTTCGCGGCAGCGACCCGGTCATTTGGTGTACTCCGGCGTGCGGCCATGCTCAGGGAGCCAGCGGTTGCCATCCCGGCTAATGTCGCGGCCGTTGTCCGGGCCACGCCCAGTCTGGTCTCGACTGCCGTTGGCCTGGCGTGGCACCAGCGACGGCTGCGGCCCGCTCTTCGTTACGGAGGCTGGTCGCAGCTTCGCGACAACCACCGCCGCTTCGGCTACTTCGCAGTTATCTTGCAGCCGGAACAGGTGCCCGACCCGGAGAACCGAGTGACGCTCGGCGAAAGACGTGACGCGCTGGGTCAGCCCGTGCCGCGGCTCCGTTGGCGCTGGTCGGAACTCGACCTCGCGAGCATTTCAGGCGTGCGCGATCTGCTCGGCCTGGAGATACAACGCGCGGGGTTGGGGGAGTTGGAACGAGGCGGACCGAAACTCGCCCTCGAACTTGAGAGAGCGGGTCTGGCGCCGGCCATGCCCGAGCTCGATGGGGAGGGACTCCCGGCGCTCCTGATGCCTGAGGGGGCTCATCACCACCTCGGGACCACGCGGATGCACCGCGACCCGGCCCAAGGCGTGGTTGACGAGAACTGCCGCGTGCACGGAGTTGCGAACGTGTTCGTCGCCGGAGGGTCGGTGTTTCCCACGAGTGGCTTCGCCAATCCAACCCTGACGATAGTCGCGCTCGCGATTCGGCTCGCGGACCACATCGCAGCATTGGCGGCCGCAGTTAATGGCACCGTTGGGTTCGTCCCTGGGACGGCGGCGCCCAATTTCACCTCAACTCCCCCGGACCGAGAGAGATGAGCGCTCCGCCGCCACCCCTTGCCGCGGAAGCCGCCCGGCCGGCGCGAATAAGCGTCCTGATCGCGACTCGCGACCGCCCTGAAAGCTTCGCCCGATGCCTTCCGACCGTGCTCGCCAACGATTACCCGAATTTTGAAGTTGTGGTGGTCGATCAGAGCACTTCGGCAGACAGCGAGCGGGTAGTCGCGAGCATCGGAGACGGCCGGCTCCGCTACCTGCGGCAACAGGCGGCCGGGCTCTCCCTGGCGCGAAACGCCGCGATGCGGGAGGCAAGTGGCGCCATCTTCGCGTTCACAGACGATGACTGCACCGTCGCAGAACAGTGGCTGCGCCGGATCGCCGCGGTCTTCGCCGCGGACGAAGGGGCGGGCCTCATCTTCGGGGCCTTCCGGGCAATTCCGCACGACTCTGAACGCTACTACGTGCCCAGCTTCTCGCCGGCTCGCTATCGCCGCCTGAGCGGGCGCGCGGCATCCCGCTTCAACCGAAACGAGGCGGGCGGGAACATGGCGGTGCGCCGGTCCGTTGTGGACGTGGCCGGTGAGTTCGACCTCTGCCTCGGGCCTGGGGCGATATTCCCCGGCGGCGACGACAGTGACCTGAACGACCGGGTACTCCGCGCCGGGTTCGCTGTTATCCACGACCCGGACAACGTCGTGGTGCACTGGGGCGCCAGAGCCTACGACGACGGATCGGCGCGGCAGCTCCTGCTCGATGGCTCGCTCGCGGCCGGGGCTATCCTCGCAAAGGAGCTGCGCTGCGGCGATCCGGTCGCGCCGTACCGCCTCGCGAGGACAGTCGTGACTCAAGGTTCGGCGGTCACATTTAATGTCTTGACCCGCCACCATCCAACGGGCGGCGGCCGGTTAAGGAGCACGCTCGCCGGGTTTTGGCGAGGCATGCGCCATCCATTGGACCGCGATCGGCGGCTGTTTGTGCCCCGAACCGGTCGCATACGATAGTCGCGGTGCGAGAGGGGAATATGCATGGCTGAAAACAATCGGCTCATCCTGGTGGTCGTTGAAGTAGCGGACCTGGAGCGGTCGGCGAAGCTCTACCGCGAGGGGTTCGGATTGGAACTCAAGGTCGAGAACCACGGCGGCGACGACCGGTGGACGAGTGGGAAGCATGCGTCGTTGTCGTGGCGCGAAGCCTCGTTTCTCCACTTCGCGCTCTACCAGGCGAAAGACGGGTCACGCACCTCGGGCGCCCAGTTGGGATTCCAAGTGGACGACATCCAAGGGGCCCATGAGCGAGCGGTGGCAGCAGGAGCTGTGGTCATCCACCCGCCCAGGCCAGAGCCGTGGGGCTCAACCTCGAGGTATTACGACTTCGACGGGAATATTCTGAGCTTGACGCAGGGTTCATAGTTCCGTCTACACACTTCCATCGCCCGCGCCGGGCAGGACGCGCAGTGAAACCCACTCCGTACGAAGACGTCAACGAGATACTGGCGGCCCTGATGGCGGGCGTGAAAGCCGTTGCCGGTCAGAAGCTGGTGGGAATGTATCTTTATGGATCTGCAGCGACTGAAGGGTACGACCCGTCGTGCAGCGATGTAGACGTACTCACGGCCGTTGCCACCGACATCGATGAGGCGGAGTTCGAAGACCTTCGGACGATGCACGATGCGCTCGCCAGGACACGTCATAAGTGGGACGACCGGATCGAAGTGCAGTACTTGCCGCTGGTGACGCTCAGGACGTTCAAGACGCAGTCGCGCACTGTCCCGGTGATCAGCCCCGGAGAGCCGTTTCATTGGAGGGAAGTCGACAGGGAATGGACGATGAACTGGTACGACGTCCAGGAAAACGGCGTGACGCTTCTTGGCCCGGATCCGCGGACGCTCATCGACCGTATCTCTCAAGCCGAATTCGTCGAATCCGTCCGCGCGCATGCGGCACAGTGGCGAGAGCACATCCAGGTCGTCTCGCGTAACCGGGGCTCCCAGGCGTACGCCGTCCTGACCATGTGCCGCGCAACGTTTACCTGCGAAACAGGCCAACAGGTCTCGAAGGAGCGAGCTGCCCACTGGGCGAAGGGAGCCTTACCGGAGTGGGCGCCGGTCATCCAGCGCGCGCTTGAAAGAAGGCTCGATGCACCACGCCGCGGAGAGCCCGAGGACGAGACCACGTTGTCGGAGACCTCGGCTTTCGTCGACTTCGTAATCGACCGGACCCGAAGCCGCTAGAGGCAGCGAGGGCTCATGACGACGCGTCCCATCGCCGGTGTGTGCGGCCGTTCGCGACCCGGCGTGGCGGTTGACGGCCTACGCGGGCGTAGCGATCATTCGGCTATGCCAAGCACACGCGCGAACGGGATCACTATCGAGTACGACACATTTGGGGCGAAGTCCGCTTCGCCGCTGCTCCTCGTTATGGGCCTCGGGGCCCAGATGATCGCCTGGGACGAACGGCTCTGCAGCCTGCTCGCTGACCGCGGCCACTACGTCGTCCGCTACGACAACCGCGACACCGGCCTGTCCTCGAAGATCGAGGGCGTCGACTCGATGGGCGTGGCCGAAGCGATGGCGGCTGCGGCCGAACAGAAGCCACTCCGGTCGGCCTACCTGCTAAAGGACATGGCGGCGGACGGAATGGGTTTGCTGGACGCGATCGGTGTCGACCGGGCGCACATCGTGGGGGCCTCAATGGGCGGGATGATCGTCCAGGAGATGGTGATCAACTTCCCGCGGCGCATTCTTACGATGACTTCAATTATGTCGACGACTGGCGGGCCTGGCCTCCCACAGGCGAAGCCAGAGGCGATGGCGGCGCTCACTCGCCCGGCGGCGACCACACGAGAGGAAGCGATCGAAGGGGCCGTGGCCAGCACGAAGGTGGTCGGCAGTCCGGGTTATCCGGCTGACGAGGCGAAAGTGCGCGACCGCGCCGCGAGGGCGTACGACCGCCAGTTTTACCCCGCGGGTTTCGCGCGGCAGCTCGTCGCCGTCCTGGCTTCAGGCAGCCGACGTGAGGGGCTTTCATCGGTGAAGACGCCGACGCTGGTCATCCACGGGGCGGCCGACCCGCTGGTGCCAGTCGAAGGCGGCAAAGACACGGCGGCGTCCATCGCCGGGTCGGAGCTGCTCCTTTTCGAAGGGATGGGGCACGACCTCCCGGAGGCGCTCTGGCCCGAGTTCGTGGGTGCTATCAGCCGACACACCTCGCGAGTCGCCGCTCCGAAGTGACAGTGGGCTGACAACCGGGCGTCGACCGAGGAACGGTAAGACCTACCGATCGGCCCCGTTCGGCCGTTTGGAGCGGCCGGCCCCGAGCCTACGGTGTCGATAACGGGCAGGGGCAAAACGTCACCACCTTCGTGGCGAGGGCGCCGTCCGGCCGGGAGGCTGGAGCCGGCACCATAGGGCTCGACCCTTGGCCCCGCCCGTTCTCGGTGCTTCCGGACCAGTCCGACCTTGCCCGTGTCGACGCCCAAGTAATCTTTGACTCGAACGGGCCCTGACTCCAGGGCCCTCAGGTAACAAGGGCGAGCCGCTTTGGGCCACGAAGCAGGAACGTGCCTCCGCGTTCGAATCCGGACGGCGCGAGACGAAGCTCCGGCAGTCGTTCGGCCAGCTTGCGGAGAGCGACGTCGATCTCCAGGCGGGCCAGCGGCGCCCCGAGGCAGAAGTGGATCCCCATTCCGAAGCTCAGGTGCCGATTCGGCGAACGCTGGATATTGAGGCGGTCGGGCTCTTCGAACTGCGCGGGATCCCGGTTCGTCGCGCCTACAACGACGAAGACGGTGTCGCCAGCCGCGATGTGGCGGGAGCCCAGGGTCGACGGGGCTGTCGCGAACCGGGTGCCGATGTGCGTGGGACTGTCGTAGCGCAGGCACTCTTCGATCGCGCCAGGGCCAAGCGACGGGTCGGCCGCCAGCTCCGACCACGCCTCCGGATAGTCGACGAAGGCACGTATGGCGTTGCCGAGCGCGTAGGCGGTAGCTCCGTTCCCGGCAAGCGAGATGTTGACGATCATCATCACCACCTCGTCGATCGTGATCTGCTCACCGGCCGCCCGCGCCTCTAGCAAGGTGCCAATGACGCTCTCGCCCCCTGCGGCACCCGAGAAATCATCCAGGTAAGCGCCCATTTCCTCTCGCGCGCGGCGTGCGGCTTCGTAGAGGCCGCCCTGCGGTCCGCCCTCCGCGCGGGCTCGCATGATCGCTGCGCACCATCCACGCACTCGCGATGCGTCGCCGGGCGCTACGCCCAGAAACGTCAGCACCGAGAAGACCGGGAGCGGCTCGGCGAGGGCCGACATCAACTCCAGAGGCTGACCCGAGGGCGCCGCCTCGAGCAACTCGTCGACCGTCGCTTCGATCTGGGGCCGCGCCTGGGCGACGGCGCGAGGCGTAAACGCCCGGTTCACTATCGCGCGAAGGCGGGTGTGGTCGGGCGGGTCGGAGCTTCCCAGGATCGGGACGCCACCGAGCGGGGCGGCGGCCCGTTGCTTCCGGACAGCCTCGCCCATCCCTCCTCGGCCGTGGGCTGGGTCCGAGGAGAAGCAGTCGTCGTCCTGGAGGGCGCGCAACCCCTCGGCGTAGCAAGTGATGACCCAGCCGTTCAGGTCACGACTGCGGTGGACTGGCTCTTCGGCACGAAGCCGGGCCAGGAAGGGGTATGGATCTTCGATGTAGGCGGGGCGGAACGGCTGGTAGAACGCCACGAAGGACAGTATGGGTCGACCAGCGGACTGACACGAGCGGGGGCAACGTGCGCTGGTTTGCGGATGGAATTGTGCGACGTCTACCGCGAACGGGCCGGGGCGAACAGCTGGAGCGCCACCTAGACGAATTGACAGCACACGACTGGCCGATCGGTCGGTGACTCTCGCCGCCGGCGTCTCTATACATAGGGTGTGGTGCAAACCTTCGCGACGATAGTCCCCCGGATCACGGCCCGTGAGCACGAGGTGCTCGGACTGTTGGCCAGCGGGCGCAAGAACAGCGAAATCGCGACCGCGTTGGGAATCACTCGGGGCACGGTGGACCAGCACGTGCACAGCATTCTGGTGAAGCTGGGGGCCGCGACTCGCCACGATGCGGCGGCCCGCTATGCGCAGGGTGGCGTCAGGCCAACCCCTTCGAGCTAGCCAGGGCAACCCTCCGCACGGTTGCGTTTGCGGGAGCCGGCTTCAGCGAACGACGAATTCGCTGAAGCCGGCCCGCCGCCCCTGGAGAGGCAGGCTCAAACGTGCCGCGGGATGAGCGCGGCGTACGCCTCGACCGTGAGCGGATCTCCGCTCCGGCCGGATGCTGAAGTGACGTGCCCGGCGCGATTGGTGCGCGTCACTGCGAACGGGAACTGGCCGGCGTCACTCGTCATGTTCACCGTCACTCCGACGACGAGCGGCGACACGCTGCCCGGCGCGTGGTGTGTACGCGCGGTACTCCATGAACAGAGGACATACGAGGGTTCAGATACGACAACCTCGGCCTGGAACCCGCAGGGCACAAAGAAAGTGAGGTCGACTTCGCCCACGTCCCGCAATCTGTCCCAGGGCACAAGGACCGTGAGCGGGAAGAGCGCATCGGCTGAGTGACTTCGATAGACGGCGACGACGCTGACCGCGGCAGTGCGAGGCGTGACTGCTGGATGGGAGGTTAGGAGCTGCGACACGCTGTGACCTCCGGGGCCCTGGCTTGAATGCCCTGCCCGTCGGAAGCCCGGCTGTCATGCTCAAGGAGCTCAGACCCGTGGCTTTGCGTCCCCGGCTTTCGCCAGGTTTGCCTTTATCGGTGGTAGGCGGGCCGCTTGCGCGACCAGGTTCAATGTACTCCGGCGGGTGGTGACGCATCCATAAGAAGTCAGTAGGCAATCGTGACGGCGGTCGAGCAGAACGGGCTAGGTTCCCCCAACAGCGACGATCAAGCGATCACCCAGAGTCGTGACTTCGAACGGACCCTTGTCCTTGACGCCGATCACCCACGTGACGACCCCCTCGAAGTCGCAGGTTTGCCTGGCCCCGAGGATGTCCACGCCGTCGCCGTTAAGCGAAGTGGAAGCGACCGTGGTTTTTCCGTTCGAGTCGTGGGCGGCAGCCGGGCTCAGCCGGACGCTGAGGAAGGCACTCCCGGCGACCGCCAGGGGCTGACCTGAAGCGCAGGCGATAGAGGAATCGACATAGCCGACCTTATAACCCGGTACCGAGCCTTCGAACTGGAAGGCCAGCACCGTTCGCTGGCCGAGTGTGCGCGTGGCAACGTCCTTCAAGATGGCTGCTGTCGCGCCGGCTGCGGCCGGCACTTCGACCGGCCGGGTCGCTGTGCCGCGCTGGAGGTTCCCGAGGAGGGGGTTCCGTCCGCCTTCGGGCGACGCCAGAACCGTAGGA
Source organism: Tepidiformaceae bacterium (assembly GCA_041488155.1). Lineage (GTDB taxonomy): Bacteria > Chloroflexota > Dehalococcoidia > Tepidiformales > Tepidiformaceae > JBGPOS01. The sequence goes on from JBGPOS010000009.1 coordinate 18,329, forward strand.
GTCGCCGTGGCAGTCGCGGTTGCGGCGACGGTGGCCGTCGAAGAGGGCGCTGGGGGCGACGTCTCCTTCTCGCTGCAGGCGGCCATTAGCAAGCCGGCCAGGATCGAACCTGCTAACCAGTACCTCACGGCACACCTCCGATTGCGCACGCTGGGCCCGGCCCACTCCGGACCTGGCCGGCGTTCTACCTGTCTAATGCGGACGAAGCCGAAGAAGGTGACGCGTGCTGGCGCCAATCCTGATCCACATTGTCCGCCGAAACCGGTTCAGGCCACGCGGCGACGGTCGTGCGCGCTCGCAAGCTCGCGTTTGTTGGCGTAGAGAGCGCCGTCAGCTTCCCTCAACAGGCGTTCCGCCTCGGTAAACTCGCCGAGGGCGGCCAGGCCGACAGCCGCGTGCAACTGGGCCGTACCCGAAGCTTCCCCGTTGAACGCGACCGAGGTGTCTTCGAGCGTCTGGCGGAGCGAGGCGAGGACGACGTTGGCCTCAAGTGTGCTCGCACGCAAGATGATCGCGAACTCGTCGCCTCCCGTGCGGGCAACGACGGCGGATTCGTCCACCGCTGAGGAAATACATTCGCCCACGAGGCGAAGGGCAAGGTCGCCGGACTGGTGGCCAAACGTGTCGTTGATTCGCTTGAAGCCGTTGAGGTCGATCAGGGCCAGGGTGAGCGGCTGGCCCGTGACTCGGGTTTCGATAATGAGCCGCTCAAGCTCCTGGTTGAAGTGGCGACGGTTGTAAAGCCCGGTCAGCTCGTCGTGGATTGAAAGCTCGTGAAAGCGGCGGGCCCATTGGAGGTCGAGCTTCTTTTGCCGGTTGCGGGGGATCGCGGAAACGAACCAGACGAAGGCCACGATGAAGGCGTACCAGGCGATGAACGCCAGGTGCCAGAAGAGCGAACCGGTGATCCATCCCATCGCGAACACGGCGAACGCCGAGAGCCCGACCGATGTCCCCACGATGCGCGTGGCAGTCACACTGCGGTCAACCGACGGCTGCTGCTCAACGAAGGAAAGAGCTGGTTCTGTCATCGGCCTGGAACGATCCCTCTGTGGAGTGAATCGACGGTTTGCTGCCGACACTGAAGTAGCGCCGCATCAGTGTTGCGGCGGAGATCGGATCTTTCCGTCTCGCAGACCTGCCTTCCGGGGGTCGCCGAGCGCCCTTCTGGCCTACGCCGAGGTCAGATTCGGTCGATACCTAAGACACCATGGTTGATGAAGCTGGAAACGGCGTAAAGCTCCAGACATTCATCGTGACGGTTTTCCTCGTCGGGGCAGCGGCGTTCACCACCGCGATGATCCTGGAACCCGTCAGCGATCCGCTTGGCCTCGCCACGATCGTTGCCCTGGTGGTCATCACCGAGCGGCTATCGGTGCGCCTCTATTTCGACGGGCGACTTTCGATCAGCTTCATGGGAGCCGTGCTCGCGGCCCTCTGGTTCGGCACAGCCGGCACCGCCTTCGTTAGTGCTGCGATCGCGATAAGCGGTTACTTCTTCTCCGACCGATCGATGCGCAAGCTACTGTTCAACTTCGGGCAACACAACATCGCGGGACTGGCGGCTTCCGTCACCGCAACGGTTATCGGCATCCATGACCACATGGACGACCCCGTGGCGGCGATAGGCGTGGGAGCTCTGCTCGGGACAATCATCTTCCTGGTCACAACCATCGCGGTCTCGTCCGTGATGTCGATGAGCACGGGGCGTTCGCTCTTCACGACCCATCGGGAAACGTTCGCCTGGCTGTTCCCCCACTACCTGGCGCTGGGCGTGGTGGCGGGCGGCCTTGCGATCGTCTACAACACCGTCGGAATCGCCGGACTGCTTGCCCTGTCGCTGCCGCTAGCGCTCAGCCGCTACGCGATGAAGCAGGTGATCGACAAGACGCGCGACAACGTCCTTCGCCTTGAGAGCTCCAACCAGGAGCTGCGGCACATGCATCTCGAAATTACCGAGATGTCGGACAAAATCAAGGACGCCTACGACGGTACGCTGGAGTCGCTAGTTGCGGCGCTGGACCTGCGGGACCAGGAGACGCGGGGCCACTCCGTGCGCGTCGCGACCCATTCCCTTGAAATCGCCAAGATGCTGGGCATTCAAGACGAAGAAGAGTTGGCGATGATGCGACGCGGGGCCCTGATGCACGACGTGGGCAAAATCGGCGTGCCGGACGCCATCCTCCGGAAGCCGGGCAAGCTCACGGAAGAGGAGTGGGTGTTCATGCGCAAGCATTCGAGTATGGGCTATAAGATCCTGGCCCAGGTCGCCTATCTGCGGCCAGCGGCGAAGATCGTCCTGGCCCACCACGAACGGTGGGACGGTGACGGCTACCCTCGCCGGCTCAAGGCCGGGAACATCCCCCTGGGCTCGCGGATTTTCGCTGTTTGCGATACCTACGACGCCATCATTTCGGACCGGCCATACCGTGACGGCCAGCCGCCTGACGCAGCCTTCGCCGAAATATTAAGATGCGCTGGAACGCAGTTCGATCCCAAGGTTGTCGAGGCCTTCGAATCTGTATTTCCGAGATGGCGGGAAGAATCTCCGACTGCCGCTCATGCCCTTTACCTCCCGACCTGGAAAGGCGACCGCGATGCGGCAAGACGAGCGGCGAGCTAAGACCACCGCTGCGCTTCTGCGCCAAGCGCGAGCTGCGTTTGCCCGGAGCGGCTACGACGGCACCTCGCTTGATTCGATCGTGCGGGCGGCCGGCTACTCGAAAGGAGCGCTCTACACGCACTTCAAGACGAAGCGGGAGCTCTTCGCGGCCGTGGTCGAGGACTGCTTCGCGGAGGCGGAGATGCGGACCCGGCGGGTGGCGGAGGCCGCCTCGCGGGGCGAAGACCCGATCGCAGCTGCCGGCCAATACTTTGATGGCAAGGAAGATGACGAGCACGCCGGACTGATGGCAGAAGTTTGGCGGATTAGCTCTGCCGACCCTGACTGGCGGCTGCGCCTCGACGCCATGCGCCGGATCCGCCAGACAATGCTCGGCCAGGCCGCCATCGATGCCGGGTTCGCTCCGGCCGCCGCTCTCGAACGAGCGCAGCTTCTGTCGAAACTTATCGACGCCGAGATTGTCGGCAGGCGGTTCGAGCTCGCAGCAGGTTGAGTCGATCACTCGAGCTTCCCCCAATCTGAACCTGCCCGCCTGACCCGACGTTGCCCGTTTGAAGGCAGTGCGGGACTGTGAGCAGGACCGGCGAACGGGAACGGCGCCCGGGCGGGACTTGCAACCGCGACTGGAGCATCCGAGATGGGAGAACCGTGCCCTGGTCAAACGCCGGAAATCGAGCGACGGCTAACGCCAGTGGCACGTTACGGCGCTGACTGAAACAACCGCCGCGGGTGTTCGCGCCCTCGTGAGAGACCGACCGGCCGAAGCCGGCTCGCGGCATCTTCCTGAGATCGACGTGGTTCGGGGAACCGCGATCGTGTTTGTCGTCTCCCTCCACTCCTACTTCAGCCCATGGGCCGTGACCCCACATCGGGAAGTCGTGGCGATGCACGTGCTCCACCTGTTTGCGCACACGGCTGTGCCGCTGTTCTTCTTCATCTCCGCCTTTCTGTTCGCCCGGGACGACAGTCCGGGGTTCGCGTACTTCATCCGGCGCAAAGTGCGAAGGGTGGTCGTGCCGCTGGCGTTCTGGATGCTGGCGGCGTTCGTCTATCGGCTCTGGCAGGAGGGCGGGGTCACCGGGGGAATGCTGAAGGCGCTTGCGCTGTTCGACATCAGCGGCCAGTTCTACTACCTCGCGGTGCTCGTCGTCTTCTACGCTGGGTTCTACTTCGTCCGCGATTGGTCCCTCCGCCGGCTGGCATGGCTCGCCGCGACTGCCCTGGTCCTGAACGCGGCCACCATAGCCTTCTACCAGGCGAGCACGCTGTCCGGAGACTTCGCGACGCTGGCCTACCGCAATCCGCTCGCCTGGGTGTTCTTCTACGCCTTCGGCCTCTTCGTTGGCCGCAAGTTCGGGTCGCTGGAGCTGCCCCGCGAATGGCTCTGGATCGCCCTGCTCGGGATGCTGGTTGCGGGAGGGACGTATCTGGTCCAGGGCGAGGTATTTGACTACTACCCCGTCAGCTACTTCGGGGCGACGACGTTCGTTTTTAGCGCCTGCGCCCTGGCGGTGTTTCCGACTGCGGCCAGGGCGCTCACGACCGTCCGTTGGGGTCGAGTTGCGACGGCGCCGTTTCAGTTCTTGAGCCGTTACGCTTTCGCGATCTACCTCGTCCATATGCCGTTCTTCATTGGCTACCTCACCGAGCACGTGGTTTCGGATAGCGCGCTGGCGGACGACTACTTCAAGCTCATGAACGGCCTCTTCGCGGTCGGATTCGCCGGGGCCCTGGCCTTTGTGGTGCTTATGGACCGGATCGCTCCAAGTTTCGCGCGGGAGTGCATGGGCGTGGAGCCGCGCAGGATCCCGCGGGCGAAGGCGCTCCCGGGATCCTGACGCTGCTCTGGCCGCTTGAGTTGGTAGGACGAGTCGCGTAGAAGCTGCGGAGAGTCGGTAGGGCCACCCATGGCCCCGCGCAGGTGAAGGACGGTAGTGAAGACCCTCGCCACGCTGAAGCAACCTGCCGTAGCCAGCCGAGGGATGGTGACATCGAACCACCCGTTGGCGTCGCTCGCGGGCACCGAGATGCTCGTCCGGGGCGGCAACGCCGTGGACGCAGTGATCGCGACCATGTTCGCACTCTCGGTGGTGGAGCCGATGATGACTACCATCTTCGGGGCAGGGTTCGTCAACATCCGGCTGGCCGACGGCACCTGCACGACGATCGACAACTACGCCACGGTGCCTGCGCGGGCGACCGCGGACATGTTCGAGCCAGTACCTGGAAGCCTTGACCACGAGGTCGCGGGCAAGCTCAACGAAGTAGGGCATCTGTCCGTGGCCGTGGGCGGCACGCTGCTCGGGTGGGCGAGTGCGGTCGAACGTTATGGGAAGCTGAGTCTCGCTGAAGTCGTCGGCCCGGCGGTCCGCTTTGCGCGCTCGGGTTTCCGGGTGAGCCCGTACTTGAGAAGCATCATCGAGGCTACGCGAGCCGACCTGGATCGGTATCCCGAGAGTGCGAAGGTGTTCCTGCCCGGCGGATCGGTGCCTGAGGCCGGGGAGGCCATCACCAGGCCCGAGTACGGCGAGACGTTGGAGCGCGTGGGCGAACACGGCCCGGATTACCTCTACCATGGGCCGCTCGGGCGGGCGATCGCTGACGACATGGCCGCGAACGGCGGGCTGATCACGTTCGAGGACATCGAAGCTTACGAGACATTCGAGCGGCCTCCCGTGCGGGGCACGTACCGGGGGTACGAGATCGTCTCGATGGCCCCGCCTTCATCGGGCGGGGCGCACATCATCCAGATCCTGAACATACTCGAAGGCTTCGACGTCCGGGCCATGGGCTTCGGTTCCGCCGACGCGGTCCACTTGACCGCTGAGGCGATGAAGATCGCCTTCGCAGACCGGTTCCAGTACATGGCGGATCCTGCAACTACCGTGATCCCGCTCGATTGGCTCACGTCGAAGGCCTACGCGGGTGAGCGCCGCCGCCAGATCGACCCCGCCCGCGCTCAGTCGTACATGGCAGGCACGCCGCCAGACGGGGAGAGTTCCTCGACCACCCACTGCTGCGCGATGGACGCCGAAGGCAACGTCGTATCGACCACAAACACCCTGCACATGGGGTTCGGTTCGAAGGTGACTGTGCCGGGGACAGGCATGCTGCTCAACGACTGCATGCAGCTGATGGACCCGGTGCCTGGCCGTACCAACTCCATCGCACCCGGCAAACGAATCCTGTCCTCAATGTCCCCGACGATCGTTCTGAAAGACGGAAGGCCGTTCATGACCCTCGGTGCGCCGGGCGGGCTCAAGATCTTCGGATCCGTGATGCAGGCCATCGTAAACGTCATCGACCACGACATGACGCTGCAGCAGGCCTTCGAGGCACCGAGGTTGTGGGCGCGCGGGCCCTCGCTCGAACTCGAACGGGGCTTCGAAGGCCTTGCTGAGCTGAAGAGCGAGATGGAGCGCCGCGGGCACACGGTCCAGACCCCGGAGAAAGTCGCGGGCGGGATGAACGGTATCCTCGTGCAGCCCGGCACCGGCCTGCTCGAAGGCGCCGCCTGCTGGCGAGCGGATGGCGCTCCGATGGGGTTTTCTGGCGGCGACGCGCCCGTTGCCCAGACGTAGAGTCCCGTTTGAGGGGCGCGTCATGGACCGGTAAGCTCGGCCCAACAGGACGTCTAGTGTGAGGAGGGTGCGACCAGTGGCACAGGCAACGCAGGCTACCCGAAGCTCGATCATCGACTGCGACTCCCACGTCCTCGAGCCGCCGGACCTCTGGGACTCGTACCTGGAACCGGAGTTCAAGGATCGCTCGATCCGGATCTACAACGACGCGAACGGCAAAGAGACCCTGAGCATCGACAACCAGACGATCTTCCAGGACTTCCTGGGCGGCCTGGGCGGGGTGGAAATAGAACGAGAGCGGCTTAGCCACCCTGGAGAGGTGAGCTACCTGGAAGGCGCCCCAGCGGCCAGCATGGAGACCGGCGCGCGCATCCAGCTCTACGAGGATTGGGGCATCAGAGGCGGGATCGTCTTCCCCACCGTTGGCATCCTGTGGGACACAGAAGACCCCAGGCTGGCGGACGCTTACGCGCGCGCCTACAACCGCTGGCAGTGGGACTTCGTTGGGGCCCACCCGGACCGCATCTTCCCGATCGCCCACATCCCCTTCCACGACCCCGGCCTCGCTCTCGCGGAGCTGCGACGCTGCCTCAAGCTCGGGTTCAAGGGCATGTTCCTCGCCCCCGAGCCAATGAACGGGAAGCGCCCATCGCACCCGGACTACGATGCAGTCTGGCACGAGCTCGAGGACGCCGGCCTTCCGTTCTGCCTCCACGTCATCGTCCGGTTTACCCGGCCGGTCGGCCTTGGCACCGCGATGCGCGGATGGTTCCCGGAGGGGAACCGGACGTTCACGTTCGGGCTGGGCGCGACGTTCCAGATCATCCCGGCGATGGCCGCCCTCGTGATGGACGGGCTGTTCGACCGCTTCCCCAGGCTCAAGTGCCTGTGCGTCGAGGCCGGGTGCGGCTGGGCGGCCTACCTGATGGACCGCCTCGACGAGAAGTATCAGCACTTCGTGTACGCCGACCGCCTCCGCGAGAAGCCGAGCGAATACCTTCGCCGAAACGTCTGGTACGTGGCGGAGCCGCAGGAGAGAACGATCGACGCGATGATGGACCTCGTCGATGAGACCCACATCGTCTGGGGCAGTGACTACCCACACATCGACTCGCACATCGAAGCGGCAACCCAGATCCGCGAGAGCGTGGCCGGCCTGTCGGAAAGGCGGAAGCGGCTCGTCCTGGGCGAGAACGCCGGCGCGCTCTTCCGAATAGACGCCTGAGGGGCTAGGGCTCGCCAGCGGGCTCCGTCAGGCGGGGCGAGCGCGTTCCCAGGTGATGAAGGTAGTGATCGTGTCGCCGTCGACCGTTTGGGGTGGTGGGCTGAGCGTTAGCCTGTCCTCCGAGAACTGGAACCGGCGAAGCTGATCGACCCCGACCATGTTCGGGTTCCAACTGGCCTCAACGTGGTGTGTGACCACGGACGAAGGTTCATCGACTTCGTACGTGCCGAAGTAGGCAACGACGCCCGCGTAAGCTCTCTGAACCTCGTCCGGGGTCGCGGTCCGCAGCCCCCCCGACGCGAAGCGCGGAGTGTCTCGCCGAATGATCTGGGCGGCAAAGTTGCCAAGGGCGTCCCAGATGATGACACCGGCGGCATCGGGCCCGAACGGGTAGGTGCGCTCGCCATTCGAGCGCGTCGAGACCGCGGACACAAACCGCCACGTGCCAACGAAGTTGGTTGCGCCCACAGTCAGCCCCTCGGAGGTTTTGCGGAGTCTAGGCCAGGCGAACGCGAGGCGCAGCTACGACGGCGCTCTAGGAACGAGCGGGCAGCTGGGCGCGAGGCCGCAACCGTGGATTCGCTACGATCTCGGGCCATCGACCCTCCATGAGGTCCACGACGGCCCGGCCGGCCCGGCGCTTCATTTCGTCGAAGGCGGCGTCGGAGTAGGAGGCGGAGTGGGGCGTGAGTACGACGTTGTCCATCCGGATCAGGGGCGACGACGCTGTGAGCGGTTCGTGTTCGAACACATCGAGGCCGGCGCCTGCTATTCGGCCGTCCTCGAGAGCCGCGACGAGTGCGTCTTCGTCGACCACCGGGCCGCGCGAAGTGTTGATGAGGTAGGCCGTTGGCTTCATCCAGCTCAGTTGCTCAGGACCGATCAGGTGGTGGGTAGCCGGGGTCAGCGGGGTATGCAGCGAGACGTAATCGGAACGCTCGAGCAGCGTCTTGAGCGACTCCACGCGTTCCACGTCGAGTTCGGCGAAGCGCTCCGCGGGAACGTACGGGTCATGGGCAATGACGGTGAGCCCAAGCGCCTGCGCCCGGGGGACCACTGCGCGGGCAATCGCACCGAAGGCGACGAGCCCCAGCGTCTCGCCGTGGACGGCCCTCATCGGGCCCAGCTCGCCCACACGCCAGCGGCCATCGCGCACGGCGCGTCCGAGCAGCGTGAGCTTCTTCGCGCAGGCAAGGAGCAGCATGATGGCGTGGTTGGCGACCTCCGGCTGGCAGAAGTCGGGAAAGTGCGCGATCACGATGCCGTGCTCGGTGGCCGCGGGGATGTCGAGGGTGTCGAGGCCCACGCCGTAGCGCACGATCAGTTTGCAGCGCGGCAGTGACTCAACGACGCGGCGGGTAATGTGGGCTCCGAGCACGAGGATGGCGTCGGCGTCGCCCAGGTTGCGGATGAGTTCGTCCTCGTTGGCGGACCTCGTTAGGACGAGCTCGGCGCCAGCCGCCTCGATAATGCCTCGCTCGATGTCGAAGGCCATCGTCTCTGGAGCATCGGCGTGGACGGCGCGAAAGGCCCTGACGACCATCCCGGGAGCATGGCCGGGGTCGGGTTCCCTGTCAAAAGGGCTGTCCGGGTTCCTCGCCGACAGTTAGTGCCCGGTCCACTTCGGCGGCCGCTTCTCCAGAAACGAGCGGACGCCCTCCTTGAAGTCCTCGGACCGCGTGGCTTCCTGGAACTCGTCCAAATTCCTGAAGTAAACCTCGTGCGGGTGCTTCAGCATGCTCTCGTGGAGCTGCCGCTTGTGGACCGCGACCGAACGGGGCGCGCCGCCGCCGAGCTGGCGAGCGAGTTCGATAGCCCGGCCTCGTAGCTCCGCATCGGGCACCACCTCGTCGACGAGGCCGATCCGCAGCGCTTCCCGGGCGTTCACGATTTCGCCCGAATAGAGAAGGCGCGCCGACTGGGCGAGTCCGACCAGCCGGGGGAGGATCACAGGCCCAACGCCCATGTCGGTGACAAGCCCGAGCTTGCTGAAGACCCACCCGATGCGCGCGGACTCCCCAGCGACACGCATATCGCAGGTCGCGAGCAACTCCGCGCCGTAGCCGACCGCGGCGCCGTTCACGGCGCAGACCACGGGCTTTGGCACGATCATCCCGAACCAGCCAACCGGCCACTGGCTTGCTTCATCGATCGGGAAGCCCTCGCTCGTCGCTTCGCCGTAGTCGCCCCCGCCCAGAGCGGAAACGTCGGCCCCGGCGCAAAAGGCACGTCCTTCGCCAGTCAGGACAACGGCTCGAATCGATGAGTCGTCGCGAATCTGTTGGGCACGACCGAAGAGCAGATCGTGGAAGCCCGGGCCGACCGCGTTCAGGCGCTCTGGCCGGTTGAGGCTGACGAGCGCTACGTCGTCTATCCGGTTGAAGAGCAAGTCCGGGTGGTCTTGTTGCGGCATTTCGGTCCTCCGGCGCAGCACAGTCCCTTGCGCGCGCTCCGGGATGGTACGGCTGCGAGGTGGCCACGAACAGCGACGGCGAGGGCATGGACGGGGAAGGTGCTGCCGAAGCTCCTATAGTTAGCCGGAGCTGGACACGATCGCGTATCTTGAGTTTCCAGGGAGGTCTTTAGCGTGACTGCAATTGCTGATACCAGCTCGGACCCCATTGAGGCCGTCCTTGACCTTCCGGTGCGCTATATCGACCGGTCTCGGGCTTACTACATGGCCCTCGGGTACGACAATCCGTACCGCTGGGCCCACAACGACTCCGTCCCCTTCACGGCTCTCTCGAAGCCGCTGAATCGTAGCCGGGTGGCGCTGATCACGACGGCCGCGCCCTTCAACCCGGAGGCCGGCAACCAGGGAGCGTGGGCTCCGTACAACGCGAATGCGAAGTTCACCGAGGTCTACACCATGCCGGTCGAACCGGCTCCGGACCTGCGCATTTCGCACCTGGGCTACGACCGCAAACACACCTCGGCCGAGGACATCAACAGCTACTTCCCGCTCGCACGGCTGAAGGAAACAGCTGCCGCAGGGCGAGTCGGAGAATTGTGGCCGCGCTTCTACGGGGTGCCGACGTTGCGGAGCCAGCGTCTGACGACGGAGGCGCACGCTGCACGTGTCCTCGGGCTCTGCCGGGAGGACAGGATCGAAGCGGCGGTCCTCGTCGCCACCTGACCGGTCTGCCACCAGACCGTGAGCCTGGTTTCTCGCCACCTCGAAGCCAACGGTATCCCGACCGTGGTCATGGGCTGCGCGCGCGACATCGTCGAACACTGTGGCGTAGCGCGATTCCTCTTCAGCGACTTCCCGCTTGGCAATTCCTGTGGCAAGCCCAACGACGTGGAAATGCAGCGCTCCCTCGTGAGCATGGCCCTCGACCTGCTGGAGTCGGCACAATTCCCACGGACGACGGTGACGACACCGTTCCGTTGGGCCGCCGACGCCGCCTGGAAACGAGACTTTTACAAGCTCGACCTGACCCCCGAACAGATCGCCCGCGCCCGCGAGGAGTTCGACGTCCAGAAGGCGGTGCTGAAGGGCAAGTTGCAGGCGCCTGGAGCCTGAACGCGGCCCGGCCCTTCTACGGACAAGCCCCTTCGCGCAGGGCGATGTCGTCGACCCAGACCGTACCGGTGTTTTCGCTGACGATGCGCAGGTCGATGTTCCCGTCCTCGGTTGTGAACTGGCCCTTGTACGCGGTCCAGGTCGCGGAGCCCGCTCCGATCCCGACGTTTTGCGTCCAGGCGTCATTGAGGCGGAAGCCGAGGATGCCGCTGGTCCCGCTGACGGTCCTCGCCCAGAACGTCAGGCAGTGTGTGACGCCACCCTTGACAGCGACCTTCTGCGACATGGTGCGGTAGACCTGAGGCTGAACGGCGCTGCGGTTGGCGATCCGCAGGGCGAAGCCGCCACTGTGCACGACGTCGGAAACGACGGTGGCGTCGGCGTCGGCCGCCCCCCAGAACACGCCCTGGGGTCGTGGCTCGTAGATGCCGGTACCCCAGGAGTTCAACGAGCCAGTCTCGAACCCGCCGTTGCTCACCAGGTTGGGCCCGAGTGTGGCGGGCTGCGTGGCCGTGGCCGTCGGCGGAGGTGCGGCACTGGTGGGATTGGCCGTCGCAGCCGCAGCCGAACTGGTCGCCCCGGCCGGAGACGGGCTGCCGGCGGCGACCACTGTCCCCGTGACGGACCCTCCTGACGCCGCGGGGGAGCCGAAATCCGCGGCGCCGATCTTCGAACCGGCGGTGGCAGCGCTCGCCGTGGTAGAAGACCCTGACTGCGCCGGAGTGCCCGCGCCACCGGAGCCGCTCTTGCAGCCAATGGTGGCGACGATCGCGATCAAGAGCAGGCAGCTGGCCGTAAGAGCGCCGATGGTGCGACCGTTGGCGGGCCCGAGGCGGACAGGAACGCCGGGTTCGTGGGGCGCGCTACGTCGTTCACCAACCACCAAAGCTCACCAGCCCCCGAGAGGAGAGTTGCCGGATGATAGCACCGCGGCCGGGCACTCCGACGCTGCTCTCCGGGCCGGCTGTGCCCGGTGCGACTGGACGGCTCGCTCGCGCAAGCAGGCAACCGCTTCCATCATCACTTTGCAGTCGACCTCGTTGTAGCGGCGCACTTCGTCCATCAGGTCGAAGTCAGACAGCCGGCAGCCCAGCTTCTGCGCCTCTCGCTCGCACCACCAGGCCGCGACCATCGCTCCAAGACCATCGGTCACCCCATTCTGCCACTCTGTCTCGATGAGACCGTGGCGCTTGAGGGACCTGGCCACCGTCTTGAGTCCGAACCCCATTGGCCCCCGGACGATCACGGGCTCGCGCTTCATCACCCGCGTGAGGAAGTCGAACCAGTTCGGTTCGCGCCATGCGGATGCGCGCTCGGGGCTGCGGCGTCGCGCCGAGTCGAGGGCTGTGCTGAGGGTGCTCGTCTCCGCTGGCGACCAGTGAAACACCAGCGGCCGGGACAGACGCGGCGCCAGCCTCAGGCGCGCGGCCTCCATATGCGCGAGCCAGGTCTCCACGATCTGGGCTTCGCTCGCAACGGTGAGGTCGCCGGCGACGAAGCAGGAGAACTGCCACGCGCCATTCTCGATGTGCCCACAGCCGATCATGAAGATCAGCGGCTGGCCGTTCTGCTCGGGTATCCGCTCGAAATCGTCGTTGAGGCTGCTCACCGTCTCGAAGTCTACGTAGAACTCGACCGCCTTCGCTCTTGCCCAGACCTCGGCTTCGACTCGCATCCGAGCGGGCTCCAGAGCGGGGCCGAGCGGATCGCGGTTGATAGCCAACATCCGGTCCAGGGGCGCCTGGAACGCCGGCTTTACGCGCGCCACAGCGGCCGAAAAGCGGGGATCAGTCCATCGGAGCACGCCTTCGGCGCGGGCTGCTTCACGGCCGGGAAGGCCGACCTGCCAGGCAAGCATGACGTCTTCGTTGGTGCTGGCTATCTCGGCAACTGCCCGGTGCCACGGCTGGTTCTGACTGTTCTTCGGGTTCGGCCGCAGCTCCAGGGGGCACCCTTGGGACCGAGGATCCCAGGCGTCGCCTTCGCCCCGTGCGCGGCGCACCCAGGCCACCGCTTTGCCGGCCATCGTGAGCAGGGGTTCGTGCCGCACCTCTCGCTCTCGGGATACCGGCGCCAGCCGGTCGAGACAGCTGGTGCTGCCGAGCTCATGGATCCCTTTTCCCCATCCCCGTCCAAGCAGGTAGGCGTGATCCGGCGTGTATCCCTGGATCCGGCCGAGGGCTTCGTTGTAGAGGAACGTCTGGACCATGTAAGGGAGGTGGTCATTGGCGGCCTGCCACTGCAGGTTCAGTTTCAGGCCCGTGTACTTGATGTCGACCACCCGGTAGTGGCAACGAGCCAGACCCAGCCCCGGCGCCCCGATTTGCGAATCGACCTCTGAAATCGCGTCGGGAAACAGCCGGTGGAGGACATCGCTGCGCACGAGAAGGTCCGGGCAACCGTACGTCCGGGTGGCGGGATTGCGCACGAGTCCCTGATGGATAGTCGCGTCGCCCCGCTTCATTGCCTCGAACGTTTGGATGCAGGCGTCAAACGAGTGCAGCCAGGGCAGCCCGCCTGTAAGCCTACGCACCGGCTCCGTCCGTTCGAGGTGGGAGACGACCGCCGCCTCGAACGCATTACCCTGCCGGAACAGAAACGCTCGGAAGTCGGTCCGCGGGTCCCCGTCCGGGTCACGCTCGAACCCTCTGTCGTCGCCATAGAGGTCGAGCCAATCCAAGAGGGGGTCGTCGATGCACCAGTTGCGCGTCTTCCCCGCCGAGACCCAATCGCGCCAGTCATCGCGATCTTGAGGAACGATCGCTAACCCACGGTCATCGACGAAGTAGGCTTCGAATGCCACCGGCCCTTCCCTTCTCTCCTGCGGAGTCCAGACGCCGCGGAAGACGCATTATCGGTGGGCGTCGCGACAGGTACTGTCGTCTTGGGCCGGCCAGAGAGGGCTTCCGGGTGAGAAAGGGGCACAACGATCCTATCAGGTCCACAGGAACGTAAGCACTCTGTCAACCCCGTCCAGCACGTCACCGCTGGTGGCGACGCGGAGGTGCTCCGCGTGCTCCTCCAGCTCGGCTGGCGGCTCGTAGCGGGCGAGGTGCGCGCGAAACGTCGCAACTGTGGCATCGGACCAGGGATCGGGCGTCGTCGCGCGATCGCGGAGCCTCGCCACAACGACCTCCTCCGGAGCTTCGCACTCCACCATGAGGAACCGGGCGCCGTGGAGGGCTGCGAGCGCGCGCGCCGACTCGCGGTCCTTGCGGCGTCTGAACGTCGCGTCCAGGACGATGCTCCGCCCCCGCGTCAGCGCGTCAGCCGCGCCGTTGAGAAGAGCCTGGTAGACCCGGCGGTTCATCTGCTCGGTGTAAAGACCGCTGTCCAGGCGGCTCGCCGGGTGCGCGTCCGGTCCCAATCCGGCCAGGCGCTTGCGGGTCTCGTCTGCGCTCCGGACCTCCGCACCGACGGCTGTGCCCAGCGCCCGGGAGAGCGTGGTCTTGCCCGTGCCAGGGAGCCCGCCCACCTCGAGCAGCACCGGCCGGCGGTCGCTGCGAGCGACGCGTAGCGCGTAGTAGAGGTGGCGCCGCGCTGCGAGGGCGGAAGCCAGTTGCGTTTCGCGGTCTACCTGCTGGCCCGCCAGTATGCCTGCCACCTTCGCCCGTACCAGCGCGCGGTACCAGCAGTACAGGGGCAACACTGCCCCTATGGAGTCGGCTGCCGCTGATTCGTAGCTTTCGATGAGGGGGCTGGTGAAGTCCGGGTAGCCGCTCGCCGCAACATCCATCGCGAGAAATGCGAAGTCGAGTGCGGTATCGCTGCAGCGGTAGCGGCGATCGAATTCGACGCAGTCGATGATGGTGATCCCGTCTTCGAAGTAGACGTGTTCGGCTCTGAGGTCGCCGTGGCCGTCCCGGATGCGCCCGGCGGATGCCCGTTGCTCCAGCCCCCCATGAAATGACGACCAGGCATCCTTGAAGTACGCCGCCAGCTCTTCGAAGACCGTCTGCCGCACGTTTCCGCCAAAGAGCGGCTGGAGTGAGCGGAGGTTCGCGCGGGTGTTGCGAAGGAACGTCGGGGGACCGAAGGCCGGATCGGCTGGCTCGGCGGACCGGTGGAATTGCCCGATACGCTCTCCCGCCTGGCGGGCGTGCCCTTCATTGGCGGCGCCGGAACGGAGAAGGGATTCCAGCGACTGCTCGTCGGCAAGGCGGCGCATGTGGACCAGGTAGTCCACGACGGAGCCGTTCCCGTTCAGACGAAGCCGGCCGTCAGACCCTTGAGTCACCTTCTCCACGCCAAGGTAGACGTGCGGCGCGAGGCGTGAGTTCAGTTCGACCTCGAGACGGCACATGCGGCGCCGCCGGCTGAGGGTCGAGTAGTCCAAGAACCCCAGGTTCACGGGCTTCTTCAGCTTGTAGACGTCCGTCCCGGTCAGGAACACCCGGGAGGCGTGCGTTTCCCGAACTTCGACGGGGCCCCGCGGGCCGGGGAAAAGCGACCCGCTCGCCAACGCCTCGTCGAGTCGCCGGCTATCGAGTCCGTCGGGATCGGGCGTCCTCGGGACGGGCGCGCCTCGATGTGGGTCTTGAAGGCCCGGCATGTCGTCATCGTGACGCGGGCGGTGTCGCTCGTCATGCACCCTACGGCCCCGGTCCGGGGAGCAGAACGGACGTGGATGCCCGAGCCTGCCAGTACTAAGTCAGCACGGTGAGTCTCGAAAGGCCCCTAAACCCTGGCACGGTCTTCCAAACCAGCGGCTCATTCTCCGCGAGCCGCAGGTTCGGAAAGCGTTCGAGCAGGGTGACGATACCGACCTGCGTTTCAAGGCGGGCAAGGGGCGCGCCGAGGCAGTAGTGGACTCCGCCTCCAAAGGCGAGATGCTCGATGTCCTTGCGAGTTATGTCGAACTCGTGCGGGCTATGGTGCAGCCTCGGATCATAGTTGGCTCCGCCCAGGGAGACGCTGATCGACTGCCCCGCGTGCACCGGACAGCCAGCGACTTCGCGCTCATCGGGGGTGATCCGTCCCGAGAACGTGACTGGCCCTTCGAAGCGGAGCATCTCTTCGACCGCATCGATGGCGAGTCCGGGGTTGTCCCGGAGAAGCCGTACCTGATCGGGGTGTTGCAGCAGGTTTTTCATACCGTTTCCGAGCAAGTCGGTGGTAGTCACGTTCCCGGCAGCAAGGAGGAGCGTGACCATCGTGATGATCTCGCCCTCGTTCAACGCGTCGCCCTTTTCCTCTGCCTCAATGAGCCTGGTGACCATGTCGTCGGATGGGTGCTCTCTCCGCTCGGCGATCGCGGCGCGCAGGTAGTTGCCGAAAGCTTCGTCGGCTTCGCGTGCACGGCCTTTCGCTTCTTCGCCGGCAAAGGGATCGAACGCGGCGGCGACTATGATGTCGGTCCAGCGCTTGAAGTCGGCCTGGTCGGCCGGGTCCACGCCGAGCATCTCGGCGATAACGATGGTGGGGAACGGCTGGCAGAAGGCTGCCATGAGGTCGAACGACTCCTTCCCTTCGACCGCGTTGAGCAGTTCGTTAGCGATTTCGCCGATGCGTCCTCGCATCCGCTCGACCGAGCGGGGCGTGAACGCCTTCGACACGAGGGCGCGCAGCCGGTCGTGTTCGGGGGGGTCCAGGAAGAGCATCGACGGCTCTCGCTCGCTGCCGTCGGCGGTCATCTCGGCGAACATCGTATCGAAGGTGTTGTTCGCGGCCTTTCTGGGGTCGACACTCATCGACCGGTCATTGAGGACGGCATAGACGTCGTCGAAGCGCGAGACGATGTACCGTCCGAGCGCGGGATCGTGCACGATTCGGTCCGCCTCACGGACCCGGTCGAGCAACGCGAACGGGTCCTCCTGGTAGGCCGGATTCATCGGCAACAACTCCATGCCGAGTGGAATTTTCGGGGCGTCTTCAGTCGTCACGGGTGAGCTCCTGGCAGGCGATATGTCACGAAGGATACTCCAGCTGGCCGCCGGCGCAGAAACGCCGCAGGCCGGAACAACCTGACAGACCGCACCACCCGCCGTCTTTCAGGATTCTGTGTTCGATAGCAGCCGTTGGTACTCACGAGATCCTTGCCGTGCCGACGTGTAACGCGCTCCCCGACAAGCGGTCCTGCGCCCTGTAAACTCAAGCGGGTACCGCTGGACGCTCCCTCTCGACATGCGCCTGTGAACGCGCCTCTGCCCTGGGGCTGCGACCCGGTAGTGAGGCCTCGGCATCCTATGACGCAACGTTCGCCCGGGGGTGGGCGGCTCGGCCCGCCTCCACCGATGTTCCGGCTGCCGTCCGGCGCCGTTGGGAGCCGCCTGCTTAGACTTGGGCGGCGGTGGCTCATCGCCCTGGCTATCCCGATCGTCCTCTTCATCCTGTTGAACGTCGCCAGGGGCATTTACACGAATGTGCTGTGGTTCGACAGCGTCGGTTATCGCAGTGTTTACGCGACTGAAATAACGACGCGCGTGTGGCTGTTCTTCGCCGGGTCAGGCGTCGCTCTCGCGGCCATTGCCGCCAATCTCCTGATCGCCCGGCGACTCGCGCCCTCGGCCGACACCCCCGAGTTCGAGGTGTCGGAGGAGCTGCGCGGACTGTACTCGGCTATCCAATCAGTCCCAACTCGCCGCGTCCTGCTGGTTGCCGTTGGGGCGCTGGCGCTGATCGTTGCGGTGCAGTTCGGCTCCGCTGCCGCCGGACATTGGCAAGGGGTCCTGCTTTTCACCCACGCGCAATCGTTCCACAAGGAAGACCCTCAGTTTCACCACGATCTGAGCTTCTACGTCTTCAAGCTGCCGCTATACCAGTTCGTCCTCGACTGGCTTCTAACGCTGCTGATCATCGGGGCGATCGCCGCGGTAGTCGTTTACGCGCTCCGCGGGATCCTTTACGGATTTCGCATTGATGCCCCGCGGCCCATCATCCGTCACGTTTTCAGTATTGAATCCCCGCGCTGGATAAAGCTCCACGTCTCTCTCCTCATCGTCGCCTTCTTTCTTCTCCTAATCGCGCGCTCCTTCCTGAGCCGGTTCGCGCTGGTCTACTCGACCCAGGGGGTCGATGTGGGCGCGTTTTACACCGATCTGCATGCCACGCTGCCGATGATCTACGTCCGCATGGTGGTCGCAGGGCTGTGCGCGCTCCTCGTGCTGATCGGTCTCTATCGCGGAGGGCTCGCTCTGCCAGTGGGCGCGGTGGCCATCTGGATGGTCGCGTGGGTTCTGAGCAGCATCTACCCGGTCTTTGTCCAGCGGTTCTCGGTGCAACCCAACGAACTCTCGAGGGAAGAGCCCTACCTCGCCCGCAACATCGCGATGACACGCTACGCCTACGGACTGGATCAGATAGACGAACGCCAGTTCCCGGCAAATCCCACTGCTACCGATCAGGAAGTGCAGGCGAACCAGGCCACCATCGACAACGTGCGACTCTGGGACCCCGACCCGCTCCGTTCCGCGCTTGGCCAGGTCCAGACGATTCGGCCGCTCTTCGAATTCTCTGACGTTGACGTCGACCGCTACACGCTTGATGGCAAGTTCCGCCAGGTAATGCTGAGCGCCCGAGAACTCAATTCGAACCGCCTGCCCGCGGACGCCCAAACGTGGGTGAACCGAACCCTCCAGTTCACCCATGGCTATGGCTTTACCGTGGCCGCTGTGAACGCCGCGGCGCCAGACGGCTCGCCGATCCTCCTGGTGAAGGACATTCCCCTTCAGGGCCCGATTACCACCGCCAGGCCCGAGGTGTACTTCGGCGAGCAGCCGGACCAGTACATTATCGTCGACAGCAACGAGCCGGAGTTCACGCCAGTCGGCGGGGGGACGAACGTCCAGACACGGTTCGAGGGCGCGGGCGGCGTCAAGCTGAGCGGCATTCTGCAGCGTTTCGCGTATGCATGGACGTTCCGGGATCCGAACATCCTCATTTCGGGGGCGATCAACAGCAACAGCCGGCTCATCTATCGACGGAACATCCAGCAACGGATCCACGAAATCGCTCCCTTCCTGCAGCTCGATGTTGACCCTTATCTCGTAGTCGATGAGGCCGGCATGTACTGGGTCCAGGATGCTTACACCGCCAGCGACCGCATCCCGTATGCCCATCGCATCGATGGCCAGAACTATCTGCACAACAGTGTGAAGGTCATCGTCAACGCCTATTCGGGCGAAACCGAGTTCTACGTCACCGAGCCGGACGAGCCGATCCTGAAGGCGTATGCGGCTGTCTTCCCGCACCTCTTCAAGCCCCTGGACCAGATGCCTCCCACGTTGCGGTCACACTTGCGCTACCCGGAGGACCTGTTCCGTTTTCAAACCCAGGCCTATCTCCGCTACCACATCCGGGAGGCGAGGCAGTTTTACCAGCAAGAGGATCAGTGGGACATCCCAACGGTGCTTTCAGGGGGTGGGAACGGTGCGATCCGACCTTACTACGTGATCGCCCAACTGCCGGGCGGCACGCAGGAGGAGTTCATGCTCATCCTGCCGTTTGTGCCGCGAAACCGGACCAACGCAATTGCCTGGATAGCGGCGCGATCCGACGGGACTAACTACGGGAAGCTCGTGGCTTTCCGCTTCCCCGATGGCGTGAGTGTGCCGGGTCCAACGCAGGTAGAACGCAGAATCGATTCGGACGGGAGGGTTTCTCAGCAGCTGACGCTGTGGAACCAGTCGGGCTCCAAAGTGATCCGCGGCGACTTGTTGATGATTCCCATCGGGAACGCCAATCTCTTCTTCGAGCCTCTCTACTTGGCGGCCACAAGCGGTGGAAGTGAGATCCCACAGCTCAAGCGCGTGGTGGTCGTCAACGGCGACAGCGTGGCGATGGAGCCGACGCTGTCGCGGGCGATCGACGTCCTGTTCGGGCGAGCGACGCCGTCGGGCCTGGACAGCACTGGCGCCACGGCCGGCGGGGCGCCGTCCACGGCCACGCCCACTGCTCCATCATCGCCGGCGGGGGGCACGCCAACTCCCAGGGCTTCTCCGGCGATCCCTAACGACGTGGGCGCGCTCGTGGCGCAGGCCGCACAGGCTTATGACCGCGCACAGGCACTTCTTCGAGCTGGTGACTTCGCTGGATATGGGAGAGAGCTCGAACAGCTGAAGCAGATCCTCGATCGGCTCAGCCAGCTCACCGGAACGCCGACACCCGGACATTGAGGGCGGGCCCAGGAGTTGACCTGCGTCGCGGAGTTCTGCTGCACCGGCGCTGTCAGGTCATGGTGCTGGCGCCGCCAGGAGAGGGACGACGGCCGGCAAGGCCTGTCTTTAGCGCCCCGCCCCGGTCTCCGGGCTCCAGCTGAGCTTCCAGCCGAACCTCTGGAGGAATCGGAGCGGCCAGGCCGTGAAAAGCGCTCAGCCAGAGCCTGGCGCGGGCGCGGCATCCGGGTTGGCTGGCCTTCGCACTGAACCGCGAGCGTGCCGAAGCGCCTGGGGAGATTCGTTCGGCTGGCTAGGTCTCTCCGTGCAACGCCTCGCCGCGATGCAGGCGGGCAGCAATCTCGAAGGTTTGGCCGGTCGCACGCACCGTCGGCGCGTGGGCCGTGAGGAACCGGGCCGCACCGACGAGAATGTCGTCGCCTTCCGGCCGACCGCGAAAGTTCTCGTACTGCCGGAGCGCTGCCTCGAAGACCTGGAAGGAATGGAAGCCCGCGTCCTCTCTCAGGAGGGCGTGTCCCAGGGTTTCGATCAGCTCTTGATGCTTCCCTGCTCCGAGCAGGTCAGCAGCGAGCTGGGCCGTCTCGTCCACGCGCTGCTGGCGGTCGAACTCTGACAGCAGGGCTTCCGGGGTGGCCCCTGCGCTGTTCGGCTTCGGCCTCCCCTGTTTGGGCACATTCAAGAATCGTTCCAGGTAGACGGACATCGCGCCGTCGAGGATCCCTCGCGCCAGCTCCCGTGAGGGCGCTCGTCGCATGGCCTGGTCCACCGCGTTGCAGTAGGTGAAGGTGTGGTGAACCGTGTTCCAGTCGGCGAACTCGTTCGAGACGTGGAAGTGTAGAGGGCGGCGAGCTGCGGCATAGGCCACAGCAGCGGACAGGGCAGTGAGCGGCGCCCCTTCGCGTGCTGCTTCCACTATTGCCCGCAACGAGTCGGCTGGCGCGTCGTCCAGGATCGTCTCGGCGAGCACCCGGTGGCCGTCCCAACCCGGCAACCGCTCTCGTCCCTGGCTCAGGGCGCCGTCGAGTTCTGCGTTGGCCTCCCGAAGCAGCGACGGCAGGTTGTCTGGATGCTGCCAGGCTGAGGTCTCTTCCATCCGCTGGGCAAAGACGATGTCGGGAATTAGGCTGGGGAGGACGTCACTGGCGTGGTCCCAACCTATGTGGTCCAGCAACTCACATGCCTTGTTTGCGAAGTCGAGCGCGTGGCCGGTGTCCATGAACAGGTGGTCCGTGCAGGCCGAGAAGAGCATGTCGGCCACTTGCCCTGGTTCGGCGCCAGCGACGATCGCTGTCCGGAGGCAACGTTCAGCAGCGTCCTGGCTCCGGGTCTCTGAGAACCGGCGGAACCATGCGCGGAAGACAGCGGGCCGGTCCTCTGCGGTCGCCAGTGGTTGGAGATCGAAATCCGGAGGTTCGCCCTCGACGTTTCGAGCGACGTGGATGGCCCCCTGGTAGAGAGCGCGGGACCTGTCCGCCGGCGCAAGCGAGGGCAAAACGTTCGCCATCGCGGTGAGAATGGAAAGGCCATCGGACCAGCCCGCCGCGCGGTAACGAGTGCCGAAGCGAGTTGTCCTCTCGAGGACGGCATTCATCTCACCAAGGTCAGCCAGGGCCACCACCGCCTTCGCGATCACAAGCCGCAGATTGTGTTCGAGGCCTTCGTCGAGTTTGCGGAGCCAGTGGGTCCGCCGCTCCTCCTCGATGGGGTGTGGCTCTACCCATACCTCGCCGTCCCGCGATTCGACGTAAAACGAGGCGACGTCGTCGGCGAAGGGATCGAAGGTGCATCCGCCAGCCAGGTCGAACTTGGCGTGGTGCCAGTGGCAGGTGAGGATGCCATCCTTGACTGTGCCCTGGCTCAAGGGGAACCCCATATGGGGGCAGCGGTTGTCGAGGGCGTAGAGGCGTCCGTCGTGATAGAAGACAGCAATCGTCCGGCCTTCCGCCGCTATCACCTTCACTCCATGGCTCTGCAACTCCGCCAACGAGCCCACACGTACCGTTCCGCGGCGAGCCGTCTCCGTGGTCATTGTCAGTCCCTCCAGCGGGTCATCCCTGTTCGTTGTACTCCATTTCTGTCGGGTTCGGCACGACCCCATGGCCAGCCTCTTCAGGGCGCTTCGGGAAGTGCCACCCCTGACAATTGGTGCAGGAGCGTGCGTCGTGACCGCTTCGGAGCGAGTCGATGACTCAGTGTGATGTGACGTTCTCGATCGTTCGTCGCCCCGGGTGGAGGCCTCGTCTAGAAAGGGCTTACGCCGCCCGGTCGCAGACCCTTGTTCGGGTTGATCAGGTACTTTTCACCCGTGGCTTGTCTGCCATAGACGGCGATCTGTTTGAGCTGGAGCGCCTCAGCGAGGGAGACCTCGCTGGTGTACGTGCTGGCGAACGTGGTCTTTATCTCGGCCGCAACCCGCTCTCTCAACTTCTGGGCGGCCTCGAACCCAATCTTCTGAAGGAACGGCGTGAGCAACCAGCCGCCGATGCCCCAGGCCATCCCGAAGTTGCGGTTGAATTCGGTCGGACTGCGGTCCAGCCCGCCGTAGATGTACACCTGCTTGTGGGTGGTGGAGCCGTAGCGGCTGTACTCCTTCGCAGAGGCGTTCGCTGCGATCTCCATGGCGGTGAGGATCTGCCCCGCCAGTCTTCCGCCGCCGGTGGCATCGAACGCCAGGGTAGCGCCGGTGGCGACGAGCGCCCCGGTCAGGTCCTCCATGAAGGCCGGCGAGCTCGAGTTGCAGACGTAAGCGGCACCAATCTTCTTCAGGATGTCGACCTGCTCCTGTTTTCGGACGATGTTCACCAGCCCCACGTTTTCCTTGATGCAGAGCTTGTTGAGCATCTGCCCGAGATTCGAGGCAGCGGCGGTGTGCACGAGCGCCTTGTGGCCCTCAGAGCGCATGGTTTCGACCATGCCGAGCGCCGTTAGAGGGTTGACGAAACAGGCGGCGCCTTCGGCCGCTGTTGTGCCCGGCGGCAGCAGGAGGCACTGAGCGGCGCTGATGCAGCGGTACTGCGAGTACATCGCGCCACCGAGGACGGCGACGGTTTTCCCGAGAAGGGCCTGCGCTGCCGGAGACGCTCCCGCCTGGACGACCACCCCGGCTCCTTCGTTGCCAGCGGGCAGCGACTGCTCGACGCGCCCTGCCATCGCCGTCATCACGGCGGGCGAGATTTTCGCTGTCACCACCGGATTGTCAGCAGTGCCCGATGCCTCGGCTGTGCTCATGTCGGCTCCGCCGAAGAGGAGTCCCATGTCGGACGGGTTCAACGGGGCCGCGTCGATGCGAACGATCACTTCTTCCGGATTCGGTTGCGGGGTGGCAACGTTGGCGAGCGATAGCTCGACGAGGCCCCCCTTCCTTATGGTCGAACGAAGCTGAAGTCCCATGCCTGTGCCGGCTTGTGCCATGTCTCATCTCCGAAGTGGCCGGTTGCCGGGGCAAACATACTTGCTAAGAACTGCGCCGCACACCCGAAGGTGCGGCCGAAGCGGCGGCCGGCGTCCGTTCTCACGGGCTCGGTTGGGACCGCGGCCTGGCATCGTTGGCTCCTGCCGGCCTCAGCCCTCTCTCCTCTTGTGGCCGGCCAGGTTGCCCAGACCGTCGTAGGCGGCGTACTTGTAGGCCTCTGAGAGCGTTGGGAAGTTGAATGTGGCCTCGATAAAAGCGTCGATCGTGCGGTGGCCGGTAAGGGCCATCAATCCGAGGTGGACCAGTTCCGTCGCCGTTTCCCCAACGCAATGGACCCCCAGCAGGATCCTGTCATCGGGGGAGAAGACGAGCTTCAGCAGGCCGTTGGCGTCGCCCATTATCTGGCCGCGCGCGTTGTTTGCGTAGCGAGCGCGCCCCACCTCATGCCGTAATCCTTGCTCGCGACAAGACTCCTCGGTCTCCCCGACAGCCGACACTTCCGGAATCGTGTAGATGCCGAAAGGAAGAAGTGCGGCCACATGCTGCTTGTAGCGGAGGTCGAAGGCGTGGCAGACGGCGACGCGCGCCTGTTCCATGGAGGTGGATGCGAGGGCGGGAAAGCCGATCACGTCCCCTGCCGCATACACCGACGGGTTCGAGGTCTGAAAGCGCTGGTTCACCTTAATGTGTCCGCCTTCGTCCAGGGCGACGCCTGCGCGGTCAAGGCCAAGGCCCTGGGTGGCACCGCGCCGCCCTCCGGCGAAGAGCGCGCGGTCACACTCTAGGTTCCGGCCGGACTGGAGATGCACTCGGACGCCTTCGTCGCTCTTATGGATTTCCTGGATCCTTTCCCGGAGGACGACTCGCACCCCGGTCGTCTCCATTCCCGCGCGTAATCGCTCGGAGATCTCCGCATCAAGGAACGGCAGCAGCCTCTCTTTCCGGTCAATGAGGCTGACATCGACGCCCAGCGCCGCGAAAGTCGAGGCGTACTCGCAACCAATAACCCCGCCTCCGACCACCGTCAGCCTCTTGGGGATGACAT
Source organism: Tepidiformaceae bacterium (assembly GCA_041488155.1). Taxonomy (GTDB): domain Bacteria; phylum Chloroflexota; class Dehalococcoidia; order Tepidiformales; family Tepidiformaceae; genus JBGPOS01. The sequence continues at coordinate 42,854 of JBGPOS010000009.1, forward strand.
CCATCCGAAGGATGCTGTCCGAGTCGTAGATGAGACGGTCGTCGAATGGGATGTTGGATGGGCGATTGGGGCGCGAGCCTGTCGCAACGAGGAAGGCGTCGGCGGTCAGACGGGACTGAACATCGCCGTCGACGACGGCTAGACTCCCGGGGCCGTCGAAGGATGCCCAGCCGCGGATCAGGTCAATCCCGTGGTCTGTGATGTTGCGTTCTACCGCGTCCCGCTGCTGGCCGACGACGTATTCGGCCCGATACGTCAAGTCCTGAACGCTCAGCCCTTCTCTTAGCGAGTAGTCGATGCCGTAGAGCCCTCGCTGACGCAGCCCTGAGAAGTAGAGAGCCGTCTCACGGAGCGTCTTGCTGGGAAGTGTGCCGGTGTTGACCGAGGCGCCACCGAGCCGGGGATCCTTCTCAACGATTGCGACGCGCTTGCCGAAGTAGGCGGCTTGCGCGGCTCCTTTCTCGCCGGCCGGCCCGGATCCAATGACGACCAGGTCGTAGTGGGGCAAACGCGCACACTCCTGCCGTTCGCGGAGGGCCAGGCACGATCGTTTCGCCCTGCGGCGCAGGCGGCCCCGGCCCGGCGCGAGATGGCGAAAAGGATACCAGCGCCAGCCGGCGGGCACCCGTCGAGGCGACGCCCCAGCACCGGCCTGGTGTCGCGATCCAGGCTGAAGGCCCTCTTACTGGCGGGCGTTCAAGACGCGGTCATCCCGCCGTCAAGAACGAACTCTGCCCCCGACGCGTAGCTGCTTTCGTCGGAGGCGAGGAACAGAGCCAGCTTCGCGACCTCGTGCGGATCGGCGATCCGTCCAAGCGGTATGCGGCGCGTCCAGCGGTCGGCTCCGCCGCTATCGATGCCCGGAATCTCGTGAAGCATGGCCGTCTCGATCATCCCCGGATGTATCGAGTTGACCCGGATGCCGTAGCGGCCAAGTTCGGTTGCCGCGCTTTTCGTCATCCCGCGCACGGCCCACTTACTCGCTCCATAGGCGACTGCGCCTGGCGATCCCTGCATGCCGGCGACCGATGAGATGTTGACAATTGCACCGGAGTTGCGCTCCATCATCGCGGGAACCACGGCGCGCATGCCGAGGAAGACGCCTACCTGGTTCACCCCGATAACCCGCATATAGTCGGCGAGTGTGGTGTTGACCACGCCGCCCGTCTTGAAGATGCCCGCGTTGTTCACGAGAATGTCGATTCGTCCGTGTGCCTTGAGGATCTCCTGGACTACTTCCGCCCACCGAGCCTCACTGGTCACGTCGTGGTGGAGATAAGTTCCGCCGCAGGTTCGCGCAGTCGCGGCGCCGTCAGCGTCCAGCACGTCGGTAAGTACCACGGTGGCGCCTTCGGCTGCGAACAGCGCAGCTTCCGCCGCACCCTGCCCTCTGGCGCCTCCTGTGATGAGTGCTACTCGTCCGTCGAGCCTTCCCATGGTTCGCCTCTTACACCAGTCGAGATCTGACCCCGGCAGTCGGAGGTCCCGTGCTGCGCAAGGCGAGTCCGAGATGCTAGCACAGCCGCCGCGACCGGATAAACTCGCCTTCGCAGGGTGATGCTGGTGCTGCCGCTTTCGTTCGCACGCCGGCCTCGCCCGGCGGCGTAGGGCTTCCTGGACCAGCGACGCTGTTCACTCTCGCCGCCGGAAGGGAACCTCAGCTGAGGCTCGGGTGGTTCATCATCCTGCACGACATGTCACTGGAGGAGGTGACCGGACAGGCGCGTCAGGCCACCGCGACCGTTCCTCGCAGTCTCTGTCTCACGGCGGGCTGCGCCATCCGTCTGGAGTCGCCGGCGGCCCTCCGAAGGGCCCTGGTCGCTGCCGCATATGCCTGACCGACAGGCCCAAACGTACTTAGCGGGGCCGGGCCTCGGCGAACAACTTGCTTGCTGATTCGGGTCCGGCGCTTGTGTTCACCAGGTCGTCATAGGCTGCGCGCAGGTACGCGGCAGGGTCTTCGATGGAGGAGTCCCAATCGGTCGCGCCCGCCCAGGCGCGGAGATACAGCCCAGAACCGTCGCTGCTTCGGGCGTAGGGCTCGCTGCAGAGAGCTGTTCGGACGCGTTCGGTGAAGATCTCACTTCGAGCGTCGTCGTACTCGACGAGGAAGACGGCGAAGAGCGTCTCATCGACCCTCGCGACGATGTCGGATTCGCGCGCCGCCGCAGTGAGGGCCTGCGCGATAAACCTCGCCGGTGACGGGGGCGGCACGCCGCTGGACCTTGTGGCGACGATCTGCACCTCGAACAGGGCGAGCGAAGCTTTCCGGCCGTAGCGACGGCTCCGAGCGATCTCATGCCGCAACGCCCGTCCCAGTGCAGTCGAATTGGCCAGACCGGTCTCGCCATCGACGAGGATCGGGGCCTCGAGAGTAGCCTCGCCAGTGGCACGGTGCTTCTTGAGCAGGCCCATCTTGGATACTCCACGGCTGACTAGAGCGCCGGGCCGTTTATTCGAGTATCGACGCCGCACGACCAACTGCGCAGTGCCGGAGTGACGGCTGACCTGGGTCAACGCGGCATGGTACTTCCCCTCGAAATCCGGCGCACGAAGGCGGGGCCGTCATGGCTGTGGATCGCCGGAGTCGTGTTGGGCGTCATTTGCCTCGGAAGCTACATCTGGCTTCCCGGGCTGGCCTTCCCGATCTGGCTGCTCGCCCTCGCGGCCGTCGGGCTGCGTGCCACCGCAGGTGCGGCCAAAGCTGCGTAGCCGGCGAAGGCGGGATGCGCGCTGGCTCTCGTCTGCCTCGGCCTGCGGCATCGGGGTGGGGTGCCCCGCCGAAACACAGTGTTCATCCGGGAGTAACCGTCGCGAAATACGCCGGTCCTAGTCTGCGCTACAGCCGCTAGGGTTCCGCTCCGCCGCTCGCCGACGGGGGCCTGGTCCGAGAGCGGCAGCCCGCACGGTGCGGGTACACGGCGGGACAAAAGCCCGGGAGGCCCAAGGGGACTCCGCGGGCTTTTCTCATTCCCGGGCCTGCAATCCGCCGGGGTGCCACACACCCGCGGGGAGAAGGAGCACCCGTGAAGCCGCTACGCCTCATCCTCCTGACCTGCCTCCTCGCCATCGCCGCGATGTCGTTCGTCGCCTCCGCGTGTTCGGACGACGACAGCGGCGGAGGGGGTTCAGGGTCCGCGATCAAGCTCGGGTTCAGCGCCTGGCCGGGCTGGTTCCCGTTGCAAGTCGCCCAAGAGGCGGGAATCTTCAAGAAGGCCGGGGTCAACGTCGACCTCGTCTGGTTCGAGGGCTACCTCGACTCGATCAACGCCCTCGCCGCGGGCAAGCTCGACGCGAACAGCCAGACCCTGAACGACACCATTGGATCGGTGGCCGGCGGCGCCGATCAGGTCATCGTCCTCGTCAACGACAACTCGACTGGCAACGATCAGATCATCGTCTCGCCGGAGATCAAGACCATCCAGGACCTGAAGGGAAAGAAGATCGGCCTCGAGGCGGGCGTGGTCGACCACTACCTGCTGCTGCTCGGGCTGAAAGCGGCAGGCATGTCGCCGTCCGACGTGAACATCGTGAACCTCGAGACGGGCGCGGCAGCCTCTGCCTTCGCCTCGGGCCAGCTGGATGCCGTCGCTGTCTTCGCGCCATTCACAACACAGGCGCTCAAGCGGCCGGGCTCGCGCACCCTCTTCAGCTCGAAGGACTACCCGGGGGCCATTCCCGACCATCTCGTCGTTTCCAAGAAGCTGCTCGAGTCGCGGCCTGGCGACGTCCAGAAGCTCATCAACGCCTGGTACATGACGCTCGATTACCTCAAGCAGAACCCGCAGAAGGCCGTCGACATCATGGCGAAGCGTGCGGGCGTGTCGACCGACGAATACAAGTCCTACGACGCTGGCACGTCGCTCTTCAGCGTCGACGACAACCTCAAGGCGTTCACGACCGGCACCGCCCTCACGGCCTTGAACTTCGCCGCGAAGGACATCTCGAAGTTCATGCTCGACGCGAAGCTCATCGACAAAGAGGTGGACCTGAGCAAGCTGTTCGAGCCGAAGTTTGTGAAGGCCTACGCAGCATCGGGCAGCAAGTAACTCATAAGGGTCAGTGACGGTGGGAGATGAGGCGATGACGAGCAACGAGGGAGAGATCGTGGTGCCCGGCGCGACGGTGCCGGTGAGCGTGCGCGGGAGCGTCGCGAAGAAGCGGCAGCTCGGCGGGCGGAGGCCGTCGCGGTTCTGGCGCGTCCGCGAAGACATACCGGCTCGCCTGCGGCTGGTGCTGATGGTTGTCTCGATCCTGGCGCCGCTCGTCACGTGGGTGCTGCTCCGGGCGACCAACACGGTGCAGGAGATCTTCCTCCCCAACCCCCTCGACGTGCTGAGCGCGGGAAAGGGACTCGCGGAAGGCGGCGACCTCGGCGCGGACACGTGGGCGAGCGGCCGCCGTATTGCCCTGGGCTTCGGCATCGCGCTCCTCATCTCGATCCCGCTCGGCCTTGCGATGGGCACCTTCAAGAGCATCAACTCGCTCTTCGAGCCACTCATCGGCTTCGTCCGCTACATGCCGGCGACTGCGTTCGTGCCGCTCCTGCTGATCTGGCTCGGGCTGGACGAAGGGCCGAAGGTGGCGCTGATCGTCATCGGGACCGTCTTCTTCAACACGCTCATGACCGCGAATATCGTCTGGTCCGTCCCAACCGAGCTCATCCGCGTCTCGCAGACTCTTGGCGCCGGCACGTTCACCGTCTTGCGCAAGGTCATCTTCCCCTACGCGCTCCCGGGAATGATCGATGCTGCGCGCGTGAACCTCGCGGCGGCCTGGAACCTGATCGTGGTCGCCGAACTCGTCGCCGCAGACCAGGGCCTTGGGTTCCGGATCGTGCGGGCGCAGAAGTTCCTCCACACCGATCAGATCTTTGCGATCCTCGTTGTCATCGGCCTGCTTGGATTCGCGAGCGATCTCGGCCTCCGGGCGCTACGCAACCGCGTCGCGCCGTGGTCGCAGGAGTAGAGCGATGACTGCCAGCCTCGACCTGCGCGGGTTGACCAAGGAGTTTCGGGCAAAGGGCAGGGTGACGGTCGCCATTGAGGAGGTCGACCTCCACGTTGACCCCGGCGAGCTCGTCTGCATTGTCGGCGCGTCCGGCTGTGGCAAGTCGACGCTCCTCAACGTCGTCGCTGGGCTCGCCGAACCGACCGGGGGAGAGGCGCTGCTCGACGGCCAGCCCATCCGGGGGCCGGGGCCGGACCGCGGCATCGTCTTCCAGACGTATTCGCTCTTTCCCTGGCGGTCGGTCGCCCAGAACGTCGCGTTCGGGCTGGAGGTCGCGGGCGTCAACCGGTCGGCGATCGCTGAGCGCGTGGACTACTACCTCGGTGTGATGAACCTGCGGAAGTGGGCGGGTGCGCGGCCAAGCCAGCTCTCGGGCGGCATGCGCCAGCGCGTCGCAATCGCGCGATCGCTCGCAACCGAGCCCGAAGTCCTTCTACTCGATGAGCCGTTCGGCGCCCTGGATGCGCACACGCGGGCGCCATGCAGGAGTTCCTGCTGTCCGTCTGGCGGCAGACCGGCACAACCATCCTCATGGTGACGCACGACGTAGAGGAGGCGATCTTCCTCGCGCAGCGGATCTACGTTTTCTCGTCCCACCCCGGGCGTGTCCTGCGCCAAATCCCCGTCCCGTTCGGAGCCGAGCGGATGGCGGCCGTCCGGCGCGACACGCGCTTCCTCGACCTGCGCGACGAGATCCAGAGCCTCCTCCTCGCGGAGGTGGCCGAAGTCTAGTGCCGCTCCAACTTGACTTTGCTGTTGATGGCCGCATGGCTACAGGTCGCTCTGCGTGGATTCCGGAATCGAGCGCGAACGCAGACGCCCGATCGGCCACGGCAGCGATGCGCCGAATTGACCTGGAGGAGCACCAGATACACGCGAACACCACGAACCTGACGACAACGCCTGGAGGAGATCCCCATGCCTTCGAATCCGCATGAGCACGGCCACGCGCTCCACGACCATTACGGCCCCGAGGCGCGCTACGCCGTCGAGGCTGAGGCAGCGCTTCCGACAACGAAGTGGGAGGAAGAGATCGCACGGGGCCTTGAGCTGGGCCTGCCCGCGGCCGAGTCTATCGTCGACCGCCGCATCCCCACCTTTAGCCGCGGCGAGCTTCCCCACTTCGCGGGCATCAACACGTTCCTCAAAGCGCCGTACGTGGAGGATGTCCGCCGGTGTGGGGAGTACGACGTCGCGGTCGTGGGGGCGCCGTTCGATGGCGGGACCACGTATCGGCCCGGTGCGCGCTTCGGCCCCCAGGGCATCCGCAAGATCTCGGCGCTCTACGGGCCGTACAGCTTCGAGCTCGGCGTCGACCTGCGCGAGTCGATCACCATCTGCGACCTCGGGGACATCTTCACGATCCCCGCGAACATCGAGAAGACGTTCGATCAGATCAGCAAGGGGATCGGCCACATTTACCAGAGCGGCGCGTTCCCGGTGGTGCTCGGCGGTGACCACTCGATCGGCTACCCGACGGTCCGCGGCGTCGCCCAACACCTCGGCGGGGGCAAGCTCGGGATCATCCACCTGGACCGCCATGTCGACACACAGGAGACGGACCTCGACGAGCGTATGCACACGACGCCCTGGTTCCACGCGACCGATCTGCCGAACGTCCCACCGAAGAACCTGGTCCAGGTCGGGATCGGCGGGTGGCAGGCGCCGCGGCCGGGGGTGAAGGTCGGGCGCGAACGCGGCACGACGATCCTCACGGTGACGGACGCGGTGGAGATGGGCATCGAGGCGGCGGCGCAGCGCGCACTGGAGGTGGCGTGGGACGGCACGGACGCGGTCTGGCTGAGCTTCGACGTCGACTGCCTCGACGCGGCGTTTGTCCCCGGCACCGGCTGGCCCGAGCCCGGCGGCTTTCTACCCCGGGAGGTCCTCAAGTTCATCCAGCTGATCTCTGAGCAACCGCTCGCCGGGATGGAGGTGGTCGAGTGCTCGCCGCCCTACGACAACGCCGAGATCACATCGCTCATGGCCACGCGCGTGATCTGCGACACGTTGGGGTGCCAGGTTCGCGCCGGGCACCTGCCGCGGAGGCGCTGATCCCCCGGGGCGAAGCGTGGTCGAATCCGGCTACGCGTACGCCCGCCCAACCGAAGGTGCACCAGGAGGTCCAACTGCACAGATGAAGCTCACCGATCGCGAAGTGGACAAACTGCTCGTCTCGATGGCGGCCATCATTGCCCGCGACCGTCGTGCCCGCGGGCTGCGCCTCAACTATCCCGAGGCGATTGCCATCATCGCGAGCGGGCCTCCTGGAGAGGGCGCGCGACGGCGCCTCGGTCGCGCAGCTCATGGGGATGCAGGGGGCGTTTCTCACCCGCAACGACGTGATGGATGGCATCCCCGAGATGATAGACAGCGTCCAGGTCGAAGCGACGTTCGTCGACGGCACGAAGCTCGTCACACTCCACAACCCGATCCCATGAGCGCGCCGAATACGCCCGGCGAGACCCTCTACGGCGACGGCGATATCGTCCTCAACGCCGGCCGGCCAGCCACCACCATCGAGGTCACGAACACGGGCGACCGTGCAGTGCAGGTTGGATCGCACTACCACTTCTTCGAGGCGAATGTCGCGCTGCGGTTCGACCGCAGGGCGGCCTTCGGCCTGCGACTCGACATCCCCTCGGGGACGGCGGTCCGCTTCGAAGCCGGGCAGACCCATCGGGTTACACTCGTTCCTTTTGGCGGTGAGCAGCGCCTCATCGGCTTCCTCGGGCTGACGGACGGCGAGGGCTTCCGGGCGGCGGCGGAGCGCGCGAGGGCGCGCGGCCTCGCGGTTGGGCTGGCGGAGGAAGGCTTATGAGCTACAGGATTTCCCGCGAACGCTACGCGCATCTCTACGGCCCCACGACAGGCGACCGCGTCCGCCTTGCCGACACGGGGCTCCTCGCCCTCGTCGAGGCGGACCTCCACGTTCCCGGCGAAGAGGCTTGCTTCGGCGGCGGCAAGTCCATCCGCGACGGCATGGCCCAGACCGCCTCACGCCTCGACGCGCTCGATCTCGTCATCACGAACGCGCTGATCATTGACCATTGGGGCATCGTCAAGGCTGACGTCGGTGTCAGGGAAGGGCGAATTGTAGGGGTCGGCGCGGCCGGCAACCCGGACACGATGGACGGGATCACGGCCGGGATGGTCATCGGCGCCGGAACCGAGGTGATCGCCGGCGAGCGGCTGATCCTCACCGCCGGCGCGATAGACACGCACATCCACTTCATCTGCCCTCAGATCGTCGTCGAGTCGCTCGCGAACGGGGTGACAACCCTGATCGGGGGTGGGACGGGCCCGGCGACTGGCACGAACGCCACTACCTGCACCCCGGGTGCGTGGAACATCGCGCGCATGCTGGAGGCCGCCGACACCTATCCGGTGAACCTCGGCTTCCTCGGCAAGGGGAACAGCAGCGACGCATCGGCTCTCCGGGCGCAGGTCGAGGCCGGGGCCTGCGGGCTCAAGCTGCATGAGGATTGGGGCTCGACGCCGGCGGCGATCGATGCCTGCCTCCGCGTGGGCGACGCCTTCGACGTACAGGTCGCGATACACACCGACACTCTCAACGAGGCGGGTTTTGTCGAGGAGACGATCGCGGCCTTCGCCGGTCGCACCATCCACACCTTCCACACAGAAGGGGCGGGCGGCGGGCATGCGCCCGACATCATCCGCGTCGCCTCGCTGCCAAACGTCCTGCCCTCGTCGACGAACCCCACGCGGCCCTACACCGTCAACACGATCCAGGAGCACCTGGACATGCTGATGGTGTGCCACCACCTCAACCCAAACGTGCGCGAGGACATCGCCTTCGCGGAATCGCGCATACGGCCGAGCACAATCGCGGCCGAGGATATCCTCCACGACCTGGGTGCGATCTCCATGATGTCGAGCGACAGCCAGGCGATGGGGCGCGCGGGTGAGGTCGTCCTCCGCACGTGGCAGACAGCGCACAAGATGAAGGAGCAGCGCGGCCCCCTCGAGGGCGACCCGCCGGGCGCGGACAACGCCCGGATCAAGCGCTACCTCGCCAAGTACACGATCAATCCAGCGATCGCCCAGGGAATCGCGCACGAGGTGGGCAGCATCGAGGTGGGGAAGCTCGCGGACATGGTGCTCTGGGAGCCGGCGTTCTTCGGAGTGAAGCCGGAGCTCCTGATCAAGGGCGGCATGATCGCCTACGCCGCCATGGGCGACCCGGGCGCGAGCATCCCCACACCGCAGCCGGTTCGCTACCGCCCAATGTTCGGCTCTGCCGCGCCATCGACGCGACGGCTCTTCGTCTCGGCGGCCGCCCTCGCCAACGGCGTCTCCGAGCGCCTGGGCGTCCGCACCCCCGCGGTCGCAGTCCGCAACACGCGCACCATCGGCAAGGCGGCAATGGTCCACAACGATGCCACCCCGGAGATCGCCGTCGACCCGGAGACCTTCGCCGTGTGGGTGAACGGCGAGCTCGCGACCTGCGATCCTGCCGCGACGTTGCCGATGGCCCAGCGGTACTTCCTGTTTTGAGCGCCACGCCGGGCCTCCTGCCGTTCCTGCGCCTCCTCCAGACCGCCGATTCAAGCTTCCCGACCGGCGGCTACGCGTTCAGCCACGGAATGGAGTGGCTCCAGCACGCCGGGCTCGTCGCGGACGAAGCAGGCGTAGCGTCCGTGCTCTCGGGGTATGTCGACCAGGTGGTCGGCGGGCAGGCATTCCCAGCGGCGCTGGGCGCAGCGCGGTCGCCGTCGCACACAGCGATACGCCGCTGGGACGTGCTCCTCGACGCCTCAATTGCAGCGGAAGGGGAGCGCAACGGGCAGCGGGCCATGGGCGAACGCCTCCTGGTTGGCGCCCTCGACGCATTTGGTGGATCGCGGACGGCTACGATGCTCGGCGATGTCCGCGACGGGCGGTCGCCGGGCCAGTACGCGGTCGCCTTTGGCGTTGTCGCATCCGATAACGCGATCCCGCCCGAATCAATGCTCGCGGCGCTGGGGATGGCGATGGCCGGTGCGATGGCCCAGGTGGCGGTGCGCCTCGGCGTCATCGGCCAGGCTGCCGGGACCCGGTTAGTCGCGGGCATCGCCCCCGCGGTCGATGCGCTCGTCGCGACGGCCCTGGCAGATCGTCCGCGACGGCCCGGCGCCTTCGCGCCCGGCCTCGACGTCGCGGCGTTCCTCCAGCCGGCGATGCACTACAGGATGTTCGCGTCGTGACCGCACCTGGGGCGCCAGACCGCGGGCACTCTCACACGTATGAGCCTGTCCCGAGCGCCCCCCAACGCCGGCACGATCCACGGGGCATCCTGCGTGTTGGCATCGCCGGCCCGGTCGGTTCGGGGAAGACCGCCGCGGTCCTTGCCATCTGCGAAGAGATCCGAGATTGCGTCGACATGGCGGTCGTCACCAACGACATCTACACGGAGGAGGACGCGCGCTTTCTGCTGACGCACTCTGCGCTCGCCGAAGACCGGATCGTGGGCGTCGCGACTGGCGGCTGCCCGCATGCCGCAATCCGTGAGGACGCGTCTCTCAACCTCCGCGCTATCGCCGAGCTCGAAGGCCGCCACCCGGACCTCGAGCTCATCCTCATCGAGAGCGGCGGGGACAATCTCTCCGCGACCTTCAGCCCTGAGCTCGTCGACCGCGTTGTCTACGTCATCGACGTCGCCGGCGGGGACAAGATCCCCCGCAAAGGTGGCCCGGGCGTCTGCAACTCCGACCTTCTCGTCATCAACAAGCGCGATCTCGCAGAACACGTCGGAGCAAGCCTTGAGGTGATGCGCCGTGACGCGGCGGCGGCCCGCGGGGCCCGCCCCTTCCTCGTCACCAGCATGCGCGACGGGGCCGACCGCGTCGCTCTCGCGGGATGGATCCTCCACGAGCTGCGACCAGGCCGGTCGTCGTGACGGTCTCGCGGGCCCGGCTCAGGGTGGAGGCCGCAGGTGGTCGCAGCCGGGTCTTCCATGCGTCGGCAACCGCGCCGCAGCGGTGGGCTTTCGGCGAGCCCTCCTGCGACGGCTGGGCCGATGTCTGCCACCAGCTCATCGGCGATGGCGTGTTCGCCGGCGACCGTTGCGTCACGACGATCAACGTGGAGCGCGGGGCACATACGGTCGTGCGTTCAGTCGCGGCGACACCGGTCCGCGGGCCGGGCCGCGGTGTGACCATCACGCGCATCCGCGTCGCGCCCGGGGCGGCCGCGGTCCATCTCCCGGGCGCGCTCATCCCGCAGCGAAGCGCCGATCACACCACCGCGTTGCGGATTGACGCCGACGACGGTGCACGCGTGCTCGCAGCGAGCACCATCGTCCTGGGGCGATCGGGAATGGGCGAGCGCGGAGCGTTCAGCCATCTGCGATTCCGGACCACCGCCCGCTACGGAGACGCGACAGCGTACGCAGAAGAAGCTACCATCCGGCCCGCCGCCTGGCTCTGCGACGGGCCGGCGGGGTTCGCCGGGGCGGAAGCAGCGCTGTCGATACTGGTCCTCGGCGACTGGCCTCCGGCGGCGCCCGTCTGGTGGGGGGCCCTCGCCACCACGCCGGGCATCCGTGGCGGGGTAGCCCGTCTCCGCGTGGGCGGCATCGCCTTCCGGGCCCTCTGCCGGACGCTCGGCGACGCGAACGAGCTGCTCGTCGCCGTCGAGCGAACGCTCCGGGCGGAACGCATTCGCCCCGCCGGCACCTAGATCGCCAGAGCTACTGTGATCCGGTCGAGGGCGACATCGAGAGCACGACTCGAATGACAGACCATCTCGACGACCACGAACAGAACCTGAGGCGCTTCGTTGATGACAAACTCGAACTAAGTGACCGGTTCCTTCGCGCTACCTTCGAAGGTCGCCGTGCGTCGGCTGCCGACACAGACTTCGCGCTGCGGTTCGCCTAAGTAGCGCTTGGGGAGTGCCTCACGCATCAGCCGACGGTAGGCCACGCCCGGCATGTCCCCGCCACGAACTCTTTTCCGAATGCGGACCCAAGCCGACCGCGGCCTCTGTCGCGATGCTAATTGCGATCAGCCCAGGCCTGTCCCAGGCCTGTAAGGATTGCGAGGTAAAGCTAGGCCCGCAGATACCAGTCACGCTCAATCGACGGCTGACTCCAGCAATTCGCATGAGGTTTGCGCCAATAGCACCGCCGCCGGACCACCGTAAGGGCGCGGCTGTCGGCTCGGCGACGCTCACCGTCCGCCAGCCACCACGCGCCCCTTCACACTTCACTCTTCGGTGGGCCGGCCGCAATCCGCTGCCGCACGGCCGCCACGCCCTCGTCGCCCGATTTCACGCTCCAGCGGGACTCGATCCACCACGTTGCACCTGCCTCGGCCCACGCTGCGACCTCCTCCCGGCCGCGCTCGTCCGGCTCGGTCTCGCCGTCGGCGATGATGTCGAAGGGGCGCGAGGCTCCGATCCGCTCGCGCACCAGCGCCGCGATCTCGCGCACTTCGTCCTTCGTCGCATTCTCCGCGCCATTCGCACCCAGCCGCGCCGGCAGGATGCCGTCGTACTTAAGGACGCGCTCCATCGACTTCCGGGTCCCCCAGACGCCGACGACCCAGACCGGGATGCGCGGCTCCTGGAGCACCGGCGGGGGCGGCGGCATCCCTTCGCTTCGCGTGTTCGACGAGAATGGGGTCGGGTCGACGCGATAATGCTTCCCGCTGTACGCGACGGGCTCGCCGGTCCACAAGTTCGTGAGCACCTCCAGCCCCTCGTCGAGCAACTCGGCGCGCTGCCGCCGATCAAGCGGCATCGGGAACCCCGTCGCTCCTGCCTCCGGCGCGCCCAACCCGACCGAGAGGATGGCGCGGCCGCCAGAGAGCCGGTCGAGCGCCAGCGTCTCGCCCGCGAGCTTCCAGGGCTGCTTCCACGGCAGCGGCGTCAGTAGCGTCCCCAGCCTTACTCTTTCCGTGACCATCGCCGCCGCCGCCAGCTGCACCCAGGCGTCGGCGCCCCAGACGAGGTCGGCGACGAACACTCCATCCCAGCCGGCGGCTTCGGCCTCGCGAGCGAGGTCGGCCGTGTGGCGAGCGTCCTGAAACGGGAGCACGAATCCGTACTTCAAAGGCAAGTCTTCCCCGGCGATAGAGGATATCAGGCGTCGACGTCAGACGTTGTCGCGGTCGCGCTTCGGGGCCGGCCTGAACGCTATCGCCAGATGGCCTTCGGGAGACTACGTTCCAGGCGCCTTACGGAAGTGCGCAGCGTAGCTCCAGCCGCGACTTGGCCGATTGACAAGCATGGAGCCTGCCCGCTCGGCGGCGGAACCGCCACGATCGTCACATCGTGTGATCGTCATCGACTCGCTCCGAGGCCAGCGCCGCACGGCATGGTCTCCCGAAGGGAAAACGGTCTACCCTTAGTGAGCCAGCTCGAAGAGGATCACACTGGCCATCGTAGTGCGAATGGTTCCGACGTCGCCCTGGGATAGATGGCCCGGTCGACCACCTCGGCACCCTCGTACATGGGGGACCGGTAGTCCTCCACCATCATGTCGACCCTGGCGTTGAAGAACCGCACTGCTTCAGGGATCCAGACGATATCGGCCGTAAGTCCCTGGAAGATGTACATGGGCTTCACCGTCGAGTAGAGCTGCCTCTTCAGAGCGGCCCTCTCGGCATCTGTCACCCCGGGCTGCGCCAGGCGAGCGATGTACGTGAGGAAGGTAACCCCGTTGCTGAGATATTCGAGATCCCTGGATGGTTCGTGCTTCACGAGTTCGTCAAGGATCGTCTTCGCCAATTCGATTTCTTCGAGCGCGTGCGTTGTGCCGAACCGTTCCAAAATATTGATCGCCTCGGTCACCTGCCTCTGGCTCTCTGACTCTTCGGCGAGCAACCCTGCGAGCTCAGTGACGATCTGTTCCTGGGTCAGCGATGGATCAGATGCCAGGCGGAAAAACACATAGTCATCGACGTAGCGACAGGGCGGGGCCAGCCGATACCCCATGACGCCGTCCACGCCAAGCTCGTCACGAGCGTACTGTGCCTCCTGGATCCCGCGTTGAATGTACGGGCGAGGAAACATGTTGATCGCCAGTTCGGGGTTCATGTACCAGAAGATGTCTATGACGGGCTTGAAGCCGCTCTCTTTTCCTAGAAGCACCGTGTCGCGCAACGGCGGATTTCCTCGTAGCTGGATCGGATGCCGGAAAACTTGGGCCAAAGTTAGCAGCGAGGCATCGACCCAGGCCACGCCCTGCGGAAGGAGGGGAATCACGTCGTCCTGCATCGTCCGGTACTTCGGGTACTTCTGCAGGACGTGTTCTGGAAGCAACACTTGCGACCAGAAGTCCAGGAGCCAGTTCCAGAACAGGAAGGTGGCGTCGTTGCCCGTGTCGCGCAGCAATTGGATGTAGCTTCGCGTGGCGTCGCCAAAGTAACCCGCGGGGTCGGCCCCGGTCTGTTCGTCGAACGAGAAGCCCCCGCCATCGCTGTAGATGATCTCGAGCCCGTCCAGGCCGCGGAAGTGCTCGAAGGTATATCTCTGGTTCTCGAGGATGACGTCCTTTCCCGTGCTCCAGTTCAGCCCGTTTCCGAACCAGGAACCCGCTTCCTGGACCGCCCTCTTGTCGGGGTTGTCCCAGAAGGCCTGCTCGGTCACAAGATTCGGGCTGATGAACCAGTTGAACTTCAGGCCGACCTGGTGGCAGTACGCCATGACGTCCTTCCAGACGTCGTACCTCCACTTCTCCCGTTCGCTGTGCGGATAGGCCGGGTGATACACCCGCTCAGAGCCCATCACGAGCGTGGTCATGTTGCAGAGCCGCATGAAGTCGACGTACCGCTTCCACTCCGCCAGCGACCACCGGTCCGGGCTCAGGGCGGCGAACCCGTATGAAGCGCCGAAGCGATACGGTGACACGAGCATCGAGCGCACAGCGAACTGTGGCTGCTCCTCGATGTCCCACGCCTTCATGAAGGGGTCCTTGCGGTGGTCGATCATGAGCGTGCGGAGGAACGTGTACACACCGTTCGCTGCCCCCTCGCCGGTGTTCCCCCTGATGGTGATGATGTTTCCGTTGCCGGACGTACGGATCCTGTAGCCCTGCGGACCGATCCTGCGCCGCGATCTGGTACTCAGCCCGATCCGAATGGACTTCCCCCGCGCGGAGGCCCCTTCCACGGGGATGCCGGTGAACTGCGCCAATCTGTGGGCGGCGTGACGCACCGGGGACGGAGCGTGGTCGTAGACCGTTATGGTCGAAGGCTTCGTACGTGGCACTGAATTTCCTCAGAGACGAGCGAGATTGGCATGGAGCCGGACGCGCAGGAAGTATGGGCCTCGCCGCGGCTTTGGCAACGCCCGGGGGCGACCACCAAAGACCTCGTCGCCTCAGAAACTCGCTGCTCTCGGCGAACCGTGGTCGCGTCCGCTCGCAGATACTGCCACGTTCGATGGCATTTGCAACGTTTCTCATCCGGCCACCTCCAACGCCTCCGCCGAAAGCTCGAGGTTACTCAGGGGTTCGCAATCGAGATCGTCCGAAGAATTGGCTACCGCTGCGTCGAGCAGATTTGCGCCCGAATAGCGGCCGGGTAGTCACCCTGCGCTCAGCACGGTGGGCGTCGCTCATCGTGGATCGCCGCCGGCGGCGGGAGTACCGTGCTGGGCCGGGGGTCGAATGCCGAATCGCCTCGCGATACTGTTCCTGGGTGCCACAGTCGTGCTCACCGCTTCCTCTGCTTGCACCGCCGCCAATGAGATCGGGAGCCCGACCGCACGAACCGGTGCGAAGCACCCCTCCACTCCGGCTTCGACGGACTACTCGGCGGCGGGCCCGGACGCGGCGCCGTACCTGGAGGGCGCCGTCGACCCCTCGACGATTCGCGACGGTCTGCCGCACTCGACACGTTTCCGTAACCCCCTCCCCGGCGGCGTCCTGGCCGGGGGCGGCGAGTTCGGCGCCCCAAGAGACGGCGGACTCGTACATGGCGGCCTTGACATCACCCTTCCGGCGGACTCCCGCGCCACGACAGTCCTCGCTCCCTGTGATGGGCACGTCAGTGGTCGTGGTGTCGACGACCGGACTGGCCGCTACGTCGAAATCGACTGCGGCAGCGGATGGACCGTCCGGGTTGGATTCTTGGGCCGAGCGTCGGTCGAGCCCGGTGCCAATATTTCCGGCAAGCTGGCAATCGGGATCGTGGATTCGACGCTTCGGTTTGTCCACGTCGAAATTCTGGAAGGCGGCGTGCGTGTTGACCCCACCACGCTTCTCGGATTCGGACCCTCCCCGACTACGACGACGACGCCCCCCCAAGCAACCTCAGTCACCTCGCCGAGCCCTACGAGTACGACTCCGACCTCCGTGCCGACCGCGACTATCGTTGGTACGGCCACGGCCGCGGCTACGAGCACTGCTACGACCATCCCTATATCCACCGCAACCCCGTCCGCAACGCCGAGGCCACCGACATCGACTCGGATGCCAACGCCGCGTCCCATCTCTCAGTAGCTTCGAGCCCTCGGCGCAACATCAAGCCTCGAACGGCTCCCACGGACCGCGCGCTTCTTCCACCTGCCAGACCTGCTCCCCGGCCGCAATGCGTCGCATGGCGACGAAGTAAGCCGCCGACGTAGTCCGGTCGAGTTCACGGTTCGACGCGTCCCTATAGAACGGGAGCGCCCGTGCCGAATCAAGATCTGTGACCGGACTGATTGAGTCGGTGTGGGATTGGCGATTCTCAGGACACGTTCGCTTCGTCAGCCTCGGGGGGACCTGGTTCGTCCTTGTCATGCCCCACGGGCCGTCCTGGCTCCTGATAGCCCTCGCCGTGACCCGGCTCGGGGCAACTCCGCTTCAGCTCGCCCTAAACCGGCGGCTGGGCCGGCGCCACCCGCTTGCAAGTCGGGACCGCTACGACTGGGCCCTGTTTCTCCTGCTGATGGCGGCCGTACTTGCGCTTCCAAACGCGAGCCGTGCGACCGGGTTGAGCGAGGAAAGCTTCGTTCTAGTTGTCCCGCTGCTGCCGTATTCCGGTCTCCAGTTGCGGCAGTGCCGGCGCTCATACCGAGCGCACCTCGATCTCGCGTATCCGCCGACGCTAGCCTAAGAGCACACCCGAGCTCGCCCCGATAAGTTCGGTCTTTCGCCACCGCGGCGCGAAGTAGGGTAGAAGTCACTCCCAATCGAGAGGCCGGCACGGGACAGCAACCACGGGTCAACCGTACGCGACCAGTGTCCGGATGAAGCGTCAATTGGAGCGTCACCATCAGCCGGGAGACCGGAGCCCGTTGAAGGACGGGATGCCGTTCTCCAGCAACGAGGAGTGTTTTCAATTGCTTAAGCTCTATGTACGGGTCGTGGACTCGATCCACAACATCCAACGGCGCGAAGAGGCTCAGGACGGCTTCGAGTACCTGCTCGTCAGCGGCGCCGTGGCGACAGCCGTCGTGGCCGCGATCGTGCTTGGAATCAACAACGCCGCGATCAAGACCATCACCGACGCAGTAGTGGCCAACGTCATCGCCGTCTTGTAGGAACTCGCGGCCCAGAGCCAGGCCGTTCGTCCGCCCGCGTTCCAGGTCAAGTGGACAATCGTCCAGGCCCGGGGACACGGTCCAGACGAGGCCGGCTTTCGCGAGACCGGCGTCCAGAGCACGACGCTGGGCACTCCGGCCAGAGGACAACCGATGCCATCGAAAATCCCCTCATCAAGCGTTCCCGCGGCGGCCGTGACTGTACCGAATTCTCTCCCTCCGTGGCGGCGCGGGCTGGCGGTGGCGCAGGACAGCTTGCTGGTGGTCATCTCCTTGATCGGCTGCTACGCCCACGTCAGCAACCTCCTGAATGGGCGCCTGTCCAGCGCAGCCTTCGCCGTTGAGCAGGGGCTGCTGGTCTATCTCTTCCTCGTGCGCCGCCGGACGAGGACCACGTCGCAACGGCCGCTTGACTGGGTGGTCGCAGCGGGCGGCTGGCTTCCCCTCGTGATGCAGCCGCACGAATCGGGGCCCATCGCCGCGGTCGCGCTTGGAATGGCACTGCAGGTTGTCGGGCTCTCGTTCACCTGTGTTGGGTTCATCTATCTGGGCCGGAGCTTCGGCGTGGTTGCCGCCAACCGCGGTGTGAAGGTTAACGGGCCCTACCGTCTGGTGCGGTACCCGATCTACGTATCGCATACAGCAACGCTGATCGGGTTCACGATCGCGAACTTCACGGCCCTCAACATCGCCCTCGTGGCGCTGACAACCGTGTTCCAGCTGTGTCGCATCCAGGCGGAAGAACGGGTGCTGGCAGAGAGCCACCAGTATCGCGATTACCGTGCCCGCATCCGGTGGCGCCTCATCCCGGGGCTGTACTAGTCCTGCCACGACTTAACACGCGAGAACTTAGCGGGTGGTCTCGAACTGCCCTTCTGTCACCGGATGGCAACCCTAGATCAACTTTACGAGGCCAGTGTCGACGATGAAGTGTCGCTGTCGGCGCCATTACCCGTGGCCCGAAGGCAGGAGTGTAACCAATCGTCCAAGAAAAGCAGTCAATGGCGACTCCGGCGCTGCACAACCGTGCGACACCCAGTACCGGCTTCGGGGGACCGAGGAGCGTCTTGGGGGCGGGACGCCCCTCCCAGCAAAAGGAGTGCTTTCAATTGCTTAAGCTCTATGTACGGGTCGTGGACTCGATCCACAACATCCAACGCCGCGAAGAGGCTCAGGACGGCTTCGAGTACCTCCTCGTCAGCGGCGCCGTCGCAACAGCCGTCGTGGCCGCGATCGTGCTTGGAATCAACAACGCCGCGATCAAGACCATCACCGACGCAGTGGTGGCCAAGGTCATCGCCACCCTCTAGCGTCCGCCACCAGGACCGCGGCTCCGCCCGCGGTCCTGGCCAGGCGAACAACCGTCCAGGCCGGGGAGAAGGGCCAAACAGGATGGACCGCACGATGGCCAACACAATCGAGACCGCTGAACGCCTCGTTCTCGGAGTCCTTGTCTTTCTGCGACATGTTGCCCGCGAAGAGCGCGCGCAGGATGGATTTGAGTACCTCCTTGTGGCGGGTACCGTGGGCATCGCGCTGGCCGTCGGCTTCCTCGCCGTCAACACCATCATCCCTGCAGTAGTCGGATACGCCTGCCCCGCAATCGACACGGTCAGCCCTGTCGCCGTTGGCGCCTGCATCAACCCCTAACGGTCAACTATCGGACGGACAACGTCGGAGCCGGGAACATGACCAAATTCACCGCGAAAAAGCTACGCTCGATGCTCCACCGGGAAGACGGCCAAGCTGGCTTCGAGTTCCTGCTCATCCTCCCTGCCTTCTTTCTCTTCTTCCTCCTGCTCATCGATTTCGGCGTAACCATGTACGACTACGTGTCTGTCGCGAACGCAGTCCGGGAAGGGTCCCGCCTCGGTGCGGTGAACTGCGGCGATGGCTCCTGTACCAGCTCCGAGATAAAGACTCGAGTGCTTGATCGCTCGGGCGGTGTCCTTTCTGCGGCCGGCGACGTGTCGGTCTCCTGGCCTACCGGCGGCGCCCGCGGGAGCTCGGTCGCCGTGAAGGTGACGCACAACCACACCTTCATCTTCTTCCCCTACACCTGGACGATCACTGCCTGCTCGGATATGCGGCTCGAACAGACCGACAGCGGTGTCGCGGCCGCCAGCGGGTCGGGGTGTTAGCGACGAAACGCTTCATGAGCAACCGCCTGCATCGAGACGAACGGGGCCAGATGGCCTTCTTCATGCTGCTTATGATTTCCGTGGTGACCTTGTTCTTTGCCATGAGTCTGGACGCCGGCGTCTGGTATGCCGACCACCGCACCGCCCAAAACCAGGCGGAAGAGGCAGCGCTGGCGGCCGTCCAGGAACTGCCCGCGGCGGACACCTCGGCGGCCGTCGCCGCCGGGAACAGCTGGCTTACCAAGAACGGGGCCACCGCCTGCGGTCCTGCATGCATGGTCTTCAGCGATGCCACCGGTGACGGTAAGGCCGACACGGTCAGAGTCTCGGTCAGCCGGAAATCGCCAGGCTTCTTTTCCAAGCTGGCGGGCATCAACTTTGTCTCGGTGAGCGCCGCTGCAACGGCGCGTAGGGGGCCGGTGGACAGCACCAACGTCATGCCCTGGGCGGTTATCGCTCCCGACCCCACCTGCACGGAGGCTGCGGGCCGAAACTGCCTGTACAACGCGAACACCGCCGCCAACAATGCGACCAACCCCGACACCGACTTCACCGACCCCGGTGATTGCAACGCTGCGTGGATTTTGTGCCCCTTCGGGTTGACGGCGGACCGTCTCTACGCGTTCAAAATTGGCACAGGCGGAAATACGAACATTCTCGCCGTTTGTGGAGCCGGCGCGAGTAACTACAGGGCTTGCCTCTCCGGGGCAACGAGCAGTGGGATCTTCCAGGTAGGCCAGACCGTTGCCATCAACAGCCAACCAGGGACGCTGGCGAATTCAACTGACGCAGGCCTGGAAGCCCGGCCTCCCGCCGGTGCCTGGGCACTCCCCGGCGGTGCTGTCTGTAACGTCTTGGCCTCGCCGCTTCTCTCCAATAGTCAGAGTCCGGGCTATGACCCGGACGGGAAGCTTCTGGCGGCGGCGGCCTTCGTCAACCCGGTTCCCAACAAACAGTGTGCCTTCCGGCTTGTACCTATCCCGATAACGACTGCCCCGGGACAGGGCAGTTCGACCGTTACGGTCCTGGGCTTCGCGACCTTCGCGGTCGCGGCCTGGGACACCAACAACGGTAATGGCAACCAATTCGTCGCCTCGGCCTCCAATTCGACGTGCCATTCCGTCAAGAACAATCAAGTGACCGCCAACGACTATCCCTGTGGGACGGTCTGGGGCTACCTGTTCACGGGCGTAACGCCGCCCGACGCTCTTCTCTCGCAAATCGGCAGCTCGAAAAATCCATTCGCACCAGTGCTCATCGCGCTGGTCAATTGACCGGAGAGGCATATGACTTCGACCATTCCCGTACAACCGACTCTCGCCGGCCGCAAGGCCCTCATCGGCGCCCTCGTCCTCGGGGCGATCGCGGCCGGCCTAATCGTGGCCTTCCTCTCCACCCGTAACTCGTCCAGCGGCTCAACCAGCCTGGCAACGACGGTCAGCGTGGTGACCGCCAAGGACGACATCGCCGCCGGCACAGTGCTGAAGGCATCGCTCGTCGAAGTGCGCGACATCCCCAAAGATCTTGCTATCAGCGGCGGCCTGCCGCGACTCTCCGACGTCGAGGGGAAAACGGTCCGCCACCCGATAGCGCGGGGCGAACAGATCAGCAACCTGCATCTCGTCGACACAGTCAAGGCACAAACCCTCTCGGTCCAGATCCCTGTCGGCTTGCGCGGATTCACGATCCCGGTCGATACAACAAGAAGCCCGGCGGGCCTTCTGGCCCCAGGAGACTTCGTCGACGTCATCGTCAGCGGCGAACTTTCGCGGCTCGGTGGGAGCACGGCGGGGACTCTCGATACCCTGAACTCTTCGGGCGACAAACCTCACGCCGCGGTCACGCTGTTGCAGAACGTCCAGGTCCTCGCGGTCCAGCGGAAGTTCGCTGCAAACGGAACCGTGTACGACAGCTCAACCCGCGGCCAGCCACCCGGAGCAACGGACGACGTGACCTTCATAACGCTGGCCGTTACCCCGGAACAGGCACAGCTCCTTTGGCTGGCGAGCGAAGGCAAAGTGACGGTCTCGCTGAGAGCGTTCGGCGACGACAAGATCACCACCCTCGCGCCCATCGCAGAACCCATACGTTTCCGTTAACGGTCGAAAGCCTGGGGATTGGGAAGAAGATGGAGGAATGGAAGAATGGCTGAAGCCCTGAAAGTGCTGATTGTCGATGAAGATCCGGATAGTCGCGTTGCGGCCCGCAAGGCCCTCCAGCGCGCCAATCTCGCGATCGCCGGGGAATCTGGTTATGGCACGGAGGCGGTGTCGCTCGCCCTCGAGGCGAAGCCGGATGTCATCATCGTCTCGGTCGAGGAGCCCAGAGCACGCGCGCTGGAGACTGCCGAAGCCCTCGCGAACGGCCTCCCGGACACGCCAATCATCATTTTTTCTTCGACAGCCGACACGGAGTCTGTCCGCCGAGGCATGGTTTTCGGAGCTCGCGACTACCTGGTCAAACCGCTCCAGGCTACGGAGCTCCGCGTCGCCGTTTTGCGGTCGATGGAACAGGAGGAGCGCCGGCAGATGCGCCGTGCGGGCCAGCTCGCCGGTGAGCCTGGGCGCGGCACTGTGATCGTCGTGACGGGGGCTAAGGGCGGCATCGGCAAGAGCGTGTGCTGCGTCAACCTCGCCGTCGCCCTGCGTCTGGAGACGGGCAAGTCCGTAGCTCTAGTAGACGCCGACACGCAATTCGGCGATGTCGCGACCCTCCTGGACCTCAACCCCTCGGTGACCGTTGCCGACCTCTTGCGAGATCCGGACCGGTTCGACCGGGCAACGGCGGCGAGCTATCTGACAACGCATTCGAGCGGTGTTGACGTCCTGCCCACGTCGCGCGAGGACAACCCCTGGATGTCGTGCACCCCCGTTGTCCTGCACCGGATCGTTGATGTCCTCGCCCAACTGCATGAGTTCGTCCTGCTGGACACGTCTGGCTCCTTCGATGGGTTCGTCCGGATGTTGATCGAAGCAGCCTCTCTCACTCTCCTCGTGACAACCGGCGAAGTCTCCAGCGTGCGAGACACGGGCTCCGGCCTGAGGCGTCTCTCCACCTGGGGTGCCGACATGGAGCGGGTGCGGGTAGTCTTCAACCGCGGCGCCCGGGCGGCCGGCGTGGGTCCGGACGAGGTAGCCAGGTCACTGAATCAGCCTGTGTTCTGGGTCCTGCCCTACGACAAGGCCCTGCCCCGTTCGGTCCAGCTCGGCACCCCGGTAGCCGCTGACCCGCGCAACAGGGGCCTCGGCCGGAGCCTGCGGGAACTGGCACTGCTCATTGCGGGTACGAAGCGGTCGCTAGTCGACCAGCCGCCGGCACCGTCGCTCGTTCGCCGACTTATCTCTCTGAGAGGACGCCACCATGACGCAACCCTGGCCGCAGAACCTGACCCTCAAGGGTAACCAGCGGCTGACTACGGCCGTGCTCGAAGCAGACCGTTCTGATGAACGAGAGATTGAGGCGCAGCTCCACCAGCGCGTGATCCGCGAACTCGATGACCTCGCGCTGCGCCGGGTGGATCCCAGCGAACGACGAGAAACGGTAGAGCGCGCGATCCGGACGATTGCAACGGAGTACTTCCCCGCGCTCGTTGGCGACACCAAGGAGGAGACGATCGCGCACGTGCTTGACGAGGTGGTCGGCCTCGGCCCCATCGAGTCCCTCTTGCGTGACCCCACAATTTCCGAAGTGATGGTGAACGGGCCATCCGAGATCTACTTCGAGCGGGACGGCGTCATCCACGAGAGCGCTATCAGGTTCGCCGACGAAGCCCACGTCTTGCGGATCATCGACCGGATCGTGAACACGATCGGCCGGCACGTAGACGAAGCTTCACCGATGGTCGACGCTCGCCTCCCGGACGGCTCGCGCGTCAACATCATAATCCCGCCGCTCGCGCCGCGGAGCGCAGTCATCACCATCCGCAAGTTCCGCCTGGATCGGCTGACGCTCGAGGATCTTGTCTCGATCGGGTCCCTTACGGAGGGCATGGCCCGGCTCCTCCACGGCTGTGTGCAGGCGCGGTTGAACATCGTCATCTCCGGTGGCACCGGTTCGGGGAAGACAACCCTTCTCAATGCGCTGTCCGCCGGCCTGTCCAACACTGAGCGAATCGTAACGATCGAAGACCCGCTCGAATTGAAGCTGCAACAGAGGCACGTCATCCCCCTGGAAGCGCGTCCCGCTTCGCTGGAGGGCAGGGGAGAGGTCACACAGCGTGACCTCGTCCGCAACGCATTGCGCATGCGCCCGGACCGCATCATCGTCGGCGAGGTCCGGGGATCCGAGGCGTTCGACATGCTCCAGGCGATGAACACGGGACACGAGGGCTCGCTCACCACCGTGCACGCAAACTCGACGCGCGACGCCCTGAGTCGAATCGAGCAGATGGTGATGCTGGCCGGGTTCGACCTTCCAATCGCTGCCATCCGGGAACAGATCGCTTCGGCGCTCCATCTCGTCGTTCAGCTCTCTCGTCTGGCGGATGGGACTCGGCGGGTCGTGGCGGTTACGGAGGTCGCCGGCCTGGAGGGCCACCTCGTGACACTGCAGGACATCTTTGTCTTCCGGCAAACCGGCATCGACGCGACCGGCAAGGTCCTCGGCACCTTGCGAGCTACCGGCATCCGGCCCAAGTTCGTCGAACGCCTGCACTCTTTTGGAGTCGACCTGGAGCGCGACATTTTCGAAACAGCGAGGTGGTCGTGATCGAACCGATGCTTCTGCTTGTCGCGCTTGCAAGTGCCGGCTCAATCACGCTCGGCACGCTCTTTGCAGTTCAGCAGTGGGCGCGCCCCCGACGGGCCGTACGGACACGCCTCGATTCGGGCCGCGCGATCGCCTTCAACCCGGCAGGTGTCCTTCGGCAGGAAACCAGGCGCTTTCCTTTGGTCGGCCGCCTCCCGCTCTCATCCAGCGGGCGTGAACGCACCCAGCTCGAACTCGACCGTGCGGGAGTTCATTGGCGCGTGCAGGAGTTCCTGGCGCTGCGACTGGCTCTCGCCATCGGCTTCGCCGTGGCGACGGCGACGCTGCTCACACTGGTGGGATTCTCTGCCATCGTGTCCCTCCTTGTCGGTCTCCCGGTGATGATCTTCGGATGGATGCTCCCCCGGCAGTATCTCTCCCGGCGCCGAAAGAGGCGCATGGTCGCGATTGAGGCTCAGCTTCCGGACGCCCTGATGCGGATCGCCAAGTCGCTCCGGGTAGGCAGCGGTCTCCTCCAGTCGCTGGGCTTTGCCGCCGACGAGACCCCTGCGCCGCTGGGGCCCGAACTGGCCAATGCGCTGCGTGACCTGCAGCTCGGTGCAGACCCCGTCGAGGCGTTCGGCGCTCTTTCCGCCCGCGTGGGCAACTCGGACCTGGACATTGCGGTGACCGCGGTAATCATCCAGCGCACCGTGGGCGGGAACCTCGCAGAGATCCTCGGCAACGTCTCCAACACTATCCGCGAACGAGCCAAGATCCAACGTGAAATCCGTGTGCTAGTCGCGCGACAGATGCTCCAGGCGAATCTGACCGCAGCCTTGCCTGTGCTGACCGCCCTCTTGTTCATCACTATCAGCCCGGACATAGGCGGGGCGCTTATCCATACAACCGTTGGCAATCTCGCGCTCGCCTTCGCAGCCGTCTGCGAGGTAGCGGGAATCTACGTCGTCCGCCGTATGGCGGTCATCGAAATCTAGCCTCGGAATCCAGGAGGTCCCGCGATGTTGCCGTTTGTGTTTGTGATTGTCTTCGCCGCAGTGTCGCTGCTGGCCTGGGAACTGCTCCGGCCGAAGGAGGACCTCATCTCCCGGCGCATCCTGCCCGCTGGACCGGCCCTGACCCGCGAACGCCAACTCTCAGGCAGCCTCTTCCAGCGATCACTGGCGCCTGCGCTGCGGCGGACTGGCAACCGCATCGGCAGCCTCATGCCCCAGAACTTCGTACGTTCGATTGACCGGATGCTCGCGATGGCCGACGAACCCTGGTCGTTGCCCGGATTCCTTGTCAGCTGGGCGTGTGTCGCGCTCACGGGCTTCGTCACGTTCGGCTGGCTCGTCTCCGCGCGGCCTGAAATGACTCCCTTACAGATGTTTGTGCTCGCGGTTGGACTGTTGCCGTTCCCATCGCTCCTCCCGTACGCGGTCTTGAGACGGCGCGTGAAGAACCGCCAGACCAAGATCGTCCAATCGCTCCCCGACGCGATGGACCTGCTCGTAACCTGTGTCGAGGCCGGCATGGGCGTCGATGCGGCATTCGGCCTGGTCACCGAGCGGACCAGTGGGCCGCTGTCCGACACCTTCGCACTTTACCTCAGGCAGATCGGCCTTGGGCGGTCGCGACGAGAAGCGTTGACCTTCGTATCCGAGCGGACCGGCGTGCCGGACCTCGTGGGGCTCGCGGCGAGCATCATCCAAGGCGAAGAATTGGGCACGAGTATGGGTGACGTGATGCGGCGGCAAGCGGAGGATCTCCGCGCCGTGCGAGCCCAGCGCGCGAGAGAGCGAGCACAACGTGCCCCTGTGAAGATGACCATACCGCTTGTCCTCCTCTTCTTGCCCGCCATGGGTGCCGTCATCGTTGTCCCATCGATAATCAACCTCGTCGACTTCGTGCAAGGGCTCGGCGGAAAGAATTGATGACGCTCTCGGCCGAGTCTCTCCCGACGGCTCGAAGCCCTCGGACGGCGCTGATCCTCGGTGCTGGACTGTTTGCATTCGGCCTCCTGGCCATCCTGTATAGACCTCTCACGGTCATGGAGACACTCAGCGCGTGCCTGACCCTGGTCGTGCTCGTCGCCGTCGCTGCCTATGATTCCGCGACGCTGCGAGCGCCGAACTCGATTGTTTACCCCGGTGCGGTGATCATTCCCCTCACCTGGGCGGCGACCGGGTTAAGTGCGGTGATCGGTTCTTTCATCGGCGGAGTGCTTGCGCTGCTTGTCACTTCGGTGCTGGTGATAATCGGCCGAGGGAGCATGGGGTTCGGCGATGCAAAGTTCGCCTTTCTTGCCGGCGCAGCCGTCGGCATTGGTGGCCTGGTCATCATGTTCGGCGCGGCGTTCGTGGTTGGCGGAATGCTCGCGGCGGCCGTCCTTGTAACCGACCTCCGGAAGCGTGACGATTCCATCGCCTTCACGCCCTTTCTGGTTGGTGGGGTGATAGTGGCGTGGATGTTTATCAGATAGCCTCGCGGCCAAGCCGGCAGTGGTGGCCGCGGTGCACAGCGCGCTGGCTTGTTCTGTCAGTGCTCGTTCTGTGGGCGGCCTTCCCTGCCGCACGCACCGCTGCGGACGGAGAAGTCATCGTCTCGATCGCCTCCGTCGACGAATCGCAATTCCCCATCGTACGCGTCACGCTAACGGCCGAGCGCGATGGACGTCCACTCGGAGAGCCCTCGCCCGCCGACGTATCGATCTCGGTGCGCGGCAGCACCATCCCGGCGAGGTCGGTCACCACTCGTACGGATGCATCCGTACCGATCGTGGTCGTGCTCGCGGTCGACGTCAGTGGCAGTATGGCGGGCGATACCATTTCCCGAGTACGTGAGGCGGCCTCGTCGCTGATCGCGGCGCTCGGACCGCAGGATCGGGCGGCGATCATCAGCTTTGGAACCACGGTCCGTGTCGTTCAGGGGTTAACACAGTCGAAGCCGGCTCTTCAGGCGGCGCTCTCCGAACTCAGGGCCGGCGGCGATACCGCTCTTTACGATGCTGCGGTCCAGGCAGCCGGCCTCGCGCGCGATTCGGGCGTTGAACGCCGGACCGTAATCATGCTGAGCGACGGTGAGGACTTTGGTGGGCGTTCGCTAGCCACCCGCCAAGCGGCGTCGGCCGCTGCTACTAAGAGCGGGGCGGTGTTCTACGCGGCTGGCGTTGGCGATTCGTTCGATCGCTCATTCCTGGTCGACCTGGCGACCTCGACCGGAGGGAGATTCTTCGAGGCCGGTGGCGCTTCCGATATCCCGCCGCTTTATGCCTTAATCAGTACACTCCTGAGGGGTCAATACATTGTGGAGTTTGATGTTCCTGCTACGGCTGCCAATGATACGGGCGGAGGCATCATTTCGGTGCGCTTCGCGGCCTCGACGGGAACTGCCCAATTTTCACTCGCACCGAGGGCGCCCCTCCAAACCCTGCCGCCAGCCGTCACCCCCGCACTCGCGGCGCCAACATCGGTCGCCCCGACCGAGGTCAGGGTCCCGGTGAAGAGCGAGGCGGCCTCATCATCCGTCGCGCGCGTAATCGTCGTAGTTGTTGCCTCGCTGGCGTTGCTCACCCTGGCGGCACTTTTCATGGCGCGAAGGCGACATCATCGAGGCGTCCCGCTCAGCGCCGGCGACAGTCAGCCGCCGGGCGCGCCTACCCCCGACCCATTACCGCCGGGAGTCTGGCGAGCGACCTTCGGCCTCGGCGTGGATGGCAAAGAGCTTACCGTCTTTCATCTTGGCCCGGGGCCGGTCACCATCGGCAGCGAACACACGTGTCAGATTGTGCTCCCCGTCGCCGCTGAGGTTGCTCCCCTACACGCCCGCGTGTGGCATCGTGACGGCCGCACCATGCTGCATCACCTTGCGGCCGATCAGGCGACCGCCATGAACGGCCGCCCGGTGGACTGGGCGATTCTCGGCGAGGGAGACACAGTTTCCATAGGCCCGTTTACCCTTACCTACAGCGAAGACTGTACGGGCGATCACACCGCTCGAGATCGCTCGTCCGGAGCAGGGCTCAGCGGAAGCGCCCAGCGGTTGCCGCCCTCGGGACGGATCCAGTCGAAGTAGATGTGCTCGTAGAGCTCTCCACATGATGAGACCGGTGAAGAGACGGTGAGAGGCTGGGCGTTTCAAGGGTTCGACGGAATCCTAGCGCCCCTCGGGTAGTCCGGCATGCGATCGCTATCGACCAGATAGCTCACAAAACGACCGTCAGTCGAGAGGACCGCGGCCGAATCTCGCGAATCTCGCCGATGGCTTGGCGGGCATCGGCATCCCTTCTAACTGCCCGTCGAAGCCGGGAGACAAGCGACGGAGTCATGGTTGCAAAGAATCGAATGAGAGCCGCACCGCGGACAGATCATTCAGTTTGGCTGGTACCCCCGCCAGGAATCGAACCTGGGCACATGGTTTAGGAAACCACTGCTCTATCCGCTGAGCTACGGGGGCACCGAGTGCAATACGGAGATGAACGTAGATAGGCACGATATCTGACGTTCATTCTCCCGATCTGCGCTTGCAATGGCGATGGTAGGCATGATAACTTTCGCGCACCCACCGACGAAGGAAGAACCCGCGTGACCATCACCACGAACCCACCCGCCACGACCAGAAGCGACACCTGGCTAGCATACACAAGGCTGTTCCTGGATTACTTGGAATCGGTGAACGCCGCGACGATGACCCAGAGGACCTACGGGATCGCCGTCCAGCAGCTCGGCGACTACCTCCGCCGGCAGGGCATGCCGGCGGACCCGACGCGGGTCACGCGCGAGCATCTGGTGGAGTGGCTCCGCCACATGCAGAGGCCGAAGACGGAAGGTGGCCAGGGGCTGACGGCGCAGACGGCGCTGCAGCGCTATCGGAGCGTCTCGCGTCTGTTCGCTTACCTCGTGGACACGGATGAGATCCGCGAGTCGCCGATGGCCAAGATGAAACCGCCACGTGTGGTCGAGAAGATGGTACCCGTCATCGCCGAAGGTGACCTCAAGCGCCTGCTTAAGGCCGTCAGTGGCTCGGGCTTCGAGGAGCGGCGGGACAAGGCGATCATCGGCCTCTTCATCGACGTTGGCCTGCGGATCTCCGAAATGGCGGGGATCAATCTCGACGACATCGACCTTGGCGAGCGTGAGTTGCGAGTGATGCAGGCGAAGGGCCGTCGGCCGCGGCTGATCCGGTTCGTGAAGGAAACCCGCAGCGACGTCCAGCGCTACCTTCTGGTCCGGTCCCGCCATCCGCACGCCGACGATGATGCCCTCTGGCTGGGGAAGCGTGGACGGCTGCTCGCGAGCGGAATCTATCGGACGGTGCAGCGGCGCTGTGAGGAGGCGGGAATTCCTCCGATCAATCCACACAAATTTCGGCACACGATGAGTCACCTTTACCTGCGGAATGGGGGCAGCGAGGGTGACCTGATGCGGTTGGCGGGTTGGCGCTCGCGAGCGATGGTCGACCGATACGGTGCCAGCGCCAGCGCCGCTCGCTCGAGGGACGCCCACGATCTGTTCAGCGCAAGGCGCGGGCTATGAGCGTAAGGGACCCGTCTGCGATTCGATGGGAGGAGGCGAACGAGAGGGGAG
>JBGPOS010000010.1:0-72082 GCA_041488155.1 Tepidiformaceae bacterium
ACTTCTGCAGGATGTTGATGGTGCAGGCCGAGCAGAGGCCGATGACGTGGGCCAATCCGACCTTGGAGCCTTCTACCTGCCGGCCGCCGGCCTGGCCGCGCAGGTGGAAGACGATCTCGGCGATGTTGGCCACACCGGTGGCGCCGAGCGGATGGCCCTTGGAGAGCAGCCCGCCGCTGGCGTTGACCACGGCTGTGGTTGACGGCTTGTAGGTCTTGTCCTGGAACGGGGCGACGTCTTCCTGGTACTTGGTCGGGATCTTGTTCCCGATCCAGGGCGCCCCGCTGGCGACGTGCTTTGCGGCTTCGCCTTCACCGCAGAGACCGAGGTTCTCGTAGTGCAGAAGCTCGGCGGTCGCGAAGCAGTCATGCAGCTCGACCTGGCTGAGGTCTTTGGGGCCGATCCCGGCCTGTTCGTAGGCGATCTTGGCCGCGTTCTTGGTCAGGGTGTTGATATCGGGAAGAGTGAGGTCCCGATCGCTGAAGGGGTCGCTGGTGAGGACGCTGGCAGCAACCTTGATGGGCTGGGTCGTGTACTGGCGGGCCTTGTCCATCGAGCAGAGGATGGCCGCGGCGGCGCCATCGCCGGTGGGGCAGCACATCAGCAGTGTGTTGGGGTAGGCGATCGTGCGGCCCTGCATGACTTCGTCAAGCGGCGATTCCTTCTGGTATTGCGCCAGGGGGTTCGCGGTGCTGTGGAAGTGGTTCTTGACGCTGGCGAGCGCGAAGTGCTCTTGCTGGGTGCCGTAGGCGCGCATGTGCTCCATGCCGGCCATTCCGAAGACGGCTGGCATCATGTAGGAGCCGACGCGGCCTTCGAGGCTGGTGGCCTGATCGCCGCGGGAGCCGAGGAGGCCCTGCTTGCCCATCTGTTCGCTGCCGATGGCCATGACGATGTCGTAGGCGCCGGAAGCAACGGCGAAGTAGGCTTCGCGGAAGGCCGTCGAGCCGGTCGCGCAGGCATTGGCGACGTTGACGACGGGGATGCCGGTCTGGCCCATCTGCTGGAGGATGCGCTGACCGGAGCCGCTGGTAGCGTAGAGATTGCCGCTGTAGAGCGACTCGATCTCCTTCATCTGGACGCCGCCATCCTTGAGGGCGTCGATGCCTGCCTGGGCGGCGAGCTGGGCGACGTCCCGGTCGGGATACCGGCCGAACTTGATCATTGAAACACCGATGACTGCTACTTCTCGCATGATTCCTCCTTCGTGGATGCGCGAGGGGGCGCTGCCCTAGACTGGCTTGAACTTGTAGGCGACGTAGGAATTGCCTTCCCTGTCTTCGGATACCTTTTCGGTGAACATCTTGACCTTCATCCCGAACTTGACGTTTTCGGGCTTGGGTTCGACGCCAACGATGTTGGTGTTGACGGACACTCCATCGGGCAGGTCGACGATCGCGGCTATGTAGGGCGCCTCCACGTAGGGGGTCGCCTGGTGGATGATCGAGTAGACGTAGATTTCGCCGTGGTCGCTGAGGCGGACAGATTCGAACGGTCCTTTGCTGCTGCACTTAGAACAGAAGAGCCGGGGACCGAGGTAGAGGGTCTTGCAGCCCGTGCAGCGGCTCCCGTTCAGGTAATCCTTCTCGCGGCTCTCGCCGAGGGTGAGGTGCGGCACGAGCGGCCGAAGCTCGGGTGCGGCGGTTGCGTTCTGGGTCAAGCGGACTCCTCCTTCACGCGGTGCGTAACACGTGTCCTGGCGGAGTTCCGCGCAGCAAGCTAACCCCGCCACGGGGCAAATGCGCAGCAATTGTGATTCCGGGACCTGAGGGCGTCAACACGTCACGGAGCAAGGATCGCGAGCTTCGGGAAGTAGCTTCGGTAGCGGCTCGCGTCGCGGGTGAGAAGTTGCATTCCCTCGACGGCCGCGTGCGCGCCGATGTAGAAATCCGGCAGAGGAGCGGAGCGCGTCCCGCCCGCTCGGCGATAGGCGAGGAAGCATCTACCGGCGGGAAAGGCAGCATCCCAGGGCAGCTCCAGGCGTTCCACGAACAGATCGGGGAGCGCCGCATCCAGCTCTTCTATGGTTTCGAAGTGGAGTGACACCTCCCCGCAAATGATCGGGTTGATAGCGAGCAGCGACTCTTCGGCCACGCGCTCGAGCGCGTCGGCGGACCAGCTCGCCCACGCGAGATCGTTTGTGAAGATGTCCAGCAGTACGTCGCTGTCGACGAGGACCGTCGCCATCAGTCTCCCCGGGTGAGCGCCATGATCTCGTCGGTGGACAGCTTGCCGCTTCCTCTCCCTCGAAGGCGTCCAACGATGCTGCGGCCGCGCGACCGGCGGCCGGGAACCTTCCGCAACTGCACGGCACCGCCGACGACTTTGAACTCGACTTCGCTCTCTGGCAGCAGCCCCAACCTCTCGCGAATGTCCGCGGGGATGGTTACCTGACCTTTCGAGGATACTTTCATTCGCATTGCGCCCGGACGGAATCTAACCATTCCTACTCTGACTTCCACGGCGGAGGCCCTCAACTCGCGGACGCGCCGCTATCTAACCTCGGTTCCAGGTCAGCGCGAAAGGATCGTGAGGGTGGAGAACTGGCTGCGGCAGCGGTTCGCACGCAGGGCCAAGAGTTGCGAGAGGGTGGGGTATACTGCGAGAGCCATGCTCAGCAAGTACCTCGCGGCCGCCATGCACCGCGCGATGTATGACCTCCTCGCAGACGACAGCCAGTTCTACGCTGAAATCCCGGGCCTGGATGGCGTGTACGCCACCGGCACTACGCTCGAAGAGTGCCGCTACCAGCTAGCCGAAGTGCTCGAAGAGTGGGTCGTCCTGGGCATCTCGATGCACCACCGGCTCCCACCAATCGACGGGATCGAAATCACGGTGGGGCAGGTCGCCTGAGTGCCGGGGCTGGCCCCCGTATCGAGGTCTGACTTCGTCCGCCGGATGCGACAGCTCGGCTTTGAAGGGCCATTCTCGGGCGGCAAGCACCAATTCCTTGTTCGGGGAGAGAGCCGAATCCTGGTCCCGAATCCTCATCGCGGCGACATCAGCCCTGATCTTCTTGGGCGCATACTCAGGCAGGCCGGTGTGTCTTCTGAGGCATGGCTGGACCAGTGACTCGCGCCGGTGACTCGGGTGCGCGACTCTTGACACCCCAAGCAGCGCCGGGCTACGTTGTGCGACAACAATTGAATATAGTGAGAAGCGTCGATCGGGAAGAGTAGCCCGTCAGGCGAGCCTCCAGAGAGCCGGGAACGGTGAGAGCCCGGCGGCAGCGCGACAGGTGAATGGGCCCGGGAGCTTCGGCTTCGAACCCGAAAGGTAAGTAGAAGCCGACGGAGTGGGCACCGTTAGCAGAGCCCAGGCCCTCCTGCCGTTGGCGCGAAGGGTGGCCGAAAAGAGTGCCTCGGCGCCTACGCACCGGGGAACAAAGGTGGCACCACGAGACCCCTCGTCCTTTGGCGAGGGGTTCTTTGTTTTGGAAAAGGCACACCGGAGGCACGCACCATGGGCACGACCAGGAAGTTTTTGCTCCCCGAATCCGAGATCCCGACGCACTGGTACAACATCTGCGCGGACCTGAAGAACCCGCCGGCGCCGCCTCTCCATCCCGCGACTCATCAGCCGGTCGGGCCAGAAGCGCTGGCGCCGCTCTTCCCGATGGAACTGATCAAGCAAGAGGTCAGTGCGGAGCGCTACATCGCGATTCCGGACGAGGTGCGCGAAATCTATCGTATTTGGCGGCCATCGCCCTTGATCCGCGCGACCGCCCTGGAGAAGGCGTTGGAGACGCCGGCGCACATCTACTACAAGTACGAGGGGGTCTCGCCCTCGGGCTCGCACAAACCCAACACGGCGGTCGCGCAGGCCTACTACAACAAGCAGGAAGGCGTGAAGCGGATCGCGACCGAGACCGGCGCGGGGCAATGGGGCTCGTCGCTTGCCTTCGCCTGCAACATCTTCGGCATCGAAGCCAAGGTCTACATGGTCCGGATCTCGTACGACCAGAAACCGTACCGGCGGTCGATGATGCAGGTCTGGGGGAGCAACGTGGTGCCGAGCCCGAGCCCTGATACGAACGCGGGGCGGGCTGTGCTGAAGGCCGACCCGGAGAGCAACGGCTCGCTGGGGATCGCGATCAGCGAAGCGGTGGAAGACGCCGCGATGCGCGAGGACACCAAGTACTCCCTAGGCAGCGTCCTCAACCACGTCCTGCTGCACCAGACAGTGATCGGCCAGGAAGCGATCAAGCAGATGGAGATGGCGGGCGAGTACCCGGATGTGGTGATCGGCTGTGCGGGGGGTGGATCCAACGCCGCGGGGCTGATCTTCCCTTTCATGAAGGACAAGCTCGACGGCAAGCGTGAGACCCGGTTCCTGGCGGTTGAGCCTGCTTCGTGTCCGAGCCTGACGAAGGGCGAATACCGGTACGACTTCGGCGACACCGCGGGCCTTACGCCGCTCATGAAGATGTACACGCTCGGCCACACGTTCATGCCGCCGGGGATCCACGCGGGCGGTTTGCGCTACCACGCGATGGCGCCGCTCATCTGCCAGCTCTATAGCGAGGGCTACCTCGAGGCGAAGGCCTATCCCCAGAACCCCTGCTTCGAGGCGGCGACCCTCTTCGCTCGAACGGAGGGAATCATCCCGGCGCCCGAGAGCAGCCACGCGATCCGGGCGGCGATCGACGAGGCACTCGAGGCGAAGGAGGCCGGGCGAGGGCGCACCATCCTCTTCAACCTGAGCGGACACGGCCTGCTCGACCTCCAGGCGTACGACGACTATCTCGCCGGCCGGCTGATCGATGACCACTACCCGGCGGAGAAGGTCCGAGAAGCCATGAAGGGCCTGCCGGAGATACCGTGAAGACGACGAAGGCATCTGCGAACCTCGAGTCGCGCATCCGCGGAGTGCTCGCGCGGCGTCCGATGCTCGAACATTCCTTCTACCGGGAATGGGGTGAAGGGGTACTGGCGACCGAGAGGCTGCGCCAGTTCGCTCGCCAGTACTATCACTTCGAAGCGGCCTTCCCGCGCTTCCTCAGCGCGATCCACGCTCGCAGTGACTCGCCCCGGGTGCGCCAGATCCTCCTGGAAAACCTCTGGGACGAGGAGCACGGGCCGAGGAATCATCCCGCGCTCTGGCTCGAGTTCGCGCGGGCACTGGGCGTGGGACCAGACGAAGTGATCCGGGCTCGGCTTCGGCCTGAGACCAGGGCGTTGATCGAGCATTTCGGGCGGGTCTCGCGCGAATCGGCTCCGGCGGAGGCGTTGGCGACGCTGTTCGCGTTCGAGGGCCAGGTCCCTGACATCGCCTGGCAGAACATCAAAGGGCTGAGCGACAAGTACGGATTCAAGCCGAGCCAGTTCGAGTTCTTCTCCGTGCACCTCGTCTCCGACATTTCGCACGCGGGAGCAGAGATCGAAGCGATCGCGGAGAGTTGCGACGACGAAGACGCGGTGGTGGCCGCGACCGAGGCGGCCTGCGACTGCCTGCTTACTTTCCTGGACGGATGTTACGACTTGAAGGGAGCCGCCTGATGCCCGAGTTCGAATACCAGAACGTGGAAGCCTGGAACACGGCGATCAAGCTCGCGGCGGGGGTCGGCCGCTACAAGACGGGCTCGAACCTGAAGGCTTCGGCGGATGCGCAGCAGCACGCTTTCGAGCAAGCGGGACTCGCCTGTGCGCTCATCGCGGAAGGCAGCACGCGTGAAGGCCCGGGACAGGTCGGACTCTACCGCGATGCGCGGGGGGCTCTGGCCCAATGCCGGGCGTGGCTCCACATCCTTGCGGCGGTGACCAACGAACAGGACTCGGTCTTTGGCAACGAGCTTGACCTTGCCGAGCAGGCCGCGCGCCAGCTGAGCGCGATGCTCCGGGCGATCGACCGCGGCCCGGGGCAGGGATCGCGACCGCCGGTCCGGACCGCTGCTCCAATCTCTGGGCGGAATGTGCCGCCGCCCCGGCCGCACGGAGGGCCGCAATGATCGAACGCAAACGGATCCTCACGGGGATACGGCCGACGGGCGCCCTGCACCTCGGCCACTACGCGGGCGCGCTCGAAAACTGGGTGCGCCTGCAGAACGACTATGAGTGCTACTTCCTGATCGCGGACTACCAGGTCTCCGACTACGCGGACGACATCGCCCGGGTACGAGAGTCGGTCTGGGAGGTGGCGCTGGACTGGCTGGCGGTCGGGCTGAACCCGGAGGGCGGCCACTTCGTCATCGAGAGCCTCGTGCCCGAGCACGCCGAGCTCACGCTCTGGCTCAGCTGGTTCTTGCCGCTCGGCAGACTTCAGCGGAACCCGACGCTGAAAGCCGAGATGGCGGACTTCGGCAAGAAGTCGGTTCCGGTCGCGTTCTTCACGTACCCGATTATGCAGGTGGCGAACATCCTGATGCCGCGCGCCCACCTGGTGCCAGTGGGCGAGGACCAGCTGCCCCACATCGAGCTCACGCGCGAAGTCGCCCGCAGCTTCAATCGCCAGTTCAAGGAGGTGTTCCCGGAACCGGAGGGACTCGTGGGTCGCGTCCCGCGGCTGGTGGGCATCGACGGCAAGGCGAAAATGAGCAAGTCCCTGAACAACGCGATCTACCTGAAGGACGACGCGGCGACGGTCACGGAAAAGGTCCGGCGGATGTACACCGACCCGACCAGGCTTCGGGCGACGGACCCGGGCCACGTGGAGGAGAACCCAGTGTTCATGTACCACGACGCTTTCAATACCAATGTGCTCGAGGTCGCAGACCTCAAGGAGCGCTACGTCAAAGGGGCCGTGGGCGACATTGAGGTGAAGGCGAAGCTGGCGGTGGCCCTGAACGGCCTCCTCGACCCCATCCGGGAGCGCCGCGCGAGGTACCAATCGAACATGAAGCTCGTGCGAGAGGCGCTTGAATACGGCACGAACCAGGGGCGCGCCATCGCGCAGGAGACGATGGGCATGGTGCGAGACGCCCTCGACCTTGATTACCTGGGGAAATACTGATGCTGAGACCAACGCTGGAAGAAGTGCGGGCGCTGGCCGCCAAGGGCGATGGCAACCTCGTGCCCATCTACCGTGAGGTCACGGCTGATCTCGAAACGCCGGTCTCGGCCTTTCTCAAGGTGCGGCAGGGGCCGTATTCGTTCCTTCTCGAATCGGTAGAGGGAGGGGAGCGGCTGGCCCGCTATTCCTTCATCGGCACCCAGCCTTATCGCGTGCTCAAGACAGGGCCGGGTTGCGACTACAATGGCGACCCTCTGCTACCGCTTGAACAGGAGCTTTCCCGGTTCAAGGCCGTGACGGAGCATAGCCTGCCTGCGTTCACGGGCGGCGCCATCGGTTATGTCAGCTACGACGCGGTCAGGCACTTCGAACCGCGCATGGCGCGCGAACAGACAGACCCGCTGGGGCTGCCTGAGGCGATGTTCTTGTTCTGCGATTCGATGGTGGTGTTCGACCACATCCACCACACGATCAAGGTTATCGCGCACTGCCGCCTCGACGGCGACATCGAAGCCGCCTACCGGCAGGCGGCGTTCACGATCGACGAGATTGTCGAACGGCTGGCCAACCCCACGGTCTCACTGCCCGTCGAGGAGGTCTCCGCCGTGCTGCGGACGAACGGCAGGGCAGAGTCAAACGTGGGGCGCGAGGGCTACGAGTTGATGGTCGAGCGGATCCGGGACTTCGTCATTAGCGGCGAGGTCATCCAGGCGGTCCCTTCGCAGCGGCTGGCCCGAAAAACCGCCGTCCACCCGTTCAACATCTACCGGCAACTGCGTACGGTGAATCCTTCGCCATACATGTTCTATCTCGATATGGGCGACTTCCAGATCGTCGGCGCTTCGCCGGAGTTGTTGGTCCGGGTCGAGGATGGAATCGTGACGAACCACCCGATCGCGGGGACAAGACCGCGCGGGGCCACACCCGAAGAAGACGAACGGCTCGCGGTCGAGCTTCTCTCGGACGAGAAGGAGCTGGCCGAGCACATCATGCTTGTCGATCTCGGGCGCAACGATGTGGGCCGCATCGCGGAGGCCGGGACGGTCAACGTCGACTCGCTGATGAAAGTCGAGCGGTACTCGCACGTCATGCACATCGTCTCCCACGTTTCGGGAAAGCTGCGAGAGGGGAAGACCGCCTTCGACGCCTTCCGCTCCATCTTCCCGGCGGGGACGGTGTCCGGGGCACCGAAGGTACGGGCGATGGAGATCATCGCCGAACTGGAAGGCGAGCGGCGGGGCGTCTACGCCGGGGCGGTGGGCTACGCCAGCTTCGCAGGCAGCCTCGACACGTGCATCGCTATCCGGACAATGGTGATGAAGGACGGGGTTGCCTACCTCCAGGCGGGCGGGGGAATCGTCTATGACTCCGTGCCTGCCACCGAGTACCAGGAGAGCATGAACAAGATGCGCGCCCTCAACCGGGCGATCGACCAGGCCGAAATCGCGGCGGCGGAGCTGCGCACCGGCAGCCTGGGGTACGGCTAGGATGTCGCTCCGGACCAAGCGCGGCGGGGAGAGCGTCTCTGTCGTCCTCTGGGACGGGGAGCGGGTCTTGCTGGTGCGGCGCGGCGGGGGCGGGCTCTTTCCTCGCACCTGGACCTTGCCGGGCGGCCCTCTGCAGCCGCCCGAGACGCCTCCAGTCGCTGCGCGCCGCATCGCTCGGGATCTCCTCAAGGTGGGAGCGGGGGACACGCGGCTGCTGCGCCGGCTGCCCCAACCGTCGCCGTTCAGGGACGAACGCGGGCCGGACACGGTGGTGCAACTCGTTTCGTGGGAAGGAGAGCCTTCTGGGCGGACGGCTTCGTGGGATGGCTGCGGCTGGTTCTCGTTGGACGGCCTGGGCGAGCTTCGAATGTTTCGTGAGGCGCGCGAGGAGATCGTCGAACTTTGCGAGGGCATTAGCCTGCCAGCGCCAGCCGGGGTACGACCGTGAGCGACGCTCGTCCGGAGTGCGTGTACGGCATCCTGGTGAAGGACGGGCGCATCTTTCTCGCCGACTATCCGGGTGGGTGCGGGCTCCCGGGCGGGGTCTTCCCTCCGCTGGCCGACGACCGCAAGGGCGAACTACGGGCCCACCTGTTCGACCAGCTCGGGATAGTGGCGAGGGCCATTTGGGCGCAGGGGGCGTTCCTCTACCAGCACCCAGGGGAGCGAGTGGAGCGCTTTTCCGGCTTCTACACGGTGTGGGAGTGGGACGGCGATGTTGCCGAGGGCCTGGGGCGCTGGCTCGATGAGGGAGCTCTGGCGTTAGTCCGGATCCCGCCGTCTGTGCGCATCCTCCTGCTCAGCGTGCTGGCTACGCTCGCCCTGAGGACGACATGAAGCAGCACATCCACCTGGCGGCCATCGTCCTGCGTGACGATTGCATGTTCCTCGTGCGGCCCGCGCCTGACGCCCCGTGGGAGTTGCCGGGGGGGCCTCTGCTCGCCAGCCATGCTGACGTGGACGCCGGCATGGACGCGATCCTCTCGGCGCTTTGGGTCAACGCGCCGGCGATCGAGGACGACTTCGTCCGGACGATTTACCTCCCCGCAGAGGAAGGTCAGACCGTCTACAACATCTACGCACCGAGCGAATGGACGGGCGAGCCTGTGGCGGAGGGCGCGGGGACGGGCTGGTTTGGGCTCGAAGCGATCGAGGCGATGGCGATGGATGAGGTCGTCCGCCAGGCGGTGCTCGAAGAGTTCGGCCTGCGGGCGCCAATCGATGAGAGCAATCGGATCCTCGAAGCGCTAGGCGGGGCGTTCGTGCCAGAGCAGTCCGGCAGGGTCCCGGCGCTGCGCGGGCGCGCGGGTGGACTCGACGTCCTTGGGACGCTTACCGGGGGCGACCCGGCTGCAGTCGAGGCCCGGCCCTACCGCCAGTACCCCGAGCTGGCCGGCGATGTGGTCGAGGCGATCGGCAACTTCTGGACGGGTCCGGCAGTGGACCGCCGGACGAAGAGCCTCCAGGTGGTGGCGATGCTTGCAGCCCAAGGCGGCAGGTCCGGGCCGCTGCGATCCCACATCAACGGTGCGCTCAACCACGGCGCCAGCCCCGATCAGGTGATTGAAACGCTGCGCATGGTAGCGATCTATGCCGGATTCCCCGCAGCACTCGAAGCGTGGCCGGTGATGGAAGAGGTCTTCGCGACGCGCAACATCGCGCGGCCTGGGAAGCTCGAATGACGGCAATCCTCTGGGACCTGGACGACACCCTGCTGGATACGCTTCCATCCCGGATGCGCTCGCTCGCCCACGCCTACGAGACTTGCCTGGGAACGCGCACCGACCCGCTGGCTCTCTGGCGATCGCATCGCGGACACACCCTTGAAGAACTCGGGCAGCGCCTGATGGGTGACGACTACCGGCGGTTTACTTCGGTGTATCGCGAGCACTATTACGGCGCACCTCGCGACATCCGTCCCTACGAAGGAATCCGCGAGGTGCTTGCCCAATGCCTTGAGGCGGGCGTGCCGATGGCCGTTGTCACTTCCAAAACGTCGTGGGGAGCCACCGAAGAACTCGGACAGACGGGTATCCTCGAGTTCTTCCAGGCTGTTGTTGGCCACGACGACACCGAGAGCCACAAGCCCGACCCTGAGCCGATCTTCGAAGCCCTGTCGCGCATGTGCCTCGACGACCCGGCGATGGTCGCGTTCGTCGGGGACAGCCCGGCGGATATCTTCGCGGCGCACAACGCTGGCTGCCTTTCGATCGCGGCGACGTGGGGGACCCTCGACGAGGAACTGCTGCGCGACGCCGCGCCTCAGCACCTCGCCCGGCACCCCGCGGATGTGCTCAGCCTGTTCTTCGCCCACGCGAACGGGAAGGGAGGGGCGGCTTGACGACCCTGGCGAAGCACGTCGCCCATCTCGGGGTGCGTTTTTATCGAGTCCGAGGCGTGGATCTCGTGCTTGTGCCGCTGGTGCGGGAGGCGGCGTCGTTCACGCGCATGGCGGGCGACGGCTATTTCCTGGTGGCAATCATGGGTGAGCCGGGCACGA
Organism: Tepidiformaceae bacterium; assembly: GCA_041488155.1. GTDB lineage: Bacteria > Chloroflexota > Dehalococcoidia > Tepidiformales > Tepidiformaceae > JBGPOS01. The sequence goes on from JBGPOS010000010.1 coordinate 10,936, forward strand.
GTTACCCGCTTGACCTGCGGTCGAGCGTTTCGTTTGAGCCGGATTATCTCGCGCGCAAGCTGAAGCTCGACCGGAGGGGCTACGGCGTCACCCCCGAAGAACTGGCGACCGCCCTTCGAGAAGTGGTCGCCGACCTGGACACGGAGGAGGCCCTCGACTGATGGTCACGCTGCTCATCGATAACTACGACAGCTTCACGTACAACCTCTACCAGTACCTCGCGGAGATGGGGGCCGATGTCGTCGTGTATCGCAACGACCAGGTGACGATTGAGGAGTGCCGGCGGCTGGCGCCCGACCACGTGGTCATTTCGCCGGGCCCCGGAGACCCCGACGATGCGGGCATTTCGCGGGACGTTATCCGCGAGTTCGCGGGGAAGGTGCCCGTTTTGGGAGTCTGCCTCGGCCACCAGTGCATCTACGACATCTACGGCGGCACCGTCGCTGGCGCGGGCGAGATTAAGCATGGGAAGACCTCGACTATCCATCACGACGGGCGGGGCGTTTTCGCCGGCCTTCCCAACGACTTCCACGCCGTCCGCTACCATTCGCTGGCGGGGACGCCGGACACCCAACCGAAGGATCTTGACGTCACGGCGAAGTCGGAGAGCGGCGTCATCATGGGGGTACGCCACAAGGAGTTGACGGTGGAGGGGGTCCAGTTCCACCCCGAGTCGATCGCGACCGAGCACGGCAAGGAGCTGTTGGCGAACTTCCTGGCCCTGGAGGGCGGCAGATGGTGATGCAGGACGTCATCCGGTCGCTCGTCGAGCAGGGCTCAATCGACGGAGGCCAGGCAGCGGCGGCGATGGAAGCGATCATGACGGGGTCGGCGACGCCCGCTCAGATCGGCGCCTTCCTGGCGGCGCTCCGGATCCGGGGAGAAACGGCCGAAGTCATCGCCGCCTGCTCGCGCGTCATGCAATCACACGCGGAGCCGGTGCCGATCGAAGACGTAATCGACATCTGCGGCACCGGCGGCGACGGGATCGACACGTTCAACGTCTCCACGGCAGCGGGGTTCGTGGTGGCAGCGGCGGGCGGGCGGGTTGCAAAGCACGGTAACCGGGCGATGTCGTCGCGATGCGGTAGCGCCGACATCCTCGAGGCGCTAGGGGCGCGCACCGATTTGAGCGGCGAGCAGGCCGCGCGGGCGATCGAGAGTTGCGGCTTCGCATTTCTGTTCGCACAGCGTTTCCACCCTGCCATGCGGCACGTCGCGGGGCCGCGGCGGGAGCTCGGCATCCGCACCCTGTTCAACATGCTCGGGCCGTTGACGAACCCGGCGAAGCCGCGCGGCCAGCTCGCTGGCGTGGGGGCGCTCAACCTCGCGCCGTTGATGGCGGAGGCGTTGCTTCTTCGAGGGATGCATCGGGCGATGGTGGTGCATTCTGCCGATGGACTCGACGAAATCAGCCCGTCGGGCGTGACGCACACCTGGATGATCGCGGACGGGGGGATCGAGCAGCGCGGTATCCGGCCAGCCGACTTCGGGCTACCGGAGCACCCGCTTGCGACCGTGCTTGGCGGGGCGCCGGATGAGAACGCGGGGAAGCTGCTCGGTGTGCTCGACGGCGCCGAAGGCCCGGTGACCGACTTCGTCCTGCTCAACGCCGGGGCCGCGTGCTACGTGGCGGGGCTCGCACCCGACCTCGAGTCGGGCGCAAGGCTTTCGGCTGAAGCGATCGCTTCTGGCAGGGCACGAGAGGTACTCGATCAGTACGTGGCGCTGACGCAGGAGCTGGCCGGTGGCTGAAGCGACCATCCTGGAGACGATCGTGGCCCAGCGGCGAGAGGACGTGCGGGCCGCGAGGGCTGCAACCCCTGTCGCCACGCTGAGAGCGATGGCGGCTGAAGGGCCGGCTGTGATCGGCTTCGGGACGCGCCTGCGAGCGGCCGCACCGATGGCAGTGATCGCGGAGATTAAACGGGCCTCGCCAAGCAAGGGCGACATCGCCCCGGGAATTGACGCCGCTGCCCAGGCCGCGTGCTATGCGGCGGGCGGAGCGGCAGCGATTTCCGTGCTCACCGAACCCTCATGGTTCAAGGGTTCCCTGGCCGACATGCGCGCCGTGCGCGATGCGGTCGATGGCCTGGGGGGCGGCCGCCCGGCGATCCTTCGCAAGGACTTCATCGTCGATGACTACCAGGTGCTGGAAGCGCGCGCCTACGGAGCGGACGCGGTGCTGCTCATCGTCGCGTGTCTCGATCAACCGGCGCTCGAACGACTCCTCGCCTGCACTGACGCGTTGGGGATGGAAGCGCTGGTCGAGGTGAACAATGCCGCCGAGATGGAGCGTGCTGTCCAGGCCGGCGCCGCCGTCATAGGCATCAACAACCGCGACCTCCGAAGCTTCACCGTGGATCTCGCGACCACGGACCGGCTCGCCGGGCTTGTGCCGCCGGGGACGCTGCTGGCGGCCCTGAGCGGCATCAGCACGCGCGCCGACGTCGAGCGTTTTGCCCGGGTGGGCGCGAGCGCCGTGCTCGTGGGCGAAGCGTTGATGGCAGCGGCCGACCCGGCCGCCATGATCCGGGAGCTGACGGGTTCATGACGCGCGTCAAGATATGTGGCGTGCGCGATCCCGAAACGGCCCTCGAAGCCGCAAAGGCGGGCGCTGACTTCATCGGACTCATGTTCGCCGAATCGAAGCGGCGGGTGACGCCCCAGGAATGCCACGACACGATCGAAGCGCTTCGGGCGGCCAGCCAGCACGGGCCCCTCGCCGCCTTCGATGGACCGGCTCGGGGCGAGGTCTCGGCGGCCAGCTGGTACGGCGTCTGGAATGATGCGATCGAACAGGCGCTGGCGCGCTGGCGGCCGCTGATCGTCGGCGTGTTCGCGGACCAGTCGCTGCACGAGGTGAACGACATCGCCGATGCCGCCGGGCTCGATCTTGTGCAGCTTTCGGGTGGCGAGAACGCTGAGTTCGTGTCCCGGGTCGAGCGACCCGTGGTCTGGGCTGTGCACGTCGCGGAGGGAATGTCGGCTTACGACATCTACGACAGGGCCGCGGCGGGAACTGCAGCGGGGGTGATGCTCGACACCGCTTCAGCGGGGGCCCGCGGCGGCACGGGCGAGTCGTTTGACTGGTCGATCGCGGCCGAGGTGGCGGCACGCTGGCCGATCTTCCTGGCGGGCGGCCTGACGCCGGAGAACGTCGGGGCCGCCGTGGAAGCGGTTGGGCCGTGGGCCGTCGACGTTTCCAGCGGCGTCGAGACCAGGGGCAAGAAGGACATGGAGAAGATCCGGGCCTTCATCCACGCAGCAAAAGGAGCGGGCGTTGGGCGTTGAGGGACTGCCATCGCGCTTCGGGGAATTCGGTGGACGCTACGTCCCTGAGGTCCTGGTTGGCGCCCACGAAGAGCTCGAAGCAGCTTACGAAGCGGCCCGGCGCGACCCGGCGTTCCAGGCAGAGGTCGAATACCTCAACCGCCACTACGTTGGACGCCCGACGCCCCTCTACTTCGCCGAGCGGCTGACGCGGGAGTGCGGCGGGGCGCGCATCTGGCTCAAGCGCGAGGACCTTGCGCACACGGGGGCCCACAAGATCAACAACGCGGTGGGCCAGGCTCTGCTGGCGCGACGGCTGGGCAAGCCGCGGATCATCGCCGAGACCGGCGCAGGGCAGCACGGGGTCGCCACGGCGACGGTATGCGCGATGATGAACCTCGAGTGCGTCGTCTACATGGGGACGGAAGACATCAGGCGACAGTCGCTGAACGTGTTCCGGATGAAGATGCTCGGCGCGACCGTTGTCCCCGTCGATACGGGGAGCCGTACCCTGAAGGACGCAATCAACGAGGCGATGCGGGACTGGGTCACGAACGTCCGCACTACCCATTACCTGATCGGTTCTGCCATCGGTCCGCACCCGTTCCCGACCATCGTGCGGGACTTCCAGTCGGTGATCGGCCGGGAGGCGCGGGTACAGATGCTCGAACAGGCTGGCAAGCTGCCGGACGTGGCGATCGCCTGCGTTGGCGGCGGGAGCAACGCCATCGGGCTCTTCCACCCGTTTCTCGATGACCCGGTGCGGCTGATTGGGGTCGAGGCCGCGGGCGAAGGCGTCGGAACCGGGAAACACGCCGCGACGCTGGTCGCGGGGCGCCCGGGGGTGCTCCACGGCACGCGCACTTACCTCCTCCAGGACGCCCACGGTCAGATCCTCGACACGCACAGCATCTCTGCCGGGCTCGACTACCCGGGTGTGGGGCCGGAACACTCGTGGTTGAAGACGACCGAGCGGGCGGAGTACGTCGCGGTCGACGACCTCCAGGCCCTCGAAGGATTCCAGGCCCTTACGCGAAGCGAGGGCATCATCCCCGCGCTCGAACCTTCGCATGCGATCTTCCACGCCATGAGGGTTGCGGCTTCGCTGGGGCCCGACCAGGACCTCCTCATCGGGCTCAGCGGCCGCGGGGACAAGGACATGCACACGGTGGCGGCAGCGCTTGGGGTGACGCTCTGACCTCCACGGGGGTGGCCGGAGCCGCGCGGCTTCGCCCCATGGTGTGGGGGCCGAAGCAGGTCCTTGTGGCGACTGGGATCGCAATTTCGCTTTTCATTTTCATCAACGGCCTCTACGTCGCCATCGTCCTTGTTTACGACCGGGGCAGGGTCTCCGACATAGGCGATACGTTCACGAGGGCCGGCGCGGTGGCGCGATACGCCGACGAGCGACTGCGAGCTGCTGCTGACAACCAGCCGCTCCCGAGACCTCCAGAGATCCTCGCGGACATCGTGAGCGTCAAGATTGGCTTCGCGACGACGCTCTTCTACGAGGTACTGCTGGTTGCGGTCGTGGGGGGGGCTTCGCGGCAGAGCTTCCGAGGGCTGGTGCAGTCCTTCGGCCTGGACCGCTTCCGGTTGAGGGCCCTCTGGCGCCCGGCGGTTGGAGTCTTCGCCGCCTATTCGCTCGTGGCGGCGTACGCCATTGCTGTGACGGCGGTGGGGATCGATTTCCTGAAGCCCCAGAGCACGCTCCCCGGCGCACTAACGCGCGACGATACGGCGCTCGCCATGGGATTCGTGCTGGCCGTGATCGCCGCTCCGATCTCGGAAGAGTTCTTCTTCCGGGGTCTGGTCTTTGGCGGGCTCCTGCGCTGGGGATTCTGGCCAGCGGCGGCGGTCTCGGCGGCGCTCTTCACGCTCGCGCATCTCGACCCCGGCAGCATCATCCCGTACTTCGGCGTGGGAATCATCATGGCCTACCTCTACTGGGCGCGGGGCAGCCTCTGGGACAGCATGCTGTTCCACCTCTTGTTCAACTTCACGAGCTTCGCGCTGCTCCTCGCGGGGTCCTGACCGATGTCAAAACGCCTCCGAGAACTGTTCCGACGCGCCCAGGAGGAGAGGCGCCCGCTCTTCGCCCCTTATGTCACAGGGGGCTATCCGACCCCTGCGGACACCGTGCCGGTGCTGCTTGCGCTCGAGGCCGGGGGAGCGGACGTCATCGAGTTCGGCGTGCCGTTCACTGACCCGCTCGCAGATGGGGCGACGATCCAGCACGCGAATCACGTGGCGGTGGCGCAGGGGGTCACCCTTGAAGATTGCTTCGGCTTTGTAGCGACGGCGCGCGCACAGGGACTCCAGGCGCCGGTGCTCTTCATGGGCTACTACAACCCGATCCTCGCGCTCGGCGAGGAACGGACGACGGCCCTCGCCCAGGCGGCCGGCGCTGATGGCTTCATCGTGGTCGACCTTCCACCTGAGGAAGCGGGCTCGTTCCTGGCTTCCTGTCGCGCCCACGACCTGAGCTTCGTCCCGCTGGTCGCGCCGACGACCTCGGACGACCGGTTGGAAAAGCTCGCACCGATCGCGGACGCGTTTCTGTACTGCGTCAGCGTCACGGGCACGACGGGCCAGCGCGCGGTGATGCCGGCAGAACTGCCGGAGTTCCTGGCCCGCGTGCGGCGGCACACGAACCTGCCGCTGGCGGTGGGCTTCGGCATCACCACGCGGGAGCACGTGGAGGCGATCGGGCGGATCGCCGATGCTGCTGTGATCGGGTCTGCTATAATCGGGGCCATTGATGCCGAAGGCGGAGATTCAGCCGCCGCGCGCGTCAAGGAGTTCGTGGAGAATGTTACCGGCCGCCAACGGGCAGGTGGACACGGCCCAACGTGAGGGATGCGAGCGCCGCTGGGCGTGGCGCGGGCCCCACGTGGGCCGCGTCTATGGGAGCCCGGCGGCCGGGGCCTTTGGCCTGTAGCGCGCCCGCCGCGCCTTCCACCCTACCCTTTTAATCCCCTGGAGAAAGGACCTGCGCGCCATGCCGGTTCGTGGCATCCGTGGTGCAACCACCGTTAGCAAGAACAGCAAGGACGACATCGTCGAAGCTGCTCGTGAACTGCTCACGACCATGATCGAAGCCAACGACATCCTCGCTGAGGATGTTGCTTCGGCTTTCTTCACGACCACCCCGGACCTCAATGCCGAATTCCCGGCCGTGGCGGCTCGCCAGATGGGATGGACGTTCGTGCCGCTTCTTTGCGGCCACGAAATGACCGTCCCGGGCAGCCTGCCCTTATGCCTGCGCATCCTGCTCCACGTGAATACGGATAAGGGAGCCCATGACGTTACACATATCTACATCCGCGGCGCGGGCGCGCTGCGACCGGACCTCAATTCGAGCACACACTCAACAGCACGCTAACGGAGTTGAACCCGTGATCATTGTCGTTTCCCCTGAAGCCAGCCCCGCAGACATCGACGCGATCGTCGCTCGGGTCGAAGAGACCGGCCGCCAGGCCCACCTCTCGATCGGCACCGAACGCAGCATCATCGGTGTCATCGGCCCCGACGCGCCCGAACTCCAGGACATGTTCGAATCCATGCCCCACGTGGAGTCGGTGCACCGCGTCACCAAGCCGTACAAGCTGGTCAGCCGCGAGTTTCGCCCAACCAGCAGCGTCATCGATGTTGGCCTCGGCGTCAGTGTCGGAGGGACGGAACTCGCCGTCATGGCGGGGCCGTGTTCCATCGAGGACGAAGCGCACATCGTCGGCACGGCGAAGGCCGTGAAGGCGGCTGGCGCCAACATCCTGCGCGGAGGAGCGTTCAAGCCCCGGAGCTCGCCGTACAGTTTCCGAGGGCTTGGCGAGGAGGGTCTTCTTTACCTCGCAACGGCGCGCAAGGAGACCGGACTGCCAGTCATCACCGAGTTGATGAGCGTCCGCGACATCGAGGCGGTCGCCAGGTGCGCCGACATCATCCAGATCGGCGCCAGGAACATGCAGAACTTCATCCTGCTCGACGAGGTCGGGAAGGTGAAGAAGCCGGTGATGCTCAAGCGAGGCATGAGCGGGCAGATCGAGGAGTGGCTCCTGGCGGCAGAGTACATCCTCGCGCAGGGCAACCCGAACGTGATCCTCTGCGAGCGCGGGATCCGGACCTTCGAGACGGCGTACCGCAACACGTTCGACATCAACGCCATCCCACTGGTCAAGGAATTGAGCCACCTGCCGGTGGTCGCTGACCCGAGTCATGGCACGGGAAAGTGGGGGTTGGTGGCGCCGGTGGCGATGGCGGCGGTCGCGGCGGGCGCCGACGGGCTGATTGTGGAAGTGCATCCGAACCCGGATCACGCCCTCAGCGACGGCGCGCAATCGTTGACATATGAAAGTTTCGCCCGGATGATGCGGTCGGTCGCCGGTATCGCTGCCGTGGTCGAGCGGACGCTTTCGGGAGTGGGAGCGCCTGCAGCGGCGCGATAACGGGGAGGGTCGCGAGACCAGGACGGGCGCGCCTGCGCGGGGGGCGGTCGACCCGCCGGGAGTCATGCCCGAAATATCGCTGCCCGTTTTCGAAGGGCCGCTCGATCTTCTCCTGCATCTCATCGAACGAGACGACCTCGACATCACGGCTGTCTCGCTCGTTGCTGTCACCGACCAGTACCTGACGGCCATCCGGGGCGCCGATGGCATCGAGCCCCACGCCCTTGCGGAATTCATCTCGATCGCGGCCAAGCTGATCTACCTGAAGTCGAAGGCGCTGCTGCCGAGGGCGCCGGAGGAGCTGCGGGAGGCCATCGAGGAAGACGACGTCGGCCGCGAGCTGGTCGACCTCCTCGTGGAGTACCGGCGGTTCAGCGAGGTGACGGACATCCTCCAGGAGCGCCAGCAGGCTGGCCTGCGGGTCTACCCGCGGCTGGCGCCAGCGCCGCCGCCGGTCCCGGAAGCCGGTCTCGACGAGGTTACCGTGGAAGGGCTCTTCTCTATCATGCTGGAGGTCCTCGCCCGAAAGCCCGCGGAGTTGACTGCGCTCATCCCTCGGGAGTCGCTGACGCTCGACGCCCGGGTGAACGACTTCCGCGAGCGCCTGCGCCGCCGTGGCAAGTTCTCGTTTCGCCGGGCTATTAGCGATTGTCACTCCGTGGTCGAAGTCATCATCGCCTTCCTGGCAATCCTGGAGCTGCTCAAGAACGGCGAGTGCGATGCACGCCAGAGCGAACATTTCGGCGACATTGAGGTGGTGGGGCTCGGGGTGGCTACGCCCTAGTACTTACTGGAAGAAAAGAGCGCTGATTCGCGGCATCCTGCCCTCACCCCCGACCCCCTCTCCCGACTTCGCGGGAGAGGGGGAGCACCCGAGCGACGGAGCGCGGCTACATGACGCAGACTTTCTTGGGTAAGCACTAGACGACTCTCAGGGAGGGGCTATAACAAACTGCGTCTGGGTCACCTGGGCGATCAGTCTGCCGCCAGGGGCGCGGACGTTCGTCTGCCAGACCATGGTCCGGCTGCCCTTGTGGAGGGGGGTGCATTCAGCGGTGATCACGGTCCCCGCCCGGCCGGGCGCGAAGAAGTTGGACTTGGACTCGATGGTCGTGGTGCCCGCGCCTTCGGGCAGGTTGAGAGAGGTGGCGACGGCGCCGAGCGTGTCGGCGAAGGCCATTACGGCCCCTCCGTGGAGGATGCCGGGCACGGTACAGAGGTGGTCACGGACGGTGAGCTCGGCGTTCACGGCGTCGGGCGTGGCGGAGGTGATGCGGATACCTAGGGTCTCGGGGAAGAAGCCCTTGAAGCGGGCCTGCAGGGCGGCAGCCTGGTCCACGTTTTCGCCTCCTCGGCGTTTGCCGTCCAGTCTGAGGGACGCGCCGGGCGTCTGGCCAGAGCCACCCGAATGGATGGCCCGGCCGCCACTTCGCTGCTAGGCTGGACTCGATTCCGCAAGGCACCAAGGACCAAGCGCTCGGCCGATGCCCATCCCATCGTTCACGTTGACGCAGCTTTCCGCAGGAGCGCCGGGGCCCGACACGGCCCTGACCATCGGGGTGCTTGACGGCGTGCACCTGGGCCACCAGTTCCTGCTCGGCCGACTCCGCGACGAAGCGCGGAAGAGAGCGCTCTCCCCCGGCGTGGTGACCCTGCATCCTCATCCGATTACGGTGCTGCGGCCGGAGATCGCACCGAGCTACCTCACCTCGCTCGAGGACCGGATTGAACTGATGCGGTCCGCGGGAGCGAGCTGGGTGATCCCTCTGACGTTCACCTCGGACGTTTCGGAGATTTCGGCGGAAGACCTGGCGAGCGCCTTCCACAAGGTGCTGCGGATGCGGCTTATGGTGCTCGGCCCGGACGCTTCGTTCGGCCGGGGAGCACCGAAGGACACCGTCGATCGCATGCGCCGGCTCGGGACAGAGATCGGCTTCGAGGTCGTACAGGCCGAGCCGCTGATGCACGACCACGAACGCTACAGTTCGACCGCGGTTCGCGCTGCCCTCGCGGCAGGCGACATGGAGCGAGTGACCGCGCTGCTCGGGAGGCAGTACCGCCTGGCGGGGCCGGTTGTGCGTGGCTTCGAACGAGGCCGCACGATCGGCTTCCCGACCGCGAACCTCTCCGTGGCGGCGGACAGGGCCCTGCCGCGGCTCGGGGTCTACGCGACAAATGCCCATGTTGCCGGCCGGCGATTCAAGGGCGCAACGAACATCGGCAAGCGGCCTACTTTCGACGCCGGGCACGTCTCGATCGAAACGTACCTGCTCGACTTCGAGGGGGACATCTACGGCGAGCGAATGGAGATCGACCTCTGTCACCACATCCGGGACGAGCGTCCGTTCTCGGATGTGGCTGAGCTCACGGCCCAGATCGCCAGCGACGTCGAGGCAGCACGCGAGGTGCTCGCTTGACCTCCACCCGAAGCGCCAGGCCAGGCGGGCAGGCCCGCAAGATGGCGGCGGTCGACGAACAGCTCGCCATCCTGATGAACGGGGTCGACTACGGGGACGAGGGGCTTCATCGCGAGATGGAGCGGGAGCTTCGTGCCCTGCTCGAAGAGGACCGTCCGCTGCGCGTCTATCTTGGGATCGACGCGACCGCGACATCGCTCACGCTGGGCCACACGGTCCCGCTGCGAAAGCTGCGTCAGTTTCAGCAGCTCGGACACCACGCGATCTTCTTGATTGGCGACTACACGGCCCTGATCGGTGACCCGAGCGACAAGAACAAGCTCCGGCCGAAACTCACGCTCGAGGACATCGCCGCGAACGAACAGACCTACTTCGAGCAGGCGGCGCGCATCCTCGACGCTAAGAAGACGGAGCTTCGGCACAACTCCGAATGGTTGGGACGGCTGAGCTTCCCCGAGATCATCGCGCTGATGTCGAAGTTCACGGTGGCGGAGATGCTGCGGCGCGACAACTTCCGCAAGCGCTTCGACGACGGCGACGCGATCTTCTTACACGAATTCCTGTACGCGCTGATGCAGGGCTACGACGCCTACGCACTTGCCTGCGACGTGCAGGTGGGCGGCACCGAGCAGCTCTATAACTTGATGGCCGGGCGCAAGATCCAGGCGGATGCAGGCCAGCGGCCGCACGTGCCGGTGACCATGCCGATCCTGGTGGGGCTCGATGGCAAGGCGCGGATGTCCAAGACCACTGGGAACCACATCGGGGTCCACGATTCGCCCGACGAGCAGTACGGCAAGGCAATGTCGATCCCGGACGAGGTCATTGGCGACTTCTTCACGCTGGCGACGAACGTCGACCGGGCCGAAGTCGGCCACATCGTCGCCGGCCTCGCCGACGGCACCCGGGACCCGCTGCACACCAAGAAGTACCTGGCGCGGACGATCGTAACGGAGTTCTGGGGCGAAGAAGCCGCGCACGCGGCGGAGGCGCGCTTCGAACGGACGGTGCAACGCCGGGAAACCCCTCCCGACCTCCCCACACACGCTGCGGGCAGCGGCCAGTTGCTCATCGAGGTGCTCCTGGAGGCCGGGCTCGCGCCTTCGCGGCGTGAGGCGCGGCGGCTGGTCGAACAAGGGGCGGTCAGCGTCGACGGGGCGCCGGCCGAACTCGCCACGCTCGCCTGCGCAGGCACTGTCGTGCAGGTGGGCAAGCGACGCTGGCTGCGGCTGGTGTAACTCACCCAGTTCGTCGTGGCGCGCTTCGCAGACGTTGGGGCTTCCCTTCAGCCCTGCAGGCCCGGCCTGGCCTCGACCTCCCGCACCCTCTTCGTGAGGAACGCTCGTTCGGCGACGTTGGAAGTTAGTTCGATAGCCCGCCGGTACTCCTCAGCAGCCGCCGCTTGGTGGCCGGCCCGCCGGAGGAGGTCAGCACGCGCCGCGTGGTACGGCTGGTAGGAGTCGAGCCGCTCGCCCAGTCCCAGTCTTTCGATTTCGGCGAGGGCGGCTTCGGGGCCTCGGTCCATCGCGATCGCGACGGACCGATTCAGATCGACCACGGGCGTGGGGTTCAGTTCGGCGAGCCCTTCGTAGAGGCGGACGATCTCGCGCCAGTCCGTCTGGACCCAGGCTGGCGCCAGGGCATGGCAACGCGAAATCAAGGCCTGCAGCTCGTACGGGCCGGCCGGTCTCCGGCCAATCGCGGAGAGTGTCGCCTCGGCCTCGGCGATCTTCGCGTGATCCCATCGTGAGCGATCCTGCTCCTCGAGTGTCACGAGCTCCCCATGGCTGCCGATCCGCGCCTCGCGCCGCGAGTCGTGGAGGAGCATGAGCGCGAGCAACCCACGCGCCTCTGGCTCATCCGGCATGAGCTCAACCAGCAGCCGGCCAATCCGAATGGCCTCGTCACAGAGTTCGCGGCGCACCAGGGCATCGCCGGAGGTCGCCACGTAGCCTTCGTTGAACACGAGGTAGACAACCGCCAGCACGGTCCCAAGCCGTCCGGGCAGATCCTCTGGTGGCGGCACGCGGTAGGGAATTCTGGCGTCGCGGATCTTCCGCTTCGCCCGCACGATCCGTTGTTGCACGGTCGGCTCTGGCACGAGGAAGGCGCGGGCGATTTCCGGTGTCGAGAGCCCGCAGATCGTCCGCAGCGTGAGCGCGACCTGCGCCTCTGCCGCCAGGGCGGGGTGGCAGCAGGTGAAGATGAGGCGCAGCCTGTCATCGGCGAGCATGACGGGTTCCTCCTCCCGTGCCGCGGCGTTGATGCGCGCGAGCGCCTGCATTTCGCTCCGCTTACGTTCCAGGGTGGCCCCGCGCCGGAGCCTGTCGAGCGCCCCGTTGCGGGCAGTCGCGGTGATCCAGGCAGCCGGGCGCTCGGGGACGCCGGAAGCAGCCCATCGCTCGCAGGCGACGGCGAAGGCTTCCTGGAGCGCTTCCTCGGCGAGGTCGAAGTCGCCGAGGAAGCGGATAAGCGCGGCGAGGATCCGCCCGTGCTCCTCCCGGAACACGCGCTCGACGGTCTCGTCGACGGCTCCCACAGCGGTCAGACGTCCTCGTTGATCGCGCGGACCTCGATGAATCCATTGGTCGCATCCGGGATCATCGCTGCGATTTCGAGCGCGTCCTGCTCGGTGGGGCAGTCGAGCAGGTAATAGCCGCCGAGCAGCTCCTTCGATTCCGCGAAAGCGCCGTCGGTGGTAATGGTTTTCCCGCTTCGGACGCGCACGAACCTGGCGGAGGTGGCGGGCTTGAGCGCCTCGCAACCCAGGTAAATGCCGCGCCGGCGGGCCTCAGCCTCAGCTGCGGCGTGAGCGCCCATCCAAGCCTCCTGAGCAGCACTCCCCATAGCATTCCAGGCGCCAGAGTCGCCGTGGAGCAAGAGCATGTACTTCATCGTGGTCTCCCCCGAGGGTCAGTATGGTAATCCCTCGAAGGCGGGACGAACGTGACCTGCCGGGATCGACATTTCTACCCGAAGTTGGCTACCGGCCGCACCTCGATGCACCCGCCGCCCCGAGCGCTGATGTCAGCAAGCTCCCTGGCGTAGTCCAGGGCGTGGTCGAGGTCGCGGCAGCGCAGGGCGTAGAAACCGCCCAGCTGCTCTCGCGTCTCGGCGAACGGCCCGTCGGTCAGGAGTGTGTTCCCGTCGCGGACCCTCACGGCCGTTGCCGTCGAAGCCGGGTAGAGCGCGTCGCCGGTCAGGTATGCGTTCGCTTCGAGGGCGCGCGCGGTCAGCGCCTGGTGGCGTGCCATCACGTCGGTCGGGTCGGCGCCCTCGGTCGGCGGCGGCGGCGCGGAGTCGTCGCCGTAGATGAGCAGCAGGTACCCCTGGCCCGCGCTCTCGAGCACGACCCTGGTGTCGAGCCCCAGCATCTGGCGTACCTCAACCGCCCCTCGCGAGGCGCCGGGGATCTTCGTGGCGTAGGCGATCGCCTCGTCGCGTGTCTTGCAGTCGACAAGGTAGAACCCGCCGAGCTGCTCGCGTGTCTCGGCGTACGGGCCATCCGTGAGGACGAGACGCGGGCCCTCGTAGCGCAGACTCGTGGCCGTGGCAACGGGCTGCAGCGGGTCCCCGTAGATAAGCTCGCCCCGGGCACGCATCTCAGCGGTCACCGCGCCGTAGCCTTTCATCATTTCGCCGAACCCCGGGTCACCCGGGCCCAGGTCTTCCTTTTCGTCGCCATGAATAAGCAGCATATAACGCACCGGCGGATCTCCTTGCGAGCCGTATCGTGGCCCTTCGTATGTACGACGAACGGCCGGGGGCCAGATCGACAGGACGGGCGAGCACCCGGATTTGCCCGGCCGTCCGCGGGCGCGCTATCCTTCGCGAGCGACTTACCGATCGGAAAGGAACCCTGCACGATGGCTGACATTAAGGACACCTGGAAGCGTCACGCGAACGATATCGTCACCAACAACATGGGGGCGCTCATGGGCGACTTCACCCCGGCGGGCCTGGGCAAGGCTATGGCAATCGCGGCCAACCCGATCAGCGCCACTTCGTTCGAGATCAAGGATCTCGGCAACAACGAAGCCGAAATCACCTACATCGGCGCGGCCCGTCGCACCATCTGGAGCAAGTGGGAGCAGACCGGCGACCAGTGGCAGATCTGCGACCTGGCCGAGCGAGCGTGACCAGCGAGGAGGGCAGCGCCCGCGAGGCCGCCGAACGCAATGCGCAGGCGGTCATGACGGGCAACCTGGCCCAGGTTATGTCGGACATAACCCCGGAAGCGTTGACGCAGATGATGCAACTCGGCGCTTCGGGGGGGATGTCGCCAGCGACGATGCCCAACATCACGGGCTACACGCTGAACGAGATGGGCCAGGACGGCGACGGCCACCTGTTCCACGTCACGTTCCACTCCGCCGCCGGCAGCGCCACGCTGGCGGCGACCTGGAAGCAGATCATGGGCCAGTGGAAGATCACGGCTGTCGCGCTCGTGTCTGCCGAAGCGGCTGCCGGGAACGCCCCTGCCTAAAGGGGGGAGAGCGCCCTCGCCGCGCGCACTGCAACAATGATTTGCGTCTGAGTTGCCGGATAGTATCTTTCGCTTTTCCCTAACATTCGCGTAAACTGCACGCAAGCTAGAAGGCCCGCTTCTCCAGCGGGCGGAGGGCACGAATGACTTCCCCAACCTTCGTCGAGGTCCCCGGCCTCAATTTCGACTGGTTGAACCTCGACACCGAGCAAGGGATGAAGATAGGCGCCGGCCGCCGAGGGCTCACCCTCGAAGACATCAATGCGATGTCTTACGGCGTTGCAGGCCGGGACGAGGCGGGGGCTTCGGTGTTCGGAGCGCGTGGCGCCAAGGCCGATCCGCGCTCTCCGCGCCACGCCCGCCAGTACCGCTCGAAGGCGGACGTCTGGTCGGAGAGCGCGATGTTGCTCTACGAAGAGGCGCAGCAACGCCAGTGGTCGAGCGCGCGCGACATTCCGTGGGACACGATCCAGCCGATGTCCGAGGACCTCGAGTGGGCGATGTGCACGCTGTGCACCTTCCTGACCCAGGTCGAATTTATCGCGGGCGACCTCCCCGGCCGCTTCATGGAGCAGGTACACCCGGACCACTTCGAAGCTCAGCTGTTTCTCGGCACGCAGATCATGGACGAGAGCCGCCATCTCGATGTCTTCCGAAAGCGGGCGCTCGTGAACGGTGGCGGGATGGTCGATGCCGGATTCGGCGCGATCAACCTGCTCAGCGTCGATGACTTCACAGAGATGACGGCCCTGCTGCACCTGTTCGGGGAAGGGTTCGTGCAGACGCTGTTCCGGATGGGCGAGCTCATTTCGCAGAACGAAGCGGAGAAGAAGATCTTCCGACTGGCGGCGCAGGACGAGAGCCGCCACCTTGCCTTCGGAGTCACGCACCTCAAGTACGTGATCGAGACGCAGCCGTGGCGCAAGGAAGAGCTCCATCACTACCTGGACATCCAGGAAGGGGCGCTTGGTCAGAGCCAGCAAGCGGGGCTGACCACGAATCCGATGACCGGCGAAGCGCTGGCCATCCTGGCGGGCGGCGGGCTCGAGCACATGGATGAGGGCTACGGAAAGCTCATGATCATGCGCAAGCGCCAGGTCAACGAGTACATGCATCGCCTGGAAGTAATCGGGATGGGCGATCGGCGCGAGCGCATGGCCCCAGGCATGAAGGAACTCCTCGACCCGGTCGCCTAGCGCCGGCGAACCGCATCGACATTCATTCCCATCTCCCCGCCAGCGGGGAGATGGCATTTTCGGGAGATTCACGATGACACTCACTCCGGCGACCAAAGCACGAGGGCGCCAGCTTGGCTGGTCGGATGCCCTGATCGAGCGTCTCGACGCCTCGGTGATTAAGGACTCGACGGCGTCGAACCTGGCGCTGATGAAGATCCCGGGCGAGCGCGTCGAGAAGTTCGTGGACATGGTAGAGACCAACCCCGAGCGCATGTCGAACATCTCGTTCCGCTTTGTGCGCACGAAATCGGAGAAGGGTTTGCGGGCGCGGCCGGGGCCCCTGGGCCTTGGCACGCGGGAGATAAACATCGGCAGTTACGGGCAGGTACCGGACAGGTGGCCGTACGAGAACGACACGCCGCTGGGAAGCCACCCGGATCCAGACAATTACGCGCCCGGCAGCTACTACATTTATGACAAGTCAGAGATCTGGGCAGAAGACGTCGACCTCCTCTATGAAGAAGCGATCCGGGAACGCTGGGTTCCGGCCACCGACCTCGATTGGAACAATGGGCTGAAGGAGCTCCCGGAAGAGGTAGAGCGGGCGGTTTGCCAGTTGGCGACGATCTACAGCACTCACGGGCTGGTGGAACAGAAGCTGATTGCCAAGTGGCTCGAGCCCATAAGCTACGGCTTCCACGACGTGAAGCTTTTCTTGGGCACGCAGATCTACGACGCCGGGCACAAGGTGGAGGCGCTGCGCAAACGCGCTCTGGCCAACGGCGGAGGGCTTGGCCAGGCGCCGCTGGGGACGATGTACCGCGGCTGGTACGGCTCCCTGAAGTTCACAGAGCTGATCACCGCCATCAACGTCGTGTACAAGTCTTATGAACTCAGTCTCTTCCAAGCGGCCCAGGACATCGCCAAGACTGAAGTCGAAGCAAAGATGTTCGAGCTGATGGCCCGCGACTCGACTCGCCACCTCGAGTACGGCAAGCGACATCTCCTCTGGTACCTGCAACACCACGAAAACGGGGCCCGTAACCTGCGGTTCTGGCTTGGCCGAGCCGAGGGAGCGCTCTCGAACGAGTTACGCCACAGCTCGGCCGAACGCGAAGCGCTCGTGCTCCTGTTCGCCGACGGCATGGAGCGGCTGAGCGCCGGAGTCGAGAAGCTCGGCTCGCTGCGCCAGAAGCAGGTGACCGATTACATCAGTCTGCTGGACAGCATCGGCATCGACCGCCTGCCGTTCCTGAACCCCGGCCTCGCGCGCATGGCCGAGGATCCGCTCGCTGTCTAGTTCCGGGCAACGACCGTGACAGCCCCCAACGGCGCGGTGAACCCGCCCTTCCCCTGGCGGGTCTCCGGCTCCTACTTCGAAGCCTGCAACTGCGACGCCATCTGCCCCTGCCGCAAACGCGGCGACACAGAGGGCAGTGCCTCCACCTACGGCCACTGCGACTTCGCCCTCTCGTGGGCCGTGAAGGACGGTGCTGCCGGCGACCTCGACCTGTCCGGCCTTGACGTGGTGATGGCCGGGTCGTGGTTCAAAGACGGCGAGCCCTGGCACGTCGCGCTTTACGTGGACGAACGGGCCTCGTCACTCCAACAGCAGGCCCTCGCCGACATCTTCCTCGGCCGGGCAGGCGGCGGCACTCTGCGCAACTTCGCCTCCGCGATCGGCGAGGTCTACGCCGTGCGGCCCGCAAGCATTCAGCTCGACCACACGGAGAACCGTCAGCGCATCAAGGTCGACAACGTGATCACGGTCCGGACGGCCGGGCCGGTCCCCTCCGACGAACCGATCTACTGCGGCATCCCCGGTTACGACATGCCCGGCGAGGAGCTGACCATGGAAGTGCTCTCCGTGAACGATGGCCCGCTTCGGTGGGAAGTCCGGGGCAAGTGCGGGTTCGCCCGGTCGTTTTCTTACAGCAGCGATTCCTGAGCCGGCGCACTTCACGTAACGCCCGGGCCCGTCGTATCCTCTAGTGACTACGGTTCACGTCGGGGGGATCACGGCTTACCTGCCGCCCCTCCTGCCTTCAGCCCGAGGACCCGGCCACCGGTCGGCCCCGGGCAGCCACGACCGCATGGCGTGGCGGGCGACGGCGCTCCCTTACCGGGGACCCCGCCGGGTACAAATCCACTGGCCGTAGAAGAGGACTCAGACCCATGACGCGCATGACTGGCGCACAGATCGTGCTGGAATCGCTCCAGCGCGAAGGTGTGGACACTATCTTCGGGTACCCCGGAGGCGTGGTCCTTCCGCTCTACGACACGCTGCCGCAGTTCCCAGGCATCCGCCACATCCTTGTGCGCCACGAACAGGGAGCCGCGCACATGGCCGACGGCTACGCGCGGGCGAGCGGCCGCATGGGCGTCTGCCTGGCCACGAGCGGCCCTGGCGCGACGAACCTGGTGACCGGCATTTGCACCGCCTGGATGGACTCCACGCCTGTCTTCGCGCTGACCGGGAACGTCGCGCGGACGCTCCTCGGGAAGGACGGTTTCCAGGAGGCGGACATCACGGGCATCACTCAGCCCATCACCAAGCACAACTACCTCGTGATGAACGCCAGCGAAATCGCCCTTTCCGTGCGCGAGGCAACGCACATCGCGACTACCGGCCGCCCCGGCCCGGTGCTCGTCGATATCCCCAAGGATGTCTTCCAGGAGCAGGCGGAATTCGACTGGCCGGAGCGGGTGAGCCTGCGTGGCTACAAGCCGAACACTGAGGGCCACCCCGGGATGATCCGGAGAGCGGCGGAGATGATCGACCAGGCGAAGCGCCCGATCATCATCGCGGGTCACGGCATCATCTGGGGCAACGCGCATAAGGAGCTCGTCGAGCTCGCCGAGAAGGCCCAGATCCCGGTGATCACGACGTTTCTTGGCATCGGGGGGTTCCCAGAGGCGCACGTCTTGAGCTACGGCTGGCTCGGCATGCACGGCATGTACTACGCCAACATGGCTGCCGACGCCGCAGATGTCGTCATCGGCATCGGCATGCGCTTTGACGACCGCGCGATGGGCCGCTTCAAGGACTTCAACCCGACGGCGAAGATCGTGCACATCGACATCGACCCCGCCGAGATCGGCAAGAACTTTGCGACGGCAGTGCCGATCGTCGGCGACGCCAAGAACGTGCTGCCCCAACTCGCCGAACGAGTGAAGCAGGGGACGCGCACGGAATGGCTGCGCTGGATCGACCGCCAGCGGGAAGAGCACCCGAGTCTTCACATCCGCGAGTCTCGGCGGATGCTTCCCCAGTACGTGGTGCGGACGCTCTACGAGGAGACAAACGGCGACGCGACGATCGTCACGGGCGTCGGGCAGCACCAGATGTGGGCCGGCCAGCACTACTTCTACAAGCGGCCGCGCCAGCTCATCAGCTCGGGTGGCCTGGGTACCATGGGGTTTGAACTGCCGGGAGCGATCGGCGCCCAGGTGGCGCTTCCCGGGCAGGAGGTCTGGGCCATCTGCGGCGACGGCGGATTCCAGATGACGATGCAGGAACTGGCCGTGCTGGTGGACGAACAGCTGCCGGTCAAGATCGCGATTTTCAACAACGGCTACCTCGGCATGGTGCGGCAGTGGCAGCAGCTCTTCTACGACCGCAACTTCGTGAGCGTGGCGATCACCCAGCCGGACTTCTGCAAGCTCGCCGACGCTTACGGCATCCGCGCGATCCGCGTGGAGCACAAGGGCGAGGTACAGTCCGCCATCCGCGAAGCGCGCGCCCACAAGGGGCCTATCCTCATCGATTTTCAGATAGACCAGGAAGAGAACGTGTGGCCGATGGTGCCCGCCGGTGCGGCACTGTCGGAGACCATCGAAGCGCCGGCCGAGGAGCTCATGCGATGAACACACCTTCCGCAAACGGAAGCCGGACCCGCGGCGCTCAACACACGGTGGTCGCGATCGTCGAGGACAAACCGGGCGTGCTCATGCGGGTCTCGAGCTTATTTCGCCGCCGCGGCTTCAACATCGAATCGCTCACGGTTGGGCACAGCGAAGCAGAGGGGCTGAGCCGCATGACCATGGTCATCGACGGCGACAGCGCCCCGGTGGAGCAGGTCGAGAAGCAGCTTTACAAGCTCATCGACGTGGTCAAGGTGAGCGACCTGTCGCACGAAGACATCGTCGCGCGCGAACTCGCCCTCATCAAAGTCCGTTGCAACAACGTCAACCGCCACGAACTGCTCGACATCGCCAACGTCTTCCGGGCCGACGTGGTGGACATCGCCACGAACTCCATCATCCTTCAGATCGTCGGCGACGAGGACAAGATCGACGGGTTGAGATCGATGTGTGAGCCCTACGGCATCCGGGAACTGACCCGGACCGGACGTGTGGCGATGGTCCGTGGCACGAAGACCACGACGGTGCATGACCAGGAGCCCGAAAAGATCGCACGGATCCACGCCAGCCAGGGGCGCCGGGTGGAGGGGAAGGAGTTGCCATTTAGCAGCGACTGAAGCCCGGGCTAGTTCGGGCTAGTGGACCTCGAGTTCGATGAGCGCGTCGCCCTCGCGGACTACATCCTGCTCACGCGTGTGGATCACCCGCACAACGCCGGCGGACGTCGCGGTGACGCGGTGTTCCATCTTCATCGCCTCCAGGATAAGGAGGAGTTGACCGGCCTCTACCGCCTGGCCGGGCTCGACGGCGATCAGCGCGACGGTGCCGGCCAGCGGCGCGACAATTGCGGTCGCGCCTGCGCCCGCCTCTCGGACCTGCCGGGGAAGCGGCGGGGGCGGGACAAGCCGGAAGGTGACTCGGCGGTCGCCCCCGGCCACCACGACGTCGCCGTCTTCGCTGACCGACACCGCGAACATGAGGCCGGCCGACCCCGTCAGCACGGTGGTTTCTGCGGTGGCTGGCGTGTCTACAAGCCGGTAGGGAGTCCGCGACTGACCGACCCGAACCTCGCCCTCGCGGGGTTGCAGGTCGTGGAGGTCGACGGCTTCGGTCTGATTCCCGTCGCTCAACCAGAAGGCTGCCTGGCCGGCACCGAGCCAACCCGGCCCTGAGAACGTACCCTCCGAACGCCTGGCACCCAACCCGGCAGCGGCCGCCACCCAGTAGTCGACCGGCGTGGCCGCCTCGTCAAGCAGCGAGGCGAGGTTCTCTTCCAGCCAATCGACCGTGGCCCGACCCTCGCGGAACGCATCCGAGCCGACTACTGCGCGGTGCAGGGCAAGATTCGTGGCCACGCCGTCGACGAGACTGTCGTCCAGCGCGGCTCCCGCCTCGGCCAGCGCTGCCTCGCGGGAGGAGGCGTGGACAACGATCTTCGCGAGCAGCGAGTCGTACTGAGCGGGCACGATGTCGCCGGTGGCGAAGCCGGGATCGACGCGGGTGCCGCTGAGGGAGAAGCGCCCGAGCCTTCCAGCGGCAGGGCGGAAGTCGTTGCCAGGTTCTTCGGCGTTCACGCGGAACTCGATGGCGTGCCCGTGCGGCTCCACGCCGGCTTGGGCGAAGGGCAGAGGCTCGCCGGCCGCGATGCGGAGCTGCAGTTCGACGATGTCGAGCCCGGTCACCAGCTCGGTCACCGGGTGCTCTACCTGCAACCGAGGATTCACCTCCAGGAAGTAGAAGGGGCGCTGGCCGTCGGCCCCCTCTGGGGCGACGAGGAACTCGAAGGTCCCGGCATTGACGTAGCCGACGGCCCCCGCGAGCTTCAGCGCGGCGGCGGTCAATTGCTGACTCAGGGCCTCGTCGACGACCGGGCTCGGAGTCTCTTCGATCAGCTTCTGGCGCCGGCGCTGCACCGAACACTCTCGCTCGCCAAGGTGAACAAGGTTCCCGTGCTGATCTGCCAGCACCTGTACCTCCACGTGATGCGCGCCGGTCACGAGCTTTTCGAGGAGGAGGCTAGAGTCGCCGAAGGCAGCGCCCGCTTCCCGGCGGGCGCTGTCGATCTCTTCTGCGAGGAGATGAGGGTCGTGCACAACCCGCATCCCGCGCCCGCCACCACCTCCCCGCGCTTTGACCATGACGGGGAAGCCGATCCTGGCCGCCTGGTGGATGAGCGTGTCGTCGTCGTCCTCCGCATCCCAGCCGGGCACGACCGGGACTCCGGCGGCCAGGGCCAGCCGGCGCGCGGCAGCCTTGTCGCCGAGCTGGCGCAGCACCTCCGGCGGGGGCCCGACGAAGACCAGCCCGGCAGCGGCGCAGGCTTCGGCGAAGTCGGCTCGCTCGCTAAGGAAGCCGTAGCCGGGGTGGATCGCTTCGCACCCTTGGGCCTGAGCGGCGGCGATGACGGCCGAACCATCGAGATAGGTCTCGGCGGCGCTGTAGCCGCGCAGAACGACGACTCCGTCGGCGGCGCGTGCCGCCAGGCCGTGCCGGTCCGGGATCGAAGCGAGGACGACCGCCCGAATCCCCATTCGCCTGAGCGTCTTCGTTATTCGAACGGCGATCTCGCCCCGATTCGCAACGAGCACGCTGGTGAACATCGGCGCGATTCTACTCCCTCGTGCCCTGTAGCCATGGCCGCCCGCCCTGTAGGCTTGGGGGCGTGCACCGCGTCACGCTGGGCTCCACCGGCCTCCAGGTCTCACGCCTCTGCCTGGGCGGTATGCAGTTCGGCTGGACCGCGGACGAGGAGCAGTCGTTCGCGGTGCTCGACGCGTACGCTGAAGCTGGCGGCAACTTCATCGACACAGCGAACGTGTACTCCCGATGGGTGCCGGGGCACTACGGCGGGGAGTCAGAGGAGATCATCGGGCGTTGGATGAAGGCGCGCGGCAACCGCAACCGGATGGTGATTGCGACGAAGGTGCGCGGGCGGATGTGGGACGGCGAGGACGGCGAAGGACTCTCGCCGATGCACATATTCCGAGCCGCGGAGGACAGCCTGAAGCGCCTCCAGGTGGACACGATCGACCTCTACCAGGCCCACTGGTTCGACGAAAAGATGCCGATCACCCGGTCGTTGCGGGGTTTCGAAGACCTCGTCCGCAACGGGAGGGTGCGCTTTGTGGGGGTGTCGAACTTCCCGGCCGATCGGCTGCTCGAAGGCCTGGAGGCAGCTGATAAGCACGACCTGCCGCGCTTCGAGACCATCCAGCCGCACCACAGCCTGGTCCACCGCTATGAATTCGAGGAGACACTCCAGGGGCTGGCGCTCGACGAGCGATTCGGGGTGATCCCCTACAGCCCGCTGGCAGGCGGCTTCCTCACAGGCAAGTACACCCGTGGCGGCCCGCCGGTTGCGAGCCAACGCGCGGCGGGAGTCAGGCAGTACTTCAGCGAAGAGGGCTGGGCGGTGCTCGATGTCGTCCGAGCGATCGCGGGCTCTCATGCTTCGACGCCAGCGGCAGTAGTGCTCGCCTGGCAGATGGCTCAACCGGCAATCACGGCGCCGATCATTGGGGCGAACACGCCCGAACAGTTGGAAGAGCAGCTCGCGGCCCTCTCGCTCATCCTCAGCGACGACGAGCTCGCACGGCTAACCGCGGTGAGCCGGCCGTTCCGAGAGCTTCCCGTTATCCAGCCGGCACCTTGAGCGACTGGCCCTGCTACAGTTGCGGACAAGGAGCGCGACGATGATCACTTCGATTTCAGCCTTCCTTCGCTACTTCGACGCCGTCAACCGCCGGGCGATGCGCGACATCAGCGCCCTGCCCGCGGAGGCGGACGGGTGGACGCCGGCCACCGGTGACGGCGAGAACGCGTGGAGCATCAACAAGCTCGTTGGCCACATGGCGGGGTCGCGGCTCTACTTCGCGAGCGCCTACCAGGCGGAGGGCTGGATCAGCCCTCCGGCTCCAGACGTGAGTTCTCGCGACATGTGGCTCCCGGCCCTGGAGGGCAGCGCGGCAGAGTTCCGGCGCCAGCTCGAGGGCACGCCGGACGACTGGCTGGCGCGCAGGGTCCCGATGATCGACAGTTCCGGGGCGCTGTCCGGGTGGCGGGTGCTGATGATGATGATGGAGCACGACATCCACCACCGCAGCCAGATCGACACCTACGCTGGCCTGAACGGGTGGGAAGTCCCTGACATCTTCAACCGCAGCGCCGAGGCCATTGGATCACTGCAGGCGGCCGAGCTTGCCAAGCATGGGCGGCAGGGGGCCGTCGAGCAGCTCTAGCCCGCCCGGGATCACATCCGGAACACGCCCCAGCGCGACTCAGGAATCGGCGCGTTCAGGGCGGCGGAGATGCCCATCGAGAGCACGCGGCGGGTGTCGAGCGGGTCGATGACCCCGTCGTCCCAGAGGCGAGCAGTGCTGAAGTAGGGCGAGCCTTCCTCCTCGTAGCGTTCGATCGTCGGGGCTTTGAACCGCTCCTGCTCCTCGGGCGACATCTCGTCGCCACGGTCGAGCCGCACTTGAAGGAGGACGCTCGCGGCCTGTTCGCCGCCCATGACACTGATGCGAGCGTTGGGCCAGGTCCAGAGCTGGCGGGGTCCGTAGGCGCGCCCGCACATCGCGTAGTTGCCCGCGCCGAAACTCCCGCCGATCACGACGGTGAACTTGGGCACTTCGGCGCTGGCGACGGCCGTCACCATTTTCGCCCCGTCTTTGGTGATGCCCGCATTTTCGTACTGCCGCCCGACCATGAAGCCGGTGATGTTCTGGAGGAATACGAGCGGCACGCGACGCTGGGCGCAGAGTTCGACGAAGTGGGCGCCTTTGAGAGCGCTCTCGGCGAAGAGGATGCCGTTGTTCGCGACGATCCCGACTGGGAAGCCAGTGATGCGAGCGAAACCGCAGACAAGGGTCGTGCCGTACCGTGCCTTGAACTCGTGGAAGCGGGAGCCGTCGACCACCCGCCCGATGACTTCGCGCACGTCATAGGAGTGTTTGAGGTCGGCGGGAATGATGCCGTAGAGATCGTCCGGGTCCAGCAGCGGCGGTTCCGTGGGGCTCACGTCCCAGGGCAGTTGCTTCGAACGAGGGACGCTTTCGAGGATGCTGCGGACGATTCGCAGGGCCTCGCCGTCGTCTTCGGCGAAGTGGTCGGCAACGCCGCTGATGCGGGTGTGCACATCAGCGCCGCCGAGTTCTTCGGCTGTGCTGACTTCGCCTGTGGCGGCTTTCACAAGGGGCGGACCGCCAAGGAAGATCGTCCCTGTGCCACGAACGATCACCGTCTCGTCGCTCATCGCTGGGACGTACGCCCCGCCGGCGGTACACGAGCCCATCACAGCCGCCACCTGGTAGATGCCCTGGGCGCTCATCCGGGCCTGGTTGTAGAAGATGCGGCCGAAGTGGTGTCGATCGGGGAAAACGTCGTGCTGGAGCGGAAGAAACGCGCCTCCAGAATCGACAAGGTAGATGCAGGGCAGGCGATTCTGTTCGGCGACTTCCTGGGCGCGAAGATGCTTCTTCACCGTCATGGGGTAGTAGGTGCCGCCCTTCACGGTGGCATCGTTGGCGACCACGACGCACTCGTGGCGAGCGACCACGCAGATGCCGGTCACGATCCCGGCGCTGGGGACTTCATCCTCGTAGACCCCATCCGCCGCGAGGGGGCTGAACTCCAGGAACGTGGTGGCCGGGTCGATCAGGCGCTGGATGCGCTCGCGAGCGAGCAGCTTGCCGCGGGCGTGGTGACGGGCAACGTATTCGGGCCCACCGGCCTCGCGCACGCGGTCAAGCCGTTCACGCAGGTCGTGGAGGAGCGCAACGTTGCGCTCCAGGTTGGCGTCGAAGTCGGGCGCGCGAAGGTCGATGCGGGTCGCCAACTCAGGGACATCGTGCCATTCCATGGGCGAAAGCCTACCCCGACCGTGGTCCCGACGCACGAAAGCTTCAGCGAAAGACGGCGGCCACGATCGCCAGGAGGGCGCTGGCGGCTAGCGTCGCGAGCACGAGCGTGCGGAATCGCTGCTCATTGAAAAGGCGGTAGAGGATGTTCCCCGCGACGAACCCCACGGCCAGGGCGGGCAACGCCACGGCGGTGGCGCCTCCGACGTCCGAATCGAATCGGCCTGTGAGGGCGAGGAGCCCGACAGCGATGGCGCTGCTCGCGAGGAAGTACGCAGTCAGCGTGGCCCGGAAGGCGTCGGGCGAAAGTCCCTTGCCCTGGAGGTACACGACCACGGGCGGCCCGGACATGCTGGTACTGGTGTTGAAGACGCCGCTCAAGAACCCGGCGGCTGCGTCACCGGCCGCACCAGCGTCGTGGAGGCGCAGACCTCGCGCGAGCAGGGCGGTGAAGAGGAGCACGCTGCCGGCGATGAACAACTGGAGCGTCGAGGAGTCAAGGTAGATCAGGAGGAGAAGCCCCAGGGGCATCCCGACGGTCGCCGCGGCCAGGAGCGACCAGGCTGTCCGCCATTGGACGCCGGCGTGGACTCGCGTGAGCATCATCACGTTGACGGACGCGGAGAGCACGTTCGCCACCACGACGGCGTCTTTAGGGCCGATTACGAGCGAGAGTGGGGGCACGATGAGGAGGCTGAATCCGAACCCGGTGAGCGCCTGCAGCAACGCGGCGCCCCCGGCGAGCAGGGCCACGAGGATCCCATCGAGACCACTCATCCCATCGTTCTACGCAACGACAGGGGTACGCGCGACTCCCGGCTGCTGTCACGTCCCACCTGTCGCCTGTACGCTAGAGAAGTGGAAGTGGCGAACGAGCTGATGGTGCGGGGCATCGTGGTGGGGGTTTTCCAGGAGAACTGCTGGGTAGTCGGCAGCCGCCGCACAGGCGAGGCGATCTGCATCGACCCGGGCGACCAGCCCGAGGAGATCCTGGCTCTCGCCCGCGACATGGGGGTCACGATCAAGCTGATAGCGAACTCTCATGCCCATATCGACCACGTCCTCGGCGTCCACGGCGTGTACAACGCGACGGGCGCGAAATTCCTGCTCCACCACCAGGATCTCGACCTCCTCCGAGATGGTTTTCGGATGTCCGCCTCCCGATTCGGCCTTGACCCCTCGCAGGCGCCGCCTGACCCCGACCAATTCGTAGAGGACGGCGACATCGTGGAGGTTGCTGGCTTGCAGCTCCAGGCGATCACGACACCCGGCCACACACCTGGGAGCGTGAGCTACTACACGGACGGCCTGCTGTTCAGCGGCGACACCCTGTTCCGGGGCTCGATAGGCCGCACCGACCTTCCTGGTGGAAGCATGGAGCTCGAGATGCGGAGCATCTGCGACCGCCTTCTGGCGCTCCCCGACGAGACGGTGGTACTACCGGGCCACATGGACGAAACGACGATCCAGTTCGAGAAGGCGCACAACCCGTTCGTGCTTGAATGGCAGCGGCTTCTGCGCGAGCGGGGCTAACGCCAGTCGTGGCGAGCATGACGGTCGAACAGCGTGACGCGTTCCTGCGGGGCACGCGCATCGCAATCCTGGGTTCGCTCTACGACACCGGGGCACCTACGGCCATCCCGGTCTGGTTCGACTGGGATGGGGAGTCGGCGACGGTTTTCACGTCGGCTACCTCGGAGAAGATCCGGCGGCTTAAGGCCGATCCTCGCGCCTGCCTCACCGTGGCGGAGCCGGTTGGGGCGCGCGAGGCATGGGTTACCATCGAGGGAGAGGCAACGATCGAAGAGTCCGGGGGCATCGAGCTCGCACGGCAGCTGGCGGCCCGCTACTACACGCCGGAACGCGTCCGGGAAGTGATGCCTTCGTGGGAGGCGATGGCGAGCCGCTGGGTGGTTATCCGGATCAGGCCCACGCGCATCCGCTCAGTTGCGCCGGGCGGGTAGCGTCAAGCCCGCCTAGTCCTTGAAGTTCAGGTAGTACTTGCTTGGGGTTGGGCCAACCTGGCCCTGGTACTTGCTCCCCGCGGCCTTCGAACCGTACGGGTGCTCGGCGGGCTCGCTCAGACGCAGGAACGAGATCTGCGAGACCTTCATCTTGTGGTAGAGCATGATCGGGAGGTTGGCGACGTTGGAGAGCTCGAGGGTGAGATTGCCGTCCCACCCGGGGTCGACGTAGCCGGCCGTGGAATGGATCAACAGCCCGAGCCGGCCCAGCGAGGACTTCCCTTCGAGCCTGCCCACGATGGAGTCCGGCAGCCGGACACGCTCGTAGGTCATCGCGAGGGCGAACTCGCCCGGGTGGAGGACGAAGGGCTTCTCGTCGTCGATCTCGACGAGCTCGGTGAGGTCGGGGTAGTCCTTCTTCACGTCGATGAAGGGGATGCGGGAGTTGCGAAAGACGCGGAAGAGGTTCCCAAGGCGGAGGTCGACGCTCGCGGGTTGAATGGAGCCCTCTTCGAGCGGCACGATGCTGATGTTCCCGGCTTCGATTTCCCGCCGTATGGTGCGGTCACTGAGGACCATGTCGGCCCGTCCTTCCTGCGTTGGTTGAAGCTTACGGGACGCCGCCGGTTCCGGCATTCGCGGGCGCGAGACGGTTAGAATCAGCCAACCAAGGCACGGAGGCAGCGAGATGGCGGGACCGATGACAGGCGTCAAGGTCGTTGAGATGGGCGTGTGGGTAGCCGGCCCTTCGGCCACCGGGATCCTGGCGGACTGGGGCGCCGACGTGATCAAGATCGAGCCGCCAGAGGGCGACCCGTTCCGTGGCCTGTTGGCCAGCCTCGTGAACATCCCGATCAACCCGATGTTCGAGCTCGACAATCGTGGCAAGAAAAGTATCGCCATCAACCTCGAGCACGCAGACGGCCTCGCGCTTGCCCGGCGCCTGATCGACGAGGCGGACGTCTTCGTGTCGAACATGCGGCCGCGCGTGCTGGAAAAGTACGGCCTCACCTACGACGCCTGCGCGGCCCGCAACCCGCGGCTTGTGTACTGCCAGGTCAGCGGCTACGGGGTTGAGGGTGAGGACGCGGACCGGGCAGCCTACGACGTTGGCGCCTTCTGGAGCCGCGCCGGGGTGGGGGCGAGCCTGATGCTGCCCGGCGCCGAACCTCCCCAGCAGCGGGGCGGCATGGGCGACCACATGACCGGAGCGAACGCGGCCGGGGCGATCTCGGCCGCTCTCTACAGCCGCGAAAAGACGGGCAAGGGCCAGCGGCTCGCAGTCTCGCTCATCCGCGTCGGCGTTTACATGATGGGCTGGGACTTCAACGCCCTGCTGCGAATGGGCGTGCTGGGTCCGCCGGCCGACCGCTACCATTCCGCCAACCCGATCATCAACTCGTATCACGACCGCGAAGGCAAGTGGTTCTGGCTCCTGCTGCTACAGGCGGACCGGCACTGGCCCGACCTCCTGCGAGCGGTAGATGCGCCCTGGCTGGGCACCGACCCGCGCTTCGAGAGTATCGGCCAGCGCCGCGAGAACGCTGAGGCCCTCGTGCGCGAGCTCGACGGAATCTTCGAGACGAAGCCGTTGGCTGAGTGGGCGACGATCTTCGACCGCGAAAACGTGTGGTTCGCGCCGGTGCAGACGGTCGCTGAGGTCGTGGACGACCCGGTGGCGCAGGCCGCGGGCGCCTTCGTCGAAATCGAGAGTCCCGAGGGGCCGATGCGGCAGGTGGCCACGCCGGCAGACTTCTATGGGACGCCGATCGAGCATCGGAATTGGGCGCCGGAGCTGGGGCAGGACACAGAGGAGATCCTGCTTGGCCTTGGCTACGACTGGGAGGGGATCATCGCCATGAAGGAAGCGGGAGCCATCCCCTGACGGTCAGGCGAGGGCCTGTCGGAGAGCCGTGAGCCAGCCGGTGTGCTCTTCGAAGTGTTCGAACGTGTTGCCGGCGATCCAGCCGATGACCGGCCTTTCGTTGTAAGGCAAGTCCTCCGGCTGGTAGTGGGAGTAGGGGAGGCTGAGCGCCGAATCGTCGAGCCCATCGAGGAGAGCCAGGACCTCTCGGTGCGTAGCGGCGAAGTCCTCGAGAGCGCTGTCGAATGGGTCCGCGAGGTGCAGATCGCGGATTGCGGCGTTGACGAGGATGTCGGTTTCGTGGGCGTCGTAGAACGCGCGGTCGAGGCCGACGGCGGCGGCTCTGTCTTCGCCACGGAGGAGCGCCAGCAGCGACCTTTCCCAGGCTGTCACGTGCGCCACGTGATCCTTCAGGGACCAGCCGTCCGGTCCCGGCGACTCGCGCCGATCAGCCGGGAAGGACGCAACGATCGCTTCGAGCTGCAGCCAGCGCTCGCCGATCCGGGCGAGGAGGCCGGGCCTGGTCCATTCCACGTCCGTCATGCACAGGCTCCCTCATCCCGCGGCTACGCCCGCGGCAGTCCGAGGCCTCGAGTGGCGATGATGTTGCGCTGGATCTCGCTGGTGCCGCCCTCGATTGTGTTGGCGATGGAGCGTAGATAGCCGTACTTGTAGCGCCCGTAGGCCGAGGCATCGACGCCCTCGGTCTTTGAGTCGAGCTGGCCGTGCATGCCGACCATCTTCAGGGCCGTGCGGGCGATGCGCTGGTTCAGCTCCGTGCCGTACATCTTGGCGACGCTTGCCTCGTGACCGGGCGCGACACCTTCCTTGGCCTGAATGGAGATGATCTTGAGGCTCATCTGGGTCGCCACGCCGGCTTCGACCATGCGGTCGACCAGTTCGTAGCGGAGTCCGGGGTCGTTCTTGAGCTTGCTCACGGGGCTGGTGCGGGCGAAGGCGATCATGTCCTCGACGCCCTGTCGAGCACCGACGGCGCCTCCGATGTTCGAACGTTCGAAGCTGAGCGTCGTCTGCGCGAGGTACCAGCCACGGTTCTCTTCGCCGATGATGTTGTCCTTTGGCACGCGTACGTCCTCGAAGAACACCTCGTTGAACTCGTGTGTCATGGCCATGTTGATCAGAGGACGGACGGTGATGCCTGGCGACTTCATGTCAACGATGAAGTAGGTGATACCGCGATGCTTCGGCGCCTCGGGGTCGGTGCGGGCGAGGAGGATCATCCATTTCGCCATGTGTCCGCCTGAAGTCCAGATTTTCTGGCCGTTGACCACGTAGTCGTCGCCATCGCGGATGGCGCGGGTCTGGAGGCTGGCGAGGTCGCTTCCGGAGCCGGGTTCGCTGTAGCCCTGGCACCAGACGGTCATGCCATCGAGGATTTCGGGGAGGTACTTCTTCTTCTGGTCTTCGGTGCCATGGACGATGAGGGTGGGGCCGGCGAAACCGGTTGCGATGCCACCCGGGCGCGGAGTGCGGGATTCGGCCATCTCCCAGTTGAAGATGAACTGCTGCATGACGCTCATACCCGCGCCGCCGTATTCCTTCGGCCAGGCCGGGGCCACCCAGCTGCGGTCAGCGAGCTTCTTGACCCAGTCGCGCCACACGCCACCGCCGCCACCGAAGCCCCAACCTTCGCCACGGTTCAGATTCTTCGGGGCTTCGGTTTCGATGAAGGTGCGCACTTCCGTACGGAAGGCGGCTTCTTCGGGGGTATCGTGATAATTCATGGGGTCCCTCGTGAGCGGAGGTTCGAGTACCACCATTCTAGCCGCCGGGCCGTTACCCCGTCATGGCCGGCGGAAGCGGCTACTTCGGGTCCCGCCACATGAGCCAGATCTTCGGACCGCCGTTCGGCACCGTCATTTCTTCGGTGACCCGGAAGCCGTTGCGCTCGTAGAGGGGGAGGTTCCTCTCCTTCGAGCTTTCGAGGTAGGCGGGCGCGCCCTCGCGATCGCAACGCTCCAGGACGGGCCGCATGAGCTGGGTGCCGATGCCCTTTCCCTGGAGAGACGGCTCGGTCCCGAGCACCATCAGGTAGTAGTGGGGCGGGTGGGGGTGCTTCTTCTCGACCGCGCTGATCCCGCCCATGACGGCCGGCACTCGCCTCAGCCCCGTCGTCTTGACGATCGACGGCATCAGCAGAAGCTGCTGGAGCAGTCCCAGCTTCCACTTCCCGGGGGGAGTCCAGAGCGCTGCGCCCTGCACCTCGTTCGTTGTGTAGCATTCGCCAAAGGGCATCGTCATGCGGGTGAGCGCGACCTTCATCGAGTGGCGGATGCGTTCGGCGCGGCGCTCATCCTGCTGTGCCATCCAGTTCGCGAAGGGGTCGTCGTCGAAGGCGCGCCCGAGCACGTCCGAGACGCGTTCCACGTCCGACGCTCCTATCTTGCGAACTTCGACCTCGATCTGCGTCCCGGTCTTCGACTCCTCTACCTGAGCCATGGTTCCCTCCAGCGTAGTTCCCTTGCTGGCCGACATGATACGAGCCTACGCAAGCCCCCGAGCCAAAGACCTTTCGCGGGTCGAACCCGAGGCCAGCGACAACACCTGTCGCAGCGAGGCATAGACTCGGCTGGCGTTCGAGCCAGACCGAGAGGGGGCAGATGGTCACCTGGAGAGAATTCGCCGAGTTGTCGCCGGAGCTGGCGAGGCTGGGGAAGGAGCGCATCGAGAAGCACGGGCTTTGCCTGCTGGGCACCATTCGAAAGGATGGAACTCCGCGGATCTCGCCGCTCGAGCCCGACTTCTTTGAGGGGGAGCTCTGTATCGGCGGGATGTGGCGTTCGATGAAGAATCTTGACCTTGTTCGCGATCCGCGCTGCCTGATCCACAGCGTGGTGGCGAACAAGGACGGCACGGATGGGGAGTTCAAGCTGCGCGGCCGGGCGATCGACGTGGTGGACGTCCCGACTCGCGGACGATTCGCCGACAAGGCATTCGCGGAGAGGGGCTGGCGGCCGCCGGAACCCTACCACCTCTTCACGGTCGACATCGAGAGCGTGGCCTTCATCCAGTTCAAGGCGAGCGGAATGCACCTCAGGCGTTGGCCGGGGCCAGATGGGTGGACGGTCCGGAAGCGTTAACCGGACCTTCCACGACGCTCGCAGGGCGAGCAGCTACGATACGGTGCATGTCAGCCATTCCCAGCTTCAATCCACCGACTCGTGTCCTCCTGGGGCCCGGACCCAGCGGCGCCCATCCGCGGGTCACCCGAGCGATGGGCGCGCCCATCCTTGGGCACCTCGATCCCGTTTTCCTGGACATCATGGACGAATGCAACCAGATGCTTCGCGATGTCATGCGGACGACGAATCGCATCACACTCGCGACGCCGGGAACTGGCACAAGCGGGATGGAAGCCGCTGTGATGAACCTGGTGGAGCCAGGCGATAAGGTCGTCTGCGGGATCTGTGGTTATTTCGGCGATCGGATCGCCCAGATGGCGGAGCGCGCCGGCGGAGTTGTGACCCGGGTCCAGTCGCCGTGGGGGTCTCCCACCGACGCTGCGGGCGTGGAGGAGGCGGTCAAGGCCGCAGGAAACGTCAAACTCATCTCGATCGTCCACGCAGAGACCTCGACGGGGGCACTGACGCCGGTCGAGCCGTTCGTGGCAATCGCTCGCCGGGCCGGTGCGCTGCTTCTGGTGGATTGCGTCACTTCGCTGGGCGGGGTGCCCGTTGACGTGGACGGGTGGGGCGCCGACGCCGTCTACTCAGGCACGCAGAAATGCCTCTCCGCACCCCCGGGGATGGCCCCGTTGACGCTCTCTCCGGCAGCCTGGGACGCGGTCAAGGCACGAGAGGTGCCGTGCAACTCGTGGTACCTCGACCTCTCGCTCCTGGAAGCGTACTGGGACGAGCGCCGGGCCTATCACCACACGGCGCCGATCTCGATGGTCTATGCGCTCCACCAGGCGCTCGCACTCGTCCTTGATGAAGGCCTCGAAAGGCGGTGGGCGCGGCACGAACGGAACGGCCGGGCGCTCCAACTCGGCCTCGAAGCGATGGGGCTCGCGCTGCACGCGGACCCCGGTTACCGCCTGCCGGTGCTCACGACGGTCCGCATCCCGGCGGGAATCGATGACGTGACCGTGCGCAAAGGGCTTCTCGCTCGCCACAGCATCGAAATCGGGGGAGGGCTCGGCGACCTCCGCGGCAAGGTCTGGCGAGTCGGCCTGATGGGCGAATCCTCGACGCCAGGCAACGTGCTGCTTTTCCTCTCGGCGCTTGGTCGCCTGCTTCGCGCGGACGGCTTCTCTGCCGACATCCGGGCGGGACTCGATGCCGCGGCGGCACGCCTGGAACAGCCATAGGATGGCCTGGTTGGCAACCAGAGGGTTCGCGGGACTTGCTTTAGGGGCAGCCTGCCTGGCGCTGTCGGCCTGTAGTTCGGGCGACGACTCGAGTCCTGCGTCCAGTCCGACGGCGGCGGCGAACTCCGGCAGCCCAACGGCTACGCCGATCGTGGTTGGGTTCGAGGCTGCTTTCCCGCGGCTGCCGAAGCTCGACCGGCCGACGGCGATGGTCGAAGTGCCGGGCAGAAGGATGCTGGTCACCCTCCAGGACGGCCGGATCGTTTCATTCGCGAACGACCCGGCTGCGGCGGACCTGACCACCGCCCTTGACCAGCGTGCGAAGACCTCTCGCGATGACAACGAAGAAGGGCTGCTGGGCCTCGCGCTGGACCCCGATTTCGGCCGCAACGGTTTCCTCTACGTCTACTACAGCGTGAAGCCTGGGGAACGCCGCACCGTCCTCGCCCGCCTGAAAACGTCGGGAAGTGGAACCAGCCTGGCCGTCGACGCGGCCTCGGAGCTCATTCTCCTGACGGTCCCCGAGCCGTTCGGGAACCATAAGGGAGGCGAGGTCGTCTTTGGTCCAGACGGAATGCTCTACCTCGGACTGGGCGATGGCGGCTCGGGGGGTGATCCGCAGGGCAATGGCCAGGACCTCAAGAAGAACCTGCTTGCGAGCATCATCCGGATAGACGTGCGCGGGGCGACCGCCGAACGCCCCTATGCCATCCCGCCCGACAACCCGTTTGCGACTCTGTCGGACGGCTCGAAGCGAGAGACCTGGGCGTATGGACTGCGCAATCCGTGGCGCTTCAGTTTCGACCGACAGACCGGGCAGCTCTGGGCGGGCGACGTCGGACAGGGAGCACGCGAGGAGATCGACATCATCGAGAAGGGCAAGAACTACGGCTGGAACGTGATGGAGGGGTTCAGTTGCTTCAAGCCGCAGAAGGACTGTCCCCGCGATGGTCTGGAGCTCCCCGTGCTCGACTACGACCACAGCGACGGCAACTGTTCCGTGACCGGTGGCTACGTCTACCGCGGGTCAGCGGCGCCGTCTGTCAAAGGCGCCTACATCTACGGAGACTTCTGCACGGGCGCGGTGTGGGCCATCCCGTCGACAGCCACGGCGGGGCAGCGGCCCGAGCCTCGTACGATCCTGAAGAAGGGTCCGCAGATTTCGTCTTTCGCCGAAGACGTAGCGGGTGAGATTTATCTGTTGGGGTTCGACGGGAAGATCTACCGGCTGGCCCAGGGGCAGTAGTTGCCTACGGCTTCGATGCCGGGCGCCCAATACCCAGGTAGCGCACACCGGCGGCTTCCACGGCGTCACGGTCGAGTGCATTTCGCGCGTCGAGGAGCACGGGGGCGATCGTCCGCCAATCGAGGTCGCGGTAGGCCTCGTGGGCGGCGTGCACCACCAGCACGTCGTAGCCGGTCAACGGCTCGGGAGCGGGTTCGAAACCCAGTGCGCGGATCTCGGTTTCGGTCAGCAAAGGATCGTGGCCCCGAACGATGGCGCCGCGGGCCAGGAACTCGCGGAGCAGGTCGACAGCGTTCGTGTGCGACGTCACAGCGACATCTGGCCGGAAGGTCAGTCCGAGGATCAAGACTCGGGCGCCACTAAGGCCGCCAAGCATCTCTTCGACGCGCCCAACGGCGTAGCCGGGCATCGCGTCGTTGACCTTGCGGCCGAGCGAAGAGAGGCGGCTCGGGCCCGCGCCCTGTTCGAGGAAGCGGGGGTAGACGGGGATGCAATGACCCCCGACCCCGGTCCCGGGTTGGTGGATGTGGCAGTACGACTGACTGTTGGCGGCGCTGATCACTTCGGTGATGTCGACACCGTGAGCGTCGGCGACCTGCGCCAGTTCGTTGGCGAAAGCGATGTTCAGGTCGCGGTAAGCGCCTTCGGCGAGCTTGCTCAACTCGGCGGCCTCGGCGTTGGCGAGGACGATCACCTCGGCCCCGAGAACGTCCCGATAGAACGCCGCGGCCCGGGGACCGCCTTCGGGATCGACGCCGCCGACGACTTTCGGGTACTTTGTCAGGTCTTCGAGGACCCGACCCATGAGCAGCCGCTCGGGGCTGAAGGCAACGGAGAAGTCCTCCCCGAGCTTGAGGCCATGCGCCTCCAGCCGAGGGGCCAGCTCGCGACGCGTCGTCCCGACGGGGAGGGTGGTGTCGAAGATGCAGAGAGTGCCCGGCTTGAGTCCCCGGGATACGTCGTCGCAGGCGGCGAAGAGCGATCGCAGGTCGGCTTTGCCGGAGGAATCGACGTCGACGGCGACCGCGAAGAGGACCACGTCGGAGGCCGCAACCGCCGAAGAGGTGTCTCGGGTGGCCTTCAGGCGCCCGTCCCCAGCAACCCGAACGAGGAGCTCCCCAAGCCCGGCTTCGTCGGGGATGGGGTTCTCTCCGCGGTTGACGAGCTCTACTAGTGCCTCATCGATGTCGCAGCCCACGACGCGGTGCCCGGCGGAAGCGACCCTGGCCGCGATCGGGAGACCAATTCGTCCGATGCCTACGACCGCTACGTTCATGGGCGGGCGGAGATGTCGCCAACGAACACCGGAGTCTCCGAATCGGCGGAGCGCACGAGGGCCTCTGCCACGGCGAGCGCGGCCATGCCATCATGGGCGCTCACGGGGGCCGGTCCGCCGGCCATGACGGCGTCCCGGAACGCTTCGAGCTCGACCCGAAGGGGCTCCCGATAGGCGATCGGGTAGCGCGTCATCGGGCCCTCCGTCACACTGGCGATGGCGCCCTCGCGCTCGGCAGCGGCGAAGTTCTCGTAGAAGTCCAGTGTCTGCTCGGCGTAGTCAGCGACGAACATCCCCTTTTCGCAAAGCACCGTGAGGGTGCGTTCTTTGGTGGGCGTAAGCCAGTTGATATCGAGGAGGCCGAGGGCTCCCCCGCGAAAATGCAGCATCCCGGCGAAGAGGTCTTCGTTGTCGGTATTGATGTGACGACGGGCTTCGGCGTAGACACGCTCGACCTCGTCGTCAAGCAGGTAGCGCATGATGTCGATGTCGTGGGGGGCGAGGTCGTGGATGACGCCGACGTCGCGGATACGATGAGGAAATGGGCCGACTCGCCTCGCTCGAAGCTGGAGCACCCGTCCACCCTGCCCCGCCAGGAGCCGCTGTTTCAACTCCCGGATGGCTGGGTTGAACCTTTCGATGTGGCCTACGGTGAGGAGCACGCCGCGCGCCTGAGCAGCAGCGGCGATTCGCTTCGCGGACTCCATGGTTGCCGCGATCGGCTTTTCCACCAACAGGTGCGCGCCGTTGGCAATAACCTTCAGAGCCACCTGTTCGTGGAGGCCAGTCGGCACGACCACCGAGACCAGTTGGGGATGGGTCTCCGCCAGCAACCGTTCGACATCCGGGAAGCCGGGAAGCGAACGGCCGGACGTCACCTTCGCAACGCGCGCCGGATCGGGGTCGGCGACGCCGATCAGTTCGACGCCCGCAAGGTCGCCGAGCACGCGGGCGTGGTTCGCGCCCATTGAGCCGAGCCCGACCACGGCGGCGCGGATCGTTGCGCTCATCGCTTCGAGCGTAGCCCCATTCCTGTGAACGCAAAAGGCAACTTCGGCCTCAAGATCGAGCCAGGCGGTTGATTGAGGCAGCGATGTATTCGATGTCTTCCGGTTCGAGCATCGGGTGGACAGGTAGCGAGAGCACGGCCCGCGCGGCCGCTTCTGCGACGGGGAAGCTCCCTTCCGAGTACCCGAGTTGGGCCATGACGGGCTGCAAGTGGATTGGGATGGGGTAGTGCACGGCCGTTCCGATGCCCGCCTCCTGTAGCCGGGCCTGCAGGCCGTCGCGGTCGCCCGGCACCCGCACGCTAAACTGGTGGAACACGTGGCGATCACCCGCGCGCACGCGGGGCGTCTCGACGCTGCGAATCAGCCGGGAGAGGGCTTCCGCGTGGCGGATGCGGGCTTCGTTCCACTCTTCGAGGTGGCCAAGCTGAACGAGGCCGATCGCCGCGTTCAGGTCTTGCATTCGCCAGTTGAGGCCAAAGACTGTGTGGCGATAGCGCTCGGCCTGGCCGTGGCTGCGGATCATGCGGCAGCGCTCGGCCACTGCGTCGTCGTCGGTGGTGATCATGCCGCCTTCGCCGGTGGTCATGTTCTTCGAAGGGTAGAAGCTGAAACAACCGGTACCGAAGGCCCCCGTGCGACGGCCGCCATGCTCGGCGCCGTGGGCCTGGGCTGCATCTTCGATGAGGGCGAGGTCGAACTCTTCGCACAGCTCCTGGAGGTCGAGGACGCGCGCCGGGTGTCCGTACAGGTGCACCGGCATAACTGCCTTCGTCCGTTCGGTGAGAGCACCCTCGACCTGATCAGGGTCGAGGTTGAAGTCGAACGGTTCGACGTCGACGAACACGGGCGTGGCCCCACAGGCCATGATGCTGGTGGCCGTGGCGATGAAACTGAAGGGCGAGGTGATCACCTCGTCGCCCGGTCCCACGCCATGGGCCTGCAGTGCGACGATCAGCGCGGCCGTGCCGCTGTTGACGCCGATCGCGTGCTTTGTCCCGATGTAGGCAGCGAAGGCGGTCTCGAACGCCTCGGTGCGAGGCCCCTGGGCGAGCTGGCCGCTATCGAGGACTTCGATGACCGCCCGCTTTTCTTCTTCGCCAAACACTGGCTTTGCGATCGAGATGAACGGCCGCCTGGCGGTGGTCATGGCATGGGTCCTTTCCGCTCGACCGCGGTGTTAGCGGGATCGCTCCAGATCGAGGGTAGCAAGGCCGCCGGTTTCGCGCCGGTAGGCCCGCCCGCAGAACCCACAGCGCAGCTCCTCATCGAGCCGGTGCGCGCATTCACAGACCCATCCGGCCTGGCGTGCGGGGTTGCCCCCGACGAGCGCGTGGTCGAGCACGTCCTTCGTCACGACCGAACCGGCTGCCACCAGCGCCCACCGCCCAATGGTCAGCCCGGGGAGCACGACGGAGTGCGACCCGATGGCGGCGCCGTATTTCACGAGCGTGCGGCCGACTTCCCAGTCAGCTTCGCCCTTGAGCGAGCCGTCGGGGTTGATGGCGCGTGGATAGCGGTCGTTCGTGAAGACCACCTCGGGCCCAACGAAGACGCCGTCTTCGAGGGTGGTGCCGTGGTAGACGCAGGAGTAGTTCTGGATCTTGCAGTTCGCGCCGATTTTGACGTGGGCGTCGATGTAGGCGCCCTTGCCAATGACGCAACCGGCCCCAACGGCGGCGCCTTCGCGGATCTGCGCCTGGTGCCAGATGCTGGCGCCGAGGCCGATAGTGGCAGAGGGGGAGACCTCCGCGGTGGGGTGGACGCGGAACCCGGTCATGGGGGGCTCGCGGGTTCGCCGGGCGCCGGGGCAGGCAACGTTCCCTGGGGGTCGAGGGAGTAGCGCCGGGCGACCAGGTGAATCCGCCGGCGCAGCTCATCGAGGTCCCCCCACATGTCGGCTCGGATCTCCTCGATCAGGCGGAGTATCTCGGACTCGGCGACATCAACCGAGGCCGCGAGCAGCATCACCTTGGGGTGATCGGTCGGCTGCATGGCTTCGAAGTCGGCCACGAGCTCTTCGCGCAGCTTTTCGCCGGGGCGCGGGCCGGTGAAGACTACTTCGATGTCGTCGCCAGGGCGCAAGCCGCGCAGCCGAATCATGCGCTCAGCGAGTTCGAGGATGTTGATTTCTTCGCCCATGTCGAGCATGTAGATGTTGCCGTGGCCGCCGAACGTGCCTGCCTGGATAACGAGGCTGACGGCTTCGGGGATACTGATGAAGTAGCGCATCATCTCGGGGTGCATGACCGTAACCGGCCCGCCGCGCTCTATCTGGCCCATGAAGGTGGGCACGACGGATCCCCGGCTGCCCATCACGTTGCCGAAGCGAACAGCCACGTAGCGGGTGTGCTCACTCTCCTTCGCGAGCCCGAGCATCAAGAGCTCGGTGACTCGCTTGGTCGCCCCCATGATGCTGGTTGGGCGGACGGCCTTGTCGGTCGAGATGAGGACGAACACACCGGTCTGGTAGGTACGGGCGGCGCGGGCAACGTTCAGGGTGCCGAGGACGTTGACACGGAACGCCTCGTCGGGGTGGTCTTCGAGCATGGGTACGTGTTTGAGGGCCGCGGCGTGGTAGACGAGCTGGGGCCGGACCTTGCGGAAGACCTCGTTGACCTTCTGTTCGTCGACGACGTTCGCGACCCAGAGCCTGATCGCTGACTGCGGCGAGATGGCAGCTACCTCCACCGAGAGGTCGTACAGGCCGCTTTCGTTGTTATCGAGCAGGTGCAACTCGCGTGGCTGGAAGGTGAGGAGCTGGCGGCAGAGTTCGGAGCCGATGGAGCCAGCCGCCCCGGTTACGAGGACGACGCGGTCGCGCACCGACTGGCTGCAGGCTGCGTAGTCGACCTGCACGGGCTCTCGCCCGAGCAGATCCTCGAGGGTTATCTCGCGGAGGGTGTCGTGGCGGCCCAGCACCCAGTTGTCGACGCCCGGCATGATGCGGACGGGGACGTTCAGACGCTGGGAGGAGGCGACGATGGCGCGGATCAGGGTGCCCGGCGCCCGCGGGATGGCGATCGCCACGACCTCGACGTCGTAGCGGCGCATCAACTCGTCCATCTGGCCGATCGGGCCGAGGACTCGCAGGCCATGAATGCGGGTGTGGTGTTTCCGGGCGTCGTCGTCGACGAAGCCGATCGGCTGGTAGTTGAGTTCGGGGCTGTTCTGGAGTTCGCGAGCGAGGAGCTGGCCGGTGTGGCCGGCCCCGACGATCAATAGCCTGCGCGATGCGGCCGCTGCCCACGGCAGTCGCAGGAGTAGCCGCGTGCGCATCTTGACCATGGCCATGCCGGGGAAGATGAGGGCGCCGGCGATGAGCACGACGGAGAGGGGCAGGTCGCGGTCCTGCACGAAGAAGTTCACGCCGAAGATGGCCATGGTCACCAGCAAGATGGGCCGGAAGAGGGCGAGTATGTCGCCGATGCTGCCATAGGCCCAGACGGTGCGGTAGACGCCGAAAAGCAGGTTGGCCGCGACGTAGCCCACGGCGATGAAGGGGAAGATGCGAGCGACGAAGACCCCGTTGACGCGCGGGACTTCGGCATCGAATCGAAGGAGAAGGGCGGCGGCGTAGGCGACGGCGACGACGAGGATGTCGAGGACACCGGCGAAGAGGATGTGGGCGGGGTCGCCGGCTACAACGCGCCGGAGAAGAGCGGGGCTGCGGCTTGATGGTGCGCCCTGGGTCATCAGCGCGCCCCGCTTCCTGGCAGGACGACGGTGAAGGCTCGCCAGAGGATGTGGAGGTCGGTCATCACCGAGTGCGAGTCCACGTAGGCCAGATCGTAGGTAACGATTTCGTCATAGGTCAAATCCGAACGGCCGTTCACCTGCGCCAGCCCGGCGATGCCCGGGCGAACATCGTGGCGGCGATGATACGCCGCGGGGTACTGAGCGACGATCTCGGGGAGTTCCGGCCGGGGACCCACCAGGCTCATTTCGCCCTTCAGCACGTTCAGCAGGTTGGGCAGTTCGTCGATGGAGGTCTTGCGAGCGAAGGCTCCACAGCGGGTGAGCCTCGGGTCGGTCACTCCGGCCGGGCTGAACACGTAGGTCTTCCAGTCTTCGACGACGCGCGGCGGCTCCTCACCGGGCTTGGGGTGCCGCATGGTGCGCAGCTTGTAAATCGTGAACGGCCTGCCTTTGAGCCCGACTCTCGTCTGGAGAAAGAAGGGGTTGCCGCGGAGCTCCACGGCGAGGATGGCGGCCATGACCGCTGCCACGAGAAGGACGACGGGCGCGGTGACCATGGTCAGCGTGACATCGAACACCCGCTTCGCCACTGCCCAAGGGTAGGCTGCGGTGCTGCTACGGACGACCTGGACCGGATCCCTAGACCAGCTCGAGCGCCTCGCCCTCGTATCTGCGGGAGCCGCGGCGCAGTTCGACCAACTGCCCGAGCTTCACTACGCAGTCCTCGACGGGGAAGCTCTGCATCCCGCAGACGTTGCAGGCGCCGTGGTGGCAATCGCCCACCGTTTTCACGGAGTGCACGTCGCGCCACTGCCCGCGCAAGTAGCTCTTGGTCACACCGCAGTCGATGTGGTCCCAGGGGAGTGGCTCACGCGAGTCCCACTCGCGGTGCGCGAACCAATGGGCGTCGACGCCCGCCGCGCAGAAGGCCTCTTCCCAGACGCCGGCCTTGAAATACTCGCTCCAGGCGTCGAACTTCGCGCCCCGGCGCCAGGCTTCGTAGATGGCGAGGCCGACCTT
Organism: Tepidiformaceae bacterium; assembly: GCA_041488155.1. Lineage (GTDB taxonomy): Bacteria > Chloroflexota > Dehalococcoidia > Tepidiformales > Tepidiformaceae > JBGPOS01. The sequence goes on from JBGPOS010000010.1 coordinate 52,863, forward strand.
CCGGTCGCCCCGGCTGAGGACGGCTTCGACGAAGCTATCGCGCGGGTCGTTCCAACTGAACTCGACGCCGACGGAGCGGCAGCCGTCCTTCAGCAGCCTGTGTTTCTCATCGAGCTCCGGCGCGGTGTCCTGGCGCGCCCACTGGAACGGTGTGTGGGGCTTCGGCACAAGGTTGCTGGTGCTTACGCGCACGCGAGCGCGGTTGCCGATGTGTTTGCGGCCGATCGCTTTCACCTTGCGCCCCATCTCGACGATCCCGGCGACATCTTCGAGCGTTTCGGTGGGAAGGCCGACCATGTAGTACATCTTCACGCCAGTCCAACCGCGGGCGAAGGCGTTCTCGGCTGCGCCGAGCAAGTCCTCTTCGCTCACGAGCTTGTTGATCGCGTTGCGGAGCCGCTGGCTGCCAGCCTCCGGGGCCAACGTAAGCGTGTGCTTCTTGCCTTTCGCGACCGCGTTTGCGACATCCACGGAGAAGCTGTCGACGCGCGTGCTGGGGATGCCAACCTGGAGGTTTGGGAACGTCGAGGTGAGCGCTTCGACCATTGGCACGATCTGGCTGTGGTCGGTGGTGCTCAGCGAGAGCAGGGAGAGCTCGTCGTAGCCGGTGTTGGCCATCAGATCACGAGCCGCCTGCACCACCTCTTCGGGGCTGCGCTCGCGCGTCGGGCGGTAGATCATTCCCGCCTGGCAGAAGCGACAACCCTGGGTGCACCCCCGCTGGATCTCAACGGCGGCGCGGTCGTGGACCGTCTGGAGGAAGGGCACAATCGGTTTGACGAGGGCGGGCGGCAGCACTTCGACGATACGCCGCGTGATTAGCTTCGGAGCTTCGGACACGGTTGGTTCCAGAGCGGCGAAGTGGCCGTCGCAATCCCAGCGAGGCTCATAGAAGCGCGGTACGTAGACGCCCGGCATGGCGAGAAGGTCGCGGAGGCGCTCCTGGCGGCATGTGCCGTCGCGTTTCCAGGCGCGAACGCGGCCGGCGAGTTCGACGACCGCCTCTTCGCCTTCCCCCAGGACGAACGCATCGATGAACGGCGCCATCGGCTCGGGGTTGAACCCACCGCTCCCGCCAGCGATGACGATGGGGTCGGCTTCTCGCCGGTCCCGAGCCCAGACGGGGATACCGCCGAGCTCCAGCATGTTGAGGATGTTCGTATAGGTCATCTCGTACTGGAGGGTGAAGCCAACGATGTCGAACTCGCGGAGCGGACGGCGGGATTCGAGGCTCCAGAGGGACACGCCTTCGCGCCGCAGTTCGGATTCCATGTCCTCCCAGGGTGCGAAGGCCCGCTCGCAGACCACGTCGTCGATGCGGTTGAGGATGTCGTAGAGGATGCCGAGGCCCATGTTCGACATGCCGATGTCGTAACTATCGGGGTAGGCGAGGACGAAGCGCACAGGGGCGCTCCGCCAGTCCTTGGTGACGCTGTTCCACTCGCCGCCGGTGTAGCGAGCGGGCTTGGAAACACGCTTGAGGAGCTGCTCAATCGTCGCCGTCAATTAGCCGTCCCTTCCACCATGGCACGCGCCCCAGCGCGCGGCCATCCTCCATGATAGAGGCGGAAGGGCCAGCGGCGAATCGCTACCAACGAAGCGGCCCCGCCCGGAGGTCACCCGTGTCCGATCGCCCAGCCGACGAAGGGCTCCTCGGTCTCGAGCTCGAATATGGCCATGACTCGGGCGAGCTGGAAGTACAGCGTGATGAGGTAGGTGACGCCGAAGATCTCGGCGGGGGAGCGGTGGCGGGCCATCGCTTCGAAGACGGCGTCAGCGGGGCGACTGCTGTCGGCGAGCGCGTCGACGTAGGCGAGCAGGGCGCGCTCGTCGGCTGAAAAGAGGCTGCTGGGAGCCCAGTCTCGCACGGCATCGATCTCGGGATCGGTGAGGCCGGCACTGCGGCTGATGCGGACGTGCTGGTGCCATTCGTAGCGGCTGTCCTGCCGGAACGCGGCGCGAAGGATGACGATTTCGCGAGCGCGGGGGGCGAGGCCGCTTGCGCGCCAGACCGACTGCGCCGCGACCTCGATATCGGGGTTCACGAGGAAGAGACGCTGGATGTTGAGGACTGGTCCCCGGGCAGCGATGCGGTCCCAGCGCACCTTGAGTTCGTCGGACAGGGAATCGCGATCGGGGAGGGGAACGCGGGTCATAGCAGGCATCCTGGCAAGAGGTGTCGCAGTTTAGCTCATCGGACGTTCATCTCGCCCGAGGAAGCCGCGGGCGTGTGTCGGCTACACCCCAACCGCCGCCGGTGCTACGTTCGCAGTCGTGAGGTTCGACGCCGTTATTGTGGCCGCGGGCTCGTCGATCCGCTTCGGCGGCCAGGACAAGCTGTTCGTCGAGCTCTGCGGCCGCCCGGTGCTCGGCTGGTCTCTGGCCACTTTCGAAGCCCAGGAGGAGGTCACGGGGATCGTGCTTGTGTGCTCGCCCGCGGCAGTTCTGAGGGCCGAAGAGATGGCTCGGAGATGGGCGCCGGCGAAGTTTCGTGCCGTAGTGCCGGGCGGGGCACGCCGCCGCGACAGCGTGGAGGCGGGCCTGCGGCTCGCCCGAACGCGCTACGTGGCCGTTCACGACGGCGCGCGCCCGCTGGTGACCTCCGCCATCATCAGACGGTGTGCGGCGGCCGCGGAGGGCAAGCCGGGGGCAATCGCGGCAGTCCCGGTCACCGACACCGTGAAGGAGGTCCGCGACGGCCTGGTCGCCGGCCACCCTGACCGTTCGCGGCTCCGGGCTGCGCAGACGCCCCAGATCGTCCTGCGACAGGCCTGGCTCGATGCGGCCGCGGCGAGCGACGACGACGAAACCGACGATGCGGCGATGCTGGCGCGGCTGGGACTAGAAGTCGCCATCGCCGAGGGAGACGCTGAGAACATCAAGATCACGCGGCCGCTGGACCTTGAGCTGGCCCGCGCCATCCTGCGGTCGAGGGGGCAGACGTGATCCGCCTGGGGATCGGGGAAGACCTCCACCGAATCGACGTTGCCCGGACCCTCATTCTGGGCGGAATCATCATCGAAGAGGGGCCGGGATTGGCGGGCCACAGCGACGCCGACGTCCTCCTGCACGCGATCACGGATGCGATCCTGGGCGCCGTTGCGCTCGGCGACATCGGACACCACTTTCCGGCGAGCGATCCGCGCTATGCCCACGCCGACAGCGCGGACTTCCTCCGGGTCGCCCTTCAGCTCGCGCGCGAACAGGGCTGGGAAGTGGCGAACATCGACTCGACCGTGCACGCCGAACGACCGAAGCTGGCGCCCTACATCGAGCACATCCGGGTGCGCATAGCCGAGATCGCAGGGCTTGAGACCAACCAGGTGAGCGTCAAGGCCAAGACAGCCGAAGGGGTCGATTCCGTTGGGCGGGGCGAAGCGATGCGGGCCACGGCTGTGGCCTTGCTCGAAAGGTGAGCCTCGGCCCGATACGGGGAGAGGCCCACGCGGGGCCTCTCGAAAGGCGGTTGCGGCCGCGATTGCGGCTTACTCGACCGCATCCTCCTCGGTTGCGCCGATGATCTCGTCTTCATCGATTTGGATGGGGTCACCGTTTTCGTCATCCATGAGCAGAGGAGGGAGCGTGCGTACGCTTCCGCTGACGAAGGCGCCTGCTTCGCGCTCGGCGAGCATCCGTTCGAGCTCCGCTTCCTCTTCGAGGAGGAGCGATTCGGGCAGATCGAGTTCGGCTATGTGCTCGCGGCGAGCGACGACGATTTCGCTCCGCGCCGGGATGAGCTTGCCGATGATGACGTTTTCCTTCAGGCCGACCAGGCGGTCGACCATGCCGTCGATCGCGGCGTTGGTGAGGACACGAGTGGTCTCCTGGAAGGATGCGGCCGCCAGCCAGGAATCGGTGTTCAAGGAAGCTTTCGTCACACCGAGGAGCACCGGCTGAGCCGTGGCTGGTTCGCCGCCTTCGGCGACCACCTTGTTCGTGATGTCCTCGAATTCGCGGCGATCCACCAGGTCTCCGGGCAGCAGGCCCGTATCACCGGGGTGGTCCACTTTGACCCGGCGCAGCATCTGCCGGGTAATCACTTCGATGTGCTTGTCGTTGATGTTCACGCCCTGGGACTTGTAGACCTTCTGGACCTCGTCGACCATGTACTTCCGTACGGCGTCGCGGCCCTGGATGCTGAGGATGTGCTGGGGATTGCGGGCGCCTTCTGTCAGTTGCGCGCCTGCGTGGACGAACTCGCCGGTCTCGACGAACAGACGCGCGGCGGCAGGGATGGGATACTCCCGTTCTTCGCGCTCTTCATAGACGACCTGCACCGACTTGCCTCTCCCGGAAACCCGCGCGATGCCAGAAATACGGGAGACCACCTGTTCGGCCACAGCCTTCTTGTTTGCCTTGCTCTCCGGTCCAGTCGCGAGGACCGCTCCGGCCATGACGCGCGCTCCGTCTTCGACGAGAGCTTTGCCCCTCGAAGGCACGGTGTATTCCTCCACAAGGGTATCGGTGCTCACGATGCGGACGATTCGGCGCTCGTTCTCCTGCACGACTTCGACGGTGCCATCTATCTCACTGATGATCGCTTCGCCTTTGGGGGCACGCGCCTCGAACAGCTCCTCGACGCGAGGGAGGCCGCTTGTGATGTCGGCTGCGCTCGCGACGCCGCCCGTGTGGAACGTGCGCATGGTCAGCTGGGTGCCGGGCTCGCCGATGGACTGGGCGGCGATGATGCCGACTGCGGTACGAAGCTTCACGCGCGCGCCACGGCCAAGGTCGCGGCCGTAGCAGAGAGAACAGATCCCACGCTCAGCCTCGCAGGACATCGGTGTGCGCACGAGGACACGTGGCACGTGGAGCTCGTCGATGCGGTCGGCGACGACCTCGGAAATCTCCTCGTTGCGGTCGGCCAGGACCTCGCCGCTTGCCTCATCGGCGACGGGCATGGCGGCGTAACGGCCGATGACCCGGTCTCGGAGCGACTCCATGGTCTCGCTGTTCTCTTCACGCTCGATCCACAGACCGGCGGTGGTGCCGCAGTCTTCTTCGAGGATGATTACGTCCTGGGCGACGTCGATGAGACGGCGGGTGAGGTAGCCGGAGTCGGCAGTTCGAAGGGCAGTGTCGGCCAGGCCTTTGCGCGCGCCGTGGGTCGAAATGAAGTATTCAAGGACAGTGAGGCCCTCTCGGAAGGAGCCTCGGATTGGTAGTTCGATGACCTTCCCGTTGGGGTCGGCCATGAGGCCGCGCATGCCCGCCATCTGGCGGATCTGGGTGATGTTGCCTTTCGTCCCGGAGCTGGCCATGTAGTTCAAGGACCCGTACTCAGGCAGGCGCTCCTTGATGGCGTTCTCGACCTTCGTGGTGGTTTCGCCCCAGATCTTCACCGTGCCTTCGTACCGCTCTTCCTCCGTGATGAGGCCCATGTCGAACTGTTCGCGCAAGGCGTCGACCTTCTTGTCGGCCTCACGCAGGAACTCTTCCTTCTGCTTGGGCACCTGGATTTCGTGGATCGCGATGGTAACGCCGCTGCGGGTGGCGTAGTGGAAGCCGGTGTTCTTGATGCGGTCGACGACTTCGGCGGTGCGTTCGCCACCGAGCTCGCGGTAGCAGAGGGCCACCACTTCGCGGAGGTGGGGGCGATCCATGCCGTCGTTCTGGAAGGGGAGTGAGTCGGGCAGAGTCTCGTTCAAGATGATCCGCCCGACGGTAGTTTCGAACATTCGCGCCTTTGGCCGGCCTTGCGCATCAAGTTCGGGGTCGGAGCGGACGCCTCCGGCCTGCACAGCGCGAGGCGACCTGACCATGATCGGGGCGCGCAGGTCGACGACGCCCAGGTCGAAGGCCAACTTGGCTTCTTCGGGAGAGCCGTAGACTCCCACGGCGACGCGCCCGTTTGCCGGGCGGTAGGCGCCCCGGGCCTTCGGGTCGATGTCGGTCATGTAGTAGCAGCCCAGCACCATGTCGAGGGAAGGCGCGACGGTGGGGTTGCCACTGGCGGGCGAGAGGAGGTTGTTGGTGGAGAGCAGGATCTGCTTCGCCTCGGCGACGGCTTCGCGACTGAGGGGTACGTGGACGGCCATCTGGTCACCGTCGAAGTCGGCGTTGAAGGCCGTGCAAACGAGCGGATGGAGTTGGATCGCAGAACCCTCGATGAGCACGGGCTGGAACGCCTGGATGCCGAGGCGGTGGAGCGTAGGGGCGCGGTTGAGGAGCACCGGGCGGTCGCGGATCACCTCATCGAGGACGTCCCAGACTTCCGGGCGTGCGCGTTCGACGATGCGCTTGGCGCTCTTGATGTTGTGGGCGAGGCCCTTGGCGACCAGGGAGTGCATGACGAACGGTTTGAACAACTCGAGCGCCATACGCTTGGGCAAGCCGCACTCGTTCAACTTCAATTCGGGGCCGACGACGATAACCGAACGTCCCGAGTAATCGACGCGCTTGCCGAGGAGGTTCTGGCGGAAGCGTCCTTGCTTGCCTTTGAGCATGTCGCTGAGGCTCTTGAGCTTGTGGTTGCCGCTGCCGCTGACCGCGCGCCCTCGACGGCCGTTGTCGATGAGACTGTCGACCGCTTCCTGGAGCATGCGCTTCTCGTTGCGGATGATGATCTCGGGCGCGCCGAGATCAAGAAGGCGCTTTAAGCGGTTGTTCCGATTGATGACCCTTCGATAGAGGTCGTTCAGGTCGCTGGTGGCGAACCGGCCGCCATCGAGCTGCACCATGGGCCGCAAATCCGGAGGTAGCACCGGCAGGACCTGGAAGACCATCCACTCGGGCTTATTCCCCGAGTCAAGGAGTGATTCGACGACGTTAAGTCGTTTCGTGGCCTTCTTGCGGCGCTGGCCACTGGCGAGGAGGATCTCTTGCTTGAGCTTCTTCTTCATCTCATCCAGGTCGACGCGGGCGAGCACCTGAAGGACGGCTTCGGCGCCCATTGCAGCTTTGAAGACGTGCCCGAACAGGTCGGAGAGCTCGCGGTAACGGGTCTCCGTGAGCAGGAGGACGCGGTCGTCGCGGATGGGGTCGGCGAGGTCTTCAAGGTCGCGGAGGCGTTCCTTGTACTGCTCTTCGACCTCGTCCCGGATGCCCTTCTCCCTTTCCTGGAGGGGATGAAGCTCGTCAAAGAGGCTGGCCTTGGCATCGTCGAGGGCGGTATCGGCGAGGAGAGACTCGGCGAGCATCATCCGGCCAGTTTCCTTATCGAAGGCGACGAGGCGCTTATCGCCCTCGCGCTGCACGCGGGTCACGGCAGCCTTCGTGACTTTGACGCCTTTTTCGAGCAGGACATCGCCGACGAGGGTCACTTCGTTTTCAAGGATGCTGGCTTCGGCGGCAGCGGCCTGTTCGACTGCGCGGGCGGCGGCAGCTTCAAGGGCGTCTCGCGAAATCTGTCGCTCCGCCTGAATTCGCGTGGTCTTCTCCAGCACGTTCGCCTGCAGCTTCGCGTTCGCTTCTTCGAGTTCGAGTTCTAGCTTCTCGCGCCGGGGCCGGACCTCGGCCACGCGCTCCTCGATGACACGGCCCATTTCTACGCGCATGTGGTCGAGCTCGCGGGCACGGGCGTCTTCATCGACCGCGGTGATCATGTACTGGGCGAAGTAGAGCACTCGTTCGAGGTTGCGGGGAGACATGTCGAGGAGGAGGCCGAGCTTGCTCGGCGTGCCTTTGACGAACCAGATGTGACTCACCGGGCTGGCCAGCTCGACGTGTCCCATGCGCTCGCGCCGGACTTTCGCCCGGGCCACTTCAACGCCGCACTTGTCGCAGATGATCCCCTTGTAGCGGACGCGCTTGTACTTGCCGCAATAGCATTCGAAGTCCTTCGTTGGCCCGAAGATCTTCTCGCAGAACAGCCCGTCTTTTTCCGGCTTCAGGGTGCGGTAGTTGATGGTCTCTGGCTTCGTGACTTCGCCGTAGGACCAGGAGCGGATTTGCTCCGGGCTGGCCAGGGCGATCTTGACCTGGTTGAAATCGTTAACTTCGAGCATTCCAGAGTTCCTCCGCCTCGAAGCCGGAGAGGTTGATCCCCAGCTCGGGCACTTCGCTGCCGGTGTCATCGATAAACGAGACGTTGCCTTCGTCGTTCGAAACTTCCACGGACAGGCCAAGGCTCTGCAGTTCCTTGACCAGGACCTTGAAGGACTCGGGGACGCCGGGCTCGAGCACGTCTTCGCCCTTCACAATTGCTTCGTAGGTCTTGACTCGGCCGACCACGTCGTCGGACTTGACCGTCAGCAGCTCCTGGAGGATGTGGGCGGCGCCGTAGGCCTCGAGGGCCCAGACTTCCATCTCACCGAAGCGCTGTCCGCCGAACTGGGCCTTGCCGCCGAGAGGCTGCTGGGTGATGAGCGAATATGGGCCCGTGCTGCGGGCATGAATCTTGTCTTCCACAAGATGGATGAGCTTGAGCATGTAGATGTAACCGACGGTCAACGGCTGGTCGAAGGATTCGCCGGTGCGGCCGTCGCAGAGTTTGGTTTTGCCGAAGATGGGAGGGGGCACGCCGGTGTCTTTGTAGACCGCCTGCGCGCGCTCATCGAGGGCTTCGATGGTAAGACCCTTCTTGAGCTTGTCGCCAGATTCGGCGAGGGCGTCGGTTAGCCAGATCTCGAGGCAGACTCGCTTGGCGACGCCGTCCTTGGGGTTCGTGAAGACGGATGCGCCGTCGTGGCCTCTTTCGTCGACCCAGCGAATGGCCCGCTCGACGTCGAAGCCGCGGTCGCGCGGGTCGATGTAGTACATGGCGCCTGACTCGATAGCCATCCAGGCCCGAGCGAGGGCGTCGTCGATCGAACCATCGCTGGCCCCATCGAAGACGGGGCTGACGGCGCGGAAGCCGAGGGCGTTGGCGGCCCACCCGAGATGCGTTTCGAGCACCTGGCCGATGTTCATGCGGCTGGGTACGCCGATCGGGTTGAGGATGATGTCGATGGGCGTGCCGTCGGGCAGGTAGGGCATGTCTTCGCGCGGGAGAATCCGGCTGATGACACCCTTGTTGCCGTGGCGGCCGGCCATCTTATCGCCTTCAGATAACTTGCGGCGCTGGGCGATGCTCACGCGCACGAGCTTGTTCACTCCGGCTGGGAGGGCCTCGTGGTCGTCGCGACTGAACACCTTTACGTCAATCACCTTGCCGCGCTCGCCGTGGGGAACGCGAAGGCTTGTGTCTTTCACTTCGCGAGCCTTCTCACCAAAGATGGCTCGCAGGAGCTTCTCCTCTGCTGTCAGCTCGGTTTCGCCCTTCGGGGTGATCTTGCCGACGAGGATGTCGCCTTCGCGAACTTCGGCCCCGATGCGGATGATGCCTTCCTCGTCCAGGTCGCTGAGGCTCTCTTCGCCGACGTTGGGGATGTCGCGGGTGATCTCTTCGGGGCCGAGTTTCGTGTCTCGGGCCTCGACTTCGTGCTTCTCGATGTGGATGGAGGTGAACTTGTCCTCGCGGATGAGGTTCTGGCTGATGATTATGGCGTCTTCGAAGTTGTAGCCTTCCCAGCTCATGAAGGCGCAGAGGACGTTCTGGCCGAGGGCCAGGTCTCCGCCTTGCGTGCTGGAGCTATCGACCAGGGGCTCGCCGGCCCTCACTCTCTGGCCTCGGAAGACGATAGGACGCTGGTTCAGGCAGGTGCCCTGGTTGGAACGCGTGAACTTCGTAAGCGGATAGGCGACCTCGCCGAGGTCGGGTGAGTCGTAGCGCACGACGACCCTGGTGCCTGCCGATTCGAGGATCTCGCCGTCGCCCGCTGCGACGACGACGTGGCCGCTGTCAACGGCTGTGCGGCGTTCCATCCCGGTGCCGACGAGCGGGATCTCCGGCCGCACAAGGGGTACAGCCTGGCGCTGCATGTTGGAGCCCATGAGGGCCCGGTTCGCGTCGTCGTGCTCGAGGAAGGGGATCAGGGCCGTTGCCACGGAGACCATCTGCTTGGGTGACACGTCGAGGAAGTCCACTTCCTCCGGGGTGACCATCTTGAAATTCTCGCTGACACGGGCTTCGACGCGCTCTTCGAGGAAGTGGCCCTCCGCGTCGAGCAACGTATTGGCCTGGCCGACCATGAACTTGTCCTCTTCGTCGGCGGTGAGGTAGGCGATGTCGCTGGTGACGAACGGCCTGACAGAGACACTCTTGCGGGACTTCGCGATCCTGGCGGCGAGGGCGCCGTCGACCCGGTCGCCCGTCTTCGCCAGCACCTTGCCCGAGTCATCTAGCAGATCGGCGGTGAGCACACGGTCGAGGAGGGCGGGTGAATCGGCTGAAAGCTCTTTCACGACGCGGCGGTAGGGGGTCTCGATGAAACCGAAGTCGTTGAGCCGCCCGTAGGTGGCGAGCGAACCGATGAGGCCGATGTTGGGTCCTTCAGGGGTCTCAATTGGGCAGATGCGGCCGTAGTGGCTGTGGTGTACGTCTCGTACGTCGAACCCGGCGCGATCTCGGGACAGGCCGCCGGGGCCGAGCGCGCTCAATCGTCGCTTGTGGGTGAGTTCGGCCAGGGGGTTTGTCTGGTCCATGAACTGGGAGAGCTGGCTGCCGCCGAAGAACTCCTTCATGGCGGCCACGACCGGCCGGATGTTGATGAGGGCGCTGGGCGTGGCCTCTTCCGGGTCGGTGATGGTCATGCGCTCGCGGACGACGCGTTCCATACGCAGCAAGCCGACGCGGAACTGCTGTTGGATGAGCTCGCCCACCGCGCGCACGCGCCTGTTTCCGAGGTGGTCGATGTCGTCGGGGTGACCCCGGCCATCGGTGCCGCCGAGTCCGTTATTCATGCGGACAAGCTCACGGATGATCTCGATGAGGTCGGCCGGCCGGAGCCAACGCTGCACCACTTCTGCAGCGACGGTGAGACGCTTGTTCAGCTTGTGGCGGCCCACGCGCCCCAGGTCGTAGCGGCGGGGGTTGAAGAAGAGCGTGTTTATCAGGGTGCGGGCGTTCTCCAGGGTGGGTGGGTCTCCCGGCCGGATGCGGCGATAGAACTCGAGCAACGCCTCGTGCTTGTTCTTGCTTGGTTCTTTGGAGACCGTGGTGACCATGTACTGGGCCACGTCGCTGGTGTCGACATCCTGGAACATGGCCAAGATTCGCTCGTCGGTCCCCAGCTCGTTTTCGAGCTCACGCAGGGCTGAGTCGCGCGACCGCTCGTCTTCAGGGGTGCGACTGGCCTGCCAGCGATCGAAGGCAGTCCAGTACTTGGTGAATCGCGGTATCTCGCGGTCGCGGGGCAACAGACCGGGGACGTCGATGGCGCGCGCGAGGTTCGAGACGGGGATCTTGCGCTTGCGGTCGACCTTGACAGAAACAACGTGGCGGTTCGAGGTTTCGAATTCGAGCCAGGCGCCACGGTTCGGGATCAGCTTGGCGTAGCAGAGGCGGCGTCCGCTGGCGGGATCGATCTCAATGGTGTAGTAGACGCCCGGTGAGCGCACGAGCTGGCTGACCACGACGCGCTCGGCGCCGTTGATGAGGAAGGTGCCCTTCTCAGTCATGAGGGGGAAGTCACCGAAGAAGAGGCGCTGTTCCTTAATCTCCCCTGATTCCTTGATTCGCAGTTCGACGTCGACGAAGAGGGGTGCAGCAAACGTCATGTCGCGTTCGCGGCACTCGGCCTGGGTGTGTTTCGGCTCGCGGAACTCGTAGTCGCCGAAGACGAGGTCCATCTTGGAGCCGGTGAAGTCCTGGATAGGCGATATTTCGTCGAGGAGTTCGCGGAGGCCTTCGCGCTTGAACCAGTCGAAGCTGTCGATCTGGATCTTGATGAGGCTGGGGATGTCGAGGACGTTCGGGATCCTGCCGTAGGTCTGGACTTCGAGAGGGACAAATGCCCCCCGTCCGACCACATCACGACTAGTGGTCATCCTTGGAACAACTCCTTCAGGACTTATGGTGCCGATGGCGCGATGATGCTGGGATTGAACCGCTGGGTAGGGGAAACGACGGGCATGGCAAGCCGTTTACTAACGTACATCAAGCCCCACCCGCGCGTCAACAGCAAGCGCGGCCTGACGGCGATCGAGGCCTGCGCCGCGAAGAACCGTGCTCTAGGCGACCGGCGCTGGCTCCCGCACGGTTTCCAGCGTCAGGCCGCTTTCATCGCCGTCCTTGCGGTCGACGAGGACGGTGTCCCCTGGCCCAAAGTCTCCCCCGAGCAACATCTCGCTGAGGCGGTCTTCGATGCGGTCCTGGATCATACGCCGGAGCGGGCGTGCTCCGAAGACCTGGTCGTAGCCCTTCTCGCCCAACCAGTCCTTGGCTGCCATCGTGACTTCGAGGGTGACGCCCTTGGTGGCGAGCTGCTTCTCGACGGGGCGGAGCTCGAGGTCAACGATCTCCCGGATGTTGTCCTTGGTCAGTGAGCGGAAGACGACGGTGCTATCAATGCGGTTGAGGAACTCGGGTTTGAAGACGTTCTTCAGCTCGGAGAGCACCTTGTCTTTCATCCGGTTGTAGCGGTCCTCCCCGGTCTTAATCTCCTCGCCGCTGACTGAGAAGCCGAGGTTCGAGTCCTTCTTGATGAGGTCGGACCCGACGTTCGAAGACATGATGATGATGGTGTTGCGGAAGTCGACCTTGCGGCCTTTGGCGTCGGCGAGGCGACCCTCGTCGAAGATCTGGAGGAGCAGGTTGAAGACTTCCGGATGCGCCTTCTCGATTTCGTCGAGGAGTATGAGGCAGTACGACTTTCGGCGGACGGTGTCGGTGAGCTGGCCGCCATCGTCGTATCCGACGTAGCCGGGAGGCGCCCCGACGAGGCGGGAGACGGTGTGCTTTTCGCTGAATTCGCTCATGTCGAGCTTAATCATGTTGTCCTGCGAGTCGAACATGAACTCGGCGAGCTGGCGGGCGAGGTAGGTCTTGCCCACCCCGGTGGGACCGCAGAACATAAAGACGCCGATCGGCCTCCGGGGATCCTTGAGACCGGCCCTGGCACGGCGAACGGCGCGGGCAACTGCTTCGATAGCCTCGCTCTGACCAATGACCCTCCCGCGGAGGGACTCCTCCATCTTCAGCAGGCGGGCGCTCTCCTCACTGGCGATGCGTGCGACAGGGATCCCGGTCCACATGGAGACGACTTCGGAGATGTCTTCTTCGGTGACCACGGGCGTTGCGATCCCCTCTTCGCCTTCTTCCCATTCACCCATCTCGCCGATCTTTTCTTGCAGCTTGATTTCGCGATCACGGAGCTCGGCAGCGTACTCGTACTGCTGAGCGGCGATGGCCTGCTCCTTCTCGCGGCGGAGGCTCTCCAGGCCTTTCATCGCCTCCTTCAAGGAGGGCGGGGTGGCCGCGCGGCGGATGCGCACCCGGCTCGAGGCCTCATCTATCAGGTCGATCGCCTTGTCCGGCAGGAACCTGTCGATCACGTAGCGGGCGGAGAGCTCGGCGGCAGCGGAGAGAGCGGCGTCCGCGATCTTTAGCTTGTGGTGCTCTTCGTAGCGCTGGCGGATCCCCTTGAGGATCTCGACCGTCTCTTCGACCGATGGCTCTTCGACCACGATCGGCTGGAAGCGGCGTTCGAGGGCGGCGTCACGCTCGATGTGCTTGCGGTATTCGTCGAGCGTCGTCGCGCCGATGCACTGGAGCTCGCCGCGGGCGAGCGACGGCTTGAGGATGTTGGCCGCGTCCACAGCGCCTTCCGCGGCGCCGGCGCCGACGAGCATGTGCAGCTCGTCGATGAAGAGGATGCAGTTACCTGCGCCTTTGATCTCCTCAATCACTTTCTTGAGGCGCTCTTCGAATTCGCCGCGGTACTTGGTGCCCGCGACAAGCGAGCCGATGTCGAGAGTCAGCAAGCGCTTGCCCTGGAGCGTCTCTGGCACTTCGCCGCCGACGATGCGCTGGGCGAGGAGCTCGGCGATCGCCGTCTTTCCGACGCCGGGCTCTCCGATGAGCACAGGGTTGTTCTTCGTCCGCCGCGAAAGGATCTGGACGACACGCTCGAGTTCGTTGGATCTCCCGATCACGGGGTCCAACTGGTTATTGCGGGCCGCCTGGGTGAGGTCGATCCCGAGTTGATCTACCGTAGGTGTCCGGGTTGCCTGCCGGGCCCCGCCAGCGGCGGTCGCCTGCGGCTGGGACTGGGAGAGAATGCGGGTCGTCTCGGCTCGCACTCGTTCGAGGTTGACGCCGAGGCTCTCGAGGACACCCGCGGCGATCCCTTCGCCTTCGCGGACGAGGCCGAGAAGCAGGTGCTCGGTGCCGATGTAGCTGTGCGTGAGGCGGCGCGCCTCGTCGACCGCGAGTTCGATGACCTTTTTGGCCCGGGGGGTGAGGCCGATTTCGCCCAGAACGGTGCGGTCGCCGCGCCCAATGATGAATTCCACGGCTGAGCGGACTTTGTTGAGTTCGACGCCGAGGTTTGCCAGGACCTTAGCCGCTACGCCGTCGCCTTCGCGGACGAGGCCAAGGAGGATGTGCTCTGTACCGATGTAGTTGTGGTTGAAGCGGTGCGCTTCTTCCTGCGCCAGGGTCAGCACCCGTCTCGCACGTTCTGTAAACTTATCGAATCTATCGGCCATTACACTCTCCCCTGTCTGGCACGGTTAGGTTCCACCCGCCGTAGCTTCCTCCCCTGCAGCAGCTACGACCTGGTCTATCGAAGTTTCTCCTCCGGCAGACCCTTGAGCTTCCACCGTATCATCTTCTTCGGAAACCGGGGCGGACCGCCGTCTCGACTTGGCGGCGACCGGGGCGGCGTCTTCTGCTAGCGCCGGGGATTCCGGCGCGACGGCTTCAAGTTGCACCTCGTCGACGGGCTCTCGCGATGGGGCTGCCACTTCGACAGCGTCAGTCACGGCGGCCGTCGCCTCGTCACCCGCGGGCGATTCTGGCGCGACTGCTTCGGCTGGCACCGCCTCGACAGGCTCTATCGACGCGGCTTGCGCTTCGGCAGCTTCCGTCAGGACCGCGGTCACCTCTTCTACCTCGGGCGTGGCGGTCTCGGGGAATGCGCTCGTGCCCTCAGCGTTTTCCAACGCCTGGGCGAAGGCGTGAGCGAACGCCGACACCGGCTCGGGGTCGCGCGCTACTGCCTGCTCGATAGCCTGCTGGGCGGTCCGGGGTTCTCCGCGAGGGCCAGCGCTGGCGGACGGCGTCTTGTCTCTTTCGGGCAGATTGAACTGCTCTCTGACGTCATCGGGGTAGTCGACGACCCCGCCGTTGCCGTCGAAGACGAAGCCCATTGCCTCGGCATCGTTTCGCGCCTGGCGCAGGCTGAGTCCGAGCCGATGGCGATCCTTCTCGATACGGACGAGCTTTACAGGGACTACGTCGCCTTCCTTTACGACGTCCTTCGGATGCTGGATCCTCCTGCTCGAGAGCTCGGAGATGTGGATCAGTCCCTCGACGGGGCCATCGAGGCGGACGAACGCGCCAAAGGCCATGAGCTTGGTCACGCGACCGATGAGGATCTGCCCGATGACGAAGCGGTTGACGGTGCTGTCCCACTTCTCGGGCTGGGCACGCTTCAACGACAGCGAGATCTTCTTGGCCTCGCGGTCGACCTTCAGGATGTAGGCCTGGACTTCGTCGCCGATGTTGTAGAGATCGCGGGCCTTTTTCCCGCGCTCCCAGGTCAGTTCAGTCATGTGGGCGAGGCCGTCCGCGCCGCCCAGGTCGATAAACACGCCGAAGTCTGTGATCGAAGATACGCGGCCCGGCCGGATCTCTCCTTCCTGGAGCTCGTCGAGGATTCGATCCTTCTGTTCCTTGCGGAAATCGGTCATCGCTGCGCGCTCGGAAAGAATGACGCGGTTGCGCTTGCGGTTCAGCTCGATCACTTTGAGACGGACGTTCTTGCCGACGAGATTCGCGAGCGCAGTGGCCGCCTCGGGGTCATCCCGGCGGACGCTGTCGACCTGGGAGAGCGGCACGAAGGCGTTTACACCATCGACGTTGACGAGGATTCCGCCGCGGTTGTGTCCAGTCACCTGGGCATCGAACGTCTCGCCGGATTCGTAGCGCTCTGCGAGAAC
Organism: Tepidiformaceae bacterium; assembly: GCA_041488155.1. Classification (GTDB taxonomy): domain Bacteria; phylum Chloroflexota; class Dehalococcoidia; order Tepidiformales; family Tepidiformaceae; genus JBGPOS01. The sequence continues at coordinate 68,787 of JBGPOS010000010.1, forward strand.
GTCCCAGCCCTCTTCGCCACGGGCCCTGTCGAGGGAGACTATTGCGTGGCCTTCGGCGGATGAAGGCTGGAGGACCATCACCCGGACGGTGTCCCCGGCCTTCAGCTTCGTCGCGCCCTCGGCACCGAGCGAGAGCATTTCGCCCTGCGGGATGACCGCCTCGGTCTTTGTGCCGACATCGATGATGAGGCCATCGGGCGAGGCGCCCATGACCATGCCTTCGACGATTTCGCCGCGGCGCAGGTAGTTTGGCTGCGCAGCTTCCGATTCGAGAAGGGCCCCCATGTCCATTTCGAGGTCGGCGGCCGGGGGGGTTGGCTGGACGCTGTCTGTTTCGGCGCCGGCGGCAGGGGGGGTTGGCTGGGCGGTGTCTGTTGACAACTTGGGGCTCCGTCTGGGGGCAGATTCCCGCTAAAAGGGAATGGCCTCAATTTGGATGGGGGACGCGGGCTCGATTGTAGCAGCGCGGGATCCTTGTGTGGAAGCAAACGCGAATTCGCCTCCGGGGGTTACCGGCCCGTTCCCGCCGGCAGCCGGGCAGAGAAAAACCGCCTTGAAGGCGGTTTGGTTTTAGTACCGGCGGCGGCCTATTTTCCCACCTGGTTGCCCGGGCAGTATCGTCAGCGCTGAGGCGTTTCACTTCCGTGTTCGGGATGGGAACGGGTGGGTCCACCTCGCTCTAGCCACCAGAACCGTCAGTATCGCGCCACCTCAGGCGTGGCGCAACCGGGATTCGTGAGGGGTTAGACGCCCGTGCTCACGCCGACTGCCTTCCCGACTGCGAAGGTGATCGCGGACGCGGTCAACCCAAACAGGAGCATTCGCGTCCCGGAAAAGAGCACGTTGCGCCCGGTGAAGAGGGTGGTCACGGCGCCCGAGGCGAAGAGACCGATCCCGGCGAGAACAGCGCTGAGGGCGACGCCCATGCCCCCGCCGGCGAAGAACCAGGGGACCACCGGCAGGATCGCTCCAAGGCTGAACATCATGAAGGAGCTGCCGCCCGCCACCCAGGGGTTGCCCGCTTCTGCGTGCGACATCCCGAGTTCTTCCCGCACGAGCGTATCGAGGGCAGTCGTGGGATTGCTGATGATGCGCCGCGCCGTCGTCCGTGCGTCCTCAACGTTCAGTCCCTTCGCCTGGTAAATGAGAATCAGCTCTTCTTCTTCCTCTTCGGGGTTCTCTGACAGCTCGTCGCGTTCGATGGAGACCTGGCGCTCGAACATCTCGACGCTGCTGCGGACGCTTATCCATTCGCCGAGCGCCATCGCCAGAGACCCGGCCAGCAACCCGGCGACGCCCGTGACGGCCACGACCGACCGACCCGGGTCGGCGCCGGCGACTCCCATCACGAGGCTTAGCGACGACACGAGGCCATCGTTGATTCCCAGCACTGAAGCCCGGAGCATGTTCCCCGTCGCGCCCCCGTGCCGACGTTCAGCGCGAGCGATGTTCACGCCTGCGTCGGGCGAGTTGGTCCGAGTCAGCTCGCGAAACAGGAGCGCGTGGGCTCGTTCGTCAGCCGGGAGGTTCTCGGCGACCGCTTCGGGTTGGGCGTCATACATCGTCGTAGCCGAGGCTTCCATGCGGGTGACGATCGGGGCGACGGCCTGCGTACCGAACCTGCGAGCGAGCCAGCCGAGGAGCCGCACGCGCAGCGACGGCTGAAACGACGGCACTTCCGCCCCGGCCTCCACGAGCTTCCTTTGCCAGAGCGCGCCGTGCCGGTCTTCGCTCAGCGCGAGGCGCTCGAAGAGCTCCTTCAGGTGTGGGTCGCGCTCAGCGCCCGCGAGGTATCGATAGAGGGCGGCGCCATCCACCTCTTCTTTGAGGTTGCTCCGGTAGCGCTTGATGTCTTCTGGGCCGGGCATTTGTCGCGGTGGCGCCTGCGTCATTTTCCAAGTCTAGCCGACGGGCCGGGTGTGTTCCTCGCAACTTCGCCGGAACGGGCGAGCGTCGGACTTTAGAGGCCAGAGACGGTCATGGAGCGGATACGCAAGGTCGGCGCCGCGGTCGCGCCGAACCAGCTGACGTCGCTTCCGACGGCATCGATCCCGGCCAGCATGTCGCGCATGTTCGCCGAAACGTTGATCTCTGTGACCGGAAAGGCCACCCTGCCGCGCTCGATCCAGAACCCCCCGCACCCGCGTGAGAAGTCGCCCGTGGTGGGATTGAAGCCCTGTCCCATCAACGACGTGACGTACAGTCCGTCGGCAACGCCCGCGACGATTTCGTCTGGCGGCGTGAGACCGGCCATCACGGACAGATTCGAGGCTCCTGGCGAGGGAAGCGTTTCGACCCCGCGCTGGGCGCTGCCCGTCGTGCTGTTGCCGGTGCGGCGAGCGGTGTAGGAGTCAAAGAGGAAGCCTTCAAAACGCCCGCGGTCGAAGAGCACGGTGGGGCGCGCGCCGACGCCTTCGCCGTCGAACGGCCGCGAGCCCGCCCGGGCGGCTTCGGTCGGGTCGTCGGTCAACGTGAAGAGCGGCGAGCCAACGGTCTCGCCGAGGGAGGCGGCCAGGAACGTCGCCTTGCGGTAGAGGGCAGCGCCTGTCAGGCACTCAACGAGGCCACGGATGAGCGCCGCCGCCATTCGCGGTTCGAACACAACGGGCACCTTTTTGGAGGCGACCTTCCTTGCCCCTAGCTGGTCTAGCGCCCGGCGAGCGGCGATCCGTCCGATCTCTTCCGGGCTCATCAAGCGGTGCAGACTGCGCTCGGAGCTGTACCAGTAGGCGTTTCGTTTCTTACCTTCCACGTCGTCGGCCATCACCTCGACCTGGAGAGAAACGCTGGTCGAAGGATAGCCACCGGAGAAACCGAGGGAGTTCGCGAGCGCAACCTCGCCCATGCGGGTGGCCAGGGTGGCGCCGCTGGAATTGGTGATCCGTGGGTCGAAGCCGAGTCCGGCGCCTTCGCAAGCGAGGGCCAGGCCCATCTTCTCCTCGGTGGTCATCGCCTCGAGTCGCTCGTCGTAGAGCTGCATGCCTTCGCCCATGGAGCGCGCGAACAGACTCTCGTCGGGAAGCCCCGCGTGCTCGTCGGGCTCGGAGATCCGGGCGAGCTCAACGGTGTCCCGGGCGAGCGAGGCAAGCGAGTCCTCGCTGAGGTCGCTGGTAGAGCACACCGCGGTGCGGCCGCCGCTGATGACCCGCAGGCCGAGGGAGCGCGACCCCGCCTCTATCAACTTCTCGACCGCGCCAAGGCGCACGGCAACGCTCGACTCGTCGTAGGCCACGGCGAAGGCGTCGCACTGCTCCGCGCCAATCCGGCGAGCCAGCTCAACCACGCCCTGCGTGGCT
>JBGPOS010000011.1:0-71931 GCA_041488155.1 Tepidiformaceae bacterium
CGCCGCGGGCGATGGGACGATTGCGCTTGCGGGGGTGGAGGCGGTCGGCTTCGAAGTCGAGCAGATCGTTCACGAGGTAGGTGGCGCTCGCCACCATGCTCCAGAGGACGACGAGGGCGGCGCTTCGCCAGAGGAGCGGCCACCAGCTCGAGGCGTCGCTTATCCTCCAGGCGTCGCCGGCGCTGAAGGCGAAGGCAGCGAACACAATGCCGTTCTTCGGCCACTGGTACGGCCGCATTGCGACGAGCAGCGATGGCCAGTGGAAGCCCCGTGGGGCGACTCGTTCTTCCGCCCTGGCGGTCATTGCGAGTCCCTGGCGATTGCCGCCCATTGGCCGCCGATCGTGGCCACGAACGAATCCGTTCGAGCTTCGAACACAGCATTCGGGCTGCCGGCCGCGGCCCAGACTCGGTCGAAGCGCCGGAGGCTGGCGTCGACGACGACATCGCAAGGGTGCGCGAGACCGACCGGTGCTACCCCCCCGACGGGGTAGCCGGTGGAAGAGAGGACTTCTTCGGGAGAGCCCATCTTGAGCTTCTTACGACCTACGCCGACGATCTGGGCGAGCAGCGCAGTATCGGCCTGCCGGTCGCCCGCCACGAGGGCGACGGTGGGGCGCCCATCGGCGAGGAAGAAGAGCGTCTTCACGATCTGTCCCAGCTGGCAGCCGACAGCACGGGCTGCATCGGCGGCAGTATGGGTGCTGGCGTCGAACCTGACCACCTCCCCGGGCATGCCAAGTTCGCGGAGTGCGCGCTGTACTCGATCCACCGGGGTCACAGTTACAGGGTAGCGGCCTGCCTCGGTTCTGGCATGAGTGAGGCGAGGGTAAGGTTCGCTTGCGTCCGCTGCGGGCAAGTGTCTAGGCTTGGTAATGCCCCGGGTGCGAGCCGATGTTTTGCTGGTGGAGCGTGGACTTGCCGACACGAGGGAGCGCGCCCGCCGGCTGATCATGGCGGGGCGCGCCCGGATCGGCACGCGCACACTGGTCAAGCCTTCGACTTTGCTCGAACCTGGCGCCCAGCTGGAACTGTCTGCGGTGGAACGCTTCGTGAGCCGGGGGGGACTTAAGCTCGAAGCGGCCCTCGAAGCGTACGGCATAGATGTGGCGGGGCTCGCCTGTCTCGACCTCGGCGCCTCCACAGGAGGCTTCAGCGACTGCCTGCTCCAGCACGGAGCGGCTTCGGTCCTGGCTGTCGATGTCGGCCGCGCCCAGCTACACCAGAAGTTGCGGGACGATCCGAGGGTGACGCTGCTCGAAGGCACGAACGCCCGCGAGCTGCCGCAGCTGCCGCCGGTTGACTTCTTCGTGGCCGATGTCTCGTTCATTTCGCTGCGCAAGGTGCTGCCTTCCCTCGCAGCGAGGCTTCGGCCCGGGACGGAGGGTGTGGTGCTGCTGAAGCCCCAGTTCGAAGCCGGGCCCTCCGATGTGCCGCGGGGAGGGGTGATCCGCGACGACGCCGTCCGGACGCGCGTGCGCAACGAGTTTCTGGCCTGGGCTGCCAGCGATGGCTGGAAGGTTATGGGCGACATCGACTGCCCGGTGAGGGGCGGCGATGGCAACGTCGAGATCCTGGTGTGGCTTGCTGCCCCGGCCGAAGGGGAGCGAGGGTGCTAGAGCGAGCGGTCGTATTTCACCACCCACAGAGCGAAGGGGCGGCTGTGTTCGCCGGGCAGCTCGCGCGGGAGTTCAGGCGGCGCGACGTTGAGGCGTTCGTGGCAGATGCCTGGGAGCAGGCGGCTGCGGCTCACATCGAGCGTGCCGGCCTCGTGATTTGCATCGGCGGCGACGGCACGGTGCTGCGCGCTGCGCGGGTCACGATCCCGTACGAAGTGCCGATCCTTGGCGTGAACATGGGCCGCCTGGGGTTCTTGACGGACATGAGCCCAAGAGACTTCTTCAACCACTTCGAGCGGATCCTGGCCTGCGATTGGCGGATCGAGGAGCGGATCATGGTGCGCGCGGACGCTGTCGATGGGCCCGATTCGCCCTCGGCGGAGTACCACGGGCTGAACGACGTGGTCGTCAGCCGCCAGGCGCCGGGGCGGCCGATTTACGTCGACGTGCGGATTGATGGCGCGCGGCTGGCGGTCTACCGCTGCGACGGCATGATCGTCGCCAGCCCGACCGGGAGCACGGGGTACTCGCTGAGCGCGGGGGGCCCGATCCTCTCGCCGACAGAGCATCACCTGGTTGTGACGCCGGTCGCAGCTCACCTGGCGCTGGGGCGGTCGCTCGTGTTGCAACCACAATCGGTGGTCGAGCTTCGTGTGACGTCCGATCATGGGGCGATCCTGAGCGTAGACGGCCAGGAGGATCTGCCCCTGACGAGCGGCTCGTCGGTCTCTGTCCGAATCAGCGAGCACCTGACGCGGTTCGTCCGCTTCCGCGAGCCGTCATCGTTCTACGCCGACCTTGCGGAGAAGCTCGAGTTCCAGCTGTCCAGCACTATGAACCAGGCGCCGCGTGCTTGAACGGCTTGTCATCCAGGACTTCGCCGTTGCCCGCTCGGTCACACTGAGGCCGGGCCCCGGTCTCAACGTATTCACAGGTGAAACCGGCGCGGGAAAGTCACTCGTGGTCGATGCGCTTGCCTTCGCGTTTGGTGGCCGGCGAGGCCGCGAGGTGGTCGCCTCCGGGGCTGAGCGGGCCCAGGTCGAGGCTACGCTCGCGTCGCCGGCGGGGTCGACGACAGTCGAACGGACGATCGGGCTCAGCGGGCGTTCGACGGCGCGGATCAACGGCGAACCGGTAGGGGTCGAGCAGCTCCAGGCGCTCGTGGGAGCCCGCGTCGACCTCCACGGACAATCCGAACAACTCTCCATCCTGAGGCCGGCTGTCCAGCTCGCGGTACTAGACGAGTTTGCCGGACTGGGCGGGCGCCGCGATGAGGTGGCCGCTGGGGCGAGAGAGCTACGGCGTGTCCGGCGAGAGGCGCGAGCGCTGGCCAGCGACGTCCGCGAGCGAGAACGGCTGATCGACCAGCTCACGTACGAGGTGTCAGAGATCAACGGCGCGGCCCTGGAACCGGGGGAGGATGCCGCTCTCCGTGACGAGCAGATCCGCCTGTCAAGCACGGAACGCCGACGCGAGGATGTCGAGGCGGCGCTTCTTGCGCTGGAGGCCGCACCCCTGGGCGACGCCGTGCGGGCGATTGAGGACCTCGTGGCCCGCGACGCTTCGGCGACAAACCTGGCGGACCTTGCGGCGCTGGCTGAGACTTCGGCTACTGACCTGGGTCGATCGCTTCGCCGCTACCGCGACTCTATCGACGATGACCCCGGCCGCCTGGCCGCCGTCCTCGAGCGTCTCGATACCATCGCGCGCTTGCGGCGCAAGTACGGGGAAAGCGTGGAGGACATCCTTCGCTACCTGGCGGAAGCGGAGGCGCGGCTCGAATCGCTGACAGACGCGGGCCAGTCGCTCGAAAGCCTGGAGGCAAGGGGGAGAGCGCTGAGCGCGCAGGTGGCCGGCCAGGCGTCCGACCTTTCACGGGAACGTCGCGGCGCCGCGGGTGCCCTTGTCCAGGGGATCGGATTCGAACTGGAGCGGCTCGGGATGTCCGGAGCCGAACTATCGGTGGGCTTCGCCTGCCAGGACGACCCGGATGGGCTGGCCGTCGCGTTCCCTGACTACGAAGTTGTGATCACGGAGCGAGCGCCTGTCGAGGATGATGAACTACGCCCGCGGGAGTTCACGGAGTCCGGGATCGACCGGATCGAGTTCCTGGCGTCGTTCAACCCGGGAGAGACGCCGCGGCCGCTCGCGGCGGTGTCGAGCGGCGGCGAGACATCGCGCTTTCTCCTGGCGCTCACGACCGTGCTGGGCCAGGCGGGCGAGTCGCGACTGGTCGTGCTCGATGAGGTTGATGAAGGCGTTGGCGGACGGGCGGGGGCGATGGTCGGGGAGGCGTTGGCCCGGCTGGCGACGCGCCACCAGGTGCTGTGCGTAACGCACTTGCCGCAGGTGGCGGCCTACGCCGAACGCCACTTTGTGGTGTCAAAGCAGTCGGACGGGGGGCGGACCTGGTCCGAGGTGTCGGAGGTCGAGGGAGAGACCCGCGTCGCCGAGCTGGCCTCGATGCTGGGCGGTGTCAGTGCCGCGAACCGCGCGGTGGCGGAAGAATTGTTGCGGGCCGCAAAGGGAGGCGTTGCGATTCGAGGGTAGTCACCCCCGGCGCCAGGCGTCGACGGGCGAAGGCTTATTGGCCGCGGCCGCTCAGGAGTAGCGCTCTTCCCGCCAGGGGTCGCCGTAGATGTGGTATCCGTAGGTTTCCCAGAATCCCGGGCGGTCCCGATCCAGGAACTGCATGCCGCCGACCCACTTGGCGCTTTTCCAGAAGTAGAGGTGAGGGATAACGAGGCGGAGCGGCCAGCCGTGCTCCTTTTCGAGGGGACGGCCGTTATGGCTGTGGGCGAACAGCACGCCTTCGCGGAGGAGGTCTTCGAGGGGGACGTTCGTGGTGTAGCCGCCGTAGCTGTGGACCATCACGAAACGGGCTTCGGGCTTCACCTTGATGGCATCGAAGAAGGCACGAAACGGCACGCCCTGCCACTCGTTGTCGTACTTGCTCCAGGTGGTGACGCAGTGGATGTCGCTGACATCGGTCGTCTGGCCGAGGGCGTTGAATTCGTCCCAGGTGAACGCCTTCTCCTCTTCGACGAGCCCCCAGGCATGGAGCTTCCAGGTGGTGAGGTCGATCCGGGGCACGCTACCGTAGTGCAGCACGGGCCAGCCGGAGGTGAGGTGCTGTCCCGGGGGGAGGCGAAGTTTTCCGTCCGCCCGCAGCTCGCGTGTTGCCTGCTGAGCCATGCTGCCGGTACTCCTGGTGTCGACTCTCGACCGTTCGAAGATCCAGCGTACCGGTTGCGCCTTCATCGCGCCAAGATTTCATCCTTACGGTTCGATTACGGCGAAGGGGCTGAGACTGTTGTTACACTGGCCGGATGGAAGACGCTTCGGCCCGTCAGTCGGTCAGGCCACCGCGGGTGCGGCTGGCCGTGCGTCGCCGCGACGGCTGGTTCTTGCTCCTGGCGGCCAGCGTGGTGGGGCTGGACCAGCTGGCGAAGTGGTTCGTGCGCGAGGCGGTCGACCGCGGGGAGGCGTGGCCGTCGCCGGAGTGGCCGCTGAGGGTGGTGCACGTCACGAACACCGGGGCCGCCTTCGGAATCCTGCAGGACGCGGGGCCTCTGCTGGCCGTCACGAGCCTGATCGGGATGACAGCGATCCTGATCTACCTGTTCAATCCGGGGTTCGCCCATCCGTTGATGCGCGCGGGACTGGCGTTGATGCTGGGTGGCGCAGTGGGGAACCTGGTTGACCGAGTCGCGAACGGCGAAGTGGTGGACTTCATCAAGGTCTCCCATTGGCCCGCGTTCAACGTTGCCGATTCGTGTATCACCATCGGAGTGCTCTTGCTTCTATGGACGATGACTCGCGTCGCGCCGGAACCATCGAACACCGAGAGCTGAGGGCCGGACGAGCGGGCCGCATCGACGTGGTCCTGGCGGCTGCGTGCGCCGATCTGAGCCGTGCGCGGCTCCAGCGGCTCATCGCAGAAGGAAGGGTCGAAGTCAACGGTCAGGCGGTGCGGAAGTCAGTGCTTGTGGCTGAAGGCGATGTCCTCGCCCTCGACATTCCGTCGACGGAACACTTCGTCAGTGGCCCGTCGCCTGAACTAACGGTGCTTTACGAGGACAGCTCGCTGGTCGCGATAGACAAACCAGCGGGCATCTCGGTCCACGGGGGGCCGCATGACCGCTCCGCGACCGTCGCAGGCTGGTTCGTGACGCGCTACCCGGAGGAGGCGGGTGCGTTCGACGCCGAACGGCCTGGAATTGTGCACCGTCTAGACAAGGACACGAGCGGCGTGCTGCTGCTCGCAAAGACGCCCCGTGCGCAGGCGAAGCTGGCAGCAGCCTTTGCGGAGCGGACCGCGACCAAGGAATACCTTGCTCTCTGCGACGGGGTGCCGGAGCGCCCCCACGCCGTTATCGACGCGGCGATCGGCCGGCACCGGGGCGATCGGATGCGTATGGCTGTCGCCAGTCGCGGCCGTAAGTCGCGGACTGAATACGAGGTGCTGGCTTCGGGCGCTGGACGGTCGCTGCTGCTCGTGCACCCTGAGACGGGGCGGACACACCAGATTCGGGTCCACCTGGCTGCGGTCGGCACCCCCGTGGCCGGCGATCGGGTCTACGGCAAGGGTGGGGCTGCAAGGCAGCTGCTTCACGCCTGGCGGATCACGGTACCCCATCCCGACGGTGGCTCGATCAGGGTGACAGCGCCGATGCCTCCGGACCTGCTTGAAGCTGTTCGCGCGATTGGGGCCCAAAGCATAGCGTTGCCCTACGCCACTGCCACGCCAGCCGAACGGACGGAGGAGCCACTGTGATCGTCCGCACCCGCTATGCGCCCAGCCCGACGGGCGATCCGACGATCGGGAACATCCGTACGGCGCTGTTCACGTGGGCGCTCGCCCGTGCTAACGGCGGGACGTTCCTCCTGCGCATCGAGGACACCGACCGGAAGCGGCTTGTCGAGACCTCTGTGCAGGCGATCTACGACAGCCTGCGCTGGCTGGGCCTCGAATGGGACGAGGGGCCGGGGGTGGATGGCATCCACGCACCGTACTTCCAATCCCAGAGGCTGCCGCTCTACGAGAAGACCGCGGAAACGCTGATCGCGAAAGGGCGTGCGTATCGGTGCTTCTGCACGGCGGAGCGACTCGACCGGCTGCGGGCGGAGCAGGCGGCGCGAAAGCAGCCCCCGGGTTACGACGGCCTCTGCCGCGAGCTCGAGCCCGAGGCGTCGCTGAGGCGGGCGCGCGCAGCGCCGTTCGTCGTGCGCTTCAAGATGAACCGGGACGGGGTGACCGTCCTCGACGATCTGATCCGCGGGCCGGTCACGTTCGAGAACGCCCTCCAGGACGACTTCGTGATGCTGAAGTCGGATGGGTACCCGACCTATCACCTGGCGGTGGTCGTCGATGACACGGAGATGGAGATCACGCACGCAGTCCGGGGCGACGAGTGGATTTCGAGCGCACCAAAACACCTGCAGCTTTACGAAGCGCTGGGCTGGACGCCGACGCGGTTCGCCCACCTCCCGCTCATCCTCGGACCGGACAAGAAGAAGCTGAGCAAGCGGATGGGCGATACGGCCATTCTCGACTACCGCGACAAGGGCTACCTCCCCGAGGCGATGATCAACTTCCTCGCGTTCCTCGGCTGGTCGCTGGACGACAAGACTTCGCTGATCACGATCGAGGAGCTGGCCGAGCGCTTCAGCGTCGAGCGTGTCGTCCCGAACCCGGCGGTGTTCGACATCGAGCGGCTGGACTTCCTCAATGGCCACTACATCCGGGAGATGGACGAGACGCGATGGCTAACGACGGTGGCGGATTGGTGTGATCGACGGTTGCCGCGATCGGTGCGGCGCCCGGTGGATCGTGGGGTGATCTCGGCGGTGGCGCCGCTGCTGCGCGAACGCGTCAAGCGGCTTGACCAGATCGCGCCGCTGGTGGAGTTCCTCTTCGGATTCGAAGCGCCGGAGCATACCGCCGTCGAACTCGCCGACCGGCTCGCGGGCGACTACGCGCTGGCCCTCGCAGTCGTCGACGCGGCGCTGCTCGCGCTCGATCCCGTGCCCGAGGAGCGCTGGGAGCGGGAGCCGATCGAGGCTGCGGTGCGAGGGATGGAAGCAGCGGTCTCGATGAAGCTGGGGAAGTTCGTTTCTGTCTTGTACGTTGCAGAGATGGGGCGGGGGCAGGGCATCCCACTCTTCGACTCGCTGGCGATCCTCGGCCGCGAGCGGTCACTCCACCGCCTGCGCACGGCGCGAGCGCGGCTGGAGCACGCTGGCTAGAGCCAGACAATGGCTCCGTGGTACGCTCGGAGCCTCGCTGGGGACTCGTCTAATGGTAGGACAGCAGATTCTGGATCTGTACGTGGGGGTTCGACTCCTCCGTCCCCAGCCAACGACTCTGAATCTGAGAACGGACGATCGAACAAGATCAGAAACCGCTTGGGCGGGGCTTCGGCGGCAACGGCGGTAGCAACGGGACTGAAGAAAGAGGGCATACCGGCGGGGGATGCCCTCTCTGAGTGGCGAGGACTTCGAGGATCCTCACCATTGGTCCGCTCTCCCACTTCTCAGTCTCGACCGGCGAGAAGTCCGGCTTAGGGTGCCTTGCTTGGGGCGGGCCCGGTACGCCTCTCCACGATCTCGGCGCCGGCGGCGCGCAGATATGCGTCCGGATCCTCCATAAAGGGTTCCCAGCAGACTGCCCCGGCCCAGGCGCGCAGGTACAGCCCCTGGCCCTCGGATCTGGCGTAGGGCTCACTGCAGAGTCCGGTGCGGACGCGTTCGGTGAAGACGTCGCTGGCCGCATCGTCCCACTCAACGAGCAACACCGCGAAGTGAGTCTCATCGATCCGCGCGACGACGTCGCCCGCCCGCGCTGCCTTGGTCAGGACCTCAGCGATGAACCTTGCGGGCGAAGGTGGGAGCAGCCGCCTCGGACTCCTGGCAACGACCTGCACTTCGAACAGGGCCAACGAGCTTCCCAGGCCGTGGCGTCGGCTTCGTGCGATCTCGCGCTGCAGCGCTGCCCGAAACGCGGATAGGCTGGCGAGTCCGCTTTCGGAGTCAACGAGAAGCGTCGGTGCAGCCGTGGCGACCGCTGCGTGCCTCTTCAGCAGGCCCATTTCGCACCAACCTCCCGCGGGGGCTGAATCAAGCGGCCCGTTGATTGAGTATCGGCGCCAACGAACCGATCGAGCAGGTGCGGGGTGCTCTGTCGGAGGAAGCCTGTCGACTATTGAGCGGAAGGACCCGCTTGCCCTGGCGGTCCTAGCGCCGGCTACAAGGGAAACGAGCGAAGGGGGCGCGATGTGGAGCGGACACGACCGCAGCCGCCCTTCGCACCCTCAGTTTACGCCAGCTCGGCAAGTATCCCGGCCTTCGCCACGCGGACGCGGGGAGGCTAGCATCACGGGTACGCGAGGATTCGACTCCTCCGTCCCCAGCCAGCTCTCCGAGGGCGGCTCTCACTTGCCGCTGGCGGCCGATTCGAGCTTGGCCAGCGCCGCGTCGAGGTCGCGTGTGCTTACGACGTCGCGCATGACCTTGAGGAAGAGGCCGACGTCTTTGGTGAGAGCCCACGCGCGTTCGATCTTGGGCCCGATGGGGTTTGAGGAAGCGGCGCTGTCGGCGTAGGTGCCGTAGAAGGCGAAGTAGGCCTGGTTGAGCTTGCGGATCGTGATGCCGTGGGCCGCGAGGTACTGGCGGCGGTCCTCCATGGTGCGCTCGGCTTCGGCCACCTTGCCCTGCGCGAGCAGGCCATCCACTTCGAGTCGCAGCTTGCGCATCTCCTGGTTGAAGTCGACCGTGGGCGCCGGAGCGGCCGGAGCTCGCCCGTCTTCGCCCTCGGGCAGGTTCACCGGGTGGGCCTTGCGTATGAGGTTGCCGATCTCGCGCCCCGCTATGTTCGCCGTCGTTTCGTTCAGAGCTTCGGAATTGCCTCCCGTACCCCACGATTCACCGAGGGGGAAGAAGGCGAGGTAGTGGTGGACCCATTCGTGCGAGGCGGTGTCGAGGAGCGAGTTGTAGTCGCGGTCGTCACGGATGATCGCCGGGTAGGCGGCGAGGCCGCCAATCGCGACGACCAGTGAGACCTCGGAGTTGCTATCGCTCTTCTGCTCGATACTCTCGATGTCGCGGAGGCTGAGGTCGTTCTTGAGGAGGGTGTCCCCGGCGCGCTCGATGCGATTGCGGGGGGAACGGACGAGGAGCCTCGGAGGGCTCGTCAGTTCGAAGTCTACGGGCGGCCAGGTGAGCGCCACGCTGTTGAAGAGGGGAAGGCGGCGTTGCAGCCCTTTGCTCGTGACTGCTTCATCGATGTAGCGCTCGAGCAACCGTTCGACATCGTTTTCGTAGGCCGAGCGCTCGCTGGTGAGGGTGTCTGCGAGCGGGAGATTCGGCGGAGTGCTATCGAGGGCAGCTCGCAGTTCGCTGGTCAGCCGGAAGTAGTTGCGGAGGGCGATTTCGCCCGCCGTATCGCCGGGGTCTGGACCGATGCCGACGCGGGCGAAGAGATTGTCGACGAGGGTGTTGGCTTCCCAGCGCCAGAGGTGATATTCGTACGAGGCGAGGGGCCCACGCGCCCAGAAGAGGCTCACGAGGCCTCCGAGGCAGCCACCGATTACGGCGGCGGCGACCACGGTCAGCAGCCAGGGGTTGGGCTTCCAGGGGCGGAGTTCGACCGCTTCGGAGAGAGGAAGGGAAAGCCAGGCGCGCATGGCGGCATCAGCATAGACGGGGGGCGCCAAAGCCGGAGTCAAGCGGGCCACTGCCTATGCCGTTACCTGCCCGGCGATAGAATGCGGTGGGCAGGCCGATGACAGTGAGCAGCGCCGCAGCACAGGGCAGAGGCCGCGATTCGCGCGAGGCGTACCAGGTCCGTTATGCGTCCTTCGAAGGGCGTGTGGCTGCTGGCGCACTCGACATCCTCGTCCTCTTCATCATCGCGTCGCTGTTCGTATCGGCGGGGTCGCTGGTGGTACTCATCTCCTCCGACTTCGAGAAGGTGGATCCCTCGTCGACGGCGATCAACCTGTTTTGGGTCTGCATCGTTTCCATCATCCCGGCCTACTTCCTCTACTTCTTCATCGGCCTGGCGTGGAAGGGGCAGACGGTCGGGGCAGCCGTGATGCAGATCATGGTCATCCGGTCAGATGGAAGGCCGCTGGGGGTGCTGGGGGCGGTGGCCCGGGTCATCGGGCTGCTGTTCTACGTCCTTGTGGTCCTCATAGGGGTGGCAATCGCTTACTCGCTACGCAACTCGACCGCCGGGGCGGCAGCTGCGATCGCGGGAGCCTTCTTCGTGGCAACTCTTGGGTTCCTCTGGGCGGCGTTCGATCGGCACCGCCGGACGCTCCATGACCGGCTCGCCGGGACTATCGTCGTCCGCATCGGGTAGACTCCGGCGTCATGAACAGACCCAGAGGGCGAGTCCGACCCTACGGCGAGGGCGACAGTGTGCGCGATCGCCTGGAGGCGGGCCTCGACGCAGCTTCGATGCGCGGCAGCCGTACCCTCTTCACGGGGGCGCTAGGGACTGCCGTATTCTGCTTCCTTGTGGCGCTCGGCGCCCGCCAGGTGACGAGCGAGGGGCCGGCGCGAGGGATGCTCACGGCCAACCTCGCGTCCATCACCGAACTCGACCTTGTCCTCGCCGAACACGGCGAGGAGTTGAAGCAGGCCGCTCACGAGAGCGATGCTTCCACGTTCGAACTGCCCGGCTACCCGCTGCCGGTGCTCGTTACGCGCGACGAGGTGAACTCGCTGTCTTCTGAGCAGCTTCGAGCGCTGATCCTCGCCCGTTCGGCGGAGATCGTCTACACCGACGGGCTGGAGGTGTTCGACAGGACGGGGAACCAGTCGCTGGACCTGCTCTCCGGGCAGGGCGCGCTGAGACTCGTCCTGGGTGAGCTCAATTCGGACACCCACGACACGGCGAACGTTGTAGCCCTGTTCTTCGCGGCGATCACCGCGTCGCTGACAGTCCTGGTGGTGCTGGCGAACGTGGGGTTCATCCGGCTGAAGGCCCTTGGGGTGGGGCTCGTCTTGGGATCGCTCCCGGGCCTCATGCTTTTCGGCTTGTTGTGGTTCGTCGCGAGCCAGTTAGGGAGCGACGACCCCTTCGAAAGCGACCTCGGCCGGGCTGCGACCTCGATGCTGCAGGTCTTCGCGCGGGACTTCGCCATCGTGGGGTTGCTGGGAGGACTGGTCGTCGTGGCGTCGCCGTTGTTCGCCTGGTGTGAACGCCGGTGGGAGGGTTCAGGCGAGAAGGCGGCCGAGGATGGTGCGGCGGAGGAGGCTCAGGCGGAGGGGGCGCCGGCCGAAACGTCGACGCCCGCCTGAACCGCGGGTTGCCGAAGGAGGCTCGCCGGACAGTCCGGTTCGAGGGGGCAGCGGCCGCACTCCGGCCGGCGTGCGGCACAGAGACGGCGGCCGTGCTTGATGAGCAGCATGTGGAAGCGGTAGTAGTCGTTAGAGGACACGAGCGCTTCGAGGGCTTCGTGAGCGCGCTCGACGGTCATTTTGGGCGGGATGAGGCCGAGGCGCCTGGAGACGCGCTCGACGTGCGTGTCGACGGGCATTGCGGGGCGACCGAGGGCGAACAGGAGGACGCAGGCGGCTGTCTTTGGCCCGACGCCGGGTAACGATCGCAGCCAGGCCCGCGCCTCCTCCAGGGGCAGGTCGGCGAGAAAATCGAGGTTCCATCCGGGTGAGCGTTCGCGTACGGCGGCGAGGATGGCCTGGATGCGTGGACCTTTCTGCCGGGCGAGGCCGCCGCCCTGGATGGTCGCGACCACTTCGTCTGGCGGAGCGGCGGTGACCGCCTCCCACGACGGGTAGCGGCGCATGAGCTGGATGAAAGCCCGGCCGCTGTTGGTGTCGGCCGTGTTCTGGGAGAGGACGGTGAGGACCAGCTCGGCGACGGCGTCTCCGTGGGGGACGTGCTCCGGCTCACCGTAGAGGAGCGCGAGCCTCTCCATGATCGAGGCGGGGGCCAGTGCCATCAGGGCTGCAGCATCCGGCGGGCCATCGCCGGCAGGAGGGGAAGGCGGCGCACCTCTCGGGCGTAGGTCGAATCGCCGCGCTGGACGGCAAAGAAGGAGTTCCAGAGAAACGGCGTGTGGGCGCTTGCGAACATCCAGGGCCGCCAGGCGCGGCGCAGCATCCCGAAGAACATGTGACTGATGATCCGTGCCGCCTCCAGCTCAGGCATTACCCGGGCGTCGATGTCAGACTCGTAGCCCTGCACGCTTCCGGCTCCGGCAAGAGCGCGGAGGACGTTCTTCGCGGCGAGGCGGCCCGATTCGATGGCGTAGTAGATGCCCTCTTCGGTGAATTCGTCGGCGAGCCCGGCGGCGTCGCCTGCGAGGAGCACGCGTTCTGAGGCGATCGGCTCGTGGCCGCGGCGAAATCGCACCTTGTGGCCACGGGCCAGCTCGATTTCGGCTGAGGCGAGGCCGAGGCGGTCGATGTAGGCGTCTACGCGGCGCTTCAACTGCCCGGCCTGACCTGGTGGAAGGACGATGCCGATCGAGAGCACCGAAGCCTTGGGGAAGAGCCAGGCGTAGCCCCAGGGGCGGTAGCCGAGTTCGATCATGGCAGTCGCCCGATGCCGTGTCGCGACCGGAGCCGAGGTGCGCACCTCCACCTCCCAGGCGGCGCACTCGGCGATGCCTGTACCGAGCCCCGCCATGCGCCCCACAGGCGAGTGGGCGCCGTCGGCGCAAACGAGAAACGGAGCTTCGGCGGTGAAGCCTTCGGCGGCGACGCGCGTGCCGTTGTCCTGTTCGAGGCTCCTGACGACGGTCCGGGGCCGGAACTCAGCGCCCGCCGCTTCCGCCTGGCGCACCAGGAGGGCGTCGAAGCGATCGCGCATGACCATGTGGGCGAAGGGGCTTCCGGCATCGCGAAGGAAGCGCATGCGCCCGGCGAAGGCGACGTCGAGGCGCGTAACTGAATCTTCGATCACGGAGTCGATGGGGAAGGAGAGCAGCCGCTCGGTGCGGATGGGGATGCCGCCTCCGCAGGCCTTGTAACGCGGGAACTCGGCCCGGTCGACGAGAAGGACACGGGCTCCCGAGGCGGCGAGTTCGCGGGCCGCCGTGCTCCCGGCGGGTCCGGCGCCGGCGACGATGCAATCGAATCGGGACACCGGACGATTGTAGCGGCGACTCCCGCGCGGCGCGGCGCGGCGCGGCGCGGGGCGGGCACCGGGGGCCTGGGGTACGATGCCTCAATGACGCGCAAGGAGATCCGGCTCACCGAGTTGACCGGCTGCGGCGGCTGAGCATCCAAGGCGGGGCCTGAGGCCCTGGCGCAGGTGCTGTCGCCGCTCGCTGGCCTGTTCAATTCGGAGCAACACCCGAACCTGCTTGTCGGGCTGGGTGTCGCCGACGACGCCGCCATCTTTCGCATAAACGCGACGACGGCGGTGGTGGCGACGCTTGACTTCTTCGCGCCGGTGGTCGACGACGCTCACACGTACGGAGCAATAGCGGCGGCGAATGCGATGTCCGACGTCTACGCGATGGGGGGCGAGGTGGTGCTCGCCCTCAACATCGCAGCTTTCCCGGAGGACCTACCGGTCGAGACCCAGACCGCGATCCTGCGAGGGGGCGCCGAGAAAGTCGCAGAAGCCGGCGGCGTGATAGCAGGCGGGCACACGATCTGGGACGAAGAGCCGAAGTACGGACTGAGCGTGCTGGGCCTTGTGCACCCGAAGCGACTGTTGTCGAAGGCAGGTCTTCGTCCCGGCGACGTGCTCTACCTCACGAAGCCCCTGGGCACAGGGACAATCCTTTCGGCAGCGAGGAACCGCCAGGCTGAGAAGGGCTGGGTAGCCTCCGTGGAGGCTTCGATGCTGCGGTTGAACCGCCACGCTTCGCACCTTGCGCGAAGGGCCAACCTGCGAGCTGCCACCGACATCACCGGATTCGGCCTGCTTGGGCACCTCTGGGAGATGGCGTCGCGCTCGGGGGCAGCGCTCACGATCGAAGCCGCGGCGGTGCCGCTGCTGGAGGGCGCGCGGGAGTGCTCGGCGGCGGGCGTCCACACCGGCGGCGAAGGCCGCAACCGTCGCTGGGCGGAGCCGCACGTGACGTTCGCGTCGTCAGTTGACGAGACAACCGCCTCGCTGCTGTTCGACCCGCAGACTTCGGGAGGGCTGCTCCTGGGCTGCCCCCAACGCAAAGCCCGCGCTCTCGAGGCGGCTTTTGCCGCGGACCGCGAGCCGCTGTGGCGAATCGGGCGGGTTGCGGCGGGACAGGCGGGGATCAGCGTCGAATAGAAACACCAGGCGTGGAGCCGTTGAATTGTCCCAGCCGGAACCCCTGCCTATACTCGGAAAGCGTTCGGGGCAGCTGCAGGAGGTTGTGTGACGGCGATCGCCATCGATTTCGAGACCGTCATCGGGCTCGAAGTCCACTGTCAGCTGGACACGAAGAGCAAGATGTTCTGCGGCTGCAACGCCGATTACGCGGGCGCTGAGCCGAATTCCCACGTATGCCCCGTGTGCCTGGGGATGCCGGGCGTGCTGCCGGTGATCAATGAACAGGCTATCAAGTTCATTGTGATGACCGGGTTGGCGCTGAACTGCAGGATCGCTGAGTTCAGCAAGTTCGACCGGAAGAACTACCCCTACCCGGACCTGGTAAAGGGGTACCAGGTTTCGCAGTACGACCTCCCGATCTGCCTCGGGGGGTGGCTCGACGTTCAAGTCGATGGGGCCGTCCGACGAATCGGGATCACGCGTGTGCATATGGAAGAGGACACGGCGAGGCTCCTGCACCGCGTCGACCGCACGTCGGGTGAACCCTACAGCCTGCTCGACGTCAACCGTTCCGGGGCTCCCCTGATGGAAATCGTGAGCGAGCCAGACATGCGCGACCCGGCTGAGGCGCGGGAATACCTCGTCCGCCTTCGCCAGATCCTGCGTTACCTCGGGGTCAGCGAAGTGAACATGGAGGAGGGCAACTTCCGCTGCGACGCCAACGTCAGCCTCCGTGAGCGTGGTGCGACGGAACTCGGAAGCAAGGTCGAAGTCAAGAACATGAACAGTTTCCGGGCTGTGCACGACGCGCTCGTGTTCGAGCAGGGGCGACAGGCAGCACTTCTGCTCGCGGGCGAGAGGATCCCGCAGGAGACGCGGGGCTGGGTGGACGAACGGGGCGAAACTGTCTCGCAACGCTCCAAGGAAGAGGCGAACGACTACCGTTACTTCCCGGAACCGGACTTGCCACCGCTTCGGTTCAGCCGTGCCTACGTCGATGAGGTGCGGGCCCGCCTGCCGGAGCTCCCTGAGGCGCGCCGAAGCCGGTTCCTGGCCCTCGGCCTCACCGAGCACGAGGCGGCGACCCTGGCCGAGTCGCGCGAACGGGCCGACTACTTCGAACAGACCGCCGCAGCTATCGGCCTGGAACCGGGGCGTTCGGCGAAGCTGGCGGCGAACTGGGTCCTCGGTGAGGTCGGGCGGTGGGTTAACGCCACAGGGCGGGAGATCGTCGATCTCTCCGTCACGCCGGAACATCTCGCTGAGCTCATCCGTCTTGTTGAAGAGAAGACTGTGACGGCGGCAGTAGCCAAGGAGGTTTTCGAAGAAATGGCGGCCACGGGCCGGACCGCGAGTGCGATCGTTGAGGCGTCGGGCCTTGCGCAATTGAGCAGAGGCGACGAACTCAAGGATGTCGTCCGCCGGGTGATTGCGGCGAACGCGCACGCCGTCGCGGACTACCGTGCGGGCAAGGAAGCGGCCGTGACATTCCTGATCGGACAGGTCATGCGCGAGACACGTGGCCGAGCGAACCCACAGGTAGTGCGGGAACTGATCGCGGCGGAGCTGGGTTAGAAATGCTTATCCGCCCTCGCCGTATGTTAACGCGATGGTATACTCGGCCCAGATGACGTTCCAACAGCTTCGCCACCACAGCGTCATCAAGTGGCTGTACCCGGGGATGCACATCAAGCGGTGGCTTGTGCTGCTGCTGCTAGGCATCTGCCTTATGGGCCTCGGCATCTCGTACCTGTTGCGCGAGGCGTATCTCACCTACACGTTCCCTGGCATCTTCCAGTACCTCACGCTGCAGTTCGTGCCGCGCTGGGGACGGGGCTTGCTGTTCGTTACGCTCTCGCTGTCGACGGTTGGGATCGCGGTATGGAAGCTCAACGAATCGTTGCTCTACGCCTTCATCCGGCCGGATCGCGACGGCGGCATGGCGCAGGCGATCTACAACAAGCGGATCTTGAGCCGGGGGCCAAAGATCGTGGCGATCGGTGGCGGAACCGGACTCTCGATGCTGCTGCGGGGGCTCAAAGTTTACACGAGCAACCTCACGGCCATCGTCACGGTCGCGGACGACGGCGGCAGCACGGGACGGCTCCGGCAGGAGTTCGGCGTCATCGCACCGGGCGACATCCGGCAGTGCATCGCTGCCCTTGCGGAGGCGGAGCCGCTCATGTCGCGTCTTTTCCAGTACCGGTTCAAGGAGGGGACGGGCCTCGAGGGCCACTCCTTCGGGAACCTCTTCATCGTCGCGATGTCGGAGATCACGGGCAACTTCGAGACGGCGATCCACGAAACCGGCCGCGTGCTCAACGTGCGCGGAGCCATCCTGCCATCGACGCTCGAAGACGTGACGCTCAGCGCCCGCACTCACGAAGACGAGATGGTCCATGGCGAGCACAACATCACCGAGCGGGGGACTTCCATCCGGGATGTGTACCTCAATCCGTCCTCGGCTGAGGCTCATCCGGATGCTGTGCGGGCGATCCTCGATGCCGATCTCGTGGTGATAGGGCCGGGCAGCCTGTACACCAGTGTGCTGCCGAACCTGCTCGTCGACGGCATCAAGAAGGCGCTGTTCGCCACGACGGCGCGTCGGGTCTTCGTGTGCAACGTGGCCACACAGCACGGCGAAACAGACGGATTCAGCGTTGGCGACCACGTTGAAGCGCTCGAACGTCATGCCGGGGCGGGACTGCTCCACGCAGTGATAGCCAATAGCAACCTCGCCCCGGCGCTCCCTGAAGCCTGGCGTTCACGGCCTGTGCCCATCACGCACAACGGCGGCTATGAGTTTGGTGCTATCCAACTGGTCGAAGCGGACGTCGTGGCCGAGCAGAACCGTTACCGGCATGACCCGGAAAAGCTCGCGGCTAGCATCCTTCGCCTGTACGATGGGCGAGACGTCGTCGCCACCAACGGTGGGCGTCAGCAAGCGGAAGAAATCGTCCTCGTCGCGCGGTAACGCCATGGTATTGAACTTTCTCCAGATCGTGGTTTCGGCCATCCTCATCGTCATTATCCTGTTGCAGGTGAAGGGCTCGGGCTTTGGCGCGGCGCTCGGGGGTATGTCGGGTGGAGGGGTCTACCGAACGAAGCGCGGCCTGGAGCGGACGCTGTTTCAGGCGACGATCCTGCTGACGATCGTCTTCATTTTTGTATCGTTTTTGAGCGTCCAGTCGCAGAAATAGACGGACTCTTGCCCCCTGAGCCCTCTCTGTCACGCCGGTTTTTCCTAGTCGGGGCGATTCTCGTCATCGCGGCGATTGTGGGTGGGGTGGTGCTGATCGCGCGCTCCAGTGGTGGCGGCGGAGCGACGCTGCCGGCAACTTCGACCTACATCGAGGGTGTTGCTGGCACCTGGCAGCGGATCAATCCCCTGTACGCCGCGACCAACGATGTCGACCAGGACCTCACCCAGCTCATCTTCTCGGGACTGACGCGCATCGGCCCGACCGGAACGGTCCTTCCCGACCTCGCGGAACTGCCGCAAATCAGCGACGCGGGCAAGACCTACACATTCAAGCTGCGCAAGAACCTCACCTGGCAAGACGGCGCAGCGCTCACGTCGAGCGATGTGGCGTTCACCGTCGCGCGGGTGACCGACCCGGACTTCAAGGGTGACGCCTCGCTCGCTGAAGGCTGGCAGGGCGTGGAGGTGGAGACCCCGGACGCAGCCACGGTGGTGTTCCACCTGAGGCAGGCATCGGCCCCATTCCTCGTTCGAAACACGACACTGGGCATCCTGCCGGAGCACCTCCTGGGGAGGCTTTCGGCGGCCGCCCTGTTCGAAGCGCCGTTCAATAGCCTGCCCGTGGGGTCGGGACCGTATCGGCTGGAGTCGCTCGATTCACGGGAAGCCCGCCTCGTCGCGAACCTGAACTACCACCTCGGCAGGCCTGGCATCGGCAACCTGCGGATCCGTTTCTATACCGATTATCCATCGGCGTTGCGGGCGCTGGCGGCGGGAGAGCTGCGGGGGCTGATGATCCGGGACAACGTCACGGACACGGAGCTGGCAGAAATCGGGCGGCTGAAGGGGATGAAGGTGGAGCAGCTCCAGCGAGCCGCCTACCTTCTCCTCTACCTGAACAACGACCAGGCCGCATTCTTCCAGGACGAACGCGTGCGCCGGGCGATCTCGCTGGCCATCGACAGGCAGGGCGTTGTCGACCGCATATTTCTCGGCCTGGCGACTCCGTCATCGTCTCCGATCGCGCCGGGTACCTGGCCCTACGCGAAGGAATACGAGCACGTGCGGCCCGAGGTGGCGGAGGCGAAGCAGCTCCTCGACGAAGCCGGCTGGAAGCCACATCCGACAACCGGCATCCTGGTAAAGGAAGGCGCCGAGTTCCGGTTCACCATTCGTACTGACAACGACCCGACGCGAGTAGCGGTAGCGGGTGAGATAGCGCGGGAGCTCGAACCTTTCGGGATCCGGGCGACGGTTGCCAGCACTACGTTTTCGGTGTTGCGCCGAGACTTCCTTTCCGAACGCAAGTACGACGCTGCCGTCGCGGGTTGGGACCAGGGGGCCGACCCGGACCCGTACTTCGGCTGGCACAGTTCGCAAATGGGCACCGCAGGCCTCAACATCGCGAACTTTGCGGACGTCGTCGCGGACAGCCTGATCGCGAAGGGTCGCACCTCGGTGGATACGGAAGTGCGCAAGGACGCGTACCGCCAGTTCCAGGAGGTCTGGGACGAGCTCTCTCCGAGCGCGGTGTTGGCGTATCCGCGCTACATTTACATCCACACAGACGCATTGAAGGGCTATCAGCCGGGCGTGCTCTTCACACCCTCGGCGAGATTCGTAGACATCTACCGGTGGAAACTGTAACCAGGCCGATCTTCTTCCTGAGCGATTTCGGCACGCGCGACTCCTACGTCGGGCAGGTGAAGGCGGTGATCACGGGGATCGCGCCCGGCGTGACGGTGATCGACCTGTCACACGAAGTCGAGCCGTTCGCAGTGGACGAAGGCGCCTGGCTGCTGGAGTCTGCGCTGCCGGTGCTCCCGGAGAATTCGGTGATCCTGGGAGTTGTCGACCCCGGCGTGGGGACTCCGCGGCGCGCCCTCGCGATCGTCCGGGAAGGCCGGGTGTTCGTCGGCCCTGACAACGGACTGCTCTCCGGCGCGCTGCCAGAGGCCGTGCGCGGTGGGCTGCCTCCGGCGGGAGGGGCGGTCGATGTCGCTGGCGTTGACGCCCATGAGATTACGGTCGCGCGGTTTCGCCGGCGGACAGTCAGCGCCACCTTCCACGGACGCGACGTATTTGGTCCGGCTGCGGCGCATCTCGCCCTGGGGGCTGATTATCGACAACTCGGACCGCCGGTAAGGACTGTGATCGCGCTGCCGCCGTTCAGCGCAACCCCCGGCGAGTTCGGTTGCCTCGAGGGGTTCATCGTCCACATCGACCGCTACGGCAACCTTGTCACCACGATCCGGGCGGCCCAGCTGTTCCCGTCGTTTTCGCTCGAGGTCGGCGGGCTGGTGATCGACACCCGCGTGCGGACGTTCGCTGATGCGCCCCCTGGCGTGCCGTTCTGCCACGTCGACAGCAGCGGTTTCGTGGCGATGGCCATCAACCAGGGCGATGCCGCGAAGGAGCTAGGCGTCCGTCGTGGTGATGTCGTGCGAGTGCTTTGCGAATGAGGCCATCGGCAACAAAGGTTGTGTTCATGGGCTCTCCGCAGTTCGCCGTGCCGGCGTTGCGGAGCCTGGTTGAGGCCGGGTACCGGGTGTGCGCTGTCGTCACGCAGCCTGATCGACCGGCGGGGCGTGGTGGTGCGAGGCGCGTGCCCGCGGTGAAGCTGGCGGCGGTCGAGGCATCGATCACCACCTTCCAGCCAGAGTCGCTGCGAGGGCCCGAGCTGAGAGAGGCGCTGGCCGCGCTCGAGCCTGACCTCTTCGTGGTCGCGGCTTACGGAAAGATCCTGCCACGAGCGGTGTTGGTCATTCCAAGGCGAGGTTCGGTCAACGTGCACGCTTCGCTGCTCGCCCGCTGGCGCGGCGCTTCGCCGATCGCTTCCGCGATCCTCGCCGGCGACCGCGAGACGGGTGTCTCGATCATGGAGATGAGCGCGAAGATGGACGCCGGCCCGGTCATCGCACGGTCGTCGACGCCGGTCAGGGACGACGATACGACGGAGACCCTGGGGGCCCGGCTTGCCGAACTCGGGGCGCAACTCCTCGTCGACGTGCTGCCCGCGTGGTACGAAGGCCGCCTGGTCGCGAAACCACAGGACGAGGCCCTGGCAACGTATTGCCCGTTGCTCCGGAAGGCTGACGGCCAGCTCAAGGCCAACATGACCCCGGCCGAAGGGGAGCGCGCGGTGCGGGCCTACAACCCCTGGCCCGGCTGCTTCATTTCGTACCGCGGAGAGAGGCTGGCCATCTGGCGCGCGCACGCCGAAGAGGCGCTGGAGATCCCTCCCCCCGGAACGACGGTCCTTCTTGGCAAGCTCCCGGCGGTTGCGCTGCGGGGTGGACTCCTGGTCCTCGACGAAGTGCAGCGGACGGGGTCGCGGAGGCTGTCGGGGCATGACTTCGTGAATGGCGAGCGCGGCGTGCTGGCGGCCACTATGGGCCTGGCATGACAGACCTCTACCGTCTCCTGCCCGCTGAGTTCGACGAACTGGTGCCCTCGCTCGGCTACCCGCGCTACCGCGCCGACCAGATCCTGCGGTCGCTCTACCACGAATCGCCGACGACGATCGGTGACATGCGATTGGTGCCGGTTGCGTTGCGCACAGCGCTCGAAACGTCGGGGTACCGGGCGGGCTCAGCCCATGAGGTGCGACGGGCCGTCAGCGAGGATGGCGAAACGACCAAGCTCTTGCTGCGCATGCCCGATGGGACGCTCATCGAAACGGTCCTGATGCGGTACCGGGGTTCGAGGGGCGAACGCTCGCGTTCGACGGTTTGCGTGTCGACGCAGGCAGGCTGCGCCATGGGGTGCGTCTTTTGTGCGACCGGCCAGATGGGCTTCGAAAGAAACCTGGGCGCCGACGAGATCGTGGCCCAGGTCGTTCACGTGGCCCGACTCCTTCGTGAGCGCGGGGAGCACGTGACCAATGTCGTGTTCATGGGCATGGGAGAGCCCCTGGCGAACTACAGCGAGACGATCCGTGCGGTGCGCCTCCTGACCGATCCGCGGGCATTCGGGCTCGGGCAGCGCCACGTCACCATCTCAACCGTGGGTCTTGTGAAGGCGATCGACCGGCTCGCAACGGAGGGCCTTCAAGTGGGTCTTGCGATTTCGTTGCACGCCCCGAATGACCTCGTGCGCAAGCGCCTCGTCCCGACCGCCGCCCCGTATTCGGTGGGCGAACTCGTGTCGGCGGCGAAGCGCTACTTTCGGGCCACGGGCCGGCGTGTGACGTTCGAATACGCGCTCATCGAGGGGGACAACGATTCGCCTGAGCTCGCGCGTGAACTCGCGCAGTTGCTGCGAGAGAGCGGCATCCACGTCAACCTCATCCCGGTCAACCCTACGGCGGGCGGGTATCGCCGGCCGTCGCGACCGCGCGTTCTCGAGTTCGAACGAGTCCTCCGCGAAGGGGGCGTGAACTGCACTGTCCGGGTCGAGAAGGGGTCGGAGATCTCGGCGGCGTGCGGCCAGCTTCGCACCGACCACGCCGAGGATCCGGGCGAGACGGGGTCTACTTCAGCACGAGCCGAGCCAGCGCCCGGGCGCCTGAAAGCACGGCCTTCCCCAGCACCATCCCGAAGCCAATAGCGACCGCAGAACGCAGGTCCAGCCAGGTGTGCACCTCACCGCGAATGACGGGCGAAATGAGGACGCCCGTGCGGACCTCGTCGCAGGCCACCGACCTGGCGATCACGACGCCCGCATTGCTCTGACGCAGCGTCGCCTGCTCAAGGCTGGCGAGACCTATCCCGGAGTGGTCGATAGTCGCCTGGCGAGCTCGCAAGCGTTGAATCGCGGACTTGTCGACCTGTGCCCCATCGGCGTCGAGCGAACGCACGGCGCTACGATCGATATTGACGAGCTGGGCGGTGAGGTCGCCGAGCCGTCCGCCGGACACGCGGGAGGTTGAAGAGCCGTTGCTGTTCGCCATCGAGCACCCCTGCCAGTGGGCCAACGTAGACCGCAGATCCGAAAGACGCAATGCTCAGGCCGGCACATGCGCACGTCCGACTTCGAATACGAACTGCCGCCGGAACTGATCGCCCAGGTACCGTCGGAGCCGCGCGACGCGGCTCGCCTGATGGTACTTCGCAGGACCGGGGAGGGCCTCAGCCACCACCATGTGCGCGACCTGCCCGCAATTCTCACCGCCGGCGACTTGCTGGTGGTCAACGACACGCGGGTGATGGCGGCCCGGCTCTTTGGGGTGAGGCCGGACACCGGCGGCCGAGTCGAAATCCTCCTCGTGCGGCCGCTGGCTGGACGGCGCTGGGAGGTGCTCTTTCGGCCAGCGCGGCAGGCGCTTCTCGGAAGGCGGTTTGTGTTCGAGGCCAACGACGGGAAGCTCAAGGCCGAGGTCATCCATCGCGACGCGGGCATCGTGGAACTGGAGTTCGCCCGGGAGTTCGACCCGGCGACGGCCGGCGTTGTACCCCTTCCGCCTTACATCAGGCAGTACAGCGGCGACCCGGAGCGATACCAGACCGTCTACAGCAGGGCGCCGCGCAGTGCGGCCGCGCCGACGGCCGGCCTCCACTTCTCGCAGGAGCTGTTGGAGTCGCTCCAGAGGTGCAACATCGAGAGGACAGCGGTGACCCTGGAGGTCGGCCCGGGCACGTTCCAGCCGGTTGTCGTTGAGGATCCGCATGAGCACGTACTGCATGCGGAGCGGATCATCGTGCCGCTCGAAGCCGCTGAGGCGATCTCGCGAGCGAAGAGCGAGGGGCGGCGGGTGATCGCGGTCGGGACAACGGTGGTGCGGACGCTAGAGCACGTGGCGCGCGACCGCGGGGAAGTGGCGGCCTACGAAGGCTGGACGTCGCTCAAGATCCTTCCCGGCGACCCCTTCCTGGTCGTGGACGGGCTACTGACGAACTTCCACCTGCCGCGCTCGACGCTGCTCATGCTGGTCTGCGCGTTCGCTGGCAAAGAGAGGGTACTCGAGGCCTACCGGGCGGCGGTCGCAGAGCGCTATCGGTTCTACAGCTTCGGGGACGCGATGCTTATCCTTCCTTGAGCCGGGTTGAGAGGGTCCAGTCGAGGCCGCTGGCCTCGACGAGACCTTCTCGGCAAAGCGCTTCGAGATAGCGAGGGAGTCGCGCGCGGTGTTCTTCGGGGAGCCGGGCTGCGAGCGCAGCCTCCGAAAGGCGGGCATTGGCCCTCAAAGCATCGACGATTCGGCCGCGGGCGAATCGACTGGTCCGCTCGAATGGGGGCTCGCTGCCCCGAATCGGAGGTGATCCGGGCGGCGAACCCGCCTGGAGCCACCCGCAGTGGCCGGCCAGCGGGCATTCGGGGCAGGCGGGGGCTCTTGCGGTACAGAGCATAGCGCCGAGGTCCATCAGGGCGAGGTTCTGGTCGCGCGCGCCGCGTTGGGGGACGAGCTCCTGAGCGGTGCGTTCGATGTCCGCTCGTGGCAAGAGGGAGGCGGCCGGCGATGCCAACTGCCAACGCGCAAGGACGCGGGCGATGTTGGTATCGACGACGACGGCTGGCCTGCCCCAGGCGAAGCAGGAGACGGCGTTCGCGGTGTAGGGGCCGATTCCCGGCAGGTTGCGCAGCGAGGCCGGGTCCTGGGGAAACTGGCCGCCCGAAGCCATTACCTCGGCAGCGCAGCGTAGAAGACTGAGCGCCCGCCTGTTGTAACCGAGTCCCGACCATTCGCGGATCACTTCGGCTGGCGTCGCGACGGCGAGAACGTCGATCGATGGCCACCGGGCTATCCAGCGCTGGTAGAAGGGAAGGACGCGCCGCACCTGGGTCTGCTGGAGCATGACCTCGGAGACGAGGATCCGGTAGGGGTCGCGTGTCTGGCGCCAGGGGAGGTCGTGGCGGCCGAACCGCTGGTACCAGGCCAACAGAGAATCGAGTCCGGGAGCGCTAGTGGTCGCGATCCTCCTCCTCTTCCTCTTCCTCTTCCGCGCCGGCGGAAGCGGAGGCGACCGCCGGGACGATCGCCATCTCGCCACCTTCGCGTCGCGCCTTTTTCGGCGGGGGGACCGCCTTCAGCGTTTGGATGAGGACAGCGACCTGGGCGGGAGTGGTCCCCAGGGGTGCGACGGCGACGGCCACGCCCGAGTCACGGAGGACCCGCAAGACGCCAACCGAGGCAGTTGTCGCCACCGTGACCAGC
Source organism: Tepidiformaceae bacterium (assembly GCA_041488155.1). Taxonomy (GTDB): domain Bacteria; phylum Chloroflexota; class Dehalococcoidia; order Tepidiformales; family Tepidiformaceae; genus JBGPOS01. The sequence goes on from JBGPOS010000011.1 coordinate 25,148, forward strand.
ATCGAGGTGGCGGCAAAGGTGGAGAGGCGGACGAGGTCGAGCTGGTCGGCGAGGGAGAGGTTTCCGACTTCGCGGTCGAGGAACAGCCCATCGAGTGAGAGGGGAGCGAGCGCTCGAAGGGTGGTGTCTTCCACGCCATCGGTGATCGCCACCACGTGGCCCATGCGTTCGGTGTTGACAGCGGTCGAAGCAGTGCTGTCGAGGCTGCTGACGACGAAATCGCAGCCCGCTTTGCGAAGCGTTTCGGCGCCGGCATCATCGAGGGAGGGGAGCCGGGCCCCAACGCAGGCTTTCTCCGTCGCGAGCGGTCCGATGACATCAGCCGCGGCGGCGGCGCCGGCGGAGGCGACGATGACGAGGTCTGCTCCCGCTTCGAGCATCGCCTTCGCCCCGGCGCCGTCTGGCACAATCACGCCAAGGAGCATCGCGCGGGGCTCCTCACGAGCGGCGGGAGCGAAACCGATCCCCGACCCCTCCCGGCGCCCGATGCGGCTTATCTTCTTCTGGAGCTGGCTCAAACGATCCTCCGATCGGCGGCTGTTCGACTCTTGCGCCACCGCTGTTCACGGGAGTGCCCGGCGGCGGCTCCTCATTGTCGCGGTGGCTCCACAGTGCGGGCAACCCGGCTGCGGCCGTTACGGGCGCGAGCAGGTACAGTAGCCGGACGCTGACGAAGGTTCCCGCCCATGACGATTCGCACCCGGCTCATCATCGACGAGCTGTCCCGCCACAGGGTCCAGTTCGAGCACCTGTGCCGCTCGTTGACCCCATCCGAACTGTCGACGCCGATACCGGGGTCGCACTGGACAGTGAAGGACTACGTCGCTCACCTCTGCACGATCGACGGACTGATCGCCGCTGGATTTTCGCCGATGGTGGGCCTCAGCGCGCCGCCGCCGGACGTGGCGCGGCCGCAACCGTTCGACATCGACGACTGGAACGAGTCGGCCGTCCGGCCGAAGGCGGGGGCGCTGGTGGAAGAGCTGCTGGCCGAGGGAGCCCGGCACCGCGCCTCGATGGCGGCGGCGATAGAGAAGATGAGCGACGAGGACCTGGACCGGATCATCCCGTACGGCGGCGACCGGAAGGCGACGGGGCTGGCGCCGACGCCCGTCCGATTCGGGGGCCTGTTGTGGGGGATCGCGATTCACGACCCAACGCACACGCGGGACATACTCCGCGCTCTGCCGAAGCGGCAGGAAGAGTCGTGGATCGTTGAGTGGCTGGGGAGCGTGAACGACTCGCTCATTCCCCAGGGAGTGCGCGAGCAGCGGGTGTAGAGCGCCGGCCTAAGCTACGCTGGCGAGCGAACACACAATCCGGAGAGCCTGTGAAAAGCTATGCGAGCGCCCCCGCGCACACCATCGACGCGACGAAGAAGTACACCGCCTCCATCGAGACTTCGGCTGGCACCATGACGGCCGAACTCTTCCCGGCGGAAGCTCCGATGACGGTCAACAACTTCGTCTTCCTTGCCGGGGACAACTACTACGACGGGGTCATCTTCCACCGGGTGATCCGTGGGTTCATGATCCAGGGCGGCGACCCGACCGGGTCGGGCAGCGGTGGCCCGGGCTATCGCTTCAAGGACGAGCCGGTCAAGCGGAGCTACAGTCGCGGCACACTGGCGATGGCGAATGCCGGGCCAAACACGAACGGCAGCCAGTTCTTTGTCATGCACGCTGACTACGGCCTGCCACCGAACTACACGATCTTCGGAAAGCTTACGGCAGGCGAGGACGTGCTCGACGCCATCGCGACCGCTCGGACGGGGCGAGGTGACAGACCGGCGGCCCCGGTTACGATCACCACGGTAACCATCGCAGAGGGTTAGCCCGGGCGGCGGAGGCCGAGGCGAATGAGAGCGAGCAGGTGCCTGGCGATCGGCAGAGTGACTACTCGGAACGCCCTGGGGTCACCGCGCGTGCGAATCGGTCATAGCGCGCTCGACCGTGCGAAGGAGGTACTCGCGCTCGCCCTCGATTCCCTCGGCGAGCCGATGGGCGGCAGCGACCACACCCCAGGCCTGCAGTTCGCTCCCGGGGAGCGGCCGCTTTCCGCGGTAGGCCGCCAGGTAGCGGCCTTCGAGAATCCTCCGGCCGAGTGCCTGCAGGATACGCACAAGCCGAGGCGTGCCCGGAGGTACCTCGCCGGCCCTTAGCAAGAGCAGCGAACGTGCTACGTCCGCGGCTGGTGCGCCTCTCGTTGCGCCTGCCCAATCAATCACGAACGCGCCGCCCGGCCCCTCGATGATGTTGCCGGGGTGGAAGTCGCCGTGGCAAAGGTACGACCCGTCCGGCAGTCCCTCCAGTGTGCTAAGAGCGAACTCCCGCACCCTATCGGGCACCAGCCCCGACCGCTGAAGTGCCGCGGCTAGGGCGTCCTTCAACAGCGGCAGACCGGCGTCGACCGGCATCGCGTGCATCTGCGCGTGCAAATCGCCCATCAGGCGTCCGGTCCGGAAGACCTTCCAGGGCCGGGACCCGAGCTCCGTCAACAGGTCGAGTCCCTCTACACGGTCCATCACCAGACCGGGACGGCCCTCGACCGTGACTTTCCCGACCACCCCAGGCGCCCGCGCGCCCTCGGCACGTGCAGCGATCATGGCGGCGGCTTCGCGGTCGACGTCCGCTTTCGCGCCGGGGCTCCGGAACAGTTTGAGCGCGCCCCCACCGGGCCAGGCGAAGACCTCCGCCGCGCGGCCTTCTCCGATCCGCGTGAGAGACGCCAATCTGACCGGACGTTCCGTGGCGTCGTTACTCACCTCGCGGACTCCGGGCAGGCGGGGCTTCTTCGGTCACGGCTCGCAGTGTAGCCGCTCGTCGTCCGTGTGGCCGCGTTCCGATAGGATCGGCCGATGACCGATGCCATCTTCCTCCCCGAGGGGGATCGTTTCGTCCCCACCCGGCTGGCGGCGAGCCCCTGGGGCGCCGACCGCCTTCACGGCGGGCCTTCTGCCGGACTTCTGGCGCGGGCCATCGAGCGGGCGAGCCCTGACCCTGAGATGCAAGTCGTGCGCCTCACGATCGACCTCTTCCGTCCGGTCCCGATGGAGCCGCTGCGGGTCGAAACGGAGGTCGTCCGGGAAGGCCGGCGGATCCGGGCCGTGGACGCGATGCTGTACGCGGGCGGGGTGGCCGTGAGCCGGGCCACCGCCCTTCTCCTTCGCCGTTCGGATGGCGCACTTCCGAGCGTTGAGACGCCGGCTCCCTGCGTGGAGGGGCCGGAAGGGCTCGAAACGACGGGCCTGGGAGGGGGACCACCCCGGGGTGAGGGGCTGGCGGGAATGCCTCCGAACATGCGGCAGGGGTTCCACACGACGGTTGAGGTGCGCCGGGTTGGCGGCTTCTTTGGCTCGGGCAAGGGTGTGGGCTGGTTTCGGATCCCGGCGCCATTGGTCGCGGGTGAAGAGACGAGCCCGCTCGTCCGCGTCGCGGCGACGGCGGACTTCGGCAGCCCGATGGGTTCGGTCCGGCTGGCCGAGGGGGTTGGCTTCATCAATGCGGACATCACGCTCTACCTTCACCGCCTGCCCGAGGGTGAGTGGATCTGCCTGGAAGCGAGTGGGGTTGCGCAGTCGTACGGGCTGGGGATGGCGGAGACGGTTGTCCACGACGCTCGAGGCCCGATCGGGCGGGTCGTCCAGGCGACGCTGATGAACCAGCGCTCAGGGCCGTCTCGCTAGCGCGAATAGCCGAAGTTGTGTGGGTCGGGCGCTTCGATGAGGCCGGGAAGCGGGCAGGGGCGGAAGTGCTCGGCGATGATGTTCGGGAAGCCGCTCTTCTGGTTGTCGATGCGGCCCCGGATGACGACGAAGGCGGTCCCGCGGACGAGGTCGCGCTGGCGGTCGCCGAGTGCGGGCCAGACGACGACGTTCGTCAGCCCGAATTCGTCTTCGAGCAGCATGAAGATGACACCGCTGGCCGTTTGTGGCTTCTGGCGAGTGACGACCATGCCCGCCATCTCGACCAGCATGCCCTGGGGGAGGCGGTTGGGGTTTCCGGGGCCACCGATGTGGCGGCTGGTGACGAGCCCCTCGTGGAGGAGGGGCCGGACAAGGGCCATTGGGTGGCGCCGTCCCGTCGCCACGAGGAGCTCGTAGTCCCAGGCAAGCTCCTGCCACTCAGAAAGCTTTGGCAGTTCGGCCATATCCTGGCTCACGGGCAAAGGCAGTGCCGCCTGGAGGGCAGTCCTGGTCCTGCCAGGGGCCAGCCCGGCCGGGAGATCGGCCACAGAGGCGCCCGGTACGAGCAACCCGAGCTGCCACAGCAGCTCCCGGCGTGAGAGCCCGAACTCGGCCAGGGTATCGGCGCGAATGAGCGCCTCCGCCTCATCCCGGTCCAGCCGGGCGCGCGTCACCAGGTCGTACAGCGACCGGTATGGTCCGTCGGCCTCCCTGGCGGCCACGATCCGCTCGGCCGCGCTGAAGGCTCGACCGCCTGGCGCCTGTCGCCTGTCGCCTCTTTTCTGCTGCCAGCCACCGCCAAGGCCCTTCACCTGCTGCAGTCCGAGCCGTATGTCGCCCAGCTCGGGCCACGCTTCCAGACGGCTGACGTTGATTGCCGGGGTGAGCACTTCGATGCCATGGCGGCGTGAATCGCCGGTCAGCACCTCGACCGAATAGAAGCCCATTGGCTGGGCATTGAAGAGCGAGCAGTAGTAGGCGGCGGGGTAGTGGTAGCGCAGCCAGCAGGATTCGTAGGCGAGCAGTGCGAAGGCGACCGCGTGGCTCTTGGGGAAGCCGAAGGCGGCGAACGCGGCCATCTTGCGGAAGGCGACCTCGGCCGCTTCGCGGCTCACGCCCTGGCGGTCGGTGCCGGTGTAGAACTCCTCGGCGAGTGCCTGCATGGCTTCGGATGAGCGCTTGCGGCTCATCGCACGGCGGAGGCGGTCGGCCTGGCCTGGGGTAAAGCCGGCGACCGCGCAGGAGATCTGCAACACCTGGTCCTGGTAGAGGACGTGCCCGAGGGTTTCGCCGAGGCAGTCCTTGAGGAGCGGGGCCAGTTCGGGGTGCCCGTAATCGACCTCGACGGGCTCGCCGCGGGCGAGGCGCTCGCGGTACTCCATGTAGGGATGGAAGGCCCCGGCGACGATCGGGCCCGGCCGGATGATGGCGACCTGCACGGCGAGGTCGTCGATGTTCGCCGGGCGGGTGCGGGGGAGGGTCTGGATCTGGGCGCGGCTTTCGATCTGGAAGACGCCCACGGTGTCGCCATCCTGGATCGAGGCGAAGATCTCCGGGCTATCGTGGGGGATGCGGCCCAGATCGACGCGGACGCCGTGCACCTCTTCGATGATTTCGAGACAGTCATCGACGGCAGAGAGCATGCCAAGGGCGAGGAAGTCGATCTTCACGAAACGGGCGTCGTCGACGGAGTCCTTGTCCCACTGGCAGACATAACGGCCACTCATGCGGGCAGGTTCCACCGGCACGACCGAGGAGAGCGGCTCGGCGGAGATCACGACCCCGCCGACGTGTTGGCTGATGTGGCGAGGGAACCCGGCGGCGTCGTGGGCGAGCTGTACGAGGTCCCGCCAGATCGGAGCGTCGATCAGCGGTTTCAACTCGGGGATGTGCTGCATCTCGGCGGCGATGTCGTGCGCGCTGGAGAAGTGCCCGCCGAGTTTATTGAGCTTTGCCAGGACGGGCTCGGGCAGGCCCAGCGCCTTCCCCATGTCGAGCACGGCGTTCTTAAAGCGGTAGGTGGGGAAGGCGGCAACGATGGCGGCGTGCTCTTCGCCGTAGCGGTTGTAGACGCGCTGGAGGAGCTCGTCGCGGATGTCGCGGGGGAAGTCGAGGTCGATGTCGGGGAGCGAATGCAGCTCTTCGTTGAGGAAGCGTTCGAGGTAGAGGTTGTTCTTGACCGGGTCGATGTGGGAAAGGCCGATGAGGTAGCAGACGATCGAGCTGACCGAAGACCCTCGCCCGCGGCCAACAGGCCGCTCGTCGGGCGCAAGGTTGCGGTCGCGGCCGCGCAGATCCTGGGCGATCTGCCCCACCATCTGGAGGAGGTCCCAGTAGACGAGGAAGAAGCCAGCCAGGCCGTGTTTGGCGATGAGCCCCAGCTCGCGTTCGAGGCGGTCGCGTGCTTCCTGGCGGAAGGCGGGTTCGAACCCGCCGTACTTTCGCCGGAAGGCCCGTTCGCAGATGCCGCGGAGGAAGCTATCGAGCGTTGCGCCTTCAGGTACGGGGTAGTCGGGCAGGCGATAGGGCAGGTCGCGGGTGAGGTCGAACTGGCAGCGTTCGGCGATGACGATCGTGTTGGCTATCGCCTGCGGGTGGCGCGCGAAGCGCCGCGCCATCTCCTCAGGCTCCTTCAGGAAGAATTCCGAGTTCGGACGGCGGACCTGGTGCGAGCTATCGAGCGTGAGCCGGTGGTGGATGGCTACGAGCACATCGTTGAGGCGGTGGCGGGCGCGCACGTGGTAGTGGGCGTTGTTGGTGGCGACCATTTCGAGGCCCACGCGCTCGGCCAGCCCTGCAAGCGCCGCGACGCGCTGTGAATCGCCGAAGACATCGTGGTGCTGAAGCTCGATGAAGAAGTGCTCAGCGCCAAGGCGGTCGCGGTATTCGGCGGCGACGGCCTCCGCCTGCCGCCGATCGCCGGCGCCGCTGAGCCGGGCGATCTCGCCCTCGCGGCAGCCTGAGAGCACGATCAGCCCTTCACGACGGGCAAAGAGCCAGTCTTTCTCAACCTGGGGTGTGTCCTTGCCATACGTCTGGTAGGCGAGGCTGAGGATGCGGCAGATGTTTCGATAGCCCTCGACGCTTTCCGCGAGGACGGTGAGGTGTGAGGTCGACTCATCCTGGCTCCGGATCGTCAGCTCGCAGCCGGTGATGGGCCGGAGGCCACGCTCCTTTGCGGCGCGGGCGTACTCCATGGCCCCGTAAAGGTTGTCGTGGTCGGTGACGGCCATTGCGGGGTAGCCGATGGCGACGGCCCGGCCGATCAGCTCATCGACGTTGCTGGCGCCTTCGCGGAGTGACCAGCAGGAGTGGGCGTGGAGTTCGGCGTAGGCGGACATGGCCGGGATAGTATAGAACAAACGTTCTCAAAGTTGTGGCACGAGTTTTGGTATCCTTCGGCTATGCGCAATGTCGTCTTTGCCCTCATTCGACCCGGCGAGCAGTCAGGCTATGTGGCCGAATGCCCGGAACTCAATGCAGTTACGCAGGGAGCGACGTTGGACGAGGTCGCCCAGAACCTGCGTGAAGCTGTCGCGCTTGCTCTTGACGGAGAGGACCTCGTAAAACTCGGACTCGGTCCTGAACCGATGATGCTATTCTGCTCGTATGGATGAAGCGAGATTGCTCTCCAGGATTGTGCTAGACCCGAAAGTCCTGGCCGGAAAACCGGTCATCAAAGGCACGCGGCTGTCCGTCGAGTACATCCTGAATCTTCTCGCGCACGACGCCACTACCGCTGAGATCCTTGCGGAGTACAAGGGGCTCACCTCGGACGACGTTCACGCCTGCCTTGTCTTCGCGAAGAAGTCTCTCGAAAGCACGACCTTTGTGCCGGTTTCCGCGGAATCGGTCTGAGTGCTCATCGCAAGAAGTGAAGAGGTGACTCTTGGTCGCGCCTAGCGGCGCGCGCGGGCGACGGGCCGCTCTCTCTTCGCGCCTTCGAGCAGCTTTGCCGGAACTCTTCGTGCGGCGGCACGTCTTCGCCGACGACGTAGAGAAAGTAGTAGGCACCAAAGTCGCCGACGTGCTTGAAACGCTTCTTCAAGTCGCCAGAGATTGTCCCGAAACCGCCCTGGGATCGCAGGTAGTTCTTGAAGCCTTTGTATTCCTGTTCGAGCTCGATCATCGCGCCGGCGTTGTGGATCGTCGCTTCGATCTTTCGGCGATTGCGGATGATCCGCGTGTCGTTCGTGAGGTCGTCGACCTGGTCGGGGTTGAGGCTGGCGATCGTCTCCGGGTCGAAGTCGGCGAAAGCGGCGCGGAAGCCCGGCCACTTCGCCTCGACAATTGCCCAGCTCATCCCCGATTCAAAGACGGCCTTCGTCAGGACTTCGAGGTAGTCCGCGAGCTTCGTCGGCGTGATCTGTTTCGGGGCTTCCATCGCTCTCCTCCGCGAGTAGTCGCACTAGCGTAGCGGACGGGGGTGGCGCTTGCGCTATGCGATCAACTCTTCGATTTTCGCGACGAGCTCCGGGTCCTCGGGCGTGGCGCGCGGGCTGAACTTCGCCACGACCTCGCCACTGCGATCGACGAGGTACTTCTGGAAGTTCCAGAGGACCTCCCCGCCGACGGGCTCGGGCTGGGAAGTTAGCGTCGCGTAAAGCGGGTGGATGTCGTCGCCCTTGACGCTGATTTTCGAAAACAGGGGGAAGGTCACGCCATAGTTCATTTCGCAGAACTGGGCGATCTCTTCGTCGCTGCCCGGCTCCTGGCCCATGAAGTTGTTGGCGGGAAAGCCGAGGATCTCGAACCCCTTGCCCTGGTAGCGACCGTAGAGCTCCTGTAGGCCCTTGTACTGGGGGGTAAGGCCGCAGCGGCTGGCGACGTTGACCAGCATCAAGACCTTGCCCTTGTAGTCGGTCAGCGACTGTTCGCTGCCGTCGAGCCGCTTCATCGTGAAATCGAGCGCCATTCGTTCCTCCGTTCCTTGCGCAGGATACGTCAGCCGGGGCGGGCGTGGGTTTCCCACATAACGAGTCGTGGTGGGCTGAGCGACGGGTGGGCGTGGGCGGAGCGGTCGGGCGGACTCCTTCTAGGCCTCCAGCCAGTTCTCGACTTCCAGTCCCGGGACACGGCTGAACTCGCGGATGTTGTTCGTGACCAGCGTCCCATCCCGAGATCGGGTGATCGCCGCGATGAGCAGGTCCATCACGCCGATCGGCTGACCCCGTGCGACGAGGTCTTGTCGAATTTCGGCGAAGTGGACCGCCGCCTCATCGTCGAAAGGGAGCCGGAGTAGCGGGGTGAGAAATGTCTCTGCCCGGACGAGATTGGCCTCGGGTCTCCCGGAGTGCCTGGCTCCGTAGCGGAGCTCGGCAGCCGTGACAGCTGTGGTGGTGACGTCGGCCGGGGTGAGGGTCCGCAGCCGCGCGGTGATGGCATCCGCCCTGCCGTTGAGCATGTAGATGCAAGTGTCCGTATCGAGGACGTACAACTACGTTAGCTCCGGCCGCTCTGGCTGATCGGCGCCCGCGCGGAGCTCGCGGAGGATCTGCTCCGGGGCCCGGCTGTCTTCCCACGTACCGAGCACGGCGAAGAACGATTCAGGGAAATGTTCGTGGAGGCGCGCCAGGATCGCTGCACGAACCCAGGCCGAACGGCTCTCCCCCGCCCGTTCGGCGGCTTCGTCCAACTGGTGGGCGGTTTCTTCGTCGAGGTAGATGGCGAGTTGTGGCACACGACAAGTATACGGCAAATAGAGGGACTTACGAAGCTTTCGGCGCCTCGTAGGGTTGGGCGTACCAGGCGTCGGCCACCAGGTCGTGGTAGACCGTGAGGCGGCGGCCCCCTTCCATTTCGGCGACGAAGTAGCGGCGGGCGATCTCGTCGCGCCACCACTCGTCGTCGATCCGCCAGGTGTCGTGGATGGCGACGACGCGCCGGAAGACGCGGCGCCAGAGCATGGCTTTGGGCTCGCCGTAGGGGGTTGCTTCCACGGCGGCGGGCAGCGGCTGGTTCAGGGGCCGTAGGCGACCAGCGCCAGGTGTCGTTCCGGGATCCGTGACCATGGTTGCACCTCGACTATGCGGAATACCTGGGCTTCGCCCACTCGCTCGTTGAGCTGCTCGATCGCTTCCAGGAGCTCTTTTTGACGGCGCGGGCCAATTTGCCAGAGGTTCGCCTGGTGGCCGTATTCGCTGCACAGCCCGGAGAGCGTCACCCCGATCGAAGCGGCCGCTGCGGGCAGCTGCAGGCGATCGATTTTGCCTTTCACGACGAAGAGCATGCGCACCGGGTCGCTCGTTGGTTCGCGGAAGACGAAGCGGCGGGCGACCTGCTCGCCGCTTTCGAGTCCGAGCCGCCAATCGAGCCGGCGGAGCGACTGCCCGTGCACTTCCGGCCGCCGCAAGGCGCGCTGGAGGAGGACCTGGGTGCCCACCACCAGGGGTTCGCTCAGCGCGGTCGGGGCGGGCAGTTCGAGCTCTTCGCTGACCCGCAGCTCTTCACGGCGGGGGACGATCAGGGTGTCGTCCTGCCCGTTTGCGAGCTCCCAGGCACGTACGCCATCGCGTCCGAACTGCGCCTGGATCGCAGAGAAGGGCAGTGCCGCGACCTGCCCCAGGCGATCGAGCCCGAAGAGGCGCAGCCGCTCGTGCATCGCCGGGGGCACGGGGAGGACTTCGACCGGCAGGGCTGCGAGAAACGTCCTTGCCTGCCCACGCGCGATGAGGACGGCGGAGAGCCGCTGTCCGGGTGACGGCGAGATGGCCCAGGCGGCTGCGTGGGCGGCAAAGACCGTCTCGGCTGTTGCCAGCCTCACGGGCAGGCCGCTGGCCGCGGTCACGGCTTCGTGGAGGTCGCGGTGGTAGGCTTCTTCGTCCATGCCGGTCATCCGGGCGAGGCCGCGCACGTCGAAGTGGGCGTGGGCCCAGGCGACCTCTTCGACCAGGGGGCTGTAGAGCCGCAGGAGGTCGACGATTCGCCCGGCTTCAGCGGCGATGTGCGCTTCTTGCAGGGGCAGGAAGACGGCCCGGGGGCAGAGCGCGAGTGCCCGGCGCAGGGTCATCCCGACTGTCACACCTGTCTCGGCGGCCTCCTGCGAGCACGCGCGTACCTGCGCGTGCTCTTCGGGCGAACCGCCGATGACCACGGGCCGCCCGCGGAGCGCAGGTTCATCGCGGCGCGCCAGGGCTACGAGGAAGTTGCGGACGTGCAGGCAGGCCACATCCATGGGCGGCCAGTATAGAACAAACGTTCTGAGATTGGAACACAAGACAACCTGGGCCGGGTGGCGCCGCCGTCACGCACCAGAAGCAGTGCCTTAAACCGACGCCTGATCGACCGCCCAAAGCCGCCACTCGCCCGGGACACCTTTGAGCTGGCGGAGGCCCCGGTCGAAGAACCCGATCCCCGATCCGGCAACAAGATCCTTGACGGTACTCGAAACGAGGACTTCGCCCGCGCCGGCCGCCGCCGACACTCGCGCTCCGGTGTGAACAGCCACGCCTGCCAAGTCATCGCCGCGTAGCTCGACCTCCCCGGCGTGCAGCCCGGCCCGTATCTCGATGCCGAGCGCCTGGGAGCTGCCGACAATCGCGCTTGCGCAGCGAATCGCCCTCCCTGGACCGTCAAAAGTGGCGAACACGCCATCTCCAGTGCCCTTGACCAGGCGTCCCCGGTGGCGCGAAATCTCCCGCTGCATCATTCGATCGTGCCGGTCGAGGAGGTCGTGCCACCTGCGATCTCCAAGAGCGACGGCATGAACCGTCGACTCGACAATATCTGTGAACATGACCGTGGCGAAAACGCGTTCGGGCTCATAGACGAACGATTGGCCGGTGATAAACTCCTCGACCGCGGCGCAAATTGACTCGGTGTCCCCGGCCCAAGGGAAGTGATCCGCTCCATCGAGCAGGACAAGCTGCGCACCGGCAACGCGGTCCGCGATGTAAGTCGCGTTTGCCACCGGTACGGCGACATCGTCCTTGCGATGCACGACGAGGGTAGGGACTCGAATGGCGGGCAGGGCTCCGGTGGCGTCCATCCCCATGTTCATCTTTTCCAGCGCGAGCAAGGCGCCCGGACTCGCGCCTCTCCTCGCCCAGCTCATGTAATACCGGCGAGCATCTCGATCGGCCGCGATTGAAGGGGCCCAGCGCGAGAGGTCCATCTCCTGTTCGTCACGCCCCGTTCGCACGTATTCTACGAAAGCGTCGTACTGCTCCTGCGTCTGACCCCACGGAAAATCCGGCGCCCAGGAGTATCGGGCGTTCGCACCTACGAGCGACAGCGACAAGGTGCGTTGCGGGTAAGTCGCGGCGTATAACATGCACATCGCGCCGCCTTCGGAAACACCCACGAGGTGGGCGCGCTCGACTCCCGCGGCGTCCATTACGGCGCGGATGTCGTCCGAGCGTTCCTGGAGAGTAAACGTCGCACCGGTTCGATCGGAGAGCCCAGTTCCCCGCTTGTCGAATTTGATCACTCGGGCAAAGGCCCCCAACCGACGGAAGAACCGCGACATGTACGGGTCCTCCCAATCGAACTCTACGTGGGAGACAGTTCCTGGCGCGTACACGAGGTCGACGGGCCCGGCGCCGGAGATGGTATAGGCGATGTTCAGATCGTCACTCAGTGCATAGTGGACGTCTGGATAGTCCATCAAGGCGAATTCTACGAGTCCCCAGAAGCGTCTAACAGGGGCCCGATTGGAACCCGATCGATGGCGTTGCTCGGCCCCCCTTTTGCGGCTAGGCGGACCACCACGATGTGGGGATCGTGCCGGACGTCGCTACGCTGCCCCCTTCCGCAGCGTCTGGTAGACGTCGCGCAGGTACGCGTCGAAGAGCAGCGCCCGGAACTCTTCGTCGTCGAGGATGCGCCGGAAGAGCGCCTCGTTGTCGTCCATCCTGCCGGCGATGTCGTTGAGAAGCCGCTGTGATTGGAACACAATACGGCCGTTGCTCTAGAATCCCGGTTAGTGCACTTTTGCGATATACCCATACCGCGTCTCGCGACCTGACCTAGTGACATTGGTCGCGCTTCTGCTCATCTGGCTCGTTTGGCTCCTCTACTGCTTGTGCCCGCCCTGAGTGCGGGCATGAGCCTTGTGGGTTTCGGGATATTCGCACCGCTCGCAGTAGTCCAACGGCTGCGGCTGCACCGGTGGCCGGCGTGGAGCCAACGAGTATTCGCGTACTCGGCCGCGGCGTCCCTAATCGCAATTCCCACGATATTGTTATTGGTCAAGGTCCTCAGGCAGTAGATGACTTAGAATCGGCGGCCGTGAGCCCGCAACCGGTAGCCCGCATCCTGTTCATCGACGATGGCGGTGTGATGAACGACAACTCCATTCGCGTCCTGGAGTGGCAACGCCTCGTCGGCGAATTCATGCCCACCCGCCTCGGTGGCAGGCCGGACCAGTGGTCGGAGGCAAACCGGATCGCATTCCCGCCTGTCTCCGACGCCCTGTTTGCCCGCATCGAGACCTTTCCGAGCCACACGGTATTCCAGCGCGAGTACGACCTGGCCTGGCTTCGGAGCATGTGCGAGCACATCGGCATCTCTTTGCCGCCCGAAGCCGAAGCGCTGGCGATCGCGCGCGAAGCCTCGCTCTACATCACAGCGCGGGCGCGATCTGCCTACCCCGGTGCGGCAGGGGCGATTCGCGCACTCCACGACGCCGGCTACGAGCTCCACACGGCCTCGGGGGAGGCTTCGTGGGAGCTGGACGGTTACCTGGCGGGGATGGGTGTGCGGGACTGCTTCCAGCATCTTTTCGGGCCGGACATGGTCGACGTAATGAAGGCCGGCCCGGAGTACTACCGGCGAGCGTTCGCGAGGGCATCGGTCGACCCGGCGAACGCGCTCGTCATCGACGATTCAGAGCAGGTCTGCGCCTGGGCGAGGGAGGCGGGGGCGGCGGTCGTGCGCATCGGCGTCCCGGTTGATGGGATCGAGTGCGCCGCCAGCCTGGCTGGGCTCGCCGACCGTATCCTGGGTTAGTCCAGCGGTGGCGCGGCCTGGAGAGCGCCCACCTCGCGGAGCAGCTCCGCTGTCGGTGTGGTGGGTGACTCAGCCAGCACCGCTTCGAAGGAGGCAATCGCCACCTCGATCTGGCCGTCGTCGGGGACGTTCGTCGTGAGCCGTTGGAGGGCGATGTTTGGCGCGAACATCGCGTGCACGAACCAGTTGTCCTCGAGTCGAGCCCCCAGGCGGAGGATCTCGTAGCTCACGCCAGCAACGATCGGGATGAAGACGATCCGTGAAGCAGTCCGGACGAGGATGCCGCGGTCAACCGCGACGTCGAATGCGAAGAAGGTGAGCATCGCGACCACCACCACGACGAGGAGAAAGCTGGTGCCGCAACGGGTGTGCTCCTTGGGAAAGGGGCGCACGCCGGCGACGGTGAGCGGGTCGCCCGCTTCGTAGGCGTGGATGGTCATGTGCTCGGCGCCGTGGTACTGGAACACGCGCCGGATTTCGGGTACGCGACCGATGAGGGCGATGTAGCCGAGGAAGAGCGTCAGGCGCACGATTCCTTCGACGCCGACGATCACGAATCGGCTCGCGTCGACGGTTTCGAGCAGGTTGGCGAGCAGGATTGGCCCGGCGAAGAAGAGCCCGACCACGAAGAGGAGGGCGAGCGCCATGGTGCCCCAGAAGACTCCCTCGGGAAACTGCGCTTCGCCGCTGCCATCTTCATCGACGGCGACGCGTGAAGAATAGTTGAGGGCTCTCATGCCCAGGGCCATCGTCTCCCAGAGGACGGTGACTCCGCGCACGAGGGGGAGCTTGCGGGCGCGGCCGGTGTAGAGCCCGCCGAGTCGCTCGGAATGGACGACGATGTGCCCCTGAGGGTGGCGCACGGCGACGGCCATGTGCTCGGGCCCGCGAATCATGACGCCTTCGAGCACGGCCTGGCCGCCGTAGTAGACATTCGCCGGGCCCTGGGGTGCTCTGTTCACTGGATTGCCTGCGGAATGAAAAGGGGCGCCGTGAAGGCGCCCCGCGTTGTGTGCCGGTGCCGTCTACTGGCCTGGTCGCGCGTAGCGGCGGTTGAACCGCTCGACGCGTCCGGCGGTGTCGACGATTCGCTGTTCGCCGGTGAAGAACGGGTGGCAGACGTTGCAGACGTCGAGATGCATCGCGGGCCGCGTCGAGCGTGTCTTGATTTCATTTCCGCAGCTGCAATGGATGGTGGCTTCTTCGTACTTTGGATGGATGGTTGCCTTCACCCTTGACTCCTTAGCTGGCTGCTGGCGCGTAGACGCTGATCTTCTTGCGGCGGCCCTTCGCGTACGGTTCGAACTTCACCCGGCCATCGATGAGGGAGAAGATCGTGTAGTCGCGTCCAAGACCGACGTTTTCGCCCGGATGGAAGCGCGTGCCGCGCTGGCGAAGGATGATCGAGCCTGGCTTGACGACTTCGCCGTCGAAGAGCTTGACGCCCAGCCGCTGGCTGTTGCTGTCGCGTCCGTTCTTGGAGCTGCTGACGCCCTTCTTGTGTGCCATTGCCTATCCCCTGGTTATCGACTCGACCACGAGCCGTGTGACGGGCTGGCGATGGCCGAAGGTGCGCTTGTAGCGGATTTTATTCTTGTACTTCATGAACCTGATCTTCGGGGCCTTGCCGTGCTGCTGGATGCGCGCCTTCAGGGTTGCGCCGGCCACGAGAGGCGTACCCACGGTCACCTCAGCGCCATCGAGAACCATCATTACGTCGAGGGTCAGGAGATCGCCGGGCTCGCCGGCGACCCGGCTCATTTCGAATTCCTGCCCTTCGACAAGGCGCATCTGTCGCCCGTCGGCGCGCACTATCGCTTCCATGAAATCACTCCAGACAGTCCGTGGACAGTCTTTCAGTCTAGGGAGTGGCGGCTGTTTCGGTCAACGACGAGGGGATTGCCACAGTTCAACTGTCGCGCGGTGGGCTGATGTTGGCCTGGTTGCCGCCTTCCCAGGCGAGTCCGGGCGGCGGCTTTGGTTCGAATGACGGGCGCCGGGGAGCTTCCTCGGTCGGCGTAGGGGTGGGAGGCGGTTCGTCGCGCTTGGCCATATCGGCCGGCGGCCAGGGCTCGTTCGGGTCGCTGTTGAGGAGCCTCGTCAACTGTTCGCCTTCGAGCGTCTCGACTTCAAGGAGGACTGTTGCCAACTTGTCCAGCAGGGGGCGGCGTTCTTTAAGAACGATGCGTGCGCGCTCTTGGGCTTCCTCGATGAGGCGGCGAACCTCGTCGTCGATCTCCTCGGCGATCTTCTCGCTGTAGTTCCTGGTCTCGGAGATTTCGCGACCGAGAAAGATCAGCTCTTCGCTGCGGCCGAAGGTGCGGGGGCCGAGTCGCTCGCTCATGCCCCAGCGGGTGACCATTGAGCGGGCGATGCGGGTGACCTGCTCGATGTCGTTGGAAGGGCCGGTCGAAGCCTCGCCGAACACGAGTTCCTCAGCGGCGTGGCCACCGAGGGCTGCGCAGAGCTGGTCCCGGAACATGCTGCCGGTGCGGTAGTGCGACTCTTCGTCGGGGAGGAAGCGTGTGTAGCCGCCAGCCATGCCTCGGGACACAATCGTCACTTTGTGGGGCGGGTCGTGGTGCTCCATGAAGTGGCTGACGACGGTGTGACCGCCTTCGTGATAGGCGGTGAGCCGTTTTTCGTGCTGGCTCATCACGCGGCTCTTGCGCTCGGGACCGGCGATGACACGGTCGACCGCTTCTTCGAACTCGTCCATCGTGATGACCTTTTTGTTGCGACGTGCGGCGAGGATGGCGGCCTCGTTGACGAGGTTGGCGAGGTCGGCTCCGCTGAAGCCGGGGGTCGATTTGGCGAGCGTGGTGACGACCACGTCTTCGCCGATGGGCTTTCCCTTGGTGTGGACAGCGAGGATGGCCTCGCGGCCCTTCACGTCTGGAGCATCGAGCACGACCTTGCGGTCGAACCGGCCGGGGCGGAGGAGGGCGGGGTCGAGGATGTCAGGCCGGTTCGTGGCGGCGAGGACGATGACGTTGGTGCCGGTGTCGAAGCCGTCCATTTCGACGAGGATCTGGTTGAGGGTCTGTTCGCGCTCATCGTGGCTACCGCCGAGCCCGGCGCCGCGTTGGCGGCCGACGGCATCGATTTCATCGACGAAGACGATGCAGGGCGCGTTCTTCTTGGCCTGGTCGAAGAGGTCGCGGACGCGGCTGGCGCCGACGCCGACGAACATTTCAACGAACTCGGAGCCGGAGATGCTGAAGAACGGCACGCCGGCTTCGCCTGCGACAGCGCGCGAGAGGAGCGTCTTACCGGTGCCTGGAGGGCCAACGAGGAGCACGCCCTTGGGGATTCGGGCTCCGAGGGCTGCGAACTTCTCGGGGAATTTCAAGAACTCGACGACTTCGGCGAGCTCTTCCTTCGCCTCGTCCACCCCGGCGACGTCCATGAAACTGACGCTCACCTTGCTCCCCGTAAAGAGCCGGGCACGGCTCTTGCCGAAGCTCATGGCCTGGGAATTCGAACCCTGGGCCTGGCGCATGATGAGCAGGAGGAAGAGTCCGAAGAGCAGGAAGGGGAGAAGGTTGAGGAGAAGGCCGAGCCACGGCCCGAAGCCGCTGCTGTCCTTGAAGTCGAGGATGACCCCGGGCTGCGACCCATTGGGGCCGTTGAGGGAAACACCCTTGTCGCTCAAGAAGGTGGCGATATCGGTGTTCGTAGCGACCTTTGAGGTCTTAACAATCGCCTTGTTGTTTTGCTTTTCGAGGTAGGTGACGGTGAGGTCGCGGCCTTCGACTTCGATCTTCTGGACCTTGTTGGCGAGCACGTCCTGGACGACTTCGCCGAAGGCCACGCTGGGATGGTCGTTACCACTGGAGAAAAACGCGAACACGATCGCGATGACGGCTACGAGAATGAGCAGGTAGATGAAGCTGTTGCGAAGCCAGCGCGAGTACAATCGAACACTCCGGGTACGCGGCCGGAGCCGCACCTGTCTTGGCAGTATACCAGAACGACACGCCGCTGCCTCCCGAAGGCGGTAAGTCTCCTGTACCGGCCGAGAGCGCGGCCGCGAGCAAAGAGGCCTGATGGTGTGGTCTCTGGTAGACTCACTAGCGCTCCCGATGGCACCCGCGATGGCAGGAGTCGCCGTGCGGGCGTTCCCACCTGAGATTCCGAGGTCTTGTATGAAGCTCGCTTTCGTTGGGGGCACCGGCCCTGAGGGACTGGGCCTCGCCATGCGGCTGGCGCAGTCCGGGCACGCCGTGGGGATCGGCTCACGGTCGCGGGAGCGGGGGGAGGAGGGAGCGGCAAAGGTGCGGGGGGCGGTGCCAGGGGCAATCGCCACAGGTGGCGAAAACGCCGACGTTGTGGCTGACGCCGAGGTGGTCTTCCTCACCTTTCCGTACAGCGGGCAGCAGGCGACTTTGGCCGCCCTGGTCGGCGCGCTCGACGGCAAGATCGTCTGCGACGTGGTGGCGCCGCTTGAATTTCAGCAGGGGATCGGCGCCGTCGCCTTGAATGTGGCCGGTGGGAGCGCGGCCCAGGAAGCGGCCGCGCAGCTGCCGAAGGCGCGTGTCGTGTCTGCCTTCCAAAATATGAGCGCAGAGAAGCTGATGGAGCTGGACCATCGGCTTGACTGCGACGTCCTCGTCTGTGGCCGGGATGCCGAGGCGAAAGAAGTCGTGATCGGCCTCGCCAATGAAATCGCGGGCGTCCGGGGCATCGACGCGGGAGGCCTCTCGCAGAGCCGCTACGTGGAGATGCTGACGTCGCTCCTCATCAACCTCAATCGCAAGTACAAGACTCAGACCAGTATTCAGATAGCCGGCATCTAAGCCTGGCGGCGGGTGGGAGAGAACGATGGCAGGCCTCAGCATCTTCGGCGTTCCCGGGCTCCCGGAGATAACAGCGGGCAGCGACCTGGCAGGGATGATCGTCGCCGCCTCTGATGCGGCCGGCTCTCCGCTCGAGAGCGGCGACGTGGTCGTCGTCACTTCGAAGGTGGTCTCGAAGGCTGAGGGCCGCATCGTGGTGCTATCGGAGGTCGATGTCTCGCCGTTCGCGCGCCGATATGCCGAGCAGTGGGAGAAGGAGCCCGCGATCGTGGAGCTGGTGTTGCGCGAAGCCCGCCGGGTTGTCAGGCAATTGGGGCCAGTGCTCATTACCGAGACCCACCACGGCTTCATCTGCGCGAACAGCGGAGTCGACCAGTCGAGCTCGGGCGGGCATGGCCTGGCCGTCCTGCTTCCGGTAGACCCCGATGCGAGTGCCAGCAGAGTGCGGGCGGCTCTTGTTGGGCGGGGAATCGACGCGGCGGTGATCATCTCAGACACGTTCGGCCGGCCGTGGCGCGAGGCCCAGACCGACATCGCGATAGGCATCGCGGGCATGCAACCGGTGCTTAGCTACATCGGGCAGGTGGACCCTCACGGGCACGAATTCCGTGTGCAGGCGCTGTGTACCGCCGATGAGTTAGCGGGGGCGGCGGAGCTGGTGAAAGGAAACCTGAGCCGTGTCCCTGTGGCGGTCATCCGGGGATTTGCGTGGGAACGGGACGAGACCGCGAGTATGCGGAGCGTGATCCGGGACAGCGAACGCGACCTGTTCCGGTAAGAGTTCAGTCCGGGGTGGCCGTCCGGGCGACGGAAGCTCCTCGCTGGCGCTGCTCGATGTCGAGCGTTAACAGGGTCTCGTCAAGCTGCTGCGACAGCGCGATGTAGGTGGCGTCGCATCCTTTGACGCCAATGCCGACGGCGATTGCGGCCGCACGTCGAGCTAACGCTACCGTGACAGGATGGAGAGTCAGCGCGGGCATCGCCGTCAGGGTTGCTAACGCCCGGTCGCCGAGCGTGACGCTCCGGGTTCGCCGTCGAATCGCGCCGCAGGTTTCTGGAAGCGCGAGGGTGGGCGCATGCAGCTGGTTGAACTCCTCGAGCGCGCGACCAATCCACGCCCTGACGCTTGCGTGGTTGGGGTCGCTTGCGACGAAGTAGGCGGTGAGGATGCTCGCATCAACGACGGTCACAGCTCGCGCCGTTGCTCGGCGACTGCTTCGGCCGCCGTCACCCCGGGTGGCCAGACTTTGCTGATCCGGCGGGTCAGCTCATCCGCCCGAGCCAGCCACGCCTGCACCTCCTCGCGTCGCTGGCGTTCCGCGTCTTCGGGGGTGTACGGACGCAACACCGCCACAGGTTCACCGTTGACGGTGACCACGTATTCGGTGTGCTGCTCGCGGACGCTCCGGATGACCCTGGTCGCTTCGTTCTTCAGCTGGCGGACGCCAATAGTGGCCACATTGCTCCCCGACGAAGTAGCTACATCGCCTGCCCTTAGAGTAGCTACTTTGAGGGAGCGCCACAACCGTGAATGTCGACTCCCCGCAATCGCCCAGCGAGTGTAGTCTTCGCACACCGCCTCGGGAGGGTGGCCGATGGCCCAGCTTATGGACATCCGGGTAGAGCGAAACGTGGCCGTACCGACGCGCGACGGCACGATCCTTCGTGCCGACGTCTTTCGTCCCGAACCGGAGGGACGCTACCCCGTCCTCCTGACGCGCACGCCCTACAACAAGTCGCTGGGCAACCTGACGTATGGGTGGCTCCAACCTATCCGCCCTGCGAGCGAGGGGTACGTGGTGGTCGCCCAGGACGTACGCGGCCGGTTCGAATCGGAGGGACAGTTCAATCCGTTTCACCAGGAGATCGACGACGGCTTCGACACGGTGGAGTGGGCCGCCCGGCAGCCCTGGAGCAACGGCCGGGTGGGCATGTTCGGACTGTCGTATCTTGGCGCGACTCAGTGGCTGGCAGCGGCTTCACAGCCGCCGAACCTGCAGGCGATCTTCCCGGGACTGACGGCCTCCGACTACTACGATGGCTGGACGTACCAGGGCGGGGCGTTCTCTCTCGGATTCAACCTGATGTGGGGTGCGGTGCTGCTGGCCCTCCCCGAGCTCTCCCGCGCGGACCTCTCGCCGGTGGAACTGGAACGGTTGATGGGTGGGCTGTACGGGGTGGTCTTCGACCACTGGCCTGCCCTCCGCCACCTGCCCACAGGCGATGTCCCGGCTTTGGCGCATGACATCGTTGCCCCGTACTACAAGGAGTGGCTTGCGCACCCCACTCGCGACGCGTTCTGGACCCCTATCAACGTTGAGGAGGCGCACCCGCGCATTCACGCTCCGGCCTACAACCTTGGAGGATGGTACGACCTCTTCATTCGCGGCACGCTGCGGAACTTCACCGGGATGCGCCGCGACGGGCCGACTGAGGTCGTGCGCGACGGCCAGAAACTGATTGTTGGGCCGTGGTCACACGGGGCGACACTTACGACGCAGGTTGGTCAGACCGGGTTCGGGCAGGCGGCGCAGGTCCTCCTCGAAGAGATGCACATGCAGTGGTTCGACCGCTGGCTCCGCGATGCCGACAACGGCATCGACCGCGAACCGCCGGTGCGCGTCTTCACGATGGGTTCGAACTCATGGTCGAACTTCGCAAACTGGCCGCCTGCGGAAGCCCGGGCGACGGCCTTCTACCTCCACAGCAATGGCAGCGCGGCAACAGCCAGAGGCGATGGCGTGCTTTCGAAAGAAGCGCCCGGGGACGAGCGAGCCGACCACTACGTCTACGACCCGCTGAATCCTTGCCCTACGGTCGGCGGAGCGCTCTTTCCCTATCCGCTCGATGTCCCGCCCGGGCAGTACGACCAGTCGCGCGTCGAAGGGCGACCGGACGTGCTTTGTTACACCACTGCGCCGCTGGACCGCGAGGTTGAAGTCACGGGCCCCGTGGAGGCCTGTTTGTGGGTAGCGAGCACCGGGCGTGACACGGACTTCACCGCGAAACTGGTCGACATCCAGCCCGACGGTACGCCGCTCAACCTTTGCGACGGGATAATCCGGGCGCGCTACAGGAAGGGCTTTGTGCGAGCCGAGCTGCTCGAACCGGGGGCGCCAGTCGAGGTTGTGATCGACCTCGCAGGCATCTCTAACTTGTTCGGAAAGGGCCACCGGATTGGACTTGAGGTGAGCAGCTCGAACTTTCCGCGCTTTGACCGAAACACCAATACGGGGGCGACGATCGCGACGGACGCAACCGCCAACGTCGCGACTAACACCGTCTTCCACGACCTGCACCGGCCGAGCCGGGTGACCCTCTACGTCGTCGAACGGCAATGAGCGAGATTACCGTGCGGGTCAGGCTGTTGCGAGCAGGCGCCCGGATGCCGGAGCGGGCTACGGAGCTCTCGTCGGGCTTCGACATCTACGCCTGCCTGGACGGAGGTTCGATAGAGCTCGGGCAGTACCCGGCGCTGGTGCCGACCGGGGTCGCGCTTGAGGTACCCCCGGGCTGGGATTGCCAGTTGCGCCCACGGAGCGGCCTCGGCCGCCAGGGGGTGCTTTCGACATTCGGGACGCTGGACGCGGACTACCGGGGCGAGCTGATGATCAACATGTACACGCTGGCGCCGGACATCAGCTACACGGTGCGCGACGGCGATCGCATCGCGCAGATGGTGATTAGCAGGTTGGCCGAGGTTGTGTTCGAACTGGCGGCCGAACTTTCGCCCACCGCCCGAGGCGCCGGCGGACATGGGAGCACGGGGCGGTGACGTACGTCTACATCGTGGCGGGCGCTGTCGCAGGGGCCCCGCTGCGCTACTGGCTTCAGGGTAAAGTTCAGGACCTGACCGGAGCGTCTTTCCCCTACGGCACGATGGTGGTCAACCTCACTGGCTGCCTCGCGATAGGCCTGCTCGCGACACTGGCCGAGGAGCGGGAGCTGCTGAGCCGCGAGGCGCGTCTCCTTCTCCTCGTGGGCTTCCTCGGCAGCTATACGACCTTCAGCACCTTCGGGCTCGAGACCTACGAGTTGCTGCGGGACAATCAAGTGTGGCGTGCCTCGGGGAACGTACTTCTGAGCACTCTGGGGGGCCTCCTCGCCGTTTGGGTAGGATCGCTGGTCGCGAGGTGGGCGTAACGACATGACGGACGACATTGGGCTGGATGGCGAGGGGCTCCTTCTTCGCATCTTCATCGGCGAATCGGACCACTGGCATGGCAAGCCCCTCTACGAGGCGATCATGTTGCTCGCCCGGGAGCGGGGTCTCGCCGGCTGTACGGTCCTTCGGGGACTCGCCGGATTCGGCGCGGCCTCGCGGATTCACACCGCGAAGATCCTGCGGCTCTCCCTGGACCTTCCGATCGTGGTAGAGATTATTGACCGGCCGGAGAAGGTCCGTGCCTTCCTCCCAGAGATAGAAGGGATGGTCGCCGACGGCCTCGCGACGTTGGAGCCGGTGGAGGTGCACTTCTACCGGCACAGGCGCGAGTGAGCATCGTGCCTCCGGCGGTGCTTTGGCGTTAAGAGCGTGCTCGCGTATCCTCGGAAGGTTACCGTCCAACAAGGAAAACCCGATGGCTTACGAACTCGACGTCCTTCTTGCCACACAGGAGCGCACCGACATTCCTCCGTTCGGGAGTGGCGATACGGTGCGGGTCCACGCCAAGGTGGTCGAAGGCGACAAGGAGCGCATCCAGGTCTTCGAGGGAGTGGTCATCCGCAAGCGGATGAAGGGACTCGTTTCGAACTTCACGGTGCGAAAGATCGCTAGCGGGGTGGGCGTCGAGCGGACGTTCCCGGTGAACAGCCCGCGCGTAGACAGGTTGGAAGTGATTCGGCACGGCAAGGTGCGGCGCAAGAATCTGTATTACCTCCGAGGGCTCACGGGGAAAGCAGCCCGAATCAAGGAGAAGCGGTTCTAGCCCCTTCGGCTGGGCTCTCCGAAGTCCGGGAGGCTCTGGCGTGGACGCCAATCTCAAGCTCGACGAATGGATCGGGAAGACCATCGAGGTCGTCATCGACCGGCCGCTGCATAGCGTCCACCCCAGGGATCCCGATATCAGATACGAGCTGAACTACGGCTACGTGCCCGGCACCATCGCCCCGGATGGCTCGGAGATTGACGTCTACGTTCTCGGCGCCGAAGAGCCGCTGGAACGCTGCAGGGCGCGTGTGATAGCGATTATCCGCCGCCGCAAGGACGTTGAGGACAAGCTTGTGGCGGTCCTCGCCGGTGATTGGGACGAAGAGTCGATTGCCAAAGTGACGGCGTTCCAGGAAGAGTTCTGGGATTCGTGGATTGAGCTTCCGCGGTCTGTCGATGGGACTCCGAGAACTGGCGATAGTTTGCTCCGGGCAAACGACCTCCGTTAGGCTGTCACGCAAGGTTGACGCGCTCGCGTCGTCGATGGAGTGCCCGGTGGCAACTTTCGATTCTCCCCGCCCGCTCGGCGAACTGCTGGACCAGCGACAGAAGTGGCTCCTCATCTTCAGCCTGATGCTGGCCCTGTTTGTCGGCGCCGTCGACCAGACGGTAGTCTCCACAGCGACCCCACGGATCCTCTCCGACCTGGGCGGCTTCGGCCTCCTTTCGTGGCTGTTCACGAGTTACATGCTCTCCTCGACGGTGGTGGTGCCCCTCGTCGGGAAGCTCTCCGACATCTTCGGCCGCAAGTTCTTCGTAATCACCGGGATCATCGTGTTCATGGTCGCGTCGGCGGCCTGTGGAGCGGCGCCGTCGATGACGACCCTCATCGTGTTTCGCGCTGTCCAGGGCATCGGCGGCGGGATGATCTTCTCGTCGGTGTTCGCCACCACCGGTGATCTCTTCCCGCCGGCCGAGCGCGGGAAGTACATGGGGATGTTCACGGGCACGTTCAGCCTGGCGAGTATCCTTGGCCCCTCGGTGGGGGGTCTCCTGACGGACAACTGGGGGTGGCGCTGGGTCTTCTACATCAACGTCCCGTTCTCGCTTCTCGCCATCCCGGCAGTCTGGTTCAACCTCCCGGGCCGGCAGACCGTCCGGCGCCCGAAGATCGACTTCGTGGGGGCGGGGCTCCTTTCGGGGGCTTCCGTGAGTCTGTTGCTCGCGCTGGTTTGGGCGGGGCAAAAGTACGACTGGGCCTCGGCGCAGATCGTGGGAATTTTCGCCGCTTCGGCGGTGTTGCTCGGCGCCTTTGTGTTCCAGGAGCGGCGCCACCCGGAACCGATGATCCCGCTGCACCTCTTTCGGAACCGGACGTTCGTCATTTCGAACCTCACGGTGTTCACGCTCGGCATTGCCATGTTCGGTTCGCTGGCGTTCTTGCCGACGTTCGTGCAGACGGCGCTCGGGGCAACGGCGACTGCGTCGGGCGTGATCACGACGCCACAGTCCTTCGGCGTGATGGTTGCGAGCGTGACGGGCGGCCAGATCATCGCGCGGACCGGTCACTATAGGTTGCAGACCATCATCGGTGCGGTCCTGATCCTGGTTGCGATGTTGCTTCTGCGAACGTTGGACGTGGGCGTGGAGAAGTGGCACATCAGCCTCTATATGATCGTGCTCGGTGTGGGCTTCGGGTTTGTCTTGCCGACGATGTCGCTCGTGGTTCAGAACGCCGTCCCCCACCACTACCTCGGCGTGGCGAGCAGTTCAAGCCAATTTTTCAGGCAGATAGGCGGGGTACTCGGGACGGCTGTTTTCGGCGCTGTGCTGGCCTCGTCCTATCATTCAGCGTTTCAGGAAGACCTGTCCCAGCAAGACCGGGCGGCGATCTCCGAGCAGGCCTCGCCGGCCACGCTGGCTCACTTCGATGATCCCACTCTGGCTCTCGACAAGCGCACCTATCCGCTCGTGCAACAGCAGATTCGCGCGCTGCCGGATGGAGAAGCGCTGCTCGGACGGGCGGTTTCGGCGCAACGCGAGGCGATCTCAACGGCGATCAGGGTCATCTTCACCGCCGCCGCGGTGGTTGCCGCTACCTGTGTGGCGTTCGCCTTGCTGCTCAAGGAGTTGCCTTTGCGGCGCGCCTTCGGTCCGCCCGAACCGGCCGTGGCGCCCGTGGCGCGCGGCGAAGGTCCATCGCCTGAGCCCCCTCCGGTCGTGGCGGCCGAGACCCAGCAAGCGGGCCCCTGAGGCCTCGAAGCCAGCTTCCCGGGCGCTACTGGACGACGATCGTTGCCGTCATCGCGGCGCCATGGATGCCGCACTGGTATGCGAAGGTCCCTGCTTTGTCGAAGGTAAAGTCGAAGGAGCCTGACCCCTGGCGCGTTGGTGAGAGCACGTCCTGGCCATTGAACTTGCCCGTGACCGAGTGAGGGTTGTTGCCGCTCCACGTCCAGGTGACCTTCGTGCCCGCTGCGACCGTGAGCGTGGCCGGAGTGTACCTGTTGTCGGAGATAGTCACTGCGGCCGCGGTCGCTGGCTTCGGGGTGTCGGCCGGTTTCGCTGTTTCTGTCGGCCTGGCGGTGGCTGTGTCCGCGGGGCGTGCGGTCTCGGTGGACTTGACGGTGGCGGACGGCGACGGGGTCTCCGCTGCCTTCGTCGCTTCGGGGGATTTCGCCGCACCAGACGCGGCGGTCGGAGTTGCGGCGCTCTTGTCATCCCCGCCGCAGGCGAAGGCGACGGCCCCGCCGGCGACGATAAGAAGAGCAAACGCGGCCGGTCGCAGCGAAAAAGAACGTAGCGACATGAATCCCCCTGGAAGCCTACTTGGTGAGGTGAGGCGATAGTTGTATCGCCTGATCCGTACGTACAAGGCGGAGGTCTAGATGCGTTGACCTAGCGTTCGACGGAGGCGATGAGCGGGTAGAGCGCCTGACCGCCCTCAAGCGCCTCGACCGAAGCGTCCGGGAACCGGCGGGCGACGAGGCTTCGAATGCCGTCGAGCTCAGGGCCATCGATCGCGGAGCCTGCGTAGATGGTGACGAGCGATGCGCCTTGGGCGGAAGCGGTCTCCAGGCCGGCGAGGAGGGCGGCGGTGAGGTTCTCGGCTGCGCCTACGAGGCGTCCATCAACGAAGGCGATGCAGTCGCCTTCGTGGACGGTCACGCCGTCGGCTGTGCGATTCGCGGCGGCGATCGTCACTTCGACGGTCACGATCTCGGCGGTCGCGCGTTCCATCGCCTCCCGGATCTGGGTGAGGGGTTCGCCGGGCGAGAAGGCCATGGCCGCGGCCACGCCCTGGGGAAGGCTCGTTGTCGACACCAGGTGGAGCGTGCATCGGCAGAGGGAACGCGCCTGTTCGGCCGCGAGGACAACGTTCTTGTGGTTGGGCAGGACAAAGACGTCGGGTAAACCCATCGCGTCCGCCGCCCGGGTGATCTCCCCCACCGGCGGCTTCACGATGTCGCCGAGGTCCATGACCGTCGCGCCGAGGCTCTGGAAGACGGCGTCGAAACCGGGTCCGCGGCTCAAGGCGAGCAGCCCGACCGCCGCTCGCGCCCCGCTTCCCGTGGCGCGAGCCCGGACGTGTTGGGCCGACATGTCTTCGAGCTTTACGCGCGACAGGCGCCCGAGGTTCGCCGCCGCATCGAGGAGCGCCTGTGGGCGGGAGGAGTGGACGTGGACCCGCAGCAGCGTCTCGTCACCAACCACGATGACCGAGGAGTTGCCGTCTGCCGCGGCGGATGCCTTCACCTGTTCGACGTCGAGAACGGGGCCGGCGGCTTCGAGCAGGAATTCGGTGCAGAAGCCGAAGTCCTGGACGGCGTGCCCCGAAAGCGACGCGATGGCCCGGGCGGGGAGCGGTGCGCTTGCAGGGAGGGAGCCTTCGAGGGCCGCGAGGAGGCCACGGAGAAGCGTGCAGACGCCTTCGCCGCCAGCGTCGGGCACGCCGGCTTCGGTGAGGGCGGGGAGCTGGTTGATGGTCTCTGCCTCGGCGACCTCGGCGGCCCGGATCACCTCGCGGAGCAGAGCGAGGCAGGGTTCGCCGCTGCCGCCCGACGACATGGCCGCGACTGCCGAGCGTGCGGCGATCGCGGCCGCGCGAAGGACGGTGAGCATCGTCCCTTCTACGGGCTTCGCGACGGCTGCGTAGGCGGCGTCGGCCGCAGCATCGAACGCCTTCGCCAGGCCTGCGGCGTCGATCACCGCTGTTTCTCCAGCGGCAGCCGCGAGCCCCCGCAGCGCCTGCGAAAGGATTACGCCCGAGTTGCCCCGCGCGCCATAAAGGGCTCCTCGCGCCAGGGTTGCCAGCACGCCACCGGCGGTGAGCGGCCCGCCCATCAGTCCGGCCGTGTCGGTCGCTTCCTGCATGGTGGCCGCCATGTTCGACCCGGTGTCGCCATCGGGTACGGGATAGACGTTGATGGCGTCGATCGCCTTTGCGCGGTCGCGAAGGTGCAACCCCGCCGCATGGAACGCGCTTCGCAGCTCTTCGCCCGTGAGAAGACCCCCGGCAGGGCCTGGCTCAGGCACAGCGACGTGACCCGGCCGGGCTTTGGCCGTTAGAAGGGGTGCGTGCTACCATCGGCGGACAGCATTCTGTCACGCAAGGAATCATGACGCATGGCTAGTGGCGCCTGCGATGTCTGCGGGAAGACCACCATGTTTGGCCGGCACATCCGCCACACGCATGGGGGGCGGTGGGAGCGCAAGGCTACCCACAAGAGCCGCACGTTCAAGCCGAACGTGAACAAGCAACGCGTCTTCGTGGCGGGGGCGTGGCACAGAATCAACATCTGCACCCGCTGCCTGCGCACGGTCGTCAAAGCCAGTTAGCTCGACGTGAAACAGGCCTGATCTCGTGCCGGGTCGCGGAGCGGAGCGGTTGCTTGCGCGGATGCGTCGTTCGAAAGCCGACTGGAAACCGTCTGATCTTCGTCGTCTCTACTTCGGATTCGGGTTCGAGGTCGACGAGGGCGGTAGCCATTCCATCTTCATCCACCCGGTCTACCCTCAATTGAGGGCAACGGTGCCGCGGCATGCCCCTCTGCCAAAGGCGTACGCCGCCTTCGCAGTGAAACTTATCGACGAACTGGTAGACTTGATGGCCGGGGAGGATAAACCGCACCTTGGTGTCTGAATACCGCATCGAGTTCATCGACGACAAGTTGCCCGACGGCTCTCCGTGCGTCGTCGCGGCCCACCCAGACCTCCCGGGGTGCATGTCACACGGCAGCACGCGGGAAGAGGCTTCGGCCAATCTTCGCGAGGCCCGTGAACTCTACCTGGGCGCTCTGAAGCGGCGCGGCATTTCCGTGCCTGAGCCATCACGCGGACTGGAACGCGCCGGCTGAGCGCACCGAGAACCTCAACGTCGATTCTGCGGAGGTCGCGCTGAGCTGATCAGATGGATCGGCCCGATCCGATTCACGGTTCTGAAGATGCGGCAGCCCGCAGCGCCGCGAGGTTCGCCGCGACGCTCGACTCCCCGTTGTAGACGCTGCTGCCACAGACAAGGACGTTTGCCCCCGCGGCAGTGCAGAGGCCGGCATTGCTCACTCTGACGCCGCCGTCGATCTCTATCTCCGCCGCGTAGCCGTTCTCGTTGATCAGCTTTCGCAGGGCGGCGACTTTCTCGAGCTGGCGGGGAATCATTTGCTGCCCGCCCCAGCCCGGGTTGATGGCCATGACCATCACCTGGTCCGCGTCCGCCAGGGACTCTTCGATGGCAGCGATCGGCGTCCCGGGGTTCAGGCAGACGCCTGCCCTTCTTCCCAGCTTGTGGATGGCTTCCAGCGTCCTGTGGATGTGAGGGGATGCCTCGATGTGGACGTTGATGATTGTCGCAGCGTCCGCGAATGCTGCGACCTGGCGCTCAGGCTCCACGACCATGAGATGGATGTCGAAGGGCAGGCTCGTGACCTTGCGCAAGGCTTCGACCAGGACCGGGCCGAAGGTGATGTTGGGTACGAGCCGGCCGTCCATGATGTCGAGGTGAAGGTAGTCGGCGCCGCCGGCCTCCGCCGCTCGCACTTCGTCGGCAAGCCGGCCGAAGTCGGCGGTCAGGATGGAAGGGGCGAGTTTGACCGATGCCATAGCTTCATTCTAACGCGCTTGGGGTTGCAACCTTATACTTGTGCGCGTAGGCGCCTGAGCAATTATGCCCGTCCGCATCGTAACTGACTCGACCTGTGATCTGCCCCGCGAGTTGGCAACGTCGCTCGGGATCGTCATCGTCCCGCTGACGGTAGCTTTCGGCGACGAAGTGTTCCTCGACGGGATCGACATCGACGCCTCGACGTTCTACGAACGGCTTCGTACCGCGCCTGACTTACCGCGCACCAGCCAGCCTTCGGTCGATCGCTTCGTGGGGGCGTACGAGGCGTTGGCCGAGGAGACCGAGGAAATAGTCTCGGTGCACATCTCCTCGCGGCTTTCCGGCACGCTCAATTCGGCTTCGGTGGCGCGCGAGCAGGTTTCGCATGCGCTGCGCATCGAGCTCATCGACTCGTACCAGGTGAGCCTTGGGCTCGGCGCGATCGTGATGGAGGCGGCCGAAGCGGCGGCGCGAGGGGCAACGATGGCAGAGGTCGTAGAAGCCACGAGGCGCGCGATGGACCGCGTGCGGGTTGTGGCGACGCTGGATACGCTCGAGTACCTCCACCGGGGGGGCCGGATCGGCCGAGCGCGGACGCTCCTGGGCTCCATCCTCAGCATCAAGCCGATCGTCCACGTCCAGGATGGGGAGGTCGCGCCGCTCGGTCGCGTCCGCACGCGGGCGAAGGCGGTCGAGCGCCTGTTCGAGATCGCCACAGAGGACCGGACCCTGAAGCGAATGTTCGTCGCCTGCACGGGCGACGACGCGACGGCGCAAGCCTTCATCGACCGGCTGGGTCCCTCGCTTCCCCACACCGACCTTCGGCTCGGCCAGTTGGGGCCGGTGGTCGGGGTTTACACGGGGCCCAACACGCTGGGTTTCGCAAGTGTGAGGCGAGAGTAGTGACCGTGCCGGCGCCGGAAGCCACGCGTCTCAAGCGCGTCTTTCAGCTCGAGCTGGACCGCGGCTGCGACAACCAGGCGGTGATCGGCGGCCTCGACCGGATGCTCATCCAGATGGCGGAAGACGGCCTGCTGGCGATAGGTGGACCGCTTCGCCAGCGAGTGAAGGCGCTGCCGGGTGGCGGTTACCGCGGACTCTCCCCGGCGCAGAGGCGAGTCTGGCTCGAAGGAACCGTCGAGCGCCTCGATCGCGACTCGAGACCAGCTGCGGCGCCCGCGCGAGTGGCGCTTCACGTCGAGAAGTCTGCGCAGGGCGAGCGGCACGTCTTGAAACGGAAAACTCGCGTCAGCCAGGCAGATGCTCCCCGCGCACCGCAGGCAGCCGGGCTGGCTCGGGGCTCTTCGCTCGAGCTGAATTCGCCGGTGACGAGGCTCCCCGGCATCGGGCGCTCGGCCGAATCGAGGCTCGAGAAGCTGGGAGTGGCGACTGTGGCGGACGCTGTCCGCCTCTTTCCCCGGCGATTCAACGATTTCACGGACCGGCGCCGGATCGCGGAGCTGGAGCCTTCGAACCTTGCGCAGACGGTGGTCGGACAGGTGTTTTCGGTGCGCCAGACCCGATTCGGGCGCCGTACGAAGGGCACCGAAGCCATCGTGAACGACGGCTCCGGGGTGCTGAAAGTTTCCTGGTTCAACATGCCCTACGTGGCCAGTTCGCTGGCCGAAGGGGACACGATCGCCCTTTCGGGCAGGGTGCGATCCTATCGCGGCCGCCTCCAGATGGAGAACCCTGAGTATGAGCCTTTCGACGACGAGCTCATGCACACGGGGCGGTTGGTGCCGGTCTATCCGGCGACGCAGGGGCTGAGTCAGCGGACCCTCCGCCGGGCTGTCAAAGCCGCGGTCGACGCACTGGCGGAGCGGCTGCCGGACGTAGTCCCGGCCGCTCTGCGAGAGTCGGCCAACCTTAGCCCGCTCTCGGAAGCGATCCGAGCCTATCACTACCCCGCTTCGTTCGGTGAGGCAGAAGCGGCGCGAAGGCGCCTCGCGATCGGCGAGTTCCTGGCCATCCAGGTGGCGGTCCTGATGCGCCGGGCGGAGTGGCAGCAGGGTGCGGACGCCCCGCGGCTTTCTCTTGGCGATCGGCTCGGACTATTCCTCGGAACGCTTCCTTACGACCTGACGCGGTCGCAGCGGCACTGCCTCGACGAGATCTTGGTGGACTTGCGAGGCCCCCGGCCTATGCTGCGGCTCCTGCAGGGTGACGTCGGCAGCGGCAAGACCGTCATCGCTATTGCCGCCATGCTCGCGGCTGTCCAGTCGGGGCAGCAGGCCGCGCTCATGGCGCCGACTGAGATCCTGGCCGAGCAGCACTATCGGACGCTCGCCCGGGCACTCAGCGGAAGCGAGCACTCTGCTCTCGACGGTGTGTTCGCGCCGCCCTCTCTCGATCGGCCGCTGCGGATGCTCCTGCTCACAGGCTCGTTGACGCCGGGTCAGAAAGAACAGATCCGCAACGACACCGCTCACGGCGGCGCCGACATCCTCATCGGGACGCACGCACTCCTTGAAGCTGACGTGCAGATCCCCCGGCTCGGCCTCGCGGTCGTCGATGAACAGCATCGCTTCGGGGTCATGCAACGAGCGGCGCTTCGCCAGAAGGGCCACAATCCACACCTGCTCGTGATGACGGCGACCCCGATCCCGCGCACCCTCGCGCTCACGGTGTACGGAGATCTCGAGGTCTCGACGATCGACGAAATGCCCCCAGGGCGGAAGCCAGTGAACACGGTCTGGGTGCAGCCGCACGAGCGGGACGAAGCGTACCAGTTCATCCGCGAGCACCTGGACGAGGCGGAGCAGGCCTTCGTGATTTGCCCGCTCGTCGAAGAGTCGGAAGCTCTCGACGTGCGATCGGCGGAGGAGGAGTTCGAACGGCTGCGGCTTGGGCCGCTGAGCCGCTATCGGCTCGAGCTTCTTCACGGGCGCATGGGTGGCAAACAGAAGGACGCCATCATGGAGCGTTTCGCCCGGCATGAGATCGACGCGCTGGTGTCCACGAGTGTGATCGAGGTTGGGATCGACATTCCGAACGCTACGGTCATCGTTATAGAGGGGGCCGAACGCTTCGGCCTCAGCCAGCTCCACCAGTTCAGGGGCCGCGTCGGCCGTTCCGACCAGCAGAGTTACTGCATGCTTTTCAGCACCGAGGAAGACCCCGGCCCAGACGCACGCTCCCGCCTGGAGGCAATGGTCGACACCACCGACGGTTTTCGCCTGGCCGAGGTGGACCTCGAGATGCGAGGCGAAGGTGAGGCCTGGGGGCGCGTCCAGAGCGGGGTGAACAGCATGCTGCGGGTGGCGCGACTGACCGACCGCGACCTCCTCTACCGCGCCCGCTCGATGGCCGAAGAGGTGCTGGGAAGGGACCCGTTCTTGCAGAAGCCAGAGAACCGCGCGCTCGCAGCAGCAGTCAAACCATTCCTCGAACGAGCGACTGAGGCGAATTGAGCCCGGAGCGGACGGGCGATAACGATCGACCGCCTGCTCCTCACCTGGAGCTGGAGGACGTCGAGCCGCTTCTCCACTGGCGCGACCTTGTGCCCTGGCTGCCGCTGATAGGCGCGCTGGCGCTGGCCCTCATCATCTACTGGCCCGCACTCAACTCGGGGTTCTTCAGCGATGACTACGTGTACATCGACGCGGTCAGGAGGCTGTCGTTCGGACACTACACGCGCATCTCCCTTATCCCAGGCTCCCACGACGGCGTCCTCATATTCGCGCAGAACTATTGGCGGCCGCTGTACTTCCTTTCGTTCCAGGTCACCGATCGGCTTTTCGGCGGGCACGTCCTGCCGTACCACCTGCTCATCCTCGCCATCCATTTCGCTTCCACGGTCCTTGTCTGGGTGATCGCCAGGCGCTTGACGCGAAGCTGGGTGGCGGCTGGGGTGGCGGCGTTGGTATTCGCTGTGCTGCCGGCCAGCGTCGGTGCTGTTTCCTGGATCTCGTCCATCAACAGCCTGGCCCTCCCACTCGGGCTTGGCGCGTGGCTGGCTTTCATGATCGCGGGTGATTCCGTTGAGCCTCAGACAAGGCGGCGGCGCCACGCCCTGTCGCTCGTTCTGCTCGTCCTCGCCCTCGGCTTTCGGGAGACGGCGATCGTCTTTCTCGCCGCCAAAGGCGCCTGGCACGTCTGCATCACTGCCCGTCCAAGGCTGTTCGATTGGCGAGCCCACGTCGCGCTCGCGCCCTACGTGATCCTTGGCGTCGCCTACTTCCTGGTGCGCACGAAGCTGTTCACGGAGCCGCTCGGAAACGAGGGCAGCTATCGCTGGGGCTCGCAGGTGCCCGAGAACGCCTGGTACTACCTTCGCGTTGGGTTCAGCTCGTGGACGGAGTCGGAAACCGCCCGCCATCGGTTGCTGGCGGCCGCGCCCACGGTCGTGATGCTCGCCTGCATTCCGCTGGCTCTCCTTGCTCGCCGCTGGATACCTGCCGCCGCATTGGTTGCCTTCGTTGCGTCGATTGCACCGAACGTTTCCTCGACCTTCGGCCTGGGAGGGCGCTACTTCTACCTGCCGTCCGCCTTCTTCGCGGTGGCGATGGGGGTGGCCGCGGCCGAGGTCATGAACTTCGCGAGGTTCATTCGCCGGCCAGCCATCGGTGTCGCGCTCGTCGTCGCCGCTGGCGGAGCTGCGAGCTGGCTAGGCGTGGCGACCGGCCACCAGGCAGTCGAGCGATGGGTCCGCGACAACCCCGATGTCCAACAGAGGTGGGTTGACCAGCTTCGCATGAAGTACCCGGCGCTCCCTGAGGGCGGGACCGTCTACGTCGCGAACGTCCCGCTCATCCTCGCGCTCTTCGGTGACTACGCCCTCTATCCGACCGTGCACTTCTACTATCCGGACGTCGCCCAGGCGGTCCGAATCGAGCCGGCCGATGTCGACCGCGTGCGAGCCTCGCTGGGCTCGAACGACCGCATTTTCGTCTACGAACCGGCCGTGCCGTAGCATCCCCGCATGGCGCGAGTGCACCGCGGATACCGATGTTCGCAATGCGGCTGGGAGACGGCGGCGTTGGCCGGCCGCTGCGGACAATGCCAGGCGTGGAATACCGTCGAGGAATACCTGGCCGCCCCGCGCCCGAGGGTGGGCGGACGCCCCGGACGGAACGTGACGGGGGCAGCGAGCAGTCTATCGCTCGCCTCGGTGCCGGACGAGGAAGGCCGGCGCCTGATCACGGACGTTCCTGAGTTTGACCGGGTGCTTGGAGGCGGCCTGGTCCCGGGGTCACTGGTGCTCGTGGGCGGCGATCCGGGGATCGGCAAGTCGACGCTCATGCTCCAGGCGGCGGCGCGGCTGGCGGGCCGTGGGATCGCCGTCGCTTACGTCTGCGGCGAGGAGTCGCCGCGGCAGGTGCGGCTTCGCGCGACGCGCCTGGGCATCGGGGGCGAAGGGATCACCCTCATCCCCGAGACCAACCTTGAGGCGGCGCTCGGGGCCGCGGAAGCGCTTGGGGCGGCGGTCGTGATCGTCGATTCGATCCAGTCTGTCTACGTTGATGGACTCGAGACGCGCTCTGGTGGTCCAGCCCAGCTCGCCGAGGCGGGGGCGCGGCTGGTCGGGTGGGCAAAGGGCAACGAGATCGCCACGATCGTCACGGGCCACGTCACCAAAGGCGGCGAGATCGCCGGGCCGCGTCTCCTCGAACACCTGGTCGATGCAGTGCTCTACTTCGAAAGCGCGGAGAGCGGCGCTTTGCGCGTGCTCCGTGCGGTTAAGAACCGATTCGGAGCGACGGACGAAGTCGGGGTGTTCGAAATGACGGGTGAGGGTCTGCGCAGCGTCGACAACCCCGGCGCGACTTTCCTCGAAGCGGCGGACCCGGCGGCGTCGGGGTGTGCGGTGACAGCGGTGATCGAAGGTTCGCGGCCACTTGCGCTCGAGGTGCAGGCCTTAGCAGTACCCTCGTCCCTCGCGACGCCAAGGCGAATCGCAAGCGGCCTCGAGACTTCTCGGCTCCACCTCTTGCTGGCCGTCCTCGCCCGTCGCGGCGGCCTCAGCGCCGCGAACCTCGACGTGGTGACAACTGTCTCCGGGGGTCTGCGGCTGCGTGATCCCGGCGCGGACCTCGCCGTCGTGGCTGCGCTGGCTTCGGCCATTCGAGATGAGCCCCTCGCGCGAGGCTCGGCCTTCCTGGGCGAGGTTGCGCTCTCAGGCGCTGTGCGCCCCGCCCAGCAGGCTCAGCGGCGGCTGGTGGAGCTCGCGCGCCTTGGGGTGCTGCATTGCGTGGTCCCCGCTTCGACCCCCAGGGTAGAAGGCGTGCGGCTGGTCCCCGTCCGTTCGGTCAAGGAGGCGTTGGCTGATGCGTTCGGCGGCCAGTGAGAGGAATTACGTCTGGCGATAGGCCCGGTGCCGCATGATGACGCTCTGCATGATGCCCATCGAAACGAACAGGCTGACGAGCGAACTCCCTCCCTGGCTGACGAAGGGCAGGGGTATCCCGGTGACGGGGAATAGGCTCACGTTGACGGCGATGTTGATGAACGTCTGCATCAGGATCAGCACAACGATGCCGACGGCAATGAGCTGACCGGCGGTGTCCCCGGCAAGCTGGGCAGCGCGTATCCCGCGCATCAGCAGCAGAATGAAGAGGGCGAACAGGCCGATCGCGCCGGCGAACCCGAGTTCTTCTGCAAGCACGCTGAAGATGAAGTCCTTGGTGGGCACTTTGAGGAAGCGCAGTTGGGTTTGCTCTCCGTTGGTCAATCCCTTGCCCCAGAACTGGCCGGAGCCCACGGCGATTTGCGATTGGATAACGGTGTAGCCGGCATCGAGCGGATCCTCGTCGGGATTGACGAGCACTGAGATGCGTTCGACCTGGTAGTCGGCGACGGCGAACGTCCAGACGAAGGGCAGAACGGCCACGGCGAGCGCCCCGACGACGAGCAGGTGCCGGCGGCTGACTCCGCCGACGGCGACGACCCCGAGCCAGATGGCGAGGAAGACCAGAGCGGTGCCCAGGTCGGGCTCGATGAACACAAGGAAACCCATGGGCGCGACGATGAGCAACGACATCACCAGCGCCCGCAGCTCGCGGGCGTCGCCGCCGTGTTCGCTAAAGAACCGGGCGAGGGTGAGGATCGTGGCGAGTTTGGCGAACTCGGATGGCTGGATCTGGAGAGGGCCGAGGTTGAACCAGCGGGTCGAACCATAGGCCGTGTGGCCGATAGCGAGGATGGCCAGCAACGAGACGATCGCCACTCCGTAAAGCACCCAGGCGTAGTGGGTGAGGTAGTGGTAGTCGAGCTTCGAGATAAGGAGCATGAGTCCGATGCCAACGAGGGCGAAGACGGCCTGCTTCGCTACCGGGTTGTCGAAGCTCGCGACGGGGCCGCTGTACGTCCGCACGGACCCGCTGTAGATCAAGACGAGGCCGAGCCCGACCAGGCAGAGGGCGGCAGTGACCAGGAGGTAGTCGAAGCGGTCCCATCCTCGCCAGACGCCCTGCCTGCCGTATCCGGCCGTCACGGCTTCACGTTCTTGAAGAAGTAATCGAAGATCTTGCTCGCGGTGGGGGCCGCCTTATCGCCGCCGACACCCAGGTCGAAATAGACGGTCACCACGACGTCCGGGCTGTTGAAGGGCGCGAATCCGGTGAACCAGGCATGTTGGTCACGTTTGCCATCAGATTTCACGGGCCCGAATTCGGCGGTGCCCGTCTTACCGGCGATGTCGATGCCTGCGGTTTGGGCGCGCAGTCCGGCCCCGTAGCCGACCGATTCGTGCATTCCGTCGCGGATAACCGCCAGGTTTTCGGCGCTGATTGGAACCTGCTTGGATTCTGACTTCATGCTCTTGAGGATCTTGCCATCAGGCGAGGTGACGTCCTTAACGAGACGAGGGGTGAGCAGCTTGCCACCGTTCGCCACGGCGGCGGTCACACGCGCTATCTGGAGCGGCGTTGCAGAGACGTCGCCCTGGCCGATGCCCATGAAGCAGGTGTCGGCGTAGAACCAGTCGCGGTCGTTTTCGTTGAACTGAGAACCGGCGAAGGCCTTGCGCTTCTGGTCCGGACTCGGCACGACCCCGGCCATCTCGCCGTCGAGGTCGATCCCGGTGGGCTGGCCGAGGCCGAAGGCCCGAGCGTAGGCGCCGAGCTTCCAGGCCGAGTCCTCGAAGTCCTTCCCCAGACCTTTGATCCCTTCGTTGGGGATACCGCACGAGGCCATGTAGAAGTAGATGTTCGAAGACCAGGCGATCGCGCTGCGCAGGTTGAGAAAGCCGTGCGCCCTCCAGTCGTAGAGGGGGTAGATGACGCCGTTCTCCCCTTTGAACTCGAGGACGGTGCTGTTGACGGTCCGGCCGGTGGCGGGAGTAATCGTCCCTTCCTGCAAGGCTGCTGCTGCGGTGATGAGCTTGAAGGTAGAGCCGGGGGCCTCGGCGGTGAGCGCCCTGTCGAGGAACGGTTTGCGAGGGTCGTTCGCCAGGGCGTTGTACTCGCTGGACCTTTGGTCGGGCTGGGCGAAGATGTTGGCGTCGTAAGAGGGCAGCGAAACCAGCGCGTAGACCTCTCCGGTCCTGGGACTCAACACAACGGCGGCGGCGATCTTGGCTTCACCCATTGAGTTGTCGAGGAGTTCGGCGACGAACTCCTGCAGGCCGGGGTCGATTGCGAGTCTGAGGCTGTTGCCTGGAGCGGGGTCGCGGGTTTTGAGGACATCGAGGAGCTGGCCCTGGGCGTCCTGTTCGACCTGGCTAACGCCGGCTGAGCCGCGGAGCTCGCTCTCATAGCGGCCCTCGATCCCGGACTTGCCCACGGGCTCGTTGAGCTGGTAGCCCTCGCCCTTGAGTTGAGCGTATTCCCGCGGCGTCTGGGCGCCGATGTAGCCGATGATGTGGCTGAAGGCGTCGCTGCCGATGTAGTTCCTGCCTGGGGTCACGGTGAGAGCCACCCCCGGCATGCCCGTGGTCGCCTCATCGAGCATCAGCGCCTGCTCTTTCGACAGGTACTTCTGGACCGGGATCGGGAGGTCGGGCCTGCCGTCGTCCTCGGCCTGCTGAACGCGGGATTGCACTTCGAGCGAGGGAACGCCCACGAGTTCTTCGAGACGAAGGTAAATCTTGTGGCGGTCGGCCTGGGATTTCGGAAGGAGTTCCGGGGTGACGCTGGCGGTGTAGACGCCGATGTTCTGGACAAGGGGGGTGCCGTCGCGTCCAAGGATGAGTCCGCGCGGAGGGAGGATGTTCGTGGAGACGATGTGGTTTTCGCGAGAGCGCTTCGCGTACGTCGCCCCATCGACGAGCTGCATGCTCACGAGCCTTGCGGTGAGGAGCCCGAACACGAGCAGGACTGCGACGCGGAGGGCCGTCAGGTTGCCGTGGGGACGGTTCCTGCTGGGCGTTGGTGCTCCGCGATAACGATCATCGAGGATGCTCATCGGTTAGAGGTGGCCTCGCTGCAGGGTCATGCCTCTCGGTGACCATCCTACGAGACGGAAGGGCACGTACACCAAGGTGAGTAAAGCGAGGTCAAGAAGAGCGCCGGGCAAGAGCAGGTCGCGAACAAGGACCGTAGGCGAGAAGGTTGCGTCCTGGGCGACGGCGCCAAAGGCGAGCAACGATCGGGCCCAGAGCCCCGTAGCCACACCAACCAGGGCGACCTGGGAGTAGCG
The DNA here is from genome assembly GCA_041488155.1 of Tepidiformaceae bacterium. GTDB lineage: Bacteria > Chloroflexota > Dehalococcoidia > Tepidiformales > Tepidiformaceae > JBGPOS01. Next base: position 64,129 of record JBGPOS010000011.1, read on the forward strand.
GTTGAGGGGAAGGCGCGCCTCTTCCAGGGCGAAGGCGAGGGGCAACAGCGGCAGGTAGGCCAGGAGAAGGAGCCCGGGCGCGCGGTCGGAGGTGAATCCAACCAGTACGGCCGCCACAGGAATAGCCCACATGGCTGTTCGCGGCCCGGAGTACACCGCCAGACAGAGGATGGTCACGAGCATGAGATCCGGGACAGCGCCGGCGATAGGAAAGAGCGGAGCAACCGTCACCTGGGACAGAGCGACCACCAGGATGAGGAAGATCTGAGCGAACAGCTTCACGGCTGGGCGCCCAGCCCGATCTGCTCTGGCAAGAAGCTCGTGAGCACGAGCACCGTCTGGGCTGTCGAGAATCGGACTAGCGGTTCAACCCTGACCTTCCTGAAGAGGTCTTGCGGCGATCCCGAGACTTCGCTCACCTTGCCGATGGGGAGGCCCGCAGGGTAGTTGCCGCCAAGCCCAAGCGTCTCGACGGTGTCTCCGACTTTGATGTCGGCCTGTGCCATGTTGAAGATCAGGACGCGGTTGGGGCTGCCCTCCACGATGCCGTCGGCCTTCGAATCGACCGTCTGGGCCCGCACCTTGCTCTTGCTGTCGGTGATCAGCCGCACGAAAGCGCGGTCGGAGAAGGTCCGGGTTACGCTGCCCATGAGGGTGCCCTGGGACGAAAGCACCACCATCCCGGTCTTAACACCGTCGTTCGTGCCGCGGTCTATCGATATGACGTCGGTAAAGGCTGAGCTGTCGCGGTGGACGATGTTGGCTGCGAGGCGGGCCCCTCCCGCTGCGCCGCGGGTGATGTTGAGCGCCTGCTCTAGCTCTTTCACCCGGCCGGCATCCTGTCGGAGAGAAGTCACCTTGTTCTGAAGGTCCTCGTTTTCGAGCCGAAGGCGGCGATTCTCGTCCTGAAGGTCGTTGAGGTTGCCGGCGTCGGCGAGAAATGACGCTGCAGGCCGGAACACAGCCGTGAGGAGGTTTTCGGCGGGCTCGGTGAAGGTGAGGTAGAAGCCCTGGAACGGTTTGAGGATCCCGGCTTGACTGGCGATGGTGAGCAGCAGAGCGAGGCCAATCATCGCTCCCACCCACCATGTGTACCGGGAAAAAATCAGCATGCGGTCACCACGGGGCGCAGCCCGATGCTATCGCCCGCCGCGGCGCGAGGCCAGTTGGGACTGCACCTTGGTCAAGAGGTCGTGCTCTTCGAGCACTTCGCCCGCGCCGCGCACGACGCAGAGCAGCGGATCCTCGGCGACGTAGACCGGAAAGCGCGTCTCCTGGCTTAGCCGCCGGTCGAGGCCGCGCAGCATGGCGCCTCCGCCGGCGAGGGCGATCCCGTGGGCCATGAGGTCGCTCACGAGTTCTGGGGGCGTCACTTCGATGGAGGATCGCACCGCTTCGACGATGGCGCTGATGGAGCCAGCGAGCGCGTCGCGGATTTCGACGGTGCTCACCTCGACGGCCTTGGGCAGACCGGTGGCAAGGTCTCGGCCGCGCAAGTCAATGGTCTCTTCGGGTTCGAGAGGCGCCGCGGAGCCGGCGGCCTTCTTAATCTCTTCTGCACTGCGTTCGCCAATCATCAGGTTATGCACCTGGCGAGCGTAGGCGATGATGTCCTGGTCCATCTCGTCGCCGGCGACGCGAATGGAGGTGCTGACAACCATGCCGCCGAGGGAAATCACGGCGACTTCGGTGGTGCCGCCGCCGATGTCGACGATCATGCAGCCGGCGGCCTCCATGACGGGCAGCCCAGCCCCGATCGCGGCTGCCATCGGCTCTTCGATGAGGAAGCAGCTCCGCGCGCCGGCGTTCAGGGCAGCGTCGTGGACCGCTCGCTTCTCAACCTCGGTGACGCCGCTGGGGATGCCAACCACCACTCGCGGCTGGGCGAGGAAGCTCCGGTCGTGCACGGCCCGGATGAAGTAGCTCAACATCTTCTCGGTGACTTCGAAGTCGGAGATGACACCGTCACGGAGGGGTCGGACGGCGATGATGTTGGCCGGGGTGCGGCCGACCATACGTTTTGCTTCCGCGCCGATTGCGAGGATCTTTTTGGAGATCCGGTCGATCGCCACGACCGATGGTTCGTCGATCACGATTCCGCGGCCGCGGACCATGACCAGGGTGTTGGCGGTGCCGAGGTCGATCGCGATGTCGTGCGAAAGGAACCCGAAGAGGCCGTTGAGGGGATTGAAGAATGCCAATCGCTGGTCCTGCCGCGGGTTGGATGCGGCTCTGTAAGCCTGCGCGACGCCAATACATTATAGCGGTCATACCGGCGGACGCGAGCGGCCGATATTTTGTGCTTCGCTAAAGCCATCCGGCCTTATCTAAGCCGTTGGCGGAGACTCACCCAGAGCCGCCCGGCCTTCCCGCAGCAGCCGGGCGAAGGTGGCCTCGTCTGCAGTGCGCACTCCCAGCTGCGCGGCCCGGGGCAGCTTCGAACCAGCCTCCTCGCCCACAACCAGCAAGTCTGTGCCCCTCGTGATGGCGCTGCCGACCTTGCCGCCGAGTTCGCGGATGCGGTCTTCAGCCTCGTTTCGGGACATCGTTTCGAGTCGGCCGGTGACAACGATGGTGAGGCCCGCAAGGAGCTGGGTGGAGGGTGGCGGAGGCGAGTGTTGGGGGCGCACGCCGGCGGCCAGGAGCCTCCTGACGACGTCCTGGTTCTCGGATCTCGACGTCCAGCTGGCGATGCTCTCCGCGACCACCGGCCCGATGCCCTCGACTTCCTGGAGGACATCGATGCTGGCGGCGAGGACCCCTTCGAGGCTGCCGAAGTGGTCGGCGAGGAGGCGCGCCGTTTCGAACCCCACGTGACGGATCCCGAGGGCGAAGAGGACGTTGGTGAGGGGCCGCTCCTTGCTCTTCTCGATCCCGGCCACGAGGTTCTCGGCGCTCTTCGGGCCCATTCGTTCGAGGGCGGCCAGTTGTGCGACGGTGAGCTCGTAGACTTCCGCGATGTCCCGAACGAGTCCCTCGCGGAAGAGGGTATAGGCCATGCGCTCGCCCAGACCTTCGATGTCCATCGCGCCACGTGAGGCGAAATGTTCAAGGAGCCTGATCTGCTGCGCCGGGCAGGCGGTGTTGAGGCAGTAGACCGCTGCTTCGGCCGGGTCTTTCAGCACGGGAGTGCCGCACGACGGGCACTCGGACGGCATGACGAACACCTGCTCGTCGCCTTTGCGCAGGCTCGTGACGGGCGCCACCACCTGGGGGATGACCTCGCCCGCCCGCTGGACGATCACGGTATCGCCGATGCGGATGTCTTTGCGGTGGATGTCTCCTTCATTGTGGAGGGTAGCCATCCGCACGGTGGCGCCCCCGACGACGACCGGTTCGAGTTCGGCAAAAGGGTTGAGGGCGCCGGTGCGGCCCACGTTGACGTGGATTGCCCGCAATTTGGTAGTCCGCTGCTGGGCCGGGAACTTGAAGGCGGTGGCCCAGCGAGGCTCTCGTCCGACGACGCCGAGGCGGTCCCACTCGCGGGTGTCATCGATTTTCAAGACCACGCCGTCGATGTCGTAGTCGAGTTGTTCGCGCTGGTGTCCCCACCAGGAGACCCGGTCGGCTGCGTCGGCGAGGGTGTCGTGGCGGCGCGCGGCGGGGTTGGGCCGGAGGCCCATGTCTCCCAGCCAGGCCAGCACTTCGTAGTGGCTTTCGGGCCGCGGGCCGTCGCACCAGCCGAGCTGGTAAACGTAGATCGAGAGAGGCCGGCTGGCGGTCACCTTCGGGTCGAGCTGGCGGACGGCGCCAGCGGCAGCGTTGCGCGGATTGGCGAACAGCGGTTCGCCGCGATCGGCGCGTTCGGCATTCATGGCCTCGAAGCCGCTCTTCGTCATGTAGACCTCGCCTCGCACCTCGAACCGGGACGGGGGCGAGCCACTCAGGGCGAGGGGGATCGACTTGACCGTCCTGAGGTTGGCGGTGATGTTTTCGCCGCGCTGGCCGTCGCCGCGCGTGGCCCCCTGGACGAAGGTTCCGCCTTCGTAGACGAGGGCGACCGCCAGGCCGTCAATCTTCGGTTCGCTTGTCATGGGGAACTCGCCGTGGCCGACGCGATCGGACGCTCGCCGATGCCAGGCGCGGAGCTCTTCGTCGTTGAAGCAGTTCGAGAGGCTAAGCAAGGGAAGGCGGTGCTCCACGACGCCGAACGCCTGGAGCGGCTCGGCGCCGACGCGCTGGGTGGGTGAATCGGGCGTTATCAGCTCGGGGAATTCGCGCTCGATCGCCCTCAGCTCGTCCATCAGCTCGTCGTACTCGGCGTCAGAGACTTCGGGCGTGTCGAGGACGTAGTAGCGGTAGTTGTGGTAGTTGAGTTGCGACCGCAACTCTTCGCTCCGCAAGCGGGCTTCGTACTGGTTCAGGCCGGCCATGGTGGGTCGAAGTATATCGACGCCGTGCTACACTGAAACTGCCGTGAACGGACCTGTAGTAGTCGTGGATTATGGCGCGGGGAACCTGCGCAGCGTCGCCCGGGCGCTCGCCCACGTCGATGTGGCGCCGGTTGTTTCCGCCGATGCCAGCGACATCGAAAGGGCGGGGGCTGTGGTGCTCCCCGGCGTTGGGGCCGCCGCCGACACGATGGAAAACCTGCGATCGCGCTCGCTCGTTGAGCCGGTGAAGGAGTACATCGCGCAGGGCCGCCCGTTCCTGGGGGTCTGCATGGGTCTCCAGGCGCTCTTCGATTGGTCCGAAGAGGGCGACGGCCAGGAATGCCTCGGCGTCCTCCCCGGCAGGATCCTCAAATTCCCGCCGAGCACCCTCAAAGTGCCCCACATGGGCTGGAACACGGTCGATTGGGTGCGCCCTCACCCGGTCACCGAGGGCATCGCTTCAGGCAGCTACTTCTACTTCGTGCATAGCTTCTACCCCGTCGTCGACGAGCCGGGCCTCGCGCTTGGGATGACGGAGTACGGCGTTTCGTTCCCCAGCGTGGTGGCTCGCGAGAGCGTGGTGGCAACCCAGTTTCACCCTGAAAAGAGCGGCGATGACGGCCTCCGCATCTATGCGAATTTCGTGCGCTGGGCGCGCCGCCAGCACACCTTCGTGCCCGCAGCGGCCGCTCCAGCCACTGCGGGAGGCCACGCCTGACCTTCGAAGTCATCCCCGCAATCGACCTGCGCGGCGGCCGCTGTGTACGCCTCTTCCAGGGGGACTACGACCGCGAGACGCGCTACTCCGACGACCCGGCCGGCACCGCGCTGCGCTGGGAAGACCTGGGCGCGCCCCGGTTGCACGTGGTTGACCTCGACGGCGCACGGGGAGGTTCGCCGCTCAATCAGCGGATCATGGCCGAGATCTGCGATGTCGTAGCGATACCGGTGGAGGTCTCGGGTGGGATGAGGTCGTTCGCGGACCTGGCGGCGGCCTTTGCCTATGGTGCCGACCGCGTCCAGCTGGGCAGCATCGCTCTGCGGGACGCGGAGTTCGTGCGCACCGCAGTGGGACGCTACCCCGGCGGCATCGTCGTCTCCATCGATGCCCGCGAAGGCGAAGTGTTCGTGGAGGGCTGGACTGTCCCGACCGGGGTGTCCGTGGAGGAGTTGGCACGACAGATGGTGGAGGCCGGGGTGCCCCGGCTGATGTTCACAGACATCGGCCGTGACGGCGCCATGACTGAGCCCAACTTCGCCGCCCTGGAGGCCCTCGTGGGCAAAGTGCCGGTCCCGGTCATCGCTTCGGGAGGGGTCTCCCGTCTCGAGCATCTCCAGCGGCTCGCTGCGATCGGCTGCGAGGGGGCGATCGTCGGCAAGGCGCTCTACGAGGGGACGGTCCAGTTGCCAGCAGCGCTGGCGGCGGTGCGCTGATGCTTACCCGGCGCGTTATTCCCTGCTTCGACGTCGATCGTGGCCGGGTTGTCAAAGGCGTCTCGTTCGTCGAACTGCGCGATGCGGGCGACCCCGTCGAGCTGGCCCGGTTGTACGATCGGGAGGGCGCCGACGAGCTCGTCTTCCTCGACATCACGGCCTCTTCCGACGACCGCTCTACTGTCTACGACATGGTCTCGGCGACCGCCGACCAGGTTTTCATCCCATTTACGGTTGGCGGGGGTGTCCGCAGCTCCCTGGACATGAAAATCATGCTTGAACTGGGCGCGGACAAAGTGAGCATCAACACTTCAGCGATCCAGAACCCCGACCTCATCAACGAAGGGGCTTACCGGTTCGGGAGCCAGTGCATCGTGGTCGCCATCGATGCCCGCCGGGCGCGGCGCGGCGACGCAGGTTGGGAGGTGTTCACCCATGGCGGCCGCAATCCTGCCGGCCTCGACGCAGTGGAGTGGGCGAAGGAAGCCGTCCGCAGGGGTGCGGGCGAGCTGCTCGTGACGAGCATGGACACCGACGGCCACCAAAAGGGCTACGACATCGCGATGCTCCGGGCGATAAGCGACGCCGTCACGGTCCCTGTGGTTGCCTCCGGCGGAGCGGGAGGCCCCGAGCACATGGTGGCAGCGCTGACGGAGGGGCACGCCGACGCGGTGCTGGCGGCAAGTATTTTCCACTTCGGCACGTACAGCATTCGCAAGGTCAAGGAGTCGCTGGCCGCCGCCGGTGTGCCGGTGCGGCCGATGGCCAGCATCTAACAGTGGCGGAACCGAGGGGTGCTCGGAACGACGCGCAAAGGAGCCCGAAGGTGAGCGACGAGTCGACTGTCAGCTTCGACCCGGATGGCCTGATCCCCACGGTGGTCCAGGATGCCGACACCAACGAGGTGCTACTGATCGCCTGGATGAATCGCCAGTCGATCGCCCATACCTATCGCACGGGTCATGTGACGTTCTGGAGCCGGGCTCGAGACGAGCTCTGGGAGAAGGGCGCGACCAGCGGCAACCGGCTGCACTTCGTCAGCCTGCACAAGAACTGCGAGGCGAACTCGTTCCTGGTGAGGGCACGACCCGACGGCCCCGCCTGCCACACCGGCCACCAATCGTGCTTCTACCGGGAGTTCGACCCTGCGGCCGACCTGCCTGCTAGTTAGCTGGTTGCGCACCTCGTCCTGGCGCCGGTGATGGAAATCTTTGCGGTGGAAGGCCCCTGGCCCGGGCGGCTCGCCGTCATCACCCGGCCGCGGGCCGGGCACTTCCTGGCCGACGATCTGAGGCGGCTCCGGCGGGAAGGATTCGATGTCCTGGTTTCCGCCCTGACGCCGGGCGAGGCTGCCAGGCTCTGGCTCGAGGACGCGGAGTCAGCCTGTCGTCAGCAGGGGATCGAGTTCCTGAGTTATCCGATCGGCAACCTTCAAACGCCCGCACCTGACGGCGCCCTGTCGACCTGGCCGGTGTGGTGCGATCGATTGCGTGCAGGAGAGGGGTTCGCAATCCACTGCTGGGGTGGGATTGGGCGTTCGCCGCTGATCGCGGCCTCACTTCTCGCCCTTTCGGGAGTCGCTCCGGCTGAAGCCTGGCGCAGGGTCGAAGCCGCCCGCGGGTGCCAGGTCCCCGACACCTACGAGCAGCGCGATTGGGTCGCCGCACTGGTCCGGCGGCGCGAATCTGAGGCGTAATTGGGTCGTCACTGGCCAATCCCCCGTCGCCAATCCAAAATCACGATCGAAGATGCCGCCACTCCACTACGCTCAGCTCGAACTCCCTCCGCCGCCCGCCGACCGGCCGTACGTGCTCGTGAACATGGTGATGTCGGTTGATGGCAAAGCGGTCGTCGAAGGCTCAGAGGCGGGGATCGGCTCGAAGACCGACCAGCGCCTCATGCGTGAACTGCGCACCAACGCCGACGTCATCCTGAACGGGGCGGGCACGCTCCGGGCCACGGGAAGCTCTCCCCGCCTCGGGGACCCGGCGCTCGA
>JBGPOS010000012.1:0-70727 GCA_041488155.1 Tepidiformaceae bacterium
GCCGACATGCTGACGACGCGGGCGATCCCGGCCAGTGCCGTGCTGCCCAATCACGCGACCAAGCCCGAGGACGTGGTAGGCAAGGTGGCGACCGGGCCGATCTACACGGGCGAACAGGTACTCAACGCCAAGGTCACCAGCTTCAACGAACAGAACTCGCTGGCGTTCAGGGTGCCCGATGGTATGCGGGCGCTCTCGCTGCAGGTACCGCACGAGGCGTGGATCGCCGCGGGCCTTCCGCAGCCTGGCGACCGGGTAGACGTGATCGGCATTACGACGCTCAGCAAGACCGATCCTCTGACGGGCCAGGAGAAGCCCGATGTGCTTTCGGGGGTGATCGCCCAGGACGTTGAGGTCCTGGCGGTGTCGCAGTCGATCGTGAAAGTCGTCCCGAACCTTGATCAACGGGCGACGAAAGCGAGCGGAGGCGCCCTGGATGGCGGCTCGAGCGGCGCGACGAACACAACCGGGAGCCCTCTGGGCGACGGTGCCACTTACGAAAAATCAATCTCCGTCACGCTCGCTCTGACCCCTGAAGCGGCCGCGAAGGTGGCGCTCATCGACGCTCTTAAAGACGACGTTGCCCAATACCGGCTCATCGTCCGCCAGAAGGGCGACGGCACGCCCATCGCCGGCCGGGTTACCTGGTCGCTCGAAGACGTGTTCGATACGAAGAAGCGCTAGCGGCAGCGGAAGCGAAAGCCCGGGAGCGGCCGGGCGCCAGGACGATACCCCCGCCCTCAGACCGGGGCGGGGCAGACGGAGGAGGAAAGCATGGCCCGGGTACCGCAGGTCATCGTGATTGACCCGGACCGCGAGAGCACCAGTGAGATCCAGAAGATGCTGAGCATGCTGGGTTTCGCGATGGTCGCCAGTGCGGGGTATGGAGTGGAGGCTTTCGCGCTGGCCCACCAATTGCGCCCGGACGTCGCGCTGATGCGTGTCGAAGAGCCGATGGCGCGGCCTATCCAGACGCTGACCCGATTCAAGGACGGTTATCCCGACCTCCCGGTGATTGCCTTTTCGACCGAGGCGAACGTTCGCCTTATGCGGCAGGCGATGATCGCCGGAGCTTCGGACTACCTCGAGGAACCGCTGGAAGCGGAAGAGATAGAGACCTCGGTCATCCGGGCGCTGGAGCGCATGCACCGCGAGTCGATGCGGCGCAAGGGAGAGCTCGAAGAACCTGTACCCCAGGGCACGATCCTGACGATCTTTGGGGCGAAGGGCGGCATTGGCAAGACGACGCTGGCCGCCAACCTGGCGGTCGCCCTCGTCACCGAGGCGCACCAGTCGGTAGCCCTCGTAGACATGGACACGCGCTTCGGCGATGTGGCCATCACGATGGACATCCCGGTCGAGCGATCGATCGCGGACCTGGCCAGGAACCTGGACAACGTGGACCGCCTGACGCTGAAGGACTACCTCGTCGAGCACGAATCGGGGGTGCACATCCTTCCTGCGCCGACGCGACCGAGCGAGTGGCGCAACCTCGGCGCCCAACACATTCGCGACGTGGTCGACATCCTCGCCCAGACGCATGACTTCGTCATCCTCGATACGCCGGGGACGTTCAACGAGATCGTGGCGGCTGCGGTTGAGGTGGGGACGATGATCCTGCTCCTGACGACGTTGGACATGGCGAGCATCAAGGACACGGTGCTGGCCCTGGAGATGCTCCACGAGCGGTTCGGAAACGACAAGGAACGCATCAAGCTCATTCTCAACCGGGCGGGGATCGACACCGGGGTCCGAGAGTCGGACGTCGAGCGCACGCTCGACTCTCCGCTCTGGTGGCGAATTCCGCAGGACAACGACGTCGTGAAGGCAGCGCAACTGGGCCGGCCGATCGTATTGAGCCGGCCGAGCAGCAAGGTATCCATCGAGATCCGGGAAATGGCTCGCACCCTCGCCGGAGTCGGTGACCGCAGCCAGGCGCAGAGGCGGCGCGGCGGCGGCCTGGTGCGCTTCATGCGGCCGCTGCTGCGGAAGACAGCCTGACGACGAATTCGAGACGAAGGAAGAGAGCCGTGCCTGACGAGCCAAAGCCAAGCGAGAAGCCTTCCGAAGAGCCGGAGACCCCGTTTCTCTGGTCTACATCGAGGCGCCGGCTCGTGCCCGCACCTCCTCCGGCTACGGACGAGGCTGAAGGCGCGCCCCCGGCGCCTGCCGGGCGGCTCCGCCCTTCGGGGCAGCTCCAGGCGAAACGCTGGGGTCTCCTCGACCAACTCCAGGCGCCGACCCGGCCGGACGGGGAAGAAGAACCAACTCCTGGCGGACGGCCTTCGCCTGCCAATCGGCCGGGGGTGACCGACTTCGAGACGGAGGTGCAGGTGCGCCGCCGGCGGCCCGAAGCAGGTGGACCTCATGCAGCGATGCGCGGGAACCCACTCGCCGAAGCGGCGAAGATCCGGCTCCACGAACTGCTCATCGATGAACTCGAGCACGGGGCGCTCGAGGGTCTTGCGCCAGAAGCTCAGAGAGAGGCTGTCCTTCGGGCTGCGCGGGAGTTGATCGTCCAGGAAGGGATGCAACTCGGCGGCGTGAGCCGGGACGAGCTGAGTGAGGCGGTAGCAGACGAGGTACTCGGCCTGGGGCCGCTCGAGCCACTCCTGCGCGACCCGGCAGTCACGGAAGTGATGGTCAACGACATCGATCGCATCTTCTACGAGCAGGACGGGCGGATCTTCCGCAGCCCGGCTCGGTTCCGCGACAAGCAGCACGTCATGCGAATCGTGGAGCGCATCGTGGCGCCACTGGGGAGGCGCATTGACGAGGCGAGCCCCATGGTGGACGCCCGCCTTCCGGACGGTTCGCGCGTGAACATCACGATTCCGCCGGTCTCACCGAAGGCGGCGTCGATCACAATCCGGAAGTTCCGCGCCGACAAGATGAAGATGGCGGATCTGATCGCTGTCGGCGCGCTGAGCGAGGCAACGGCGGAATTCTTGAGCATGTGCGTCAAGGCGAAGCTCAACATCATCATCAGCGGCGGTACCGGCACCGGTAAGACGACGATGCTGAACGCTCTTTCGGCGTACATCCCGAACACAGAGCGGATTGTGACGATCGAGGATCCTGCGGAGCTCAAGCTCCAGCAGGACCACGTGATATCGCTCGAAGCGCGGCCGGCGAGCATCGAAGGCAAGAACCAGGTCCACCAGAGAGACCTTGTCCGCAACAGTCTGCGCATGCGGCCTGACCGGATCATCGTCGGCGAGGTCCGCGGGTCTGAGTGCTTCGACATGCTCCAGGCGATGAACACCGGTCATGAAGGCTCGATTTCGACGGTCCACGCCAACTCGCCTCGCGACGCGCTGGCCCGTATCGAAAACATGGTCCTGATGGCGGGGATGGAACTGCCGATGCGGGCCATTCGCGAACAGGTGGCGTCGGCAATCGACGTCTTCATCCAGGTCCAGCGCCTCCAGGACGGCTCGCGCAAGGTCACGCATGTGACGGAAGTGAGCGGCATGGAGGGAGAGACGATCACGCTCCAGGACATCTTCCTGTTCCAACTCGAAGGAGTGGACGAGGATGGCCATGTGGGCGGGTCGATGCAGCCAACAGGCATACGCCCGGGGTTCGTGCACCGATTCGCAATGGCGGGCATCGAACTGCCTGCCCATCTCTTCGCTTCCGGAAAGGAGTGGTAGGCCATGCTAATCATGGCGGCGCTCTTCGCCGGCGCCTTCGCCTTCTCACTCACGGTCTGGATGCTCGGGCAAACCGAAGTGGCGGGGACGTCTCTTGCCCGCCTTTCGCGCTGGAACCAGGCTGATAGGGGCCGGCCCAGCGCGGTACTGAGTCTGCGCAGACACGTCGCGGTCCAGTTCGGTGGGATCAACCTGGTGCCCGCCAAACTGGCGGCCAACTGGACCATCGATCTCGAGCGGGCTGGAGTCACGCTGAACGTGAAGGAGTACTTCGCGCTGCGCCTCGCGGTGGGGGCCGTATTCGCAGTGCTGACGCTGCTGCTTGTGCCGTTTCCGCCGGCGGCGTTGGCTACCGCGCCAGTCGGGTTCGTCCTGGTCAGCTTCTGGCTCAAGCGCCGGATATCGACCAGGACGCGGAAGCTGGAGGCTCAGCTGGTCGAGCTGCTACAGATGCTGGCCAGCGGTCTGAGGGCGGGCTTCGGGCTGCTCCAGGCGTTGGAGTCGGCGGCGAGCCAGATGCCGGTGCCGCTCTCGCTCGAGGTGCGCCGAATGCTGCGCGACACATCAATGGGAGCGAGCGTCGAGCAGGCACTGAGCGCGCTCAACGAACGGGTGGGCAGCAAGGACTTCGACATCGTCATCACGGCGATCCTGATTCAGCGAACCGTCGGCGGTAACCTGGCGGAAATCCTGGACAACGTCGCCCACACTATGCGGGAACGGGAACGCATCCGGGGCGAGATTCGCACGCTTACGTCGCAGCAACGGTTGACCGGCTACGTGGTTGGCGGAATCCCGGTCGGCCTGGGCGTGGCTTTCGCCTTAATCAGTCCCGAGTTCATTGGGCTGCTCTTTTCGGACAGTCTCGGGCACATCCTCCTGGGCGTGGCGGCCGGGCTAGAAGTGATGGGCTTCATCGTGATCAAGAAGATCGTGGACATCGAGGTTTGACGACCAATGCCTGAACTCATCGCCCTCGCTACCTTCTTTGCCGTCTCGCTGGGGTTCTACGGGATGCTGGCGCGGTCGACGACGGCGAGCACCATGGAGGCGCGGCTCTTCGGCATTCGCCAGACGCGCCCTCAGGCATCCGATCCGCTCCCTGACCCGGATGCGGCCTTCACGACGCGCGTAGTGAAGCCGTTTGCGCGGGGGCTGGCGCGACGGGCGGCGGCCATCCTGCCATCGACGATGGCGACGCGAATTGACGCCTCGATCACGCAGGCCGGACTGCGCATGACGGCGGGTCAGTTCCTGGTAGTCACTGCGGCGACCGGTGGTGTACTACCGATCGTGATCATTGCGATCCTGGCATCGGGCGGGGCCCCGGCGAAGCAGCTCCTCCTCATGGGCGGCATCTGCGCGGGCCTTGGCCTCTACGGTCCGCGGATCTGGCTCCTGGGCCGCGTCAAGCGCCGCCAGAAGGAGATCTGGCGTTCGCTCCCCGACGCCTTCGACCTGATCACGGCCTCGGTCGAAGCGGGCCTCGGCATCGACGCGGCGTTCACGCGCGTGATCGAGAAAGTCACCGGGCCGTTCGCGGAAGAACTGACGCGGACGATGCGAGAGATCACGATGGGTCGGTCGCGGCGCGAGGCGTTTGTCGACATGGCGGCACGCACGGGCGTCGACGAACTGCGCTCGTTGGTCAACGCTATCGTGCAGGCGGAAACGATGGGCATCTCGGTGGGATCGGTGATCCGGGTTCAGACCGGGGTGATCCGGACCAAGCGCCGGCAGAAGGCCGAGGAACTCGCCTTCAAGGCGCCCATCAAGATGGTGTTCCCTCTCGTGTTTTTCATTTTCCCGGCTATCATGGCGATCATCGGTGGCCCGGCGATCATTCAGCTCAAGAACGGATTCTAGCCGGTGGTTAGCGTTACGAACGCCGCGACGGGGCGGCCGCTTATTGAGTCAGGGCGGGAAGCCGCGAGCGCGTGGGCGCGGTTCCGGGGCCTTATGCTCCGACGGGGACTCGAGTCGGGCGAAGGGCTTGTCATCCCGGGGTGCGGGTCGATCCACATGATGTTCATGCGCTTTCCGATCGACGCTGTGTTCTACGATGCCGACAGGACTGTGACTCGAGTCGCGCATCACGTTCACCCCTGGTGGGGCCTGGCCTTCGGCGGGCGCCGAGCACGAGGCGTGGTCGAGCTGGCGGCCGGGGCGGCATCAGGCGTAGAGCCAGGGCAGCGGCTCGACTTCGAGATTTAGAGAAACCGCTCAGGCCAAATGAGGGCAATGATGCCGGCGAGGGCCAGGTAGGGCCCGTAGCTGAACACGCTACGACCGCGGCCTAACAGGGTCAGCAGCAACCCCGGCATACCGGCAAGCACCGCGCCTGCGAGCAGGGCGGGCATGATCGCGGGCCAGCCCAGCAGGAGGCCCAGAAGCACGACGAGCTTCACATCGCCGAACCCAAGGAGGCTGGCGCGGCTGTGCAGGAGAAAGCCGAGGGCAAGCCCGAGGGCGTAAAACGTGAGGGCGATCGCGGCGGCAACGCCGGTCCCGGCAGCTACATCGGAGGCCGAGCGATCGGGCCAGGCCCAGCAAGAGGCGGCCGCGGCGATAAGAGCCGGGTACATCAGCCTGTTCGGGAGGAGGCGGCGTTCGAAGTCGGTGCTGGCTAAGACAGTGAGGACAGTACTGAAGAGGACGGTGAGGAGGGCCGGAGCCAAATCGTAGTGGCCCGGGCGCAAGGCGAAGCCGGCCACCGTGGCGATGGCGGCGGCAGTAGCGATCCTCATTGCGAGGAGCCGGCGGCCGCGTGCTGGTTCGGCCCGGTATTCGGGCTGGCGGTAGAGCAAGTGCTGGAACCCGGGTATCAGCCAGCCGACTAGCAGGCCGGCGGCCGACCCGAGAGCGAGGAGAGCGAGGTCCACTGCTGGAACTATCGGCGGGCCCTCTACTGCCAGCAAGCGTGCGCCTGTTCGCCGCCGGGACTGGCGGATAAACTCCGGGACACATCCGCGGAGGAGGGCCGGGTTGGCCGCTGGAATCGACTGGGAGCGCGCCACCGAAGAAGCCACGTCGCTTCTTCGGGAGTACCTCCGCATCGACACCTCCAACCCGCCGGGGAACGAGGGCCGGGCTGTCGAGTTCCTCAGCGAGATCCTGGCTGGGGAGGGGATCGGCGTAGAGACTGCCGAATCGGCTCCGGGCCGCTCGAACCTCATCGCCCGGCTGGGACCGGCTGACCGCAGCGTCTGCCTTTTGAACCACACCGACGTTGTCCCCGTCGAACGCCAGTTCTGGGACGTGGAGCCGTTCGCCGGAGAGCTGCGAGATGGCTTTGTCTGGGGCCGGGGAGCGCTGGACATGAAGGGAATGGGCATCATCGAACTGATGACCTTTCTGCTGCTCAAGCGGCAGGGGGTACGGCTGCGAAGGGGGGTGACGTTCCTGGCGGCCGCCGACGAGGAGGCGGGGAGCACCTACGGGGTCAGCTGGCTCGCGGAGAATCGGCCGGAGTGGATGGAGTCCGAGCTAGTTATCAACGAAGGCGCTTACGGACTGGCGGGGGTGGGGAGCAAGGACAAGATGGTCTTCCAGGTGGCGCCGAGCGAAAAGGTGCCCTTCTGGCTGCGGCTGACGGTGCGGGGGCGTCCCGGACACGGGTCGGTCCCGCACGGGGACAACTGCGCACAACACCTCGTCGAGGCGCTCCATCGCGTCGAGGGATGGCAGCGGGAGCTCCGGCTAACGCCTCTGATGCGCGCTCACGTCCGGGCCATGGTGGCAGCCGGCGCGATGCGAGCGGGTAAGGACGAGGATGTGTTGCGCAGGGCGGAGCGGAACCCCGCGTTGCGAGCCAGGCTGACAAACACGGTGGTGTTGACGACGATGAACGCGGGGATCAAGGTGAACGTGATCCCGGCGGAGGCTTCGGCCACGCTTGATTGCCGACTGCTCCCCGACGTGGACCCCGACGCCTTCCGTTCGGAGTTGAAGGGTGTTATCGCCGACGAGCGGGTGGGAATCGAGGTGCTCAATCGCTTCGAGGGGAGCGAATCGAGCATGGACACCGAGTTCGTTCGGGTCGCACGGGAGGTGGTGAGTGAGATGGTGGAGGGCTCGAGCCTCGTGCCGGAGTTGACTACGGGGTTCACAGACTCGCGCATCTACCGGGTACGCGGGGTGCAGGCCTACGGGTTCGTGCCCTGCCTCGTGGACCCCGAGCATCTTGGCGGCGTGCATGGCCATAATGAGCGGTTGAGCGTGGACAACCTGCGCTTGGGTATGCAGGTGCTCTATGAAGTGGTGAGGAGGCTTTGCGCGGCATGAACAGCTACATTGCCTGGCTGGACTCTCCGGATGGGGCGACGACGGATCGCGTCGGCGGGAAGGGGGCGAGCCTTGCCAGGCTGGGCGCGGCAGGGTTCCCGGTGCCCCCGGGGTTCGCCGTTACCGTGGACGCTTACCGGCTGTTCCACGAGGTGCACGGGCTCGATGCTGCGATGGAAAGTCTGTCGGCGGTCACCGGCAGGCCCACGCCAGCGCAGGTGCGAGAAGCTTGCGGGCCACTGCTCGAACGGCTTGCCGAGGCCGAGCTGCCGTCCGCTGTTTGCGAGTCGGTGCGCACCGCTTTCCATCAGCTCGAGTCGCGAACGGGCGACGGGGCAACGTTCGCGGTGCGCTCCAGCGGCGTGAGCGAGGACGGGGCGGGGGCGAGCTTCGCGGGTCTCTACGAGAGTTATCTGAACCTGAGCGGACCTGAATCGGTGCTGGACGCGCTCCTGCGGTGCTACCAGTGTCTCTGGCACCCGCGGGCGGCCCACTACCGCACGATCAAGGGCATCGACCATCGGAGCGAGGCGATGTGCGTGGTCGTGATGGAGACGGTCTCCAGCCACGTGAGCGGGGTGGCCTTTTCTCTCAATCCGGTGACCGGTGCGACCGAGGAAGTGGTGATTAACGCTTCCTGGGGCCTTGGCGAGGCCATCGTTTCGGGACTGGTCACGCCTGACAATTACATAGCGATGAAGGACGGCACCGTCACCCGCACCGAGGTGTTCGAGAAACACGCGCGGATCGTGGCGGTGCCGGGAGGGACTGAACAACAAGAGGTGCCGGCCGGGCTCGCGAACGCTCAGGCATTGAGCGAGGAGCAGATCGGGAAGGTGGCAACGACGGCCGCCGCGGTGGAGAAGCAATACGGCTGCCCGATAGACATCGAGTTCGCGTTCGACGAGAACGGCCGGTTCTACCTTCTCCAGGCGAGGCCGATCACGACGCACTAGCTCCCGCTCCGGCATCGCCGGCGAGCGCGCGAAGCTCCGAGGCAAAGGCATCGACCTGCGCTGAGTCGATGGAGGCGGTCGGCTCGCTACCGAGGCGCGTGTACCAGCGCTGCACGAGTTCCTGCACGGCCGGGTCGACGCCGGAAGCTATGCCGCCGCGCGCGGCCCGTGCCGCGAACGGGGAACTGGGCCGCCCGAGGTCGTCGAGGGTCGCTACGCCGCGCTGGATGGCGATAGCGTGCAGCAGGTGTTCGGGTGAGACGTCGCCCTGTCCGAGGTAATTCGCTACCGCGGATGCGGTCGTGAGGATGTCGACGAAACGGAGGCCGGAAACGGGCGGGGACCCTGAGCCGGCAGAAGGCTCCCCGCCGTTCACGCTTCGCGGACGGCCTGTTCGAGGCGGCCGGTCACTTCGGCGTAGTTCGACCCACGGGGGAACGTGAGCGGCTCGCCGATGCTCACGCGGACGCGCGCTCGGGGGTGGGGCAACCACTTCCCCTCGTAAAAACCCGGGCGAAGGACGTCGATGCGCATGGGTAAGACGGGGGCGCCAGTCTCGACGGCGAGCCAGGCAGTCCCGCTCTTGAACGGCTTGGTCGGGCCGCAGACAGTGAGCTCGCCTTCGGGGAAGATCAGCACGTTCCAACCGTCGTCGATCATCCTGGCGACGTGTTCGAGGCTTTCGCGTACGCCGCTGCCTTCTTTTGCGAAGGGGAAGGCGTTGCCGAGCAGGCTGGCCCAGAACCCTCGAAGGCGGTTGCCGAAGATGTCGCTGGCGGCGGCGGCAATGGCGACGCGCTGGCGGAACCCGGCCGGCATGCTGCGGAGAAGCATCGCCTGGTCGAGGTGCATATCGTGGTTGCTGATGATGATGCAGGGTTCGGCGACGCGGGCGATCCGCTCCCTGCCGCGGATGTCGACCGTGTAGCCGATGCGCAGGAGAGGGAAGACGAGGCCGGTCATGAGAGCGCGGCGGAGCCAACGCACCGGCCTCCAGCGCGGCCACGTGGAGAAGCGGTGCGTGTCGGGCTTGTGTTCGCTTTTGGTGACCAATGCGCGTAGCTCCGCGACCGTTGTGCGCGGTCCGATCTCAGTATCGTCGATGTAGACGCCAAGCTCTTCCTCGATGGCCGAGAGCAGCTCAACGCGGCTAAGGGAGTCCAAGCCGAGGTCTGACCCGAGACCGTGGCTCTCTTCTATCTCGCCGTCGTTACGGCTGGCCTGGGCGATCAGACGACGCAATGGGTCGGCGTCGGCCGCGGCGGGCGGAGCGGCGGCGACTGGCTGTTGGTCGCGAAGGTAATCCAGGACGAGGTTGCGGCGAACTTTGAGGGTGTGGGTGCGGGGGAAGTCCTCGCCGGGCCAGGCGGTCGCGCCCAAGATCTGCTGGCGGTCGTCGAGGACCTCGTTGGCGGCGCGCATGGCGGATTCGGCGGCGCCCGGCTCGGATTCCAGGACGACCGCGTGGACGCGGACATCGCCGTCGCGTTCGAGGCCGACGACAACCGCATCGGTCACCCCGGGCTGGTGACAGAGCACCTGTTCGATGTCTTCGGGATACACGTTCTGGCCGTCGGGCAGAACGATGAGGTCCTTCTTGCGCCCCTTGAGGTAGAGGTAGCCGTCTTCGATGTAGCCGAGGTCACCGGTCCGGTACCAGTCTTCATCGAAGGAGGCCGCGCTCGCGGCGGAGTTCTTCCAGTAGCCTGAAAAGACGTTGGGGCCGCGCGTTTGCACCTCGCCGTCTTCGGCGATCCGCACTTGCTGGCCAGGGAGTGGCCGGCCGACGCTGCGCAGGCGGCGATCATCACGGGGATTCACTGATATGACGGGGGAGCACTCGGTAGCCCCATAGCCTTCGACGACAGGGATGCCCATCGCCTCCCACTTGAGCTGGACCTGGGGGTCGAGCGCGGCCCCGCCGCTGGCCATGAGGTCGAGCTTGCCGCCAAAGCGCGAGAGGACCGGCCTGAAGAGGAAGCGGCGTCCCCGTTCGGGGAGTGGGCCGGCGAGGCGACGCAGGCGCTCAAGGGTGTGCAGACGGCCTGTGTTGGCGGCCTCGCGTTCGACGCCATTCATCAGGAGAGTAAGCACCTGGGGGACGCCGATGATCATCGTCGGCTTCCAGTCCTGCATGGTGCGGGAGAGGATGGAGGGCTGGCGGCTGGAGGGGTAGTAGACAGCGGCGCCGACGGCAAGGGGCGCGAAGCAGCCGCCGATCTGCTCAAACATGTGGCTCAGCGGCAGAAGGGAGAGCATTCGCGTGTCTGTCCGGATGGGAATGACATCGAGGGCGGCTTCCACATTCGAGGCGATGTTGCCGTGGCTCAGCATGACGCCTTTGGGATCGCCTGTGGTGCCGGAGGTGTAGATGATCTGGGCGAGGTCGCCAGCCTCGGGTGGATGTGGCGCGACGCGGCCATCGAGGGCGAGATCGAGGGTGTCGAACTCAACCGTCGGGACTTCGAGGGCGCGCATGACCTCGGCCTGCTGGCGGCCGGCGAAGGCGAGCGCGGGCTCGGTCTGGGCGACGATCCGTTCGACGAAGTCGCGCGAGCTCCGGACATCGAGGGGCACCACGACTGCGCCGGCGACGAACATCCCGAACATGGCGGCCACCCAGTCGGGCTGGTTCGGGGCCCAGATGATGACGCGGTCGCCGGGCTGAACATGACGCTGGAGCGCCAGACTCGCGAAGGCGTGCGCCCGCTGTTCGAGGGCTGCGTAGGTGAGGTGCTGGGAGCGGACGCCCACGCGCATCAGGCAGGCTGTGCGGCCAGGATAAAGCCGGACAGAGCGCTCGAGAAGCTCGACCAGGGTCTCGATGCCGCTCACGGCAAGAGCGTCCGGGCGAACTCCCTGACCTTGAGGTCGGCACCGGTCAGGATGGGCCGGAAGTGGCTAAAGCAGAGCGTTTCGAAGTCAAGACCGGCGAGCTTGTGTACGGAGTCGCCGGCGGTCGCCATGTCCTCGGTGAAGAGACGGCTGGGCAGCATAAGTCTGCCGAACTTGTACTGCATGGCATCGCCGACGAGCAATACGCCGCGATTGGGGAAGTGGATGGAGATGCTGCCGGCGGTATGGCCGGGCGCGTGGACGACGCGCATGCCGCCGAGGCCAGGCAACTCGTCGCCGTCCTCGAGGTGCTCATCGACCCGGGCCGCGCCTGGGTCGTTGCGCAGCAGAAACGGCTCGCAAATGCGGGCGAGAAGCGGGTGGGTGAAGGGATTGGGAAGGGGTTCGCCGCTCTGGATCTGCGGCGCCTCAGCGAGATGGACGCCGGTCTTCGCTGAGATCCAGTTCTGGAGCTCAGGCAGGCCGCCGACGTGATCGAAGTGGTAGTGCGTGATGAGGATGGTCTTGATGTAGTCGGGGCTACGGCCGAGTTCTTCGAGGGCCTTGAGGATCCGGATACCTGAGCCGGGACTGCCGGTGTCGATCAGCGTTATGTCGTCTTCGACGACCAGGTAGGCGCGGGAGCCGCGGGTACGAACCTGGTACAACCCGGGGAGCACTTCGATGACCATGCGGAAGGGCGCGGGCTTGATCTCGTCCCAGCGTTCCTGCCAGGTCTGCTTGCGTTCTGCGGAGGCTCGTCCCACGTGACAAGCATAGCAGGCGGTGAGGCCGCGGCCGCGCAAAGTGTGCTCGCCGAGGAGGCCTCTGGCTTCGGGCGGGGGTGGAATCAGCGTCGCTTGCCGCGCGTCGGTGGCTCACGGACAATGCGTAGGCACCAATCGAAAGCAGGGCCACCGCAATTGGCTATTAACCTGGGCGACAACGAGCACGAGGCAGCGTGGCGGAAGGAAGTCCGCGAGTTCATCGCCACCGAGACCCCGCCGGCGCTGCGTGCTGGCGGCGAGTTGAACGAGAATTCGCTCTTCGGGCGGATGGGGGCGATGAAGGAGTGGCGGGAGAAGGTCGCGGCGAAGGGCTGGATCGCCCCTTCGTGGCCGACGAAGTACGGCGGCGCCGACATGTCGGTTGTCGACCAATTCGTCATGAACGAGGAGTTCGCCGAATCGGGAGTGCCGGGGAACGTCGGCGGCTTCGGGGTGATGATGATCGGACCAACGATCATTGAGCACGGGACGGAAGACCAGAAGCAGCTGCACCTCAGCCGCATCCTCAAGGGCGAGGTGATCTGGTGCCAGGGCTACAGCGAGCCGGGCGCGGGAAGCGACCTCGCAAGCCTCCAGACTCGGGCCGTCCGTGATGGCGACGATTACGTTGTGAACGGCCAGAAGATCTGGACGACGGGCGCGCAGTTCGCCGACTGGATGTACATGCTGGTGCGGACGGATCCGGACGCCCCGAAGCACCGTGGGATCACCTACCTGCTGGTCGACATGAAGAGTCCGGGCGTGACCGTGCGGCCGCTAACGACGCTCGCGGGGACGCAGGCGTTCAACGAGGTCTTCTTCGAAGACGTGCGAGTGCCGGTCGAGAACCGCGTGGGCGACGAGAACCGCGGGTGGTACGTGGGCACGACGACGCTCGACTTCGAGCGGAGTTCGATCGGCAGCGCAATCGGCGTCCGGAAGGCGCTGGAAGGCCTGATCAAGCAAGCGAAATCGAAGGGCGAGGTTTCCTTCGAGCGCACGCGGAGCATCAAAGGCGAGTTCGTTGACCGCTGGATCGAGTGCGAAGTCGCGAAGATGCTGAGCTACCGGGTGGTGAGCATGCAGGTCCGGGGGCTCATCCCGAACTACGAAGCGAGCATGTGCAAGATGTTCAGCAGCGAACTGCAGCAGCGGATCGCGAACCTGACCATGCATCTCTACGGGATGAACGGGAACGTCCGCAATCGTGCGAGCATGGGCTACATGCAGGCCGTGAGTTCGACGATCGCGGGCGGAACGACGGAGGTCCAGAAGGGGATCATCGCGACCCGCGGCCTCGGCCTGCCACGGGGATAAAGGGAGCTCAGAGATGGCGATCTACGAATACTACTGCCCGACCTGCCGAGGCCGCTTCGAGCAGCGCAGGCCCATGATTGAGGCGTCCACCACGACGACCTGCGCCCGTGGTCACCGCGCCGAGCGGGCGATTTCGGCGTTCGCGGTGAGTCGCGCCGGAGCCGCGGTCGCGCTCGAGCCCGAGTCGCGTCCGGGGGGAGGCGGCTGTTGCGGCCGGGGCGGCTGCGCCTGTTCGAATTAGGGCATCAGGCCCCGGCGCGGACGGCAGGGTCTGACCCTCGACCGGGCTCGGGCGGCCGCTTGCGCGACATCGCGAGGTAGAGCACCGCGGCGGCCACCAGCAAGACGCCCTCGGCGACGGTGAGGGCGCCCACGATGTAGGTCGCCTCCTCCCAGAAGCCCGTCGGGAACATCTGGATGAGGTGGTCGGTGTCCGGGTTGAGCTTCCAGAAGTCGTTCTGGAAGACGATTTCGTGGAACTTCGCCCAGGTGGAATCGAAGCCGGCCACGGCGAAGACGCCGATCCCGACAATCGAGGCAACCCCGACCCCGACGCCAGCGATTGCGTCGCGGGCAAGGTTGCGGAGGGGCCGTTCGCCGGACCAGAGGAACACGCAAACCAGGTACCCGAGCACGACCGCGAGCGTTACCTCGTTCGTGCGGAAGACGACCTGCATGAGCGTCTTCACGTCCTTCATGTGTTCGATCTCGCGGGCGTTGAAGAGGGAGGTTTCCTGGCCGTTGTCGTTGACGACGATGCGGAGGGTGGAGGCGTCGTTTTCGAAGTAATCGATGATCTCAACGGCTGAGCGGTCCAGTTCGGGTTGGGCTATGCCGGTGCGGCGGACGGACTCGTATTCGCGAAAACCGTGCTTGTAGAAGCTGATGTCGCCAGCGAGGAAGCGGACGTTTGATGTCACGAGGAAGAGAGGGAGGGCGACGATGAAGCAGGCCGTGGCAAGCCGCGAAACGAACACCATGGTGTGAAGTTATCCCCGTCCCGGTGCGCAGGCCCCGCTGGCCATAGTCAACCGCAGGGCAGGAGGTGTCAAACCTTCCGGGCTGGACGCGCGAGATGGTGAGAAGAGCCTGTTGTCCGGCCCTCTGGTAAGCTCAAACAGCCCCGGCGCCAGCGGGGGCGCCCCCGCACACCGACGCATCTATCGGAGAGGCGATTGTGACAACCCCGGCGACTGCTGCGCCCGCCCTCGACTACATCTTCCATCCCCGTTCGATCGCGATCGCGGGGGTCTCGACGCGAGAGGGGGGCGGGATGGGCGGCGGCGGGTTCGTTTCATCGCTCCAGGAGATTGGGTTCCGAGGTCCGATCTTCCTGATCCACCCGACGGCCCAGGCGATCCGCGGCCTCAAGTGCTATCGAAGCCTGCTGGACGTCGCTGATGACGTTGATTATGTCATTTCTTCGGTGCCGGCTCGAATCGTCCCTCAACTGCTCGAGGACTGCATCCGGAAGAAGGTGCGGGTGCTCCACCTGTTCACGGCCGGGTTCACCGAAACCGGAGACGCAGAGCGCACGAAGATGGAGCAAGCGGTGGTCGCACGGGCGCGCGAGGGGGGCGTCCGCCTGATCGGGCCGAACTGCATGGGCCTCTACGTGCCGGGCGCGCGACTGGCGATGATGAACGGCCAGGGCGCAGAGCCGGGCCCGGTGGGCATGCTCTCGCAGTCGGGGATGAATGCGGGGGAGTTCATCAGGTATTCAGCGCCCCGGGGCATTCGCTGCTCGAAGGTGATTAGCTTTGGCAACGGCTCGGACCTGAAGGCGGCGGACTTCTTCGAATACATGACGGACGACCCGGAGACCGAAATCATCACGGCCTATATGGAGGGGATCCAGGATGGCCCGCGGCTGGCGAGAGCGATTCGCCGGGCGAGCGCAGCCAAGCCTGTGGCGATCCTCAAAGGGGGCCGGACGGAAGCGGGAAGCCGAGCGGCCAACTCCCACACGGCATCCCTCGCCGGCTCCCTCCAGATCTTCGACGCTCTCTGCCGGCAGGCGGGTGCCCTGCGCGTGGCGAGCCTCGAAGAGCTCATAGACGTCGCCGTGAGCTTTCGCTTTGTGAAGAACCTCGCCGGGCCGAACGTGGTGGTGGTCGGAGGCGGTGGAGGCGCCAGCGTCCTTGCGGCCGATGAGCTGGACGCAGCGGGCCTCAAGGTCCCGGCGCTCCTCCCTGAGACGCAGGCGGCCCTCGCCAAAGTGACCGCCGAGGCCGGCACGAGCGTACGCAACCCCATCGACTCCACGGCGCTGTGGGAGGAGAAGGGGTTCGAAGCGACGCTCATGCCGTGCGCGCAGGCGCCAAACGTCGACGTGGTCCTGTTCCACACGGGCTTCGGGGGGGGGCCGGGTGGGCGCTGGGGCAACATGCGCGAACGCCTCGGTCAGCAGGCCGAAGCGCTGCGCAAGGTCCAGGAAGCGGTGGGCAAGCCGGTGGTAGTGGCCATCCGGCCGGCGACCAGCGGAGAGGCGTTCGACCATTCGACCGAGTTCGAGGAACTTTGCTGGCGCGGCGGGTTGGCAACCTATCCGAGCATCGCGCGCGCGGCTAACGGCCTGGCGCGGTTGCTCGAGTGGCAGAGGATGCGGGTCTAGCGGGCGATATCGCCGTAGGCCCAGAGCCGGCGATCCCAGAGGCGGGGCGGCTCTTGATCCCAGGTTTCCAGCAGCGTTGGAATCGACCAGGTGGGGTCAGGGGCCCATCGATCCCAGCCGCTGGAGAAGGGCGCCTTTCGGTGCTCGATAGCTTCGATGACGCGCTCTCCTTCGGCCCGCGCGGCGGCCGCGAACTCTGCTGAGTAGACGCCCTGCGTCACGCGATCGGCCATGATTGCCTCGTCCTTCCACTGCCACGAGAGGTCGGGAGCGACGACGATGTCGAGCATGTGGTCGTTGGTATCGAAGCCGATAGGGGTCCGCCGGAACGGCTCCTCCATGTTCACGTAGTAGCCTGTGAAGCGGCGCTGGCCAGCTTCCGTGTTCCAGGTCGGCCAGATCGAATGGTGGGCGCCGGGGTACATGAGGCGGACGGTGTCGTTCCGCCAGCGCTGGTCTTCGAGGTGGCGATTAGGGCCTGTGCCCGTCCAGCGCTTGTGCAGCGCGCCCTGGGGGATGAAGAGCGCGACGAGATCGGCGGTGTCCTGCACGACGACGAACGGCCACGACATGCCCGGCTTCCCGTCGCGGGTGATGTAGCGGACGGCGACGGAGTCGCCGGGCTGCCAGCGCGGCCCTCTCGACTGCACGTCTACCTGCGTCCGAACTGGCGTTCGATGAGCTCGGTGCCGACCTGGATGAGGGTCGGGCGCCCGTGCGGGCAGGTGCGGGGCGTGGCCGTGCGTTCGAGGTCCTCGACGAGGCGCCGCATTTCGTCCATGGCCAGGGCAGTGCCGGCGCGCACGCTGCTGTGGCAGGCGACGGTGGCAGCGGCTCGTGCGAAGGGGTCGGCGACGCGCCGTTCGCCCGCCAACTGTTCGAGGAGAGAGCGGAGGACGCCAATGATGTCTGCGCCGCCAAGACCGGAAGGGATGGCGCGAAGGAGGAAGGAGCGCTCGCCGAAGGGCTCGAACTCGAGGCCAAGAGCCTGCAGGTGTTCGCGGTTCTCTTCAAGCGTGGCGGCCTGAAGCACGTCGAGCTCGGCGAGGAGCGGCTCCAACAAGGGCTGAGACGCGGCGATCTGCGTGGAGTCCGCCTGTCCCGCCAGGCGGTCATAGACGACGCGCTCATGGGCGGCGTGCTGGTCGATGAGGTACATGCCGTCTGGACCTTCGGCGACGACGTAGGTCGCCCCCACCTGGCCGACGACGCGGAGGAGCGGCAAGACCTCGCGGTGCGTCCGGCCGCCGGCGGCACCGGCCGGGTCGCTGCCCGGAGGACGCCACTCGATCCGGGTCTGGAGTGGCGCCGGGCCGCGCAGCGCCGCGGGTGCCGCGCCGGGAGTCGAAGGGTCCAGCCTCGCGCGCAGTGAACCGGAGCCATCGGCGAGTCCCCAGGGGGGTTGGAGCTTAGGAGGCTCCAGCCAGGCCACAGGCGCTGCCCCTTCGAGGGCTGCGGCGATCGCGTGCCGCACGGCCCGGGCAACGGTGCATTCGTCGCGGAAGCGGACCTCGGCCTTCGCCGGGTGCACGTTCACGTCGACCTCGTGGTCGGCGACGGTGATCGCCAGCGCGGCGATTGGGCTGCGGCCGGTTGGTAGCTGCGACTGGTAGGCGTCGACGATGGCGAAAGCCAGGGGCCGGCTCTGGATCCAGCGGCCGTTGACGAAGACGGAGATGGCCGAACGGTTGCCCCTGTGGAGCGACGGTGGCCCGGCGAGCCCGCTCACCCTAACCCCCGACTCTTCGTGTTCGACCTGGAGCATCGCGGCGCCCGTTTCGGCGCCGTAGACCGCGGCGAAGGCATGGCGGAGGTCGCCGTCGCCGCTGGTGGCGATAGCCCGCCGCCCGCCGGAGGTGAGCTGGAAGGCGATCCCGGGATAGGCGAGCGCATAGTGCGAGACGAGCACCATCACCTGGCGGCCCTCTGCCACGGCGCTGCCGAGAAACGTGCGCCGAGCAGGGAGGCGGGCGAAGAGCTCGCGCACGGTGAGGGTCGTGCCAGGCGGCGCCGGACGCGCGCCCCGGCGGACGACCTGGGCGGCTACGAAGAGGGCCTGGACGCCGACGGGTTCACCGAGGGCGCGGCTCACGATCTCTACGTCGGCGGCGGCGGCGATAGAGGGAAGTGCTTCGCCGCGGAAGCCGAGAGTGTGGACGTGAGAGAGATCAGCGGCGTCGTCGATCTTGCTGGTGGCGTGGCGTTCGAAGGCGAGTTCGACCTGCTCGGGGGGGATGCCTCGACCGTCGTCGCTCACGCGGATGAGGGCGATCCCTCCTTCTTCGGTCTCCACCGAGATCCGGGTGCCACCGGCGTCGATTGCATTGTCGAGCAGCTCGCGGACGACGGAGACCGGCCGTTCCACGACCTCGCCGGCGGCGATGCGCGCGGCCACTTCGGGAGCGAGGACGTGGATCGAGCGCGTGCGCAGGGAGGTCATCGGCGGTCGCTGGCGCGGGCGAGGGCGCGCAGCTCGTAGAGACGCTGGATAGCCTCGATCGGCGTGAGGCCCTCGACATCGACCGCCACCAGGGCGGCCTCGGCCGGCGATGGCCCGCCGAAGAGTGGAGGCTGGACGTCGTGGCCGTTCCTCGATGGCTGCGCCGCGGCGTCCTTGCGGCCCGATTCGAATTCATCCAGGAGATGTTCTGCGCGGGTGACGACGGCCGCCGGGAGCCCCGCCAGCCTGGCGACGTGGATGCCGTAGGAACGGTCGCTCGGCCCCGGCACGATGCGGTGTTCGAAGACGACCTCGCTACCCTCTTCATGCACGGCGACGTGGGCGTTTCGCACCCGGGGGAGGACGTCTGCCAGCGAGGTGAGCTCGTGGTAGTGGGTCGCGAAGAGGGTTCGCGCCGCCACCTCGCTGCGGTTGTGCAGGAACTCGATCACCGCGCGAGCGATCGCCATGCCGTCGAAGGTGCTGGTGCCGCGCCCCACCTCATCGAGGATGACGAGCGACCGGGGGGTGGCCTGGTGGAGGATCTGGGCGGTCTCGACCATTTCGACCATGAAGGTGGACTGGCCGGCGGCGAGGTCATCCTGGGCGCCGATGCGGGTGAAGATCCGGTCGAAGAGCGGGAGTTCGGCCGAGGCGGCGGGGACGAAGGAACCCGCCTGCGCCATGAGGGCGATGAGCGCGACCTGGCGGAGGAAGGTTGATTTCCCACTCATGTTTGGGCCCGTGAGGATGAGCACCTGACAGGCGTCATCGAGCAGGCAGTCGTTGGGGACGAAGCGGCCCGGACCGAGCGCCGGTTCCACGACCGGGTGGCGCCCGCCGGCGATGGAGAGGCGGGAGCCGTCGCCGAAGTCAGGGCGGACGTAGGCTCGGTCGGCGGCGGCTTCCCCGAGGGCGAGGAGGAGATCGATAAGGGCGACCGAGTCGGCGACCGATTGCAGACCCGCAAGGCCTGCTGCCAGGGTCTCGAGGAGCTGGGAGAAGGCCTGCCTTTCGAGGTCGACCAGCCGGTCCCGTGCGCCAACGAGGCGAGACTCGTGTTCCTTGAGGTCCTCGGTGACGTAGCGCTCTGCGCCGACGAGCGTCTGGCGGCGCTGGTAGTGTCCCGGAACGGCGGCCGCGTTCGCAGATGAGACTTCGATGTAGTAGCCGAAGACCTTGTTGTGGCCGACCTTGAGTGAGCGGATGCCGGTGCGCTCGCGCTCGAGGCGTTCGAGCCCGAGCAGGAAGCCACGGGCGTCGCGGGTGAGGGCGCGGAGGGAGTCGATTTCCGGGCTGAAGCCCGGGCGGATGACGCCGCCTTCATCGAACCCGGAGGGCGGGTCAGGGTCGAGGGCGGCGTCGAGCGCGAAGAGGGGCCCGGCGCCGGCGGCGAGCTGGCCGGCGGCTTCTGCGAACAGTGGAGGAGGCGTGCTGCGACCGAGGATGGCGCCGAGGTCGAAGGTCGCTCGCAGGCCGGCGCGTAGGCCATGGAGGTCTCGTGGCGTGGCGGAGCGGGCTCCCACCCTCCCCGCCAGGCGGCCGAGGTCGGGCACGCCCCGGAGGACGGCCTGGCACTGGTCGCGCTCGATGGGGTGGTGCACCGCCCATTCGACGGCGTCGTGGCGTGCGTTGAGGCGCGCCGGATCGCGAAGAGGGCGGGAGAGCCAGGCGCGCAGCAGGCGGGCTCCCATGGCTGAGCGAGCCAGGTTGAGCACACCGAACAACGACTGGCGGCCGCCCTGGGGAAGGACGTCGAGGTTCCGCAGCGTGCGCGGGTCGAGGGTCAGGGTGTCGTCCGGGAGGACGGGCCGGATGCGCTGAAGGGCGCCGAGGGCGGCCGGGTAGGTCTCGCGGAGGTAGGTGATGATGTGGGCAAGGGCGGCGGCCTCTGCCGCGTTGGCGAGAAGGCCCTCGCGGGCGTATTCGCCGAACTGGCGCGCCACCTCAGTCTCCACAGCCAGGTCGCTCAATGGTGACCGCTGGCGAAGAGCGCCGCTGGCCGATGGCGGGAGGTCGGCCGGGTCCTCGTAAAGAAGCTCAGCGGGCGCGCTGCGCACCAGTTCCAGTGACGCCTCGACCCCCGAGGTGATCCGCACCTCGCCTGTGGTTATGTCTACAATGGCGAGAGCTGAGTCTCCCCTGCGGGCGGCGAGGGCGGCGAGGTAGTTCGGGGCCGCGGAATCGAGCGAACTCTCGGCGGTGACCGTGCCGGCGGTGACGACCCGGACGACATCGCGGGGGACGAGGCCTTTGACGTCGGCCGGGTCGGCGAGCTGCTCGCAGATCGCCACCCGGTGGCCGCGTGCAACGAGCTTCGCGACGTGCCCATCGATGCTGTGGTAGGGGACCCCGGCGAGGGGTACGCGGAGGTCTTTGCCCATGGGCTTGGAAGTGAGCGTGATGTGGAGCTCACCGGCGACCAGGCGGGCATCATCGTCGAAGGTTTCGTAGAAGTCGCCGAGGCGGAAGAAGAGGATCGTGTCGGGGTAGCGCTGCTTCAGTTCAAGGTACTGGCGGCGAATCGGCGTGGACACGCAGAGCGCTCCCGGGCGAGGGGGGATGGGGCTATTCTACGCGGAAGTCGAACGAATGTGCGACCTCAGGCGACGGTCTGGGAGAGCATGAAGCCGTTCCCTCGGTGTCGACGACATCGGCGAGGATGATCGGCTCGCCCGGCCGGTAGCGGGGTGGGTTCAGGACACGCCCGCCCGCCGCGGCCACGACCACTACAGCGGCTTCGATGTCATCGACTTCGACGCCAAGCTCTGTGGTGCGGGTGCTGCCATCGCCTCCGCCGTGGAGGGCGAGACAGGCGCCGGCGGCGTCGAGCTCGGTCCAGTGCTCGTCCCCGTATCGTTTCGAGAACCCGAAGCTCGAGTTCCAGAACCTGATGGCACGGTCCATGTCCTGGGCCATGAGCAGGTACTTGACGCTTGTGACCTTCATCGCTCGACTCCTGCGAATCTGGCTGACAGTGTAGGGCCGCGAAGGGGAACCAGTGCAAGCCGGGGTGTTCGTTAGCCTGCGGCTGCAATAGCCTGTCGAACCTCGGCGGGGAAGCGGTCACGGAGTTCGACCGCGGCCGGAGCGACCTCCCGGCAGGCGCCGCAGCGGACGCACATCGCATCGTCGATGGCGTAGACGGCGCGCTCCTCGGAGATGGCCCCGGTAGGGCAGATCTCCTTGGCCTCGGCGAGCAGAGGGTCGCTCTGGGCGCGGATGCGGTATTCGACTAGTCCTTCGCAGACCTGGGCGCGGCAGCGCTTGTCGACAATGTGTTCGAGCCACTCTTCGCGGAAGAAGCGGATGGCGGAGCGAAACGAGTTGGGGGCGAGCTGCCCGTGCTGGCAGTTCGACCAGAAGAGGGTCCGGGCAAGGTCTTCGAGGTTGTCGAGGTCCGACTCGCGGCCGCCGCCCTGCTGGATGCGGCGGATGGTTTCGACGGCCCTCTGGGTGCCCCCGTGACAGGTTGTGCAGCGGCCGCAGCTTTCGTCTTCGCAGAAGGCTGCGTAGGACTTGCAGAGGTCGACGACGCAGGCTGAGTCATCGAGGAACAGGATTCCGCCGCCACCGAGGAAGATCCCGCGTTCGCGATAGGGGGCGAGGGTCATGGGGAGGTCGAGTTCGGCCGCGGCGATCACGCCGGAGAGAGGCCCGCCGGGCTGCACGGCTTTGCAGGGACGGCCGCCCTTCATGCCGCCGGCGTAGCGTTCGAGTGCCTGGCGCATCGGGAGCCCGAAGGGGATCTCGACGCAGGATGTGTAGTTAACCGCCCCCGAGAAGGTGAACATCTTGGTGCCCTTCTCTGCGACGTCGGAGACGTTGCTCCACCAGGCGGCGCCGCCGCGGAGGATGAGGGGGGCGTTTGCGTAGGATTCGACGTTGTTGACGTTGGTTGGCAGATTCCAGAGACCGGCCTGGGCGGGGAAGGGCGGCTTGATGCGGGGCATCCCGCGAAAGCCATCGATCGAGGCGATCAGGCCGGTCTCATCGCCGCAGACGTAAGAGCCAGCCCCCTTAACGACGTAGAGCTCGAAGTCGTTGCCCGTCCCGAGGATGTCCTTACCGAGCAGTCCCTTCGCATAGGCCTGCTCGATGGCCGTTTGCATGCGAGCTACCGCGAGCGGGTACTCGTAGCGGATGTAGATGTAGCCTGCCGAGGCGTGCGAGGCGAGCGAAGCAATGAGCATGCCTTCGATGATGAGCTGGGGGTCCCCTTCGAGAAGGACTCGATTGACCCAGGCGCCCGGGTCGCCTTCGTCGGCGTTGCAGATCAGGTATCGCGGGTCCGCGGTAGCGGTGCGGAGGAAGTCCCACTTGCGGCCAGCCGGGAAGCCGCTGCCGCCGCGGCCGCCGAGGCCGCTGTCGACAACCTCCTTGACGATCGCCTGGGCGTCCATTTCGAGTACCTTGCCGAAGCCCTCGTAGCCTTCTCGGGCGAGGTAGTGATCGATGTTCAGGGGGTCGATGACACCGGTGTTCGCCATCAGGCGCCTGACCTGGCCCTTCATCACCGGGTGGTCGGCGAGGAGGGGAATGTCCGCTGTCGAAGTGCCGTCGACGACGCCGAGCGCGAGTTCGGGCATGTCTGACCCGTCGACGACCACGGCCTGGAGGAACCGATCGACGAGATCGGCGGTGACGTTGGCGTAGAGGACGGTCCAAGTGCCGGCGGCGCTGCGCACCGTGAGCGTGGGCTCCATCCAGCAGAAGCCCCACGAACCGGTGATCCCGATGTCGACGTTGAGGCCCTTCTCGGTGACCAGCCGGCGCAGGGCAGCGAGGGTCTCCTCCGCGCCGCGGGCGATGGAAGACGTGTCGATGCAGACGTTGATGCGTGGCCTTCCGCTCGATTGCTCGGCCGACCAGGCGGACCTGGCGGCGTCGACGATGGCCTGGAGGCGGGCGTTCACCGGGCCTCCTTCACGCCACGGGCGAGGCGAATGGCGGAGGCCACCGAGAGGTTGCCTGCCACCTTGCCGTTGACCCAGACCTGGGGAGCTTCGCTGCAGGTGCCGTTGCATTGGCCGAGATGAAGTCCGTAGCGGTGATCCTCGCTCTGGCCGCCGAGGGGGAGGTCGAGTGTCTGCTGGATGGCTTCGCGAATGCGGTCGCCGCCGAGCAGACGGCAAGCCGGGCCGCTGCACCAGGTGATCTCGGTCTCGGGCGGCGCGTGGGTGCGGAAGTCGCTGTAGAAGGAGACTGCGCCGAACACCAGGGCAGGTGTGGTGTTGAGCTGGCGGGCGATCGCTTCGATCACCGGCCTGGAGATGTAGCCGCAGGTTTCCTGGACTTTGTGGAGGGCCGGGAGCAGGTCGCCCCTGCCGGGCTGGAAATCAGCCAGCAGCGC
Organism: Tepidiformaceae bacterium; assembly: GCA_041488155.1. Lineage (GTDB taxonomy): Bacteria > Chloroflexota > Dehalococcoidia > Tepidiformales > Tepidiformaceae > JBGPOS01. Next base: position 24,223 of record JBGPOS010000012.1, read on the forward strand.
GCGCAACTCCTGCGGGCCGATTTCAGCCGCCATGGGCGGTCTCCTCGCTTGTGAAATGCAGCACGTACTATATCCCCGCGCCGCGCGAGGCAGCAATCGCGCGGGCGTCCGCGTCCATGATCCCGGCCACTTTTTCGCCGAGAAGGAGGCTGTAGTTCTGGCCCCGATCCTCGGGGTAGACCTGGGTCGTATTGGCGAGGTAGAGGCCGCTGATGCCAGTCCGCATGTCGGGGATCTGACTCGAATAGTTGGTCGTGATGACGGGCTGGCCGCCAGGATCCTTGAAGAACCACTTCTCCCTCACCCAGGCAGGCGAGAAGGCCGGGTTTATCTTGCGGATGCCATCGAGGTAGCTGGCGAACACTTCTTCCGCGCCCATGTCGAGGACGGGATGCCCCGGGGAGGCGTAGTTCGAGAGGTATAGGAGGTGGAGGCCGCCATAGTCTTCGGGCGGCATGAAGTTCGTGTGTTCCACGCAGGCGACGAAGGGCAGGGGGTCGGCGATGCTCAGCCAATAGATGTCGGTGAGAGGGCGGTCGAGGGCGAGTACCAGGCAGGTGGCCCATTGGTAGCGCACGCGGCGGAGCACCGCGGCGTAGCTGTCGGGCAGGCCGGGAGCGATGGCCAGAGTGATGACGTTGGGTGTGGTCATCAACACCTGGTCGAACTCGCAACGTTGTCCGCCCGCGTGGATGGCGCGCGCGGCGCCATCGCCGACTTCGACCTGTTCGACCCGGCGGCCGAGGTGGATGACGCCGCCCCGCTCCTCGACGTGACGGGCGAGGGCCCGGATGTACCGTTCGAAGGCTCCGGCGAGGTAGCCGAGCTCCTCGTGGGTGCCGCGCCCGCGGCGGGAGGCGAAGCGCAGATAGATCTTGCCCCAGAGCCACACCATGCCAACGGCGTCTGCCTGATCGGCGAATTTTCCGCGGAGAAGGGGGCCCCAGACAGCCGCGTAGGCCTTGCGGCCCACGGCACGCTCCATCCAGGCGCGGGCGGTGACGCTTTCGTACTTCCTCCAGTCGGCCTGGCGCCTGAGCCAGAGAGCGGCGAGGCCGAGACGGGCCCGGCTAGTGAGCGGGACGGCGGTGAATCGGAGGAGATCGAGCGGCGTGACGAAGGGGTAGGTGCGGCCGTTGACAAAGTGCCCGTTGCGCGGCTGGACCCAGCGCAGGTCTGCGCCCAGTCCGAGCTCGTTGATGTAACGCACGACTGTCGTGTCGTTCGTGAAGAGGTGGTGGTAGAAGCACTCGAGCCGTCCGCCACCGGCGTCGAAGGTGACGACCTGGCCGCCAACGTCATCGCGCCCTTCGAAGATCGTAACCGTGTGTCCGCGCTCCTGGAGCACCTTCGCCGCAGCGAGGCCGAGCACCCCGGCGCCGACGATCCCGACGTTCACGAGACCGGCGCGGCTTCTTCGTCGGTCACATCGAGGCGGGCCATGCGACCGAAGGAGACGCCGAAGCTCCAGAGCAGAATGAGGCCGAGGATGGTCGTCGGTACGAAGATGACCGCGTGGGCGACGATCGAGTAAGCACCGGCCAGCCCGCTTTCGACGCCTGCGCCGACGAGCACGAGCCGGGCCGCCCATTCGAAGGGGCCGGTGCCGCCGAAGAAGGTTGGGATGATGATCGCGAGGTTCGCGGCGGCCAGGAGCAGGCAGTATTCGCCGTAGCCAACGCCGAGGCCAAAGCCCTGGCCGATGATCGCGTAGGCGCCGGCCTCGATCGCCCAGGCCGCGATGCTGAATCCGACGACCATAGCGAGCGAAGGCCAGTCGTGAACGGAGCGGAGACTGGTGACGAGGGAATCGGCGATGGTCTCGGCCTGATGCTCGAAGCGGGCGGGCAAGAGGCGCAGCAGTCGATGGATCACACGTTTGGCTCTCGTCTCGGAGAGGGTGAGCACGTAGAACCCGACCAGGGCGATCAGGAACAGGAAGCTGGAAACGACGGCGATCACCCGCAGGCGTTCGTCGCCGAATCCGACGAATGCCCCGGCGACGAGGAGCATCAGCACCAGCACGGAGCCGTCGAAAAGGCGCTCCACGGCGATCGAGCCAAAGGTCCCCATCTTCGAGACGTGCTCACGGTCGCCGACGACGTAGGCGCGGACGATCTCGCCCGCTCGAGCGGGAAGGAGGTTGTTCGCCATGTAGCCGATGATCGCGTAGGGGAAGAGCCGGGCGGCGCCGATGGGCGCGACGGGGCGCATCAGGACCGACCAGCGGAAGCAGCGCAGCGAGATCGCCACGAAGAGGACGGCGATGGCCGGCGCCATGTACCAGTAGTTCGCTTCTTCGATGGCGGAGCCGATCTCGCGGGGGTGGGTCGCCTTGAAGAAGAGGCCGATGAAGAGCGCACTGATGGCGACACCGGCCCAGAAACGGTAGGAACGGAGCAAGAGGCGAGCAGCTCCCGGGCTGGATTCAGGGGATGGAGAAGAGGCGCACCCGCCCGCTGCCTCCTTCGACGATCCAGAGTTTACCATCGGGGTTCTCAACGATCCCGTAAGGGCGGGCCAAGGGCTCGTCGGTGGGGCGAATCAGGCTGGCGACAGCCCCTGCGCGGTCGTAGATTCGAACCTCGTTGAGCATCGGGAGGCTGACGGCCACACGGCCGTCGCGCAACGGACGGAGGTAGGGCTTGTCGGCGGCGTCCTGCCCGCCCCAACCTTCGACGTTGAACGACGCGCCCGAGTTCCCGGAGGCATCGAGCATCACGACCCGGCGGTTGAACATGTCGGCGACGAAGATCGTGCCGTCGCGAGCGATGGCCAGCCCGACAGGCTCGTCGAACTGGTTGCGGCCGGCGCCGGTCGTCCCGACCTGGCGGAGGAACGCGCCCGCGGGGGAGTAGACCATGATGCGGTCGTTGCCTGTGTCCGTCACCCAGAGGTTGCCCTGGGCATCGACGGCGACATCGCGCGGCCCGAAGAGGTCGAAGTCGCCGGGAGCACGGGAGGTGTCAGGCGCCTGGCCAAACACGACCGTGGTGGGCTTGAGGTCGCGATCGAAGACGCGGACGCGCCAGCCGAAGGTATCGGCCACGACCACGTCGCCGTTGGCGGCGATGCCGAGGCCCCAGGGTTGGGCCTGCTCCGACGGGTCATCGGGATTGACGCGGACGTCAACCGAGGCGAGGAAGTTGCCATTGCGGTCGAACTTCTGGAGCTTGCGCGAGGCGCTATCGATGACGTAGAGGTTGCCTTCGGCGTCGGACTCGATGTCGACCGGCGCGAAGAACTGACCGGGGAACGAACCGATCCCGCCGAAGGTTTGCCGCCCGGCGCGGTCGTTGCCCGGCTTTGGCGCTTCGATGGGGCGGGCGGTGATGACGCCCCGGCTGCGGTCGAAATTCGCCGGGAAGTAAGCGAAGGCGTCGACGGATCCGCTCGGCAGGCCGGGTTCGTGGTCCCGCCAGTAGTGGAACCAGGTGTCGAGCCAACTACCGTGAAAGACGCCGTCAGCGATCGTGCGCCAGGTATCGACCTCGCGGGGGCCAGTCCGCAGGGCTTCCTTGTAGACCTCGTCGAACCACCAGCGGTGGGGATACTTGGTCGGGCTGCCGAAGCGTGAGTCGCCCGTGCGGGCCAGAGCGTCGTTCACGCGACCGACGTTGGACTGGTTGACCAGCATGACGGCGAATTCGCCAGCGGGCGGACCATCGGTGAAATTGACGTAGCTGACGCGCTTGTAGTCACGGAGGTACCAGGCCCACGGCCAAGCGAACGAATCCGTGTCGTCTACGGCGATGGGGAGGAGTGCGCCCTGCCCGGTAGCGGAGGCGAGGGCGTCGATCTGGTCGCGGATCTGGGGGATGTCTGGGGCGCTCTGGGTGTAGATGAGGAGGTCTTTGGGCACGTCGCCGCGCTCATAGACGGCCATGGTCATTGTCCGCAACGAGAAGAAGGCGAGAGCGCCGACCGTGGCGAGTACAAGAAATGCGGGCGCAGCGCGCCGGCCGAAGGGCCTGGCTGCGTAAACGATAAAGCCGCCGGCGAGGACTGCGATCGCTAGCCGAACGGCGGAGTAGCCCCCACCGCCGGGGAGGAACGCGATAGCGACGAGGGCGCCCATCGCGATGGTCGCGACGCTGAAGAGAGGCCAGATGATGCGAGGGACACTGGGCCGGGGGTTCCAGGCCTGCCAGGCGCGGTTGACTGTCCAGGCGGCGAGGATGCAGGCCGGCAGAGCAATGTGGGTGTTGAGCCAGGGCATCTTTTCGCCGGCGGCCGACAGGGCCAGCCAGACTCCGGCGATCCAGAGCACGAGAAAGCGCGAAAAGGAGTTGCCTCGTACGGTCGACCACCAGAGGCCGCCGAGGCAGATCACCAGCGGCAGGAACTCGTAGGCCGGCATCAGCATGTCGTAGTAGAACCAGGGCTGATTGCCGCGGGCGACGTCCTGCTGGGTGAGCCAGTAGTCGAGCGAACCCCAGGGGCCGGTGCAGAGACCGTTGAGGTTGGTCCAGAGCGAAGTCATGAGCGTGAGGTAAGCGAGTACGGAGAGGCCCGCAGCGATCGCCCAGGTTTTCGGGCGCCATTGGAGGCCCACGAAGGCGGCCGCGCTGCCTGTCACAGCGAAGAGCCCCACGAGGGCGGTGGCGTCGGCGCGGGGGATGCGGGCGCTGCAGACGAGGCGGCCCTTCTCGACGATGCCGGCGTTCTCGAGGGGGGTCTTCAAGAATGCGGTCAGGAGAGGAAGGGTGAGGGTGCCAAGGAGGATAAGGAGGTCTCCGGAGCGCGGGAGGACCTCCCAGGAGAACCGGCGCTTGAGTGGGGGAAGGAACGGCCAAAGGGCGACAATAGCCCAGGCCCAGGGGAAGAGGCCGGCGGCTAGCAGAGCTCGCTGGCCGCCGCGAGTGTCGCCATCGCGCGCTCGGAGGGTGTCGTTCGCCAAGTCGACGGCGAGCTGGGCGTTGAGGAACACCAGAAAGACCGCGGTTGTGATAAACGTGGCTTCCTTGGTGGTGATAGAACCGGTGAAGGCGAGAGCAAGCGCAATCAGCCATCGCTCCCGGCCATCGGCGAGGTAGCGCCACATGGCGGCGACCATGGCCATCGTGAAAAAGGCCATGTAGATGTCTTCGCGGAAGAAGCGGCTGTAGTAGACGATCGTAGGTGAGAAGGCGATGAATGAGACGGCAGCGACCGTGCCGACAGGCCCGAGGCGGCGCCGCAAGAGCAGGGGAAGGGCGACCAGGGCCGTGCCGAACATTGCGGCGGAGACGCGTGCCGTGTAGTCGGTGGCCCCGAAGAGGAGGAAGACGAGCCCCTGGACGTGGTAGTAGAAGGGCCCGTGGAAAATCGGATCGTGCGTGTAGTCGCCTTGAATCAGCCGCCAGGACCACTGGGCGTGGATGCTTTCGTCGTGGTGGAGGGAGCGGCCGCCGAGGTCCCAGAAGCGGAGGGCGAGGGCGGCCGCGAAGATGGCGACATAGATCGCGACCTCCCAGTTGATGGCGACGCGCAGGGCGAGGAGCCGCTCGATGGCGGCCGGCCGAAATTCTCGCTGCGTCGCGGGTCTGCTTGTCATTCCTTCGCCTTCACATATACGGCGACGAGCGATGGGTTGATCTGAACGGAGTGCCGGTCGATGAGCCAGCGGAGGTACTGGAGGCCGCCGCCGGTGGGTGGCTCGACCTCCTGCTTCAGGACCCAGCGGCCTTCGAGGGCTACGAACCCCTCGGGCCGCGGCAGGTTCAGGGGCCAGACCACGAATCCAGCGTCGGCCGGGATCCTGGACGAGACGACTATCGTGCCGGAATCGCGAAAAGCCCAGGTAAGGTCATCCCGCAGGCTGGGGTGGACGACGACCAATCCGCCACGGTCGCGGACGGTTTCGAGGGCGATATCGCGGAGCTCTCGCGCCTGGGCGGTGCTGAGAGGGGAGGGGATCGGCTCGTGGCTGGCGCTGAGCGCCACGCCGAACGTCCCGGCCAGTGCGGGGGCGGCGGCGACCACGAGGCCGGCGGCCAGCAGAGTTGGGCGCGAGGTGCGGCTCGACAACAGAATCACCAACGCGGATACCGCGACAACGGCCGTGGCAGCGAAGACGAACTTCTGGCCGCCGTCGCCGACGCGTTCGTTGCGGGCCCAATCCACCGCCACTGCCAGGGAGAGCGTGGCTGCGAAGCCTGCGATGGGGAGAAGCAGCCGGGCGTAGGTCCAGTCGGCTCGCACCATTGCGTTGAGGGCGCGGGCCAAGAGTGGGCCGACAAGGAGCGCAAGGGGCGTGGTCAGCGCGGCCAGCGGAACGGGGTTGTGGGACTGCGACGACGCCCACAGCCAGGCTGCGGCCGCTCCGATCCAGAGCGCGAGATCGAGCGAACGCGCCTCGACGGGCCAGCGATGTCCGGCCGATCGCAGTTGCCAGACCGCGGCCAGCGACCCCGCCAGGATTGTGGGAAGGCCGTAGCTCGCGATCAGTTCGACGCCGGTCCCACTCGCCCACGGCTGATCGAAGCCGCGGGCGAACAGGTCGAACGGCACGACACGCAATCCGTCCCAGCCCAACCCGAAGCGCAGGCTCGTAGCGAGCACGCCGAGACTGACCCCGGCTCCTCCCAGTGCGAGCAACGGGTAACGCGGCGGGGCGGCCGTCAGCAGTCTCGCTGCCACCAGCGCGAAGACCAACGGCAGCGGAAGGGGCCCGGCCGTCGCCACGAGAAAGCCACCGAGAAACCACGCCCACCACGACCAGGCGGCACGGTCGACGAGTACGCACAGCCAGATAGCTATCGCGAGGTCGAAGCCCAGGGCACTCGCCGAGACGCCGAGGGAGATCGCCGGGGGGTCGAGCGCGAGGAGAACGAGCGCGAGCAGAGCCCCGGCATTCCCCAGCCGAGGCCGCAAGAGGTAGAGAGCGGCAGGAATGGTGGCGGTGGCGAGGAAGGCGAACAGCCGTGGGCCCACCTCTGAGGTCGTCCCGTGAAGCACGAGCGCCGAGAGGGCCTGGAAGAGGGTCGGGGCGAAACGGTCGTCAGGCAGGCCGATGCGCGCCTGCCAGGCGCCGGAGAGGTGGATGAGTTCGGCGCCTCCCACCGGCGCCTGCCAGATCGGTCCCAGGCGCAGCAGGACGAAGGCGATTCCGACCGCAGTCCAGGCAATGGCGGAGATAGAGACGGTCACGCTCGGCGAATTTGCGGCCGCCTCCTGGCCAGGTGCCACATCGCTCACGACGTGGGCACGACCTCGTAGGACGGGACGCTGTAGACACGGCGGCCGCTCGACTCAAAGGCGACATCGAGGAACTGTTCGAACTTCGGCATCAAGTCGCCGGGGAAGCGCGAGAGTTCGACGTCGCCAACCACGAGATAGCGAGCGCCGGCTTCGCGCATGACTGCGAGGACGTCGGCCGGGTCCTTCGAGGTATAAGCGCGATCGACGAGATCCTGGCGGCGGGTGAATTCCCGTTGGTTCGCGGGCGAATCGCCGCGCCACTGGATTTCATGGAAATACCAGCCGATGGGGGTCGTGCGGCCGGTGCGTGCGGCAATGCGCCCGGCGTCGGTGTAGTCGACGCCGGCATCGAAGATCACCGGTTGCCCATGCTCGTCGCGGCGCCAGGCCCGCCCGGAAGCCTCGATCATGACCTCTCCGGGCGCGGTGTGTTCTTCCACCCAACGAGTGAGAGCGTATTCCCCGGGCGAGTTGCGCGCGAGAAAGGCCAGGCCGTCGATCGTTGCCGGGACGTCCTTCTGGAATCCCTCGGTGCGGTTCGGGAGCGCTGTGAGGGGATAGACGAGCCCGCCCACAACCAGAAGGCCAACGGGCAGCGCCAGCAATCCTGAGCGGGCGCGGGACCGCCACAGGCCGCGCAGGGCCAGCGCGAGGCCCATCGCGCCACTTGCGGAGAGCAGCATCCAGGCCTGGTAGGAGAGCTTGAACACGGTGTTCAGCCGCGGAGACTGTCCGAAGAAGACATCGCGGATGAGGAACAGCTCGGCGCCGTAAAGGAGAAGCATGCCGGTGGCGCCCAGCCCTAGCGCGAACGCCTCGGGGCGCCGCAGGCGCGAAAGCTGGAGGAAGGCGGCCGCCATCGCCCAGGCGCTGGTCGCATAGACGATGAGCGTCACCCACCCTCCGGGGCCGCGGGCTTCGATCCCGAGCCGGGTCTGGCCGTGGTAAGCGGTGAGCAGCACCCACCCGGCGAGGGGGAGCAGCGGCAGCCACGCCGTCGCCACCAATGCCTGGGAGAAGGAGGCGCGGCCATGCCCACGAAAGGACCAGGACAGCCCGAGGAGCGATGCGAGCACGACCGGCCCGAACTGGAGGAAGGCGTGTTCCGGGCGAGTGCCTTCCCCTACGTACGGATAGATGCCCGAGGCCTGCGAGCGGAAATCGACGTACCAGGGGAGGTAGGCAATCACAGCCACGGCGAAAACCGGGCCGAGATAGGAAGCTGCCGCGCGGAGGGCCTGGGCGAACGGTCTATCGCGGGCGTTGCGAGCTACCACAGCTACGGCGAGGACTGCGCTAAAGGTGAGGATGTCCCACGCGTTCTGGAAGGCGAGGGCGCCGAAGACGAGGGCGAGGGCGATGCCGGTTGCCGGCCGCCGATGGGACCAGAGGTTTAGCGCCTCGCGCCCACGCCAGAGCGAGGCGCTGAGGCCGAGAGAGAGGAAGACGAGCGGGATCGACATCACGTGCGGGTGGAGGTCGCCCAGGAGGAAGCTGAAAAACGGAAACTCGGTGATCGTCCCGGGGATGATCCTGGAACCGCGCCACCAGAACCAGAACTCAGTGGGGTACCAGGAGGTGGTGCGGGGTGAGAGAAGGCCGCTAAAGCAATCCTGGGTTGGGCCACCATGGCAGGGGATGAGCCACTCGACGCCGAACGCGCGGTAAAGGGACGCGTTGTAGTGGCCGTGAGCCGCAGCCCATTCAAAGACGGCTGAGAGCGAGCCGACTGCCAGGAGCAACACAACCGCCGTGCCTGCCGCCACCACCGCCCAGCGTTGCCCTCGGCTGCCGAGGGTCCATCGCGCAAGGGCGAAGACGAGCGAGGCGATCCCCGTGGCCGCGGCTGCAAACGTGTACGCCAGTCCGAGGTTGTAACCCTCGGAAGCGCGGACGCCTGCTACTTCGGTGAGGGCCCCCACCTGGAGGTAGCCGAAGTAGTAATAACTCGCCCGTTCACCGGCCAGCCAGGAGTCCTGAGGCGGGTAGCCGGGGGAGCCGAGGGTCGCGTTCAAGTACATGAAGTCCATGGGTTGTTCCGTCCCGGTTATGTCCGGTTGATACGCACGGAAGCCCACGTAGGCGAAGAAGAAGAAGGTGAACAGTCCGGCCGCGGCAGCGATTGCGGGCCCGGAGCGCCTGAGAGTGGCAGGGAGGCGCCGGTCGCGGCCGGCGACTGCGGCCGCTGTGAGGGCCAGTCCGGCCACGGCCAGGAGATAGCCGCCGCGGCCGGGGGGCAGGACGCTTAGCCAGCGAAGGAGGAAGTACCCGTAGCCCAAGAACGCGAGGCCGAGCGCAAAGGCCATCCCGGCCCCGCTGTCGGGAAGGCGGCGAAGAAGGGCGAAGGCCAGCGGCAGGGCGAGGGCGCCGATCAGGAGCGCTGCCGCCCAGAATGCCAGCGCTGCGGCCACGGCCTACTCCTCAGCCCAGGAGGGCATCGACGAAATCCTGTGCGTCGAAGGGGGCGAGGTCATCGACCGTCTCGCCGGTGCCGATGAAACGCACGGGAATCCCGAGGTCGTGGGCGATGGCGAACGCGATGCCCCCTCGGGCGGTGCCGTCGAGCTTCGCGAGGACGATCCCGGTCACGCCGACAGCTTCGGTGAAGGTGCGAGCCTGGGCGAGGCCGTTCTGGCCCGTGGTCGCATCGAGCACGAGAAGCGTCTCGTGGGGACCGTCGGGGTGCTGGCGCTGGATGATGCGCTGGATCTTCTTCAGCTCCTCCATGAGGTTGGTCTTCGTGTGCAACCGCCCTGCGGTGTCGATGATGACGACGTCCGCGGAGGCTGTGGCGGCTGCGCTGAGGGTGTCGAAGACGACGGCGCCGGGGTCAGCGCCGGACTGGTGGGCAACCACCCGGACGTCGATGCGCTGGCCCCAGATCTTGAGCTGCTCTGTGGCGGCGGCGCGAAAGGTGTCGGCCGCCCCGAGGATGACTGAAGCTCCGTCCCGCTGGAACGCGTGAGCGAGCTTGGCGATGGTCGTCGTCTTGCCAGCGCCGTTGACGCCGATGACGAGGATGATGAGGGTGGGCGGAGCGTCGTCTCGAGCCCAGGCTGGAGGCGCCTTCGTTGGCTTTTCGAGCACGCCGACGAGCTCTTCGCGGAGGATCTGGCGCACGCGGGCGGATTCCTTGATGCCATCCTGCCTCACGCGGGCGCGGACGGCGTCGAGTACCGCCGTGGCCGTTGCCATCCCGGTATCGGAGGCCACGAGGATCTCTTCCAGCTCCTCCCAGAGATCGTCCTCGAAGTCGGGGCGCTGAAAGAGGCCACCGATGCGGCCGAAGAGACCACGGCGGGTGCGTTCGAGCGCCTTCTCGGTCTGCACTTGAACCGCTGCGAGGTCCTCGACAGTCGGTTCGAGGGGGGCGAGGTCGGGGTGGGCTGCGGCGACTGCGGCGCCAGCTTCGCCTGTCGCAGAGTCGCCGGCCTTCTTGCGCCAGAACCGCACGCGATGCTCCTCCCGGTCCGACTTCGATGGTAGAGCGGAAGGGGGTAACGGTCAGTTCTGAGAGACGTCGGAGAGGCGCAGAGAGAGGACCTTCGAAACTCCGTCGCGGCCCATGGAGACGCCGTAGATCGCGTCGGCCACCTCGATCGAGCGCCGGTTGTGGGTGACCACAATGAACTGGGTGCGTTCGGCGAGCTGCTTCAGGGCGGCGGTGAAGCGGCCAACGTTGGCCTCGTCGAGGGCGGCGTCGACTTCGTCGAGCACGCAGAACGGGGCGGGGTTGGCGGAGAGGAGGGCGAAGAGCAGCGCCACGGCGGTCAACGAACGTTCGCCGCCGGAGAGCAGGCTGAGGCTCTTGATGCGCTTGCCGGGCGGGGTTGCCTCGATATCGATCCCGGCCTCTGCGATGTCATCGGGGCTGGTGAGCGAGAGCCGGGCGTTGCCGCCGCCGAAGAAGGAGGAGAAGTATTCGCCAAACGCCTTGTTGACCACATCGAACGTGCGTGTGAAGCGCTCCCGCACCTCTTCGTTGAGCTCGCCGATCGCCTGACGCAGTTGGATCTCGGCGTCCCCGAGGTCGCGGAGCTGTGTGGTGAGGAAGTCGTAGCGCTCGCGGCTGTCTCGGAAGTCTTCCGGGGCTTCTTCGTTTATTGGGCCGAGACGGCGGATCTGGCGCCGCACATCGTCGATGCGGGAACGCGTCTCCTCGACGTCGATGATGGCGCCACCCTGGACGCCGGGCGTGTCGTGGCCGACTTCATCGAAGAGAGGCCGGGTTGCCGCCTCTTCCAATGGCACGACCTGGCCACGGTGATCGGCCGCAAGACCTTCGCGCTGCATCTCGGCGCGGCAGTTTTCGATGTGTTCCTGGGCACGGGTGACTTCCGACTCCATGTCGAGCCGGCGGCGGTCGATGGCGAGGAGGGCGGTTTGCGCTTCGGAGTATTCGTCCTGGACCTGTCGTTCATGGTTTTCGAATCGGTGCAATTCGTCGCGATCAGGGGCGGCGTCGTCGGAATAGCGCGATTGTTCGAGGCGGACGGCTTCAAGGTCGCGGGCGAGCTTGCCGAGGCGCTCATCGATGACGCTCGCTTCGAGCTCGAGGTTGCGGGCCTGCATACGGCGGGCTGCGAGCTGGTTCGTGAGCCTCTCTATCGCTTTTTCGTGCTGCTCGCGCATGGCGCGGAGCGTCTTGCGTTCGCCTTCGACGGCGGCCTGCCGCCCGCTGGCCTCCGAGACGGCGCGCAGGGTGGCTTCGCGGCGCTCGGTGGCCCGGTGCAGGTCGTCTTCGAGGGACGCCATGGCCAGGCGCCGCTCGTCCCGGCGGGCCTGCAATTGTTCAGCCGCAAGAGTGGCCTGGGCTGTGAACCGTACCTTCTCCTCGCGTTCGCGAGCGATGTCGGCCCGCTTGGAGCGAATGGCGTAGAGGTCGCGCCGAAGCCGGTGGAAGCGATCGCGCTCGCCGTCCAGTGCGACGCGGGCGGATTCGAGCTGACGACGAAGCCCATCGTAAGCCGATTCCGCCGCCTGTGAGCGTTCAGCGAGCTGCTCAATCGTGGTGCGAGCGGTCTGGAGTTGGTGGGCGCTGACCGAGGTCCGGCGGCGGAGCTCCTCGATCCGGCCGGGCAGCTCGTCGAGTTCGCGTTGGCGGGTGAAGGCGCCTTCTTCAGCGCCGGTGCCGCCGCCACTGATAACTCCGGTAGGCTCGATGTAGGTGCCATCGAGCGTGACGACCGAGCCGAGCCCGCGCCTTATCATACGAAGGCCCGTTTCGACATCCTCGACGATGATTACGCGCCCCAGAAGGGTGTCGACCAGGGCCTTGAGGCGAGCGTCGCAGCGGACGAGCTTGGCGGCGACGCCAACGACGCCGCGTTCCTTCTGGAGGTTGAGCGGGTAGACGTGGCGGACGGAGTCCAGGGGCAGGAACTGGGCACGGCCCTGGCGCCGCTGCTGGAGGAGGTCAATGCCACGGAGGGCTTGCTTTTCGGTTTCGACGATGACGGCGTGGAGGCGCTGTTCGAGGGCCGCGTTAACGGCCATTTCAAGACCGGCCGGGACGCGCATCTGGCGCGCGAGCAGGCCGACGACTCCGGGCAGATCGGGGGGTTCGCCAAGGCTCCCGGGCTCTATCCCGTCGATCAGCGCCTGGCCCATGATGAGGACGTTGCGGGTGCCGGCGGCGACTCCGTCGTGTTCCGCCTGGACACGGCGGAGGGCGTCCAGGCGGCCTTCGAGGTGGTCGAGCTCGCGAAGGTCCTGGTTGCCTGCGGATTCGTAGTGACGGACTTCTTCCCGGACGCGGAGGAGGCGCTCACGGGCCTCTTCGGCTTCGGTGCGGGCAGCTTCGAGCTCGGCTTCAGCGGTGTTAACGCTGTTGCGGAGGGCGGCGAAGCGGCGGCCGTAGCCGATGAGTTCGACGAGGAGCTGCTTCCGGCGAACGGTAGCCTGCTCCCCTTCGTGGTCGAGTTCTTCGACGCGACGGGCGGCTACCGCAGCGTCGGTTTCCATGCCACCGGCGCGGCGCTCATCGCCATCGGCCCCGTCGCGAAGCTCCTGCACACGGCTGCGGAGAGCGGAGTACTCCCGTTCGGCGATGTCGAGGGCCTCCCGTGACTGTGCAAGGAAGGCCTTGGCCTGGTCCGCCTCCTCCACCACTTCGAGCCCGCGGCGGCCTTCATCAACATCGGTTGTCGAAAGGCTGAGTCGCTCACCTTCGAGAGCATCGATTTCGAGCCGCACCTCTTCCCTGCGGGCGGTGGTCATCCCGTGGCGTTCGCGGTCGATGGCGATGGCCTGCTCGGTGGCGACGAGGCGCTGGTCGATCTCGGTGTTCCTGTTGTCACGCCGGGCGATGGCCTCGCGGCGTTTGCGGATCTCTTCGCCGAGGGCCCGGAGTTGTTCACGCAGCTGGTCGACTCGCACCGCGGCTGCGGCATCTTCGGCGGTGCGCTGGTCGAGGGCGGCGCGAGCGCGCACGAGGGCGTTCTGCGCCTCGTTCCAGCGGTGGCTGTGGAAGGTGCGGAGCAGCTCGATTAGCTCTGTGGAGAGTCGCTGGTGCTCGGACGCGCGCTCGGCCTGGCGCTCCAGGCGGGTGAGCTGAGGCTCTATCTCGGCGATGATGAGGGTGACCCGATCGATGTTCTCGCGGGTGGCCGCCAAGCGGTCCTGGGCTTCCTTGATTTTCACGCGGAAGCGCTTCACATCAGCTGCCTCATCGAGGAAGCCGCGGCGCTCGTCCGGCGTCATCGACAGAACTTCGTCGACGAGGCCCTGGCCCATGATGGTGTAGCTGTTTTGGCCGACATCGCCCTTCATGAGCAGGTCGATCACGTCGCGCAGGCGCACGCGCGAACCGTTCAAGAGGTATTCGGAGTCGCCGTTGCGATAGACGCGCCGCCCGACTTCGACTTCGGAGAAGTCGAGGGGCAGCCATTTGTCTTCGTTATCGAGGGTGAGCATGACTTCGGCCATGCCGACGGCAGCGCGATCCTTCGTACCGGAAAAGATGATGTCTTCCTGTTTGCGGGCGCGGATAAGGCGCACGCTTTGCTCACCGAGCACCCAGCGGATGGCGTCGGCGACGTTGCTCTTGCCGGAGCCATTCGGGCCAACGACCGCCGTCACACCGCGCCCGTAGTCGAAACTTGTACGGTTCGCGAAGCTTTTGAAGCCCTGGATGGAAAGCTTCTTCAGGTACACAGGCTAGCTTTCCGCCTCCCCTTCCTCAGCAAGCCGGACCAGCGCGCGGCGCGCTGCTTCTTGCTGAGCCTCACTCTTCCTCGCCCCCGTGCCCGTTCCCAGAGTAACACCTGCGGCACGCACCTCAACGGTAAACCGCCGGGGTTCGTCGTCAGGGCCTAATTCGACGGTGGTGTATCCGGGAGGTTGGTGCCAGCGTGCCTGCACGAGATGCTGGAGCGCCGACTTGGCATCGAACCGCGCGCCTTCCCGCCGGACCTGCTGGATCTCTGGTCCGAGCAGCCGATGGATGAGACTGCGCACCTGGCGATAGCCCTGGCTGAGGTAGACGGCGCCGATCAGGGCTTCGAAGGCCCCGGCGAGGTTGCGGTCCCGCGCGCGGCCTCCCGCCGCCTCTTCCCCCCGGCCGAGGATGATGTGGTCGCCGAGGCCCAACCGCATCGCGGCGCGGGCGAGGGTGCTGCCGCGAACGATGTCAGCGCGAAGGCGGGTCAACTCGCCCTCACCGGCGTTCGGGTAGAGGCGGTACAGATCAGAGGCGATGATCATGCCAAGGACGGCGTCGCCAAGGAATTCGAGGCGTTCGTTGGAGGCGGTGCGGGTATCCGATTCGTTGAGGACGGAAGCGTGCGTCAGAGCCTGCTCAAGCAGTTCCGGAGGCAAGGGCCTCGTGCCGAGCCGGCCTGCCAATTCCTCGGAGGCGAGTGGAGCAGCCAGCGGCACAGAACCCCCTGTACGCACTGCTCAGCCCATTCCGGTGGGTGAAGAAATGCTAATGTTAGCTGATCATATGAAGACCGTTCCGGCGGCGTCAAGGATAAGCTATGATCCGCGACGAGCCTCCGGAGACTATGACAAGTTCGAAAAATTCATGTTCGGTGTGCGACGAAGCCCTCGAAGTGCACACCGAGGCGTTCTGCAACCAGTGCGGACTCCCCTACCACCTCAACCAGCGAACCGACCTGCCCGGGCGGGACTGCGGCGAGGTCTGGATCAGCGAGGAACACCTCGCCCTGGAGTTCGCCTGCAACACCTGTCTGCATCCAGTGGTCGAAGTGTTAACGAGTCTCGCCGACATCCTGGATGTGGCCGAAGCGGCGCTAGCGGCGGGAGTGAGCGAGGCTGCCCTTACAAGCGCTGCTGAATCGGGCGAGGTCCGGCATCGGCGGACGGCGAGCGGTACGTATCTCTTCGAACGGCGGGACGTCGCGATCTTCCTTCAAGGACGGCGATGAGTGAGAACTGCTGCGAGTGCAAAGAATCCTTCGGGCGGCGCAGCGCCTTGAGATGCGCGGACTGCGGCGGCGTCTTCCACTTTCCGGATGCGCGAGCTGACGAACCGGGGGAGGCCTGCGGAGTGCACGAGATCGGGTTCCGGGATCTGCTCGGGCGCGACGTGGTGCCGCTTTGCGGGCGCTGCGACATGGCCTTTCGCCTGCGGTTTGGGATCCCTTCGTGAGCCCGGCCCGAAAGCGAACGCGAAGGACCCACGGCGGAGCCGTGGCGGCGGCAGTGCCCGCTGCGGCACCGGTCGCGGGTCGGCCGGCGTGGCGCTGGCGAACGTTCCCGGTCTACTTCGCTTTTGCTGTCGGGATGTTCGGCGGGTCCTACCTGGGCTACGCGGCCGGCGTCGCCAGCG
Source organism: Tepidiformaceae bacterium (assembly GCA_041488155.1). GTDB lineage: Bacteria > Chloroflexota > Dehalococcoidia > Tepidiformales > Tepidiformaceae > JBGPOS01. Next base: position 40,199 of record JBGPOS010000012.1, read on the forward strand.
ATCGCGGCAACGAGACTTTCTGGATCGTGGTGATCATCACAGCGGCTTCGCTGCTGGGGTTCGGCCTGGCGCGAATCAGCAGCCGGGTGATGATCAGCCGGGGATGGGTGAAGCCCCGGGCAGTGCGGAAGTAGCATGCTGTTCTCGGGTGTCGCTATGTCGGGGCCGACCGTCGGGCACCACGTCGCGATCGGGAAGGAGGCGGAGCGGCTCGGCTACGAGAGCGCCTGGGTCACAGAGGTCTCTGGTCCAGACGCCGTGACGGTGCTCGCCGCGGCGGCCGCCGCGACCACGACGATCCGGCTGGCGACCGGGATCGTGCCGACGTACGTCCGCGACCCGTACCTGGCGGCGATGACCTTCGCCTCGCTCCAAGACCTCTCCGGAGGCCGGGTCGTCGCGGGGTTCGGCACGAGCACGCCGGTGATAGTGAGCGGTTGGCACGGCCTCCCCTGGGGGCGGCCAGTCGCGACGACCCGCGAGTATGTGACATTGTTCCGCCGTCTGCTTTCAGGGGAGCGAGTCAAGCACGAGGGCATCTTCCGGCTGCAAGGGGCCACGCTTCGGGCGCCTGTACGGGAGCCGATCCCGGTCTATCTCGGGGCCCTGAACAACGGCATGCTCGAGCTGGCGGGCGAGATCGCGGACGGGGTGATCCTCAACTTCCCAACGCCGGGTTACACCCGGGGTGCCGTGGAGGCGATTCGACGCGGGCTGACCCGCTCCGGCCGCGACCGAAGCGAGATCGACATCGTCGTCTTCCTGCGGACCGGAGTGACCGATTCGTTCGAGGCAATCGCGACCCCGGTGCGCCGCGAGCTGCTGACATACTGCCTTACTCCCGTGTACCAGAAGGTGTTCGGTGCCGACGGCTATGGTGCCGACGTAGAGGCAGTGAACGAGCGCTGGCGGGCCGGTGACCGCGCGAACGCGCCCGCGGCGATCTCCGACCGGATGGTCGCTGACCACGCTGTGATTGGGTCCGTGGGTGAGTGCAACGATCAGGTTCGAGCGTATCTGGAGTTGGACGTGGACCATGCGGTCCTTTTCCCGGTCGTGAGCGACGGGCCGGCGGCCGCCGAGCGCGCGCTGGAGACCGTCCGGGCGCTCGGCCCGAGTTAGTGTAGGGTTGACACCATCTCAGTGAAGTGGCACTGTACTTGCAACAGTTAGTGTCGTCATAACACTAAGTCGAGGGACAGCCGATGGTGACAATAACTCGCGAACGCGGCGCCGCGGACCAGGCAGCGCAGCTGGCGCTCTACGCGAACCCCGACACCTGTCCGACAGATTCTCTCGTGCCCGTCCCGCTCGTCGAAGAGAAGGCTTTCGTCAGCTGGCAGCAAGACATTCCCCGCGCTTATCTCGACGTTTCGCCCCAGGAGCTCGACCGACGCATCAGCGCCGCCCGCACCTATCTCGGAGCACGGCTCGTCATCCTCGGCCATCACTATCAGCGGGACGAAGTCATCCAGTACGCAGACTTCACGGGCGATAGCTTCAAGCTCGCCCAGCACGCGGCCGCACAGGAAAAGGCCGAATATGTCCTCTTCTGCGGTGTCCACTTCATGGCTGAATCGGCCGACATTCTCACGCCTCCAAGCGTGCGGGTGATGCTTCCGAACATGGCCGCCGGCTGTTCGATGGCCGACATGGCCGATCCGGACGACGTTTACGCCGCCTGGGATGAGATCAAGGCGGTCCTCCGTGATTCGGCGAAGGTGATCCCGGTTACCTACATGAACAGCGCCGCGAGCCTCAAGGCGTTCGTTGGAGAGCGAGAAGGGATCGTCTGCACTTCGAGCAACGCACCGAGGACGTTCGAGTACGCCTTCGAGCGCGGCGACAAGATCCTCTTCTTCCCCGACCAGCACCTTGGCCGAAACACGGGCTGGCAGATGGGAATCCCGCTCGACGAAATGGTGCTCTGGAACTGGCGCCGTCCCGGCGGTGGCGTCTCGGCCGAGCAGCTCGAACGAGCGAAGGTGATCCTCTGGCAGGGCCACTGCAGCACGCATCAGCGCTTCAGCGTCGATCAGATAGCGAAGGCGCGCCGGGACCACCCGGGGGTCAAGGTTATCGTCCATCCCGAGTGCAAGTGGGAAGTCGTGCTCGCGGCTGATCAGGCCGGTTCGACGGAGAGGATCATCCAGGCGGTGAGCAACGCCCCGGCGGGCAGTGCGTGGGCGGTGGGCACCGAGATCAACCTGGTCAACCGGCTGGCGAAGGCCAATCCGGACAAGACGGTCTTCTGCCTCGACCCCGTCGTCTGCCCTTGCAGCACGATGTACCGCATCCACCCGGCGTATCTTGCCTGGGTGCTCGAAGGACTCGTCCGGGGGCACGTGATTAACCAAATTCGTGTCGACGCTGAGACCCGGAAGTGGTCGCTGGTGGCGCTGGAGCGGATGCTGGCCCTCGCCTGACGGTGAAGTCAGGGCGTGTGCTGCTTGAGGAACGAGCGCACCGTCGCGACTGTCTGCGGGCGGAGCTCGGGAGCGGCCCATTCATCGACGAAGATGGCGTTCGGCGCGAGGTTAGCGATCTCCTTCGCTGTTTCGACGGGGTGGAAATCGTCGTGGCCCGCGAGGATGAGGAGGGGCGTGGGGCAGTTCGCCAGCCACTCGCGGCTGACGCTAAGGACAAAGTCCCGTTCTTCGAAGAACTTCGCTTTCGTTTCGCGGTGGATGCGAGCGTATTCGGCGGGAGATACCTTTTCGATCTTACCGCGGAACGTCGACTCCGCGGCGATACGCGCCGCCCAGTAGCCGGCGGCGGGATTTTGCTGGAAGCGGTCGTTATTCGTGGCCGCCTCTACCACTGCTTTCATCCCATGCTTCTCGGCGACGTCGGCGGCGGTCGTGAACATGCGCTTGAAGCCATCGAAATTGCCGTCGTCGAGGCCGATCGGGTTCTGCAGGACGGCGGCTGAGATGCGATGAGGGGCTTCCTGGATGATGCGCAAGCAGTAGCTGCTGCCGATGCAGCCGCCGGCGACGTGGGTGCGCTCGATGTGAAGGTGGTCGAGCAGGGCGAGCTGGTCGGCAACCATGGTGTCCCAGCCTGTAACCTCCAGCGGGCCGAAGCTCCGGTGGGCATTGCGCTGGTCCATGGCGATCACGCGGAAACTGCTGGCGAGCTCGACGGTGGGATCCCAGGGCGCCTGGTGCCAGAAGTCGATACGGCTATCCATCCCGCCGGGAGCGAAGAGGAGGATGGGATAACCGCTTCCGTACTCCTCGTAGTAAAGGGAGGCGCCGGTCTTGAGGTCGGCTCGAGGCATGGTTGGCACTCCGGTCGAGAAGTAGGGGCATTATGGCAGGCCTGGCGATGGATGGCGCCGCGTCCCTGCTGGGCCGCTTCAGTTCTTGGCGCCGAAACCCGCGTACCTTCGGCGGCGGTACTCGTCGACCTGCTCGGTGGTGCGGCCGAGGAGGTCGTCGATGACCTCCGCTAGCTGGGCGACACGATCGGCCGCCGATTCCGCTTCGAGGAGGCGCTGCTTGACCTCTTCGTCGGCCTGGAGCCAGGGCGCGAGGAAGTTGACCAGGGCGTGAGGCCCGGCAGGCATCCGAAGGCCACGCGCCCATTGATTTGTCAACGAGAGGGCGAGCCGGAAGTAGGCTGGAAACGTAGCTCGAACGGTCTCCATGGCTTCGGCGAGCCGGGTGTCGGCCTGCCACGTAGTGTCGTCGATGAGTTCGATCTCCCCGTAGGGGTAGGGGCGGGGAGGCAGCATGCGCAGCAGGCGGAACCGCTGGACGCCCCGGGCGGAGAGGACGAAGCGGCCGCCTTCTACTTCTTGCGCCTGCTCGATAGTCGCGGTCGTGCCGACCGAATGGGGAATTGCGCCGCCGCCGATCTCATTTCCTTCCCGGATGAGGAGCACGCCAAACTGGCCTTCAGAGACCAGCAATTCCTTCGTCATCGTCTTGTAGCGGTCTTCGAAGATGCGCAAGGGCAGGCCCGTCCCGGGGAAGAGAACGGTCCGCAGCGGGAACAGGGGGATCTCCACGGTCAATAGTCTACGACGGGGGCGACTCTGCGCGGTGCGATGATCGTCAGGCGCGCGTGGAGAGCCAGGTCTCGAGTTGCGGGCGGTGCTCGGCGAAGTGGCCGATGCCCGCGCCTTCGAGCAGGCGGTTTCCGATCCGGGGACGGCCTCGCTCGGGGTCGATGCCGTAGCTCTCCGCCGGGAGGGCCTTCGCGGCTGCGTAGTACTGGTGGAAGGCGTCGTCCCAGTCGTCGAGCGCTGCGCGGGCGTCTTTGGCCTGGGCGGCAAACTTCGCATTGAATGTCTCCGTGTCTCCGTAGTCGACGCCTTCGGGGGCTGGCCGTTCGCCACGACCGACGCGGGCGATGGCTCCAGCCATTTCCCGGTACCAGCCAGCCATGTGTGCGAGCAGGCGATCCAAGTCCCATGTGCCCAGCCACACTTCACGATAGGCGGCATCGGGCAGGCCCGTGATGAGGTCTCGAAACTCGACGTAGTCCTTCTCGAGCGTCGCGATTGCGGAGTCTTTGTCAGCCACCCGTCCTTCTCCTTTCAGTCCAGACCAGCGATCTTTCTTGCGTACTCGAGGGCGCGGCGGCCGTCGTAGGCGCGCGAGATCATGAGCTTTTCGGCTTCCAACGAGCCCTCGGCGTGGATGGCGAGGACGGCATGATACCCGCCAAAGTCGCCGGTAGTGAGGTCGCTAACCATATTCATCGCGCGAGTCCGGGCCTCGCCGTCGACACCGGCGCGGCCGCCGAGGTAGTGCCGGAGAAGGTCGCCGGTTTCGGGATTGGCGAAGTCTTCGACGCCCGGACCCGTGACGAGCATTCCGCCGGCGATGTCCTGCACGTGCTGGAGCGCCTCGTGGTAGTTGTGGGCGAAGTGGTACTTGGCCATGTTCACGGTGAGCGCGTCCGGGGCGAAGATGCCCTGCTCGTCGCCTCGGCCCCGGAGGGCGGACATGTCGATGAGCGCACGCAGCGTCTCGGCGTAGCTGATGAGCCAGACGATCTTCTCCCGGACGTGGGCGGCGCGGCTGATGCCGTTCATGTCGGCCATGAGCAATGCCGAGCCGATGAGGGCATCGACCAGGGGCAGTTTGTAGGAGATCGCCGTGAAGCGGTGGTATTCGACGAACCCCAGGGCGAGCGGCCCGCAGAAGTCGTGTTCGCCAACGAGGAAGACGCGATCCCATGGGACGAAGACGTCGTCGAAGATGGTGATCGTTTCCATCATCTTGCGCTCGGCGCTGAGGGGAGCGTCGAATTCACTCTTGGGAGCGCCGCCGTAGGGGCTCGCTATGAGCTTCAGGCCGGGTGTGTCGACGGGGATCGCGAAGGCGACGGCATAGTCGGCGTCACCCTCGGCCATGGCCCGGGTGGGGAGGACGATGAGCTCGTTCGTGTTGGTGGTGCAACTGGTGTGAATCTTCGCGCCCCGAACGACGATGCCGTCGTTTCGACGGTCGACGACGCGGGTGTAGTAGTCGGGATGAGGCTGGTTCGTCGGGCCGGCGCCGCGATCGCCTTTGGCGTCGGTCTGGGCAACAGACATCGTGAGGTCGTTGTCGCGGCAGTGGCGGTAGAAGGCCTGGACGCGGCGCAGGGTATCGGTCTCGTACTTCTGATCGACCTGGCGGGCGATGCGATGCAGGGCGAAGAGGGCGTCGGTGCCGATCTCCTTGACGAGAGGCACGAGGGTCTTGCCGCGGGCGGTCGATGCTTCGATGAGCTGGGAGCGCTTGAGCAGGTCTTCGATACTTGAGGGAATCTTGAAGTAGCGGCTGTAGCTCTCAGTGCCTTCTGCCACGACGGCGAGGTCGCGCGTGGCCGGATCTTCGGCCATCTCGTAATCGACGCAGGCGTGCTTGACCGCCTTGGCAATGACTTTGTGGGTGGTGACGTCGGGGACTTTCTCCCCGCGATAGAAGACGGTGCGGCCATCTTTGAGGGAGTCGATGTACTGCTGGGGCGTACGGAGACCCATTGGGGGCGTTGCTTCCTCTGCGTGGATTGCTCCGGGCGAGTACCCTCGGCCCGCGCATTGTAGGCCGATTGCCGGCCGGCGTGGCGCCGTTTGTCGAGTCCGGCTGGCCACCCTGTGGAGGTCGCGCTCAACAAGCCTGGCCCGGGCGCGGGACCGGGGCGTGCCGCGAGCCTGGTCGGGGGTTACATGCTCCGGAGCAGACGGATGCGTTCTTCGATCGGGGGGTGCGTGTCGAAGAGGTTGTTGAGGAAGCTGGAGTGTTCCTTGAGCGGATTCTCGATGTAGAGATGGGCCGTGGCCTTATTAGCGGCCTCGAGGGGTTCCTGGTCCGCGGCAATCTTTTCGAGGGCGCGGGCGAGGGCTTCCGGGTTGCGGCAGAGGAGGGCGCCGCTGGCGTCCGCGAGGTATTCGCGCCGGCGGCTGACAGCGAACTTGATGGTTTGAGCGATCAGGGGGGCGAGGATGGCGGCGAGGATCGCGACGACGATGATGATGATCGCGGCCGCGCCGCCGTTCTTGTCGCGGCTGCCCGAGCGGCTGCCGGCCCCGAACCAGGCGTAACGCAGGAACACGTCGGAGACCAGGGCGATGAGCCCTACCAGCACCGTAACGAGGGTCATCAAGCGGATGTCGTAGTTGCCGATGTGCGACATCTCGTGGGCGATGACACCTTCGAGCTCGATCGGTTCGAGCTTGTCGAGCAGGCCGCGGGTCACCACGACGTGGGAATGGTTCGGGTCGCGCCCGGTGGCGAATGCGTTCGGGGCGGAGTCTTCGAGCACCCAGGTGCGGGGCATGGGCAGTCCGGCGCCGATCGCCAGGTTCTCGACCCTCCGCACGAACTCCCACTCCTGTTCCTTCGTCACCTCGTGGGCGCCGGAGATGGAGAGGACGACGCGGGTCGAGGCGTAGTAGCTAATGACGGCGTAGAGGATGAGGAAAACGCCGACGAAGCCGAGGAACCCGATGGGCGCCCCTATCCCCAGGAGGATGAGGGTCGTAAGGCCCCCCGCAAGGACGAAGAAGACCGCCATCAGGAGAAACGTCGCGCGCTTGTTCGCGCCAATGCGGTCGTAGACAAGCACCCGTCCAGCGGCGGGGTTGGTCACTGGTGGGTACTCGCGGGCCCGGAGCGGCTGGGCTGCACGCTAGGTGGCGCTGAAGCTGACTTTGACGTCCTGGCGCGCTTCCTCTTCGGCCTCGTAGAACTCTGCGGCCGTAAAGCGAAACATGCCCGCCAGTATCACGTTGGGGAAGACCTGAATGGTCTGGTTGTAGCCGCTGACGTTGGTGTTATAGAACTGGCGCGCGTAGGCGATCTTGTCCTCGGTATCGGTGAGTTCGCGCTGCAGTTCGAGGAAATTCTGGTTTGCCTTGAGGTCCGGGTAATTCTCGGCGACGGCGAAGAGGGATCGGAGGGTGCCGGTGAGGATGTTGTCTGCCTGGGCCGCCTGTTTCGCGCCCTGGGCGTTGTCGAGCATGGCGCGAGCGCGGGTGACGTTCTCGAAGACCTCTTTTTCGTGGGAGGCGTAGCCCTTGACCGTCTCCACGAGATTCGGGATTAAGCTCGAGCGCCGCTTGAGCTGGACATCGATGCCTGCCCAAGCTTCCTTGACCCGAACCCGTGAACGGACCAGGCCGTTGTAGGTGCGCCAGAGCAGGAACACGAAGAACAGGGCGAGGACGACGATGACAATGATGACAATCGGACCCACGGCGGCAGCCTCCGGCCAGAATCACCTTAAGCCTAGCACAAGGATGGGCGCGCTCTGTGGCCACGTGGTCCGGACCTGCTACCCCCGGCGGCCGCTATCCCTCGTAGAGTTTGAGGCCGACGATGCCGCTGAGCACGAGCACGATCGACGCGAGACGGCCCGCGGTGGCCGGCTCGCCCATGGCGGCTATGCCTACGGCGACGGTGCCGGCAGCGCCCAGTCCGGTCCAGACGGCATAGGCCGTGCCGACGGGCAGCGACTTGAGAGCGAGCGATAGCATCAGGAAGCTGCTTCCGCCCGCGGCGAACGTTGCGAGGGTTGGCCAGAGACGGGTGAAACCGTGGGCTTGTTTCAGGGAAACCGCGAAGGCAACTTCAAGGCATCCCGCAGCTACCACCAGCAACCACGCCACGGCACTTCTCCCTTCCATCGTCCCGCAGACGCGGGAGGAAAGCGCTGGGACTCCGCCGGAGGGAGTCTCGGCCACTCCGCGTGTGGTCGAGACTACACCGCCACGAATATGAAACTAGCCTGAAGTCCGCCCAATGGCTAGTGAAGGATCCCTTCGGCGACGAGGTCGGCTATCTCGTCCGGAGAGAGTCCGAGGATCCGTTCGCAGACATCGAAGGTGTCTTCGCCGAGGAGTGGGGCGGGCGCAGCGAGGACGCCGGGGGTGAGACTCAAGACCATGGCGGGCCCGTCGTAGGCGGCGCGTCCCGTCTCGGCGTGCTCCAGGTAGCGGTAGTAGCCGCGCGCTTTCACGTGGGGATCGCGATCGAGCATGTCCTGGGCGTTCTGGACGACTCCCGCTGGCACCGCGCGCTCCTGGAGGAGGAGCATGACATCCTCGGCACGGCGGTCCCGGGTCCAGCCGGCGACCAGGGCTTCGAGGTCGTCCTCGTTCCGCTTGCGGGCAGCGAAGGTCGCGAAGCGAGGGTCGGAGGCCACACCCGGGTTACCCAGGGCGTCACAGAGCTGCACCCAGTGGTCGTCAGATTGGCAAGCGACGACGACCCAGCGGTCGGGCGAGCCGACAGACTCGGAGTCGTCGGCACAGCGGAAGGCGCCGTGCGGAGCGGCGATGGGGCTGCGGTTCCCGCCGCGGGTGGGAATAGTGCCGTTGGCGAGGTATTCGGCGACGGCAGTGCCAAGTACGTTGACGACAGATTCAATCTGGGGAAGTTCGACACGCTGGCCCTTGCCGGTCCGGATGCGGTAGCGCAGCGCGGCGAGGATCGCCGTAACGGTGTGTCCGGGGTTTACGACGTAGTCCGGGTAGTTGGTGCCGACGCCGATGGGCCGGCGATTGGGAAATCCGGACATCTCGCTGATCCCGGTCACGGGCGTCAGTACCGCGCCGAAGCCGAGGAAGTCCCGGTGGGGGCCTTCGAGACCCTGCATCGGGGAATAGGCCGCGATGATGCGGGGGTTCACGGCGGCAATCTGCTCGTAGCGGAGGTTCCACTTGTCGATGACACGGGGCGTGAAGTTGGTGAGGAAGACGTCTGACTTTTCGATCAGGCGGTAGCCGATTTCCTGGCCTCGCTCGGTGTTCAGGTCGAGCTGGATGCCGAGCTTGCCCGCGTTAAAGTTGTTGAAATAGCCCGAGACGTTGTAGCCCGTCTTGAAGGTCCCATCGGGGTTGAGAGCGATGGGTTGGACGATGCGCAGGGAGTCGATCTTGGTTTCCGACTCGATCCGGACGACCTCGGCGCCGAAGGTGGCGAGCGTCTGGGCCGCGATCGGGCCTGCGCCGAACCAGGAGAAGTCCGCGACGCGGATCCCATCGAGTGGAAGTGCCATGGTGCCCTCCCTTGTTTGCTAGCGCAGGCTGGCCAGCACTTGATGCGTGTGCTCGCCCAACCGGGGCGGGCGGGCTATCTCGACGGGCGTCTCCGAGAGACGGTAAGGGGCGCCCGGGAACTCGACCGCCGCGCCCAGGGAGTCGAAATCTATCGTCCGGAACCAGTGGCGTGCCCGAAGCTGGCGGTTCTCAGCCAGGTCCTTTGCGGTCGAAACGATCCCCACGCTGAGCCGTCGTTGTTGACCCTCCTCATAGGCCTCCGTTGCCGTGAGGGAAGCGATGAATTGGGTCACGACGTCGTTCAGGTGGCTTAGTTGGGGGAAGAGGGCGACGGCGGACTGGGGGTTTGCCATGACCTGCGACAGCGTCCCGAGGTTCAGGCTCTCGCAGGTCGTCCGGTAGGGTTCTTCGTCGAGGTCGGCAGCCATGCCGCGCTCGCGCATCCAGGAGACCATTTCGGGGAAGTCGGCGCCGCTGGGCGCAAGGATGTAGAGAGTGACGTAGCCACCGCCCTTCGATTCGTAGACGCCCATCCCCGGGAGCGGAACAGGAATCAGGCCTCGTTCTCCGGTCCGGGTGCGGTTTCGCCTCTGCAGATCCCAGGTCTGCATCGCCGTCTCCTGGGACATCGAAACGGCTTCCTGTGCAGAAACGTCGACCAGTTGGCCATGGCCGGTCGCTTCGGCGTAGAGGATAGCGAGGAGCGTGCCCTGGGCAGCCTGAATGCTCGCGGAGGCGTTGGCCTGATGACCGTAGATGACGTTTGGCGGGTCGGCCGGCTCACCGGCAAGGGTCATGATCCCGCCCATCGCCTGGCCGACGATGTCGCTGTAGGCGTAGTGCGAATGGAGGCCGGTCTGACCGAAGCCGGTGATGGAGGTGTAGACAAGTGACGGCTTCACGGCGCGGAGATCGGGGTAGCCGAGGCCGCGGGCGGCGAGGTAGCCGGGGGCGTTGTCTTCGAGGACAACATCGGCGCTGAGAGCCAGTTCGCGCGCGAGGTCCTGGCCCTCGCTCGCTTCCAGGTCGAGCACGACGGACTTCTTGGAGGTGTTGTGCACCCAGAAGGCGATGCTGGTGTCAGGCCCAGGAGCAGCCGTCGCATAGAAGGGAGGTGTCCTGCGTTGAACACCTCCGCCCGGGGGCTCGACCTTGATCGTGTCGGCGCCCAGGTCGGCGAGCAGACGGCCGCAGTAGGATCCGAGCTCGTCCGTGAACTCGACCACCCGGATGCCTGCGAGGGCCCCGTCAGCCACGATCTACTCCGGGACGGCCGTGACAGTGGCGGGCAGCCTGCGGCCGATGATGTCAGCGGCCTGGGCGACCATGTCGTGGAGGATGGCTGCCGCCGGCCTGACCTGCTGGAGCATGCCAGAGATTTGGCCGGCGGCGTTCATGAGCAGGTCCTCGCGGCCGGCTTTGCGCACCGAATACACAAGATCCTGGATGAGCAGGCCCTGGAGGCCCATCGGAAGCGGCTGAATGCCACTTGCTTCCCAAGCTTCGATCAGCGGGTTGGTGATGTTGCGCATCGTCTTGCCGCTGTAGAGGCGGGTAACGCGCGTGTCTTCTTCAGTCGCGGCGATGATGCGCTGCTTCTGGAGCAACGGCTGATTGGCTTCGTCGGAAACGAGGAAGGCGGTCCCGCACCAGACGCCCACTGCTCCCAGCGCGAGAGCGGCAGCAATCCCGCGCCCGTCGGCGATGCCGCCGGCGGCGATGACGGGCTTCGGAGAGACTGCGTCGATGACCTGGGGCACGAGCGCGAGGGTCGCGATGCGCCCGGTGTGGCCGCCTGCCTCCGTGCCCTGGGCGACAACGACATCGGCGCCGGCATCGGCAACGCGGCGGGCGTTCTTCACGTTCCCGACGAGTGAGAGCACTTTCGTACCGCTCGCGTGCAGTCGTTCGATCCACGGCGCCGGGTTTCCCAGACCTGAGGCGAAGACGGCAACCTTCTCTTCGATCACGATCTCCATCTGGGCGTCGGAGAGGCCTCCGCCGGGGCGAATCGCCCGAACCGGCTGGGCGGCAGGAGGCGCCTGGTATTCCTGCCAGGCGATGCCGAGGTCCTCGGCGATCTTGCGAACGCCGGCGCGCGTGGCGGCGGGGATGAGGTCGCGCGGGTCAGGCGGCATCTCGCCGCTGGCGGCGCCGCCCATGTAGTTCGACGGGAGCAGGAGGTCGACACCGAAGGGCCTGTCGGTCATCGAACGGACGGTGTTGATCTCCTCGCGCAGCCGCTCGGGGCCGAAGCCGGCTCCACCGATCACGCCGAGGCCGCCCGCGTTCGAGACGGCGGCGACGAGTTCGGCGGTGGCCACCGGTCCCATGATCCCGCCGGCGACGGGTCCCATGCCCGCGAGCACGACGGGGTATTCGATGCCAAGCATGTCGCACAGGGCCGTGCGAAGCACAGGACGCGCCATGGTCGGGACTCCAACGTTTCGTGTGAAGCGAAGTATACAGGGAGTGGAGGCTCCATCGAGGCCGCGCTCGATGGTCCCGGCGAGAGGGCGATAGAATGGGCGGGAGTTTCGCCCGCCGGAAGGACCGACGTTCTATGGCCTCAGCCCCGGGTCCGGCCATCGCCTTCGAAACGAATCCCGCGCGCTACCGGCACTGGACGCTGAGGGTCGAGGGCGATTGCGCGCGGCTCGTGCTGGGGGTAGAGAAGTTCGGCGGGCTGGACCCGGCCATCGAGCTGAAGGGCAACTCGTACGACCTCAGCGTTGACATCGAACTGGCGGACGCGGTCCAGCGGCTCCGGTTCGAACATCCGGGGGTACGGGCCGTGGTCATCAGTTCAGCCGATGACCGCATCTTCTGCTCCGGGGCCAACATCCACTCCCTTGCCCGGTCGTCTCATACCCATAAGGTGAACTTCTGTAAGTTCACCAACGAAACCAGGCTTTACATCGAAGAGGCGAGCGCGGAGAGCGGCCAGCGGTACATAGCCGCTTGCAACGGCGCCACCGCAGGCGGCGGCTATGAACTCGCGCTCGCCTGCGACGAGATCCTGCTGGTGGACGACGGCTCATCCGCAGTGAGCCTGCCAGAGATACCGTTGCTGGGGGTGCTTCCGGGCACGGGCGGGCTGACGAGGCTGGTAGACAAACGATCGGTGCGCCCCGATCTGGTGGATCTCTTTGCCACAATGGCAGAAGGGGTGAAGGGGAAGCGGGCGTTGGGCTGGGGCCTCGTTGACGCCGTCGCGCCGCGCAGCCGATTCGCGGAGGCAGTGGAGGCGCGAGTCGACGCGGCCAGCACCGGATCGAGGCAAGAAGCTGCAGGACCGGGAGTCTCCCTCGACGACCTCGCACCCATCGTCGAGGCGGATCGGATCGCCTATCGCCACGTAAGCCTCGACTTCGACCATGGCGCACGCTTGGCCCATCTCACAGTGGCGGGCCCCCAGGTTGGCCAGCCGCGCGACGGAGTCCAGGCGCAGGCGGAGGGGGCTTCGTGGTGGCCGCTGCGCATGGCGCGCGAGCTCGACGATGCGCTTCTTCGGCTGCGGTTCAACTACCCCCAAATCGGGCTCATCCTGCTGCACACGAGGGGCGACATCGAAGCTGCGCATGCCTGCGGAGAACTGCTGGCCGGCGATGGAGACCGCTGGATCGTGCGAGAGACGCGATTGCTGTTGGCGCGCGTGCTCAGGAGGCTCGACCTGACGGCGCGCAGCTTTTTTGCAATCGTGGATGGGGAATCGTGCTTCGCTGGTCCGCTTTTCGAGCTGCTGCTCGCAGCGGATCAGAGCTACGTGCTGGATGCCCCGGCGGTGCGTTCCCGGCCGGGCAGCCTCTCCAACGGGTTGCTCCCGGGCTGGAACGGGATGTCGCGGCTTTCGACGCGTTTTCTCAACGAGCCATCGCGTGTCGCAGGAATCCTCGACGCGGGTGGATGCGGGGCCATTGCGTCGGCGAGGATGGACGAGGCCGGGCTGGCGACGGTCCTCGTCGACGAGATTGACTTCGAAGACACGATCCGCATCGCCGTCGAGGAGAGAGCCAGTCTTTCGCCCGACGCCCTGACGGGACTGGAAGCTTCCGCCAGGTTTGGGGGACCGGAGACCATGGCGACCCGGATCTTCGGGCGCCTCTCGGCCTGGCAGAACTGGATCTTCACCCGCCCGAATGCAACGGGGGAAGCGGGCGCTCTGACCCTCTACGGCAAACCGGAACGCCCTCGATTCGATTACACAAGGACGTGAGCGAGTCGCGCGGCGGCTCGAGGAGGAGTGGTGCCTGACCTCTCGGCAATCCCCAACAACGTCGGTCTCGAATCGGACACGCGCCTGCAGCGGGCGCTCGAACAGTGGCAGCCAGACTTTCTGAACTGGTGGATGGATGTTGGCCCCCAGGGCTGGCAGGCACACGACGTCTACCTGCGGACGGCCGTGAGCGTCGAGGCCGGTGGCTGGGCCCGGTTCGCTTACGTGAAGATGCCCGACTACCGCTGGGGGATCTTCCTCGAACCGGACGCCGAGGAGCGCCGAATAGGCTTCGGTGAGTACGCGGGCCGTCCGGCCTGGGAGGACGTCCCGGGGGAGCATCGCAACGCGCTACGGCGGATCATCATCACGCAGGGAGACACCGAGCCCGCTTCGGTGGAGCAGCAGCGGCTGCTCGGCAACACGGCGCCTTCGATGTACGACCTTCGCAACCTGTTCCAGGTGAACGTCGAAGAGGGCCGCCACCTCTGGGCGATGGTCTACCTGCTGCACCGCTATTTCGGCCGCGACGGACGAGAGGAGGCGGCAGACCTGCTCGAACGGAGGTCAGGCGACCCGGACAAGCCGCGCATCTTGAGTACGTTCAACGAGCCCATCGACGACTGGCTCTCGTTCTTCATGTTCACCATGTTCACGGACCGCGACGGCAAGTATCAGTTGGCGTCGCTTGCCGAAAGTGGATTCTCTCCGCTATCACGAACGACTCGCTTCATGCTGACAGAGGAAGCGCACCACATGTTCGTGGGCGAGTCGGGGATCGACCGGATCGTTCAGCGCTCTGCGGAGCTTATGTCCAGGGGCGAAGATCCGAGGGCCGCCGGCGCCATCGACATCGCGACCGTGCAAAGGTACCTGAACCGCTGGTTCAGCCTCTCCATCGACCTTTTCGGCGGGGAGGTCAGCAGCAACGCGGCTGACTACTTCGCGGCGGGCCTGAAAGGACGCTACCGGGAGTCGAACTACCCGGACCACCTGGCATTAGATTCCGGCTACAGACTCCCGCTGGTGGAGGAGGGGCGACTGGTCGAGCGCGAGGTGCCTCTCCGGAACGCACTCAACGAGGTGCTTCGGGACGCGTACGTACGCGACTGCCAGCGAGGAGTCGACCGTTGGAACCGGACGCTGGCGGGCTTCGGGCTGAGCGGAGTCGAGCTCCGGCTACCCAACCGGCGCTTCAACCGGCGCATCGGCGCCTACGCGAGCCTCTGCTTCGATCCCGAGGGGAAACAGATCAGCCGCGAGGATTGGGAGAGGAGATCGGGCGAGTGGTTGCCCGGCGTGGCCGACCAGGCTTACGTCCAATCGCTGATGAAGCCTGTCTACGAGCCGGGGAAGATGGCTTCGTGGATCGCAGCGCCGGCCAAAGGCATCAACGGGAAGCCGCCAGATTTCGAATACGTCCGCATGGGATAGGGGCACGGGCCGATGAAACCGTTCAACGCGTCGGAGTATCTCCTGGATCGCCGGATTGAGAGCGGCGACGCGAGCCGAGTTGCGCTCCGGTTCCGGGGCGGGTCCGTCACATACGGCGAGCTGCTGGAACGCGTGCGGAGGGCGGCTGGCGGCCTGCGTTCGCTGGGGGTCAGGCCCGAGGAGCGGGTGTTGCTGGTGCTCCTCGACAGCCCGGAGTTCATCGCGACGTTTCTCGGGGCGGTGCGGATCGGCGCCATCCCCGTGCCACTCAATCCGCTCTTGCCGGGCCGGGACCTTGGGGTGATAGCGGCCGACACGAGGGCGCGGGTGGCGGTGGTGTCGGCGGAGCGGGCCGAGGCCGCGCTCCCCGGCCTCATAGCGGGGGCACCTGAGCTCGGCGACTTCATCATCGCCGGCGAAAGTGATCTCGCACCCGAGGGGAGGCGCGTCCATCGATGGGATGAGCGGATGACGGCGGAAGCCAATGGAGAAGCGTTCGCGACGTGGGAGGATTCGCCCGGGTTCTGGCTCTGCACTTCGGGGACGACCGGACGGCCAAAGCTGGCGATGCATCGCCACGTCGACCTGCGCTTGACCGCTGAGGGCTACGCACGCGAGGTGCTCGGGCTCACGGCCGAGGACCGCTGCTTCTCCGTCGCGCCACTGTTTCACGCCTACGGCCTTGGAAACTCGATGAGCTTTCCGCTTTCGGCCGGCGCTACCGCGATCATCGAGTCAACCCGCCCGCCCACACCGGCGCTGATCGCGAATGTTGTCACGGCAGAGCGGCCGACGCTGTTCTTCTCCGTGCCAACTTCGTACGGGGCCGTCCTCGCGGCCGACCTGCCGGGCGACACGTTCCGATCGGTCCGGCAGGCGGTTTCGGCGGGCGAAGCGCTCCCGGCCGACTTCCTCACACGCTTCCAGGGACAGTTCGGGGTCGAGATCCTGGACGGAATCGGGTCGACCGAGCTGACCCACATCTTCATTTCGAATCGCCGGGCTCAGTCGCGACCGGGCTCGTCCGGGACGCCGGTCGGCGGCTACCAGGTTCAGTTGGAGGATGATGCGGGAACCCCTTTGCCAGCGGGCTCGACCGGGCATCTGTATGTGGCGGGGGGCTCTGCTGCGACCGGATACTGGTGCCAGGCCGAGGCGTCTCGGAAGACCTTCCGGGGGGATTGGGCCCGCACCGGCGACATGTACGCCAGTTCGGAAGACGGGTTCTACACCTACCTGGGACGTTCGGACGACATGATGAAGGTGGCTGGCGAGTGGGTTTCGCCGGCTGAGGTCGAGGCGGTCCTTGTGGAACATCCCGACGTGCTCGAAGCCGCGGTCATCGGTGAGGTCACGAGCGAGGGCCTGACCCTGCCGGTTGCGTACGTGGTCGCGAGTCCCGGGCGGAGCATCGACGAGAAGTCACTGGCCGAGTTCTGCCGGGGGAGACTGGCCGGGTTCAAGCGACCGCGCCGGATCATCGTGGTGGCCGAGCTGCCAAAGACCGCGACGGGGAAGATCCAGCGCTCGGAGTTGCGCGCGGCGAAACCAGGGAAGTAGGGCGCGGCCCTTCTCAAGCGGCGGTGCGGCTGGCGCGAAATGGCGGCGCGGCGGTCGGATGGTCGGTTTGTCGCCATGCTGCCAGCGGCGAGAACGGCCGCAAGGAGGAGACGGCGAGCCAGAACCCCTGGATGCCGCAGAGGAACTCCAACGGCCAGGCGTCGAGGGCGAGGAAGTAAAAGGCCATCCCGCCGCTGACGAGAGCCAGCGCCATTCCTCCGACGGCCGCGGTTAACGGCCAGCGACTCAAGCCCCGCTGCGCCCAACGGGGAAGTTCGCTGCGGGGGACGAAGCGGTCCCAGGCGGCCTGGCGGCGCCAACCCGTGCCCACGATTGTCGCCATGGCGGCGATGGCAACAGCGTCCGGCGCGAGAGCGACGACCTTGATTACCGAGGGCGCGAACCGGCTGACGAGCACAAGGAGGACGACCTTCCCACCGAGCAGGCTCCAGCACCAGGGCTGGCGGAACTGGCTCACTGCGAAGCGCAGCTGACGCCACCACCACGACCTCTGCGGCGCTGGCAGGGTGGCGACCGTCACGCTGCCGCGGGCTACGTGCCAGCGATGCTCGCGCTGGGCGGCGTCGACAAATGGTGCGAACACGACGAAGAGGAAGACCGGGAACTCGATCACGGCGATCCAGGGTGGGACCGGGGAGACGAACAGGTCGCGGGCCGCCAGTGCTGCCAGCAGGATGGTGGCCGCGGGGAGCACCCAGCTGCCCTGGTAGTAGCGCCAGGCGATCACAGCAGCCCGACGGGCGTTCATTGTATTGGGAGGAACGTCCGTGCGACCCGCCTTCCGTAGTGCTGTCTCAGATCGGTTCAGGCTCTGGGGTGGGTTGTCCAGTCCGCAGCTTCTTGAAGTCCGGCGGCCGTCGCTCGAGGAAGGCAGCGATAGCCTCGAGGTTCTCCGGCGACCCGACCTGGGCGGCCATCCCTTCGGCCTCGGCCCCCAGTGCCGCCTCGACTCCGGCTTTGCGGGCCGCGAGCAGCGTGCGTTTGATGCCCTGTAGCGACCCGACCGCGAACTTCGCCATGTCGCGCGCCTTCTCCAGGGTTCGCGGCAGGACCTCGTCGTCGGGCATAGCAGCCGTCGCGATGCCCGTCTCGACGGCACGCGCGGCATCTATCCACTCCGCGGCCAGCAACAACTCGGCCGCCTGCCGGGCGCCAACGACGACCGCAAGCATGTAACTGCTTGCGCCCTCGGGCACGAGGCCCAGGGCGGCGAACGGCAGACGCAGTCGCAGGCTCTCGCCTGCGTAGACCACGTCGCAGTGGAACAGCATCGTGCAGCCGATTCCGACGCCGACGCCGCGCACAGCCGCGAGGAGGGGCTTGTCGAACTCCGTCAGGGCCTCCATGAAAACCGCGTACCCTGAAGCCCGGTCCTCGCTGCCGGGTTCCCTGCGGCTGCCGAACGAGCTGAGATCGACCCCGGCAGAAAAGTCTCCCCCGGCGCCAGTGACTACGACAACGGCGACTCGCGGGTCGGTGCGGGCGTCGCGAAACGCGGCGGCAGCCTCCTGCCACTGTTGCTCATCGAAGGCGTTCTTCTTCTCGGGGCGATTGAACGTGATGAGCAACACTCCGTCCCCGTCGAGTTCGCTCAAGATGCGCGCTGCCATGGCCCCTCCGATGGGCGGCGATGATACCAGCATCTCGTCCGTCGCCGGGCCCGTAGCACGAGCTGACACTTCGAAAGAACGGCTGCCCATCGAACGCCCGGTTCAGCGTAGACTCGCAGGCGTGACAACGAGGGGTGAGTTTCGTGCGCGACTGCGGCGTCCGGGGAACGAACTCACCGTGGCGCCCCTCGCTCTCGACGCGCTCTCGGCGGCGCTTGCAAAGAGGATCGGATTCAGCGCCATCTACCTGGGAGGTGGCGGTCTCGGTTACCAGCGCGGGGTGACCGAAGCCCTGCTGACCGCTACTGAGCTGGCCGAGGCAACCCGGGCGATCACCGAGCGGGTCGAAATCGCGGTCGTCGTGGATGCGGGAGTTGGCTTCGGCGACGCAGTCCACATGGCGCGCACGATCCGGCTCCTGGAAGACGCCGGTGCCGCCGGGGTTGAGATTGAGGACCAGGTCGCGCCCAAGCGGGCCCACCACCACAAGGGAGTCGAACACCTGGTCTCGGCCGAAGAGATGGCCGGACGCATCAAAGCGGCCACGGACGCCCGCCGCGACCGGGACCTCGTGATCATCGTGCGCTGCAACGCGTTCGCCCACGAGGGGATCGAGGCGAACCTCGAGCGACTGGCGGTCTACGAGGAGGCGGGCGCGGACCTGCTCATGCCGATGCCGCGCGGTGAGGAGCAATTCGTTGCTGCGACGCGCGGGTCTACAGTGCCCCTGGCAGCCATGTTCATTGGCCCTGGCCGGCCGGCCGCGGAGTTACTGACAGCGGGCTACGCGCTGGCGGTGGACCCGATGAGTTCCCAGGTGCTCGCCTTCCAGGCGATGAAGACTGGGTACGAAGCGATCATGAAGGGGCAGAGCGCTGGCATGACCGGCCCGGACGTGCTTGGCGTCATCCACGAGATCGGCGAAACGATCGGTATTGACGCGCTCTACGAGATAGAGGCTCGCACCACCGAGCGGACGTAGCCAGTCCGGGCTGAGGCAGGGCCGGCTGTCGATCAGCCGACTTCAACCCCCGACGGGGCGGAAGAACGGCATAGAGAGGTCGGGCGAGACGTCGTCCCAGACGACTTCGACGGGGCCTTCGATGCGGACGTTGTCCGGGTCGGCTTCGACCAGCAGGCTGGTCATCCTCGGCCCTTCGTCGAGGGTGACGGCAGCGATGATGTAGGGCACGTCGGCGGCGAACTCAGGCGATTGCTCGCGCCGGGCAACCGTATAGCTGTAGAGCTTTCCGCGGCCGCTCGCCTGCACCCACTCGAGGTCCGGAGAGAGACACTCGGGGCAGTGCGTGCGAGCGTAATAAAAGGTGTGGCCGCCCTTGCAGCGTTGGAGCATCAGGCGGTGCTCGCGAGTCCCATCCCAAAAGGGCCGGGTGACTGGCGTGGGGACCGGTATGGGCAGAGGGCCTTTTCGGTACTTCGACACGCCTAAGCTCCGCGCAGGACGAGCGAGACCTGCTCACTCATGATGCCGCCGTTGCCATTGACGAAAACCGTGTCGCACTTCGGTAGCTGGCGGTCACCGGCCCTTCCTGTCATCTGCAGGTAGGCCTCTGTCACGTGGGACATGCCGCCGGCAAGCCCGGATTGGCCGAAGCTCAGTTGGCCCCCGTGCGTGTTGAGCGGGAAGTCGCCGCGGTACGTCAGGTCGTGCTCTTCGACGAACTTGGGACCTTCGCCCTTTGCGCAGAAACCGGCGTCTTCGATCGTCAACAGGACGGTGATGGTGTAGCAGTCGTAGAGCGAAGCGAGGTCGATCTCGCTGCGCTTGACTCCAGACATCGCGAATGCGCGGTCGGCCGCTGCCTTGATCGGCGAGTGGGTGAAGTCCGGGTCGTATGTGACTGACCGGTGCGTCGTGTTTTCGCCGGCGCCGATGACGTAGGCCGGCCGGTGCCTGGTGCGGGCGGCTACCTCTTTCGAGGCGACGACCACGGCGGCGCCGCCGAAGCATGGCATGACGATTTCGAGCAGGTGAAGGGGATCCACGATCATGGGGGAATTGAGGACGTCTTCGATCGTGATCGGCGTGTTCCGGAAAGCAGCCTTGGGGTTGGCAAGCGCGTTCGTCCGCTGGTCGACCGCGATCTTGGCGAGCTGCTCGTAGGTGAGCCCGTACTCGTAGCGATAACGATTCGCGATCATCGCGTAGCCATAACTGCCCTGGACGGCCCCGAAGGGAATCTCGAACTCCGCCTGGGGTGACCCCCAGATCCCTCCACCCCAGTCGCGCGCACGGTGCTCCGGAGTCGCCTGGGGGTTGCGCTGTGGGATCGTCGTATGGACCAGGCAGAGCACCGTATCGCAGAGGCCGAGCTCGATGGCGGCAGCCGCCCGCATGACTGCGCCCGCGCCCATCGCCCCGCCGAGGTCGAGCACCTCTGAGAAGTTCGACTCGATGCCCATGTACTCGATCAAGGTGGCGGGGATGAACATCTGGGCTTCCTGGAGGTTGTTGCCGGTGATGATCCCGTTCACATCGCGGATCGACAGGCCGGCGTCCTCAAGAGCCTGGCGAGCAAGCTCCGAATAGACTTCCAGCCCCATCCAGGCTCGCGAAGGTTTGCGCTCTGGCGCGAACTCCGCGATGCCGACAATCGCGGCCTCGCCGGTCAATCCTCGCATGGTCGAACACCCCTACGTGATGGGCGGATTCTACGACGCCTCGGGGGCAGGTTCGATCACGGGACAGATCCCCCGCGCCCAGTCCACTCGCCGTGCTTCGGGACCTCGATTCGGCGCTTACTTACCTTGAAGGTGGGGGCAACAGGATGGAGCACAGACTCCACATTCGGAGTCTCAGACCACATGCAAGTCGAGACCTTCGGCCTGTCGGACTTCTTGACATGGCCTGGTCGACCGTTGACGGTTTGTCCATGACGTGTTGCGACTGGCGCCGAGCTTGCAGTCCATGCAGCCAGAAGGAGAGTAGGCCATGCCCAAGTCGGCGCCAGCGCTTCGTCGGCTGAAGCTGGCGGGCCGCACTCCCTTCGTCGGGCGGGAACGCGAACTGGCAGCCCTAACCGTACGGCTGGAGTCTGCCGCGCGAGGCGAAGGCGGCGTCGTCCTCGTTAGCGGCGAGCCAGGCATCGGCAAGTCGCGCCTCCTGCTCGAAATCCAGGCCCGGGCGGAGGCAACAGGCTGGCTCGTCCTTTCGGGGCGTTCGTACGACACGGAGGGCATGCCGCCCTACCTGCCCTTCGCCGAGGCGATTGCCCAGTACCTGCGGACGGCGGCGGACAAGGAGGCGGGCGCGCGGCTCGCGGAGGCCGCGCCCGAAGTGGCCCTCCTGGTGCCTGAGCTGCGCAACCACGTCCCCGACGGAGCGCCGCACCCGTCGATCGGGCCCGAAGCCACCCGCTACCGCCTTTTCGAGGCAGTCTCCGACTTCTTCCTGGACCTCGCAGGAAGGGGCGAGACGACCGGGCTGCTCCTCTGCCTCGATGACCTGCACTGGGCCGATCGGTCGACTCTGCTGCTCTTCCAGCACCTGGCGCGCAGGCTCCGGAGCGCGCGCCTCCTGGTCGTCTGCGCCTTCCGCACCGAGGAAGTGGACCGTTCGCGGCCGTTGTTCGACGTGCTGGCCGAACTGGCACGGGAGCAACAGGACCAGCGTCTCCCGCTCGCGCGTCTTTCCGCGGATGAGACCGGTGCGCTCGTCGCGAGCCTGAGTGGCGCCACACCAGTGGCGTCGCTCGTCCACGCGATCCACCACCAGACAGAGGGAAACCCCTTCTTCGTCCAGGAGGTGGTGCGCCACCTTGAGAGCCAGGAGGATGGCTTCGCCGGCGCCGAAGCGCGACCAGGAGACTGGGGCCTCTCGCAGGGTGTGCACGATGTGATCGGCCGGAGACTGTCCAGGCTTGGCGTCGAGACCCAGCGGCTGCTCGAGTGTGCCGCCGTCCTTGGCGATGGCTTCGACACAGCACTGCTGCGGGCGATGGAAGGCGCCGAGGGAGCAACGGTCACGCCGGCGCTGGACGAGTCGGTCCAGACGGCAATGCTGCGCGAGCAAGGGAGCAGCTACGTCTTCGGGCACCCGCTTATCCGCCAGGTGATCTACGAAGGGCTGAGCCTGTCTCGCAAGCAGGCGCTGCATCTTCGCGCCGCCGAGGCGACGGAGACTAATCACGCTGGCCGCCTGGAGCCCCATCTGGCTGCGCTGGCAACCCATTACCGTCTTGCCTGCGCCGAGGCGCGCAAGGCCTTGCTTTACTCAAAGCTCGCGGCGGAGCAGGCCGAGGCGGCGACCGCCTGGGATGAAGCCTCGCGCCACTACGAAGCCTGTCTGACACTGCTCACCGCCTCCAGGGGGGTTTCTGGGGAGGACGAGGGTGCCCTCCTCGTTGCCCTGGGCCGCTGTCAACGAAACGACGCTCAGAGCCGCCCCGCCTGGCGATCCTTGATGCGGGCGATGAGCATCTACCGCGAGCGCGGTGACGGCCGGGGCGTGGCCCGCGCCGCGCTTGAAGCAAGTGCTAGCGCAATGTTGACCGGCGAAAGGTTCGTCGCCCTCATTGACGAGGCTCTAAATGCGCTCGGCGAGTCTGATCCTCGTCTGCAGGCGCAATTGTTGCTCGTGCGTGCTGGTTGGGAGTTCGATAACGCTTCCAACGCGGCGACCGCAGAGGCTGCAAGGATTGCGAATACGTTGGACGATGTCGCTCTTCGCGGTGATTTGGCCAACAGAGAAGCGTTTAGGGCTGCACAGGAGAAGCGACTAGGCGACACCGTTTCTCTCTCCCGGCGCGCCCACGCCTTGCTTGACGAGGGAGGTGAGCGCCAGAAAGCGGCCGATACCCTCTGTGTGGCGGCCGCCTGGATCTTGTTCGAGGGAAAGCTCGACGAAGGAATCGCCGCCGTCAACGACGCTCTCACTTACGCCCGCAAGTACCACGTTCGGCCCGCCGAACTCAACTGCCTCGCTTCGTTGCAAGCAGCGGCGTTGATCCGCTGCGACTTCCTCCAATTTGACTCGCTCCTGAAGGGGGCGGCGGGAACCCGCGACGCGGCGGAGGCCGGCCATTTAGTTGCCGTTGTTTGCGCGGCGAGGCTCGAGATGTCTGGGGATACAGATGGGGCCCTTGAGCTGCTGCCACCCCCGGATGCGCCCGTTGAGGCTGATCTACGCGCTCACCTGCTGGGGAGCCTGGCCCGAACAAGCTTCAACGCCGGCTATGAGGATCAGGCAAGAATGTACCTGGAGGAATGGAGCAGGGAGTTAAGTCGAATGTCCCCCACGCACATTGCTTTTCGTCCCTATGCGATAGCCGAGCTAGACGAGTGCTTATCCGCTCTTGGTGACGAAGCCCTGGTCCGGCGTGTCTACGAAGAGCTCAACGAGTGGAAGATTCTCAGGTATTCACCACCCGACGGGCGCGGGTTCGACCACATCCGTGGCGCGCTCGCACTGAGGCTTGAGCGCATCGATGAAGCCGAAGGCTGGTACCGCATCGGCCTGGAGTGGGCAGAGCGAGCGCGGTGCCCGGTAGAAGTGGGGCGCTGTCTGCACGGCCTCGCTGAGGTCGCCATCCACCGCAGGCGAAGAGGTGAGGCTCTCAGGCTGCTCGACGAGGCCAGCGTCCTCTTTGACGCGCACGGCGCGAGGCTCTACCTCGACCGAGCGTATGCGGCGCGCGCCGCTCTTGTGGCATCGGCGCGTGGCCCGATAAGGCCAGTTCGAGCCACTAACCCCGGCGGGCTGACCGCGCGTGAGGTGGAAGTGTTGAGGCTCATTGCCGAGGGGAAGAGCAACCGCGAGATCGGCGCCGAACTAGTGCTGAGCCTGCGCACCGTCGAACGCCACATCGTCAACATTTACAACAAGCTCGACGTTCATTCCAAAGCACAGGCAACGGCTTACGCCTTCACGCACGAGCTGGCTCCGCCCCCCCGCTGACCTAGAACTGCGTACTTTACGCCATGTGACGAACGCGAACGGGGCGCGGCTTCGTTTCGAAGATGGCGTGTCGTACGGACGCCGCGCGACTCCTACTCCCTTAGCGTGCAGGGTACCAGGCGATTCGCCGGGCTTGAGAAATGCGCAGCTCAAGTGCGGCGGACACCTGGCCAAATAGCAGAAGAATAAGGAAGAGGAAATGACGTTCAAGCTTTCAACACGTGGGCGGACGGTCTTCGCCCTCTCGTTGGTCGCGGGCCTTCTAGGCCTTACTCTCTCATTGAACCCCGGAGTGGCCTCAGCCGTTACCGGAGGGAACGGCGAAGCAACCTTCACGAAATGGCTAGTCAACGGTACTGGCGGCATGGTAGGCGTCGTCGGGGGCGAAGTCCGCGAAGGCACTTATGCCGGGCAGATTCTAAGCTTCGCCGATGACGGCACCACTACCGCAATCGTTGCCGATTACCACATCAATGGCGGGAGACACTCGTTTACCGCGACCGTCAACGTGACTCAAAGTGACGCCACGGGCATCGCCACGATCACCGGCGTCGTCACAAGCGGCTGGTTGACAGGTGCGCAAGTGACCGGTGGGTACAGGACGCAGGCCAAGTGCGATATGGCAACACCTGGCAACGTACTCGGCACTGTGTGTTTCAAGGGCACGCTCCACGTTGATGCAGCTTCCGCGCCCTAGACGGCCGCAAGCCGGAGAACCATACGGCTCATCCCGGCTGTCGGAGCCTCTTATGTGGAGCGGCCGACCTGCTCTCGCCGGTGTTCGCGCCGGCGAGAGCCACGCCGTCCACGTCGTCAGCGTAGGGATCCCGAGGGAGACCCCTTATCCGGGGGGATGCGGGCGTCTCTCGGGCTTTGAATGAGGTCGCGGAATCGGCGGCAACGGCGATGATCGACGAGATCCTGGACTGGCGGGTTGTCTTTGAAGCTCGGCCGCTGGAGCTACCGGGATAGGACACCTCGAGACGGCGGGCGCCTTCTAGAACAAATGACTAGAGGAGTGTCGCGCCGGGGTCGAGGCCGAGCAGCACGCGGCCGGTCGTTTCGAAGTTCGCCTCGGCGACCGTGACGTGCGTGGCGGCTGTGTGGACGTCGCGCCAGCAGCGCTCGATGGGCGCCGAGGCCTGGATCGCCGAGCTGCCGCTGACGCTGAACAGGAGGTCCACCGTCCGCGCGGCGGCCTGGGCGGCAGTGACGCAGGCGATGCGCAGGACCGCACGTTCTTCGAGCAATGGCACGCGGCCATCGCAGGCGGCAGCCCAGGTCGAGGCAGCGGCTTCGTAGAAGAAGGAGCGCGCCGCGCGAAGGGTGCCTTCGGCCTCTGAGAGGCGCATTTGCGTGACGGTCCGCTCCTGGGCGAGCGTGTTCGAGAGGGTGTGCCGCTTGCCGTGGGCGAGATCGATGAAGCCTTCGATGGCATGACGGGCGATGCCAAGACAGACGGCCGCAACTCCGGGGCCGAGCACCGACAATGGCGAGATCCGGTAAAGCGGCCCGGTAGCTCGCGGTGGGTCGAGCAGGCCGAAACTGCGGCGGGTGGGGATGAAGACGTCTTCGACGACTATGTCGTTGCTGCCGGTGCCCCGCATACCGGTGGTGTTCCAGGTTTCGAGGATGCGCCACTCGCTGCGGGGAAGGGTGGCCACGACCATGAGCGGGCGTCCGTCGGCCCCGCGGCGAGCGTGTTCGCCGTCGAGGACGAGGCAGCCGGCGAGGAACCAGCCGCTCTGCTGGCAGCCGCTGCAGTAGGGCCACCTTCCCGAGAGGCGATAGCCGCCCGCTACCGGCACGAGGCGGCCTCCGGGTGGAAACGCCGCGGCCCAGACGGCACGCGGGTCGCCGAAGACCTCGGCCGCGGTCTCGGGGGCCATGATGGCGGCGTAGCGCCCGTTCCCGGCGCCGATCATCACATTCCAGCCGGCGGAACCGTCGGCGCGCGAGAGCTCTTCGAGGACACGCATGCTTTCGACCCAGTCGATCTCGTCGCCGCCCAGCGCTTTCGGGACGTACATCTGGAAAAGGCGGGCATCGATGAAGGCATCGACGAGGGCGTCGGGGAGCCTGCGGGCGGCCTCGGCCTCGCCGGCGTGGCCTGCGATGAGGGGAGCAAGCGCGCGGGCGCTATCGAGGTGCGACGTAACGGCGGTCGATGCAATGGCGGCTCCAGCTGGCCGAGTATACCAGCGCTGCGGCTGGCGACGGTCGAGCGAAGGACGAGTACGGGGTCACTTCGCGGAGCACGCGGCTCCGGGGAAGAGTGAAGCCTTGACACATCGACCTACGCACCCGATACCGCTGAGGTCGGAGCCGTCATCGCGGTTCAAAGGCTCTCGGAGTGAGAAGTCGATCAGACCCCATTCGCCTCCGTTCCGCTCTCCGATCACAAGAGCGCGAATCTCTCCG
The DNA here is from genome assembly GCA_041488155.1 of Tepidiformaceae bacterium. Classification (GTDB taxonomy): domain Bacteria; phylum Chloroflexota; class Dehalococcoidia; order Tepidiformales; family Tepidiformaceae; genus JBGPOS01. Next base: position 66,880 of record JBGPOS010000012.1, read on the forward strand.
TCGCCAGGCGCTTCTTCAGTTCTCGCCACCGCCCGCCACGCCCGCCTCTGAGGCTCCACCGAAGCCATCAGGTCCGCATCGTCTGGAAGCTCTCTCCAGGTAACCCAAAGGGTTGCGCCATTCGCAAGCCCCAGGGATCCAATTGCCCCTGTCGCCATGGCCGCCTTCGCCGGCCAGTCATCCGGGCCAAGCCGGATGTTTCGAGGGACGATCCACAGTTGGAATTCTATGCTTGCTCCAATCGGTGGTGCGGGGATCCAAGCCACATCTCCGGAATCCGCTGGAGCGGGGCGGTCCACCTCACGAGACGGCTGCAGCAGGAAGAAGGCACAGGGCACCTGCGCCTCGACCGGCCGTGGGAATCGCCATGTCACCCTTGGCATCGGCCGATCGAGCTTCGCCCACCGCTCGGGTTTGGCGAGCGCCTCTCGAGTCATGGATGCTTTGCCCAGTCCGCTCTCGTGCAGGCTAACCTTGTATGAACCTCCCAAGACCCGCACGGATACGTAGGCATCAGACCTGGTCACCCAGATGCGCCAGATCGCGCCGCACACCCCGTCCGCCTGCCCGACGGCGCACCGGATCGCTTTCGACTTCCCCATACCTAGACGTGGCTTCGGAGGTCGACGAACAGCGTTCTCACTCCAGTTCCTTGCGAACCACCGCTCGCACGATATCCACAAGAGTCCCCTCGATTGTCTTCTCCTGCTCCGGAGTTAGCTCGGCAGGCCTTGTCCCGACGATCTTCCGGCCCTTTTGGGGGTCGGGCACCGCCGACGTTAGCTTTCCTAGTTCGGCAAGTGCCTTCTTCTCGAGCCCGTAGAACTCCGCTGCTTTCCGTCGGTCGCCGGAAACACTCGCTTCCAATAGCGACAGGCACATGTAAGCGGTAGGGAGGAGCGCCTGGCGCCCTTCTCGGTAGCTCCGGAAGTGTTCCCAGATGGCGTCGATCCACGGCCCGTACAGCGGACGGGCCGGCGGGGGCGGGAGAGCATCCAGCTTGAAGGCAAGCGCAGCGGACATCCGGATTTCCATAGTTGCGGTGAAGCCGGGCCCCCCTCCAACCCGAGGGATTTGAGCGGCCCGGAACCGAAACCGAAAGACCGGCCACCCGCGCAGCGCGGCTGCGGCCATCTCCCACGCATGGAGATACGGCTCCACGAACTGGCGGGCTTCTTCTTGTGTGGCGAACGCGGCGAGGAGCTCCACCTCGGCGTCGGTGCCGGACAAGCGCGCCACGAAGCCATCCGTCGCGAGCTCCCCGGTCAAGGGGTACTCCGGGATGAAGAAGTCCGAGTATTCAATGGTGTAACTCAGAGACACAGTCATGCGCCACCTGAAGCATACGCCGGATCCCCTTGCCCGCCGCCGGGCATGCGGGACGCCAGCGCCCCCGTCGCGAGTATTGGCCGGACGCCGGGTACGAACCGATGACGGTGGGGAGCTTCGCGGGGGTCAGGCCACTACATCGCCTGGAGCTTTGGTAGCACCTCGGCGAAGGCGGTCAGAGCCTTCACCGTCCCGCCCCGGCCGTAGGCATCGCCCGCGAACGCCACGTCGATGATGCCGACGCCGGCAGCGTGATAGGTCCTCACCTGCTCAACGATGGTCTCCGGTGTGCCGTAGAACTGGAAACCGGCAACGCCGGGCGCTCCGCCGCCTTGGCCCGGGGCCGCTCGTGGCGCCTCCGCGTGGGCCGCCGGCCCATAGTTCGTGCCTGTCGCCCGGGCCATCCGCTCGGCGATGGCGGCTCGCGCTTTGTCGACGATCTGTTGAGCCTGCTCATCGTCCGGAGCCACGAGCGCACGCGCGCGGAACAGCACGTTTTCATTGGCCGGTGTCCAACCCGCCTGAGCAGCGCATTTCTTGTAGTGGTCCACGTGCTCCGCGACCTGTCGCGCCGGAGCAAACCCAATCGCCAGGTTGAGTCTGTTGGCAGCCGCAAACTCAATCGACTCGGTGCTATTGCCCGAAAAGAAGACGGGCGGATGCGGTTCTTGGACCGTGCGTGGCCAAACCGAAATTCGGTGAAAAGTGAAGTGCTCGCCTTGCCAACTGAACGGCCGCGGCTCCTGCCAGGCCTTCAGGACGAGTCGCGTCGCCTCGCGGGTTACCTCGCGCGTGCGCGCAGCCGGCTGGCCGTCGACCGAGTAGGGGAGATGTTCGTTCGGTGTGCCACGGAGAAAGAGCACGACGAGCCGGCCGCCACTGATGGAGTCGAGCATTGCCAACTCTTCAGCCACCCGAATCGGGTTGGTGAGTGGCATCAACGGGCCGAGTACCGCGAGTCTGCCGCGCTTCGTGCGCTGACTCGCCGCTGCGGCCAGGACGAGCGGATTCGGAGTCATCAATCCGGGTGCGTAGTGGTGCTCTGAGACACTCACCCAGTCGAATCCGAGCTCATCGGCAAGCTGGAATTGATCGAGCTGAATCTTGTAACTCAGCGACGCCGTCTGGCGATCGCAAAGCTCCGACGGGACGGGCCACCCGTCTGCGTTGTCCACGCGCCCTGCATACGCTCCCGGCCCAAGAAGGCAGACTTTCATTTCGGTGCTCCAGCGGCAGCTGCCCGGCCGTAGCGAGGCATGATCTCGGCGCTCCACAGGCGAATCGTCTCCATCGCGTGTTCGTGCGACAGGCTTCCGAACTGAAACGAGCAGACCAAGTAGTTCGCGCCAGTGGTCATGTACTCGTCGAGGTACTCGGTAACGGTTTCCGGAGTGCCTGCGAGCACGCCGGGGATGGGCCCGGGGACGTGACGGCGGCGGTCGCGGGCGGCTCGTTCCTCCTCCGTGAGGTCGTGAAGCGATGCGTCGAGGTCGCGGCGCTCCTCCACGGCCAGGTGGCGCACAGGCGCCTGCATCGCTCCGCCGCCGGTGCCTTCGGCCTGGATAAACTGGGTGAGCCTGCGACGCTCGGCTTCCAACCTGCGCGGTGTGCCAAGGTTCCAGCGGTACTGGGCCCAGGCTGGCTGTGCGCGTTCGACGGCCTTCTCCACCGTCGCGGCGAGTACGACGTGCGCGACCAGGCCGATGCGTGGGACGCTCCCCTGGGCTGTGAGTGCGCCCTCGCCCTGGTACTCGTTCCAGAGACGCCTGTAACGGAGGACGTTGGCTTCGAATGTATCGAGCGATCCCACGATGATGCAGTTCATCCCGCCCTTCGCAGCCGTCTCCGGGTTGCGCATGTACCAGAGTGGCGGGTGCGGCGTTTGCCTGGGGCGAAGGCGCATCGGCACTTCGTCGAAATCGTAGAAGCGCCCGCGGAACGAGAGGGAGTCGTTGGAGAGCCCGAGCCGGATGACCTGCAGCGTCTCCTCATAGCGCGCGGCGTTCGTCTCGGGGTCCGAGTCCTGTCCCCAGAAGTAGGCCTCGAGTACTCCGCCGCGGCCGACCCCAATCTCCAGCCGTCCGCCCGAAAGGTTATCGAGCATGCTGATCTCCTCGATCAGACGGAGTGGATGATGGAGCGGGAGCACATAGACGCCCGGCCCGAAGCGCAGACGCTGTGTGCGCTGCGAGGCGGCCGCGAGGAAAACGTTCTGCGACGGCGCCATGCTGTGCACGGCGGGCGTGTGGTGCTCAGCCAGGTGGTAGGCGAAGAAGCCTGCCTGGTCCAGCGCCTCCAACTGGATGAGGCGCTCGGCGTAGAGCTGATCGAGAGGCACGCCGGCAAGGTGTTCGATGTGGTCGAACACGCCCATGTCAACGGTCATTCCGCCTCCGAACGGACCACTGAAGCATCTGGTACCCCCGACAGGTGTCGGGCGTGGGGCCAGCTTCCCCCCTGGATGGTACGCGCCGCATGAGCTGATCGGAGCCGCCGCGTGACCACCGCTTCCGTCCCCC
>JBGPOS010000013.1:0-65935 GCA_041488155.1 Tepidiformaceae bacterium
CGAATGGGCGAATGGGCGCGGCGCAGGTCCTGGTAGCCGCGGCCGCCCCGGGCCGCTGCATGGCTCCCGCCTTCGCACCCTCGGGGAACGCCTTCCTTCCGGCGTCGGCGCACTCCGATACTCCCACACTCCGACACTCCGACACTCCGATACTCCCACACTCCGACCCTCCGACACTCCGATACGGTGCGGGGTGATGGGCTGGGCGGTAGCATCGCCCGATGGACTGGACTTGCCCGGCATGTGGACGCGAGTTTGGCAAGCGCCAATCGCACGTCTGCGCGCCAGCCCTCTCCGCCGACGCCTACTTTGGCGCCCGGCCGCCGGTCGAACGCGCAATCTTCGAGGCGGTCCGCGAACACCTTGAGGGTCTCGGGCCGGTGATCGTCGAACCGGTGGGCGTCGGCATCCTGTTCAAGCGCCGACGCACGTTCGTCGAGCTGCGACCGAAGACGCGCTGGGTCGCCCTCAGCTTCGGGCTCAACTACCGGCGCGAACACCCGCGCATCACCAGCACGGTCAGGACCCCGACGGGCCGCACCTACCACGGCATCCGCGTCACGTCGCCCGTGGACATCGATGCCGAGGTGCGCCAGTGGCTAACCGAGTCCTACGTGGAGTTCGCCGGGTAGCCGCTCTGCGAATGGGCGAGTCGGCGAATGGGCGAGCGGGCGACGGGCATCGCCGCTCGCGATGCCCAGTCAGGCGGTGGCCTGGATCCTACAGGGCGGCGTTAATCGCCCCGAGCTTGGTGTTGATGCTCGTCCCCATCGTCGTCAGCGCCGTGATGCACACGACCGCGATCAGGGCGAGGATCAGGCCGTACTCGGCCAGCCCCTGCCCTTCCTCTTCCCGCGACTTCAGGGCCACGTAACCCCTCAACATCAGGTCCTGCATTCTCTTCATCTCGTTCCTCCTGCCTGGTGCTCGCTTCGATGAGTCGAAGCGGCAATGACTGATCTCTACCAGCGATTGTCGGAAATGCAGTGCCGAACTGACGAGAGTACGTTTGGTGACAGAAGCGTGGACGGCCTACCGCGAGGGCGACGAGGCGAGTGGGCGACGGGGCGACGGGCGCGGCGTTTGCGGCAGCGCGAGCAACTCTACGAGCCGATGGTTAGAACCAGGTCCGAAGCACCCCGGGACTGTCCGGGCCGCCTGGGCGAAGGACGCCCTCGCGGCTACCCCGCGTTGAACGTCTCGTACACCTCGATGCTCCCGCCCGCCGCCAGGATGGGGCACCCCTTGGCCATGGTTGCCGCCTCATCTAGGGTGTTCGCCTTCAGCACCGAGTAGCCGCTCAGGCCGGAGGCCGCCCCGTCCCGGACAGCGCCATTCGAGGCGATCGACTTCGAAGGCCCGCACGGATTGCCGCCGTCCACCACCGCTGCCCCCATGCCCCCGAACCAGGCCCCCCATGCCGCCATCTGCTTCTGCTGCGCCTCGGCCGTCGCCGCCATGCTCCCGCCCTTGTAGACCACCAGGTAGTTCGCCATCCTCTTGCTCCGTTCGATTCTTGGCTCGTGTCAGGGCGATTCCCGCGCCGCGGTTCCGTGGCGCGGTGTCGGATTCCCCGCTCCGGCCGGCCGAGTATACCCTCAACCTCAGTTCGAATCAGACGAAGAGCGCGCCCACCGACTGGCCCGAATGGATGCGCCCTATCGCGTCGCCGAACTGCGCCGCTACCGGGATGATCGTCATGTTCGGCAGGCGCTTGGCCTCCGGCACCGGCACCGAATCCGTGACCACGATTTCGCGGACGTTCGCTTCCGTCAGTCGCTGGATGGCCGGCCCGCTCAGGACCGCGTGGTACCCCGCGATGATGACTTCGCCGCAGCCGGTGGCGCGGAGGACGCGGACCGCCTCGACCATCGTGCCTGCGGTGTCTATCTCGTCGTCGAGCAGAAGGACGTTCCGGCCCTCCACTTCGCCGATGACGTTCATCGCCTCCGTCCGGCCGCTGTTGCCGATCCGCCGCTTCTCGATGATCGCCAGGGGTGTGCCCAGCCGGGCGGCCATGTCTCGGGCGCGCTTTTCATCGCCCACGTCGGTAGCTACCACCGTGTAGTTGTCCAGCCGTTCGCCGTGGAAGTGGGCGCTCACCGGGTAGAGGGCGTTCAGCTCGTCGACCGGGACGTTGAAGAAGCCCTGGATCTGCCCGGCATGGAGGTTCATCGTGAGGATCCGTTCGGCGCCCGCCGTCTCGAGGAGGTTGGCGATGAGGCGCGCGGTGATCGGCACGCGGGGCTGGTCCTTCTTGTCGCTGCGGCCGTAGGCGAAGTAGGGGATGACGGCGGTGAGGCGCCCGGCCGAAGCCCGCCGGGCCGCGTCGAGCATCACCAGCAGCTCCATGATCGACGTGTTCACCGGGCTGCTGAATGGCTGCACCAGGTACACGTCGCGCTGCCGGATGTTCTCCTGGTACTGGACGAAGATGTTTTCGTTGCTGAACTCAAAGACGTCGACTTTGCCCAGTGATCGGCCGAGGCGCGCGCACATCGCCTGGGCGAGTTCTGGATGGGCGCGGCCGGAGAAGATGGCCAGGTCGCTGTACACGAAAGTGGTCACTCCCAGGGGGCTGTGCGAGGGCGAAAGGGGCCGGGATCCCGGCAAGCCGAAGATAGCACGGGCCGCCCAGACGGGGAATGGATAGGGCGAGTGAGCAGATTTCAGTCCTTGAAGCGACAGATGGACAGATTTCAGTTTCAACCCTGCTTTTGAAACGAAAGCGGGGCCGGAGATTTTCATGGGCAGCAGTCCTCAGGGTCTTGAAACAAGGTCACGCCCTTCGGACCTGCCCAGTTCAGTCCCGCGAGTCGAGCAACAACACCAGTTCTTCGGCGACGTAAACCCTGCCCCAATCACGCTTCGCCAGGTTGGTGAGTATGCCAACTCGCTCCAACGACTTGATCGCGTTGTATGCAGTCTGGGTTGCGACCTCGAGGTGGCGCTCAGCGGACTTCGCGTCCACGGCCACGAACTGATGAACGAGGTCCGCGAGCCGGTGGGCATTGAGGGTTGCATGCGCGGCATTGAGCCTGCTGTGCCACTCTGCACCGAGGGCCACGATTTTGTGTGCGAGGTCAGAGCCAGCTTTAGCCTGCGCGAACACGGCTTCAAGGAAGAGGCGCAGCCACCCCAGCCAGTCGCCTCGAGCGCTAACGCCGAAAAGGCGGTCGTAGTATTGATCCCGCCGTCGTTCGAAGTAGGGGCTCAAGTAGAGAAGGGGGTGTGCGAGCCGGCGCCGGTGAGCCAGGAGAAGCGGAATGAGTACTCGGCCCACACGACCGTTGCCATCCAGAAACGGGTGGATGGCTTCGAATTGGTAGTGCATCCACGCTGCCTCTACCAGCACAGGAGTGTTCGGGTGCGTGTCGGACAGGTACGTGAGCAGGTGGTCCAGCGCCCCGTGCATTTCGTCCGGCGGAGGGGGGACAAAGTGGGCCTCCGCCAATTCGGCACTGGTGCCGATGTGGTTCTGCATCGTCCGAAACTCCCCCGGAGTCGAGAACGCCTCGCCGCGAGCCCCGGTAAGAAGATGACGATGCACGCTCTGGACAAGCTCGCGCGATATGCCGCCGTCGTCTACGTGACGCAGTCCGTAGTCGAGCGCCTGCACGTAATTCGCGACCTCCCGGACATCAGTGCCAGGCAACCCCTGAGCGACCGCCTCGTACGCTACAAGGTCCAGGAAGGATGCCCTGGTACCTTCTATACGCGAACTCAGCACCGCCTCACGGCGCATGTACGGTCTTACGAGCAGATCGGGGTTGGGCAGAAACTGGCCGATCCCATCGAGGCGTCCGAGCGCGTGGTTGGCTTCGGCGAGCAGATTGGCGACCGCTGCAATGGCCGACCCTTCCCCGGCGGGCGGGAGTTGATCGGGCAGGAAGCTCCAGTAGCTCTCTCCGCCCGGAGAGCTTCTCTGGACCAGCCGGCCGGCGGGGTTCGCGAAATCCGAGGGATTCATGCGGGCATTTTCTAATTCCTATCTCTATATTAGAAAAGGTCGCTCACCCTGTCCACGCGCCTGGAAAAGAATAAGCCGATGAGCAATTTCTCGGGCGGCGCTTTTCTAGTTCGCCTGCCTGTTCTAGAAAAGATGCCGTCGCCTTTCCACCCTCTTAGAAATCTCGCAGTGGCCTTCGTGCCTGGCCCTCCGCCGGGGCGATACACTGCCCGCGATCCAGGAGGGACCCCCTATGCCCACCGTCCGCGAAGTCGCCGAGAGGCTCTGGACCGGCGACGCCGACTTCGTCACCGAGCACCACCCCCTCGCCATGCGCTTCCCCGAAGGCGAAGAGCTCGCCGAAGGAGTCCTCTTCTATAAAGGGTTAGCCAGCGCCAACACCCTCGACACCGGCGACGGTCTTGTGATGCTCGATACCGGCGCCGTGAACGACGCGCGCCCACTGCACGAGGCCGTCCGCCGCTGGCGCCCCGACGCACCGCTCGCCGCCGCCGTCTATTCGCACCACCACGTCGACCACGTGTTCGGCGTCGGCCCCTTCGACCATGATGCCGAAGAGCGTCGCTGGCCGCGCCCCGTCGTTTACGCCCACTCCCTCGTCCGCCCGGCCTTCGACCGCTACCGCAAGACGATCGGCTGGAATACCGCGATCAACATCCGCCAGTTCGCCTTCCCTCCCGACCGCTTCCGCTGGCAGGAGAATTATCGCTATCCCGACGTCGAATACGACGAGCGCCTGACCATGCGCCATGGCGACCTCACCTTCGAGCTCCACCACGCCCGCGGCGAGACCGACGACGCGACCTGGACGTGGGTGCCCGAGCGCAAGCTCCTCGCCCCCGGCGACTGCTTTATCTGGGCCGCCCCGAACGCGGGCAACCCCCAGAAGGTGCAGCGCTACGTCGGCGAATGGGCGGCCGCCCTGCGCACGATGGCCGGGCTCGGCGCCGAGCTGATGATCCCCGGCCACGGTCTGCCGATCTTCGGCGCCGGCCGGATCCACACCGCCCTCACCGACACGGCGGACCTCCTCGATTCGCTCGAAGGCCAGGTGCTGGCGCTCATGAACGCCGGCGCCACCCTCGACCGCATCCTCAACGAAGTCACCATTCCTGGCGACCTGCTGGCGAAGCCCTACCTCCGGCCCGTCTACGACCACCCCCAGTTCATCCTGCACAACGTCTGGCGACTCTACGGCGGCTGGTGGGAAGGGGAGTTCGACAACCTCCTCCCCGCTCCCCGCGCCGAGCAGGCCCGCGCCTGGGTCGAACTCTCCGGCGGCCTCGAACGCGTCCTCGAACGTGCCGCCGTCCTCCAGGCCGAAGGGAACCTGCGCCTCGCCTGCCACCTGGTCGAATTCGCGGTCCTCGCCGAACCCGGCTCCGCGTCTGCCCACGCCCTGCGCAGCGAAATCTACGCAGCGCGCTCGAAGCTCGAGGTCTCATCCATGTCGCGCAACATCTTCAACCACGCCGCCCTCGCCAGCGCCCAGGGAAAGCGCGACCTGGCCGGTTCTTAGCGAAACAGCGAGTGGGCGACGGGGCGAGTGGGCGACGGGGCGACGGGGCGACGGGGCGAGCTTCGCGGCCGGAGTAAATCACCCCGATACGCCGTTACTCCGATACGCCGATACCGACGCGCAGCTGGCGCTGGAGCGTCGCGGCGGTCACCACACCGTGTTCGAGGAAGTCCGCCAGGACTTCGCTGAAGGCCTCGGCGATCTCGTAGGGCAGGCCGTGGCTGACCCGGCTGAAGACGTGAAGCGTCGCGTTCGGCAACCGCTGGAAGTCCTTGAGATTCGAAGCTAGGAGGAAGTCCGCGGCGCCCGCCATCACTAGCGTCGGAGTCTGGATCTCGGCGAGGCGGTCGCCAAGGTCGATCGACTCCATCGAACGCCACGAACCCTCGTAGTGGCCGTCCGAGACGGAGAAGTTACGCTCGATCTCGCGGATCATGTCGTCCCGTGAACGTTCGCGCGCCGTAAGGGCGACCTGCTCCCGGAGCGACTCCTCGACCGCGTGCCGCTGCCGAAGATCGAGTCCGTGGGCCCGCCTCTCGGCCACGCCGGGGAACTTGATCCCGTCGGCCGGCGCGGGGGCAACGAGGACAAGTCGCTCCAGGCGTTCGGGGTAAGAGATCCCGAGCTGCATCCCGATCAGGCCGCCCATCGAATGCCCGACGTACGTGAAACGCCCAAGCCCGAGGTGGTCGGCCATCCCGATGACGTCTGCGGCGTACTGCTCGATCGTGTAGCCATCCACGGCGTGCTCGCTGTCGCCCGCGCCTCGCGCGTCCATCACGATGCACCGGTAGCGCCCCGCCAGACGAGGCACCACCCCGTCCCACTGATCGTGGAACCCCGTGTATCCGTGCTGGAACAGGACGGGCTCGCCCTGCCCCCTCTGGTCGTAGAACAGCCGCACCCCGTTGATGACTGCCGTAGGCATAGAGGCCCCCGAGTGAGTGGTGCGGCGATTGTACAGGCATGGTAGCCGCGGCCGTCTCTGGCCGCTGCATCGCTTCCGCCGTCACCCTTTGGGAACACCGCCGGCCCAAGCTGGGCCCCGGTAGCCGCGGCCGTCTCTGGCCGCTGCATCGCTTGCACCGTCACCCTTTGGGAACACCGCCGGCCCAAGCTGGGCCCCGGTAGCCGCGGCCGCCCCGGGCCGCTGCATGGGCTCGAACGCTACCCTTCGGGCCAACAGCCAACAGCCAACAGCCAACAGCCAACAGCCAACAGCCAACAGCCAACAGCCATCGGCCCTACAATCCTGCCCACTACCCCATGGAGTGACCCATGACTGTGAAGTTCGACATCGACGGCGAAGTCGCCATCGTGACCATCGACCGGCCCGAGGTGCGAAACGCCGTCAACCGCGCGACCGCAAACGCCCTTGCCGAGGCCTTCCGCCGCTTCGATGCCGACGCCACGCTCTCCGTGGCCATCCTCACCGGCGCCGAAGGCTACTTCTGCGCCGGCGCCGACCTCAAGGCCGTCGCCGAGCCGGGAGCCCAATCGCAGAGCACCCGCGTCACCGAAGAAGGCGATGGGCCCCTTGGCTGCACGCGCATGCTCCTTTCCAAGCCGGTGATAGCGGCCGTCGAAGGGTTCGCGGTCGCCGGCGGACTCGAACTGGCCCTCTGGTGCGACATGCGCGCCGCCGCTCGCGACGCCGTCTTCGGTGTCTACTGCCGCCGCTGGGGCGTCCCCCTCGTCGACGGCGGGACGATCCGCCTCCCCCGCCTCATCGGCCACAGCAACGCCATGGACATGATCCTCACCGGACGTGGCGTCTCGGGCGACGAAGCCGTCCGGATGGGCTTGGCCAACCGCCTGACCGAACCCGGCCAGGCCCTCGAAGAAGCTCTCGCCCTCGCCCGCCAGCTCGCCCGCTTCCCCAAGCGGTGTCTCCGCTCCGACCGCATGTCGGCCTACGAGCAATGGGCCATGCCCCTCGGCGACGCGTTGAAGAACGAGTACCGCCGCGGCTGGGCGACGATCGACTCGGGCGAGACCCGCGAAGGCGCGCGCCGCTTCGCCGCCGGCGAAGGCCGCCACGGGTCGTTCGCGTAGGATTGGTCTTGAGGGCATCACTCGAAGTCGGCAGGGAGAGACCCGGGCGTTGTCGTCCAAAGTTCGCAGTTGGGCGCGGCGACCCTTCTGTTGGGAAAGAATGCGCGCTATGGCCATTCAAGCCCCTCTAGCGAACGACAACGGCGTCACGTTCAAACTAACGCGTGCCTTCTTCGTGAAGCTCGGCGCCAGGGGTGCCTGGGAACGCGACAGCATCGAGCAAGGCAAGCTGCGTATCGGGTGGGATTCAGTTCCCTTGTCAGAGATTCACGCTCGGAATTGGGACGCCGTGATGGCAAGGGCCGTCAGGGAATCAAAGACGTTGGGTGTCGCGACGAGGGACACGAACGCATTGAAGGACATAGTGTTGAGCGAATCCGACACCGTTTGGATTACTTTCTACGCCTCACGGTTGTGGTGGTGCCGATTGGGACCAAGCCCAGTTGAACAAGACGACGTGTCTAAGTTCCGGCGCGTCGAAGGCGGATGGTCCGACACTGACGTCCGAGGTGCACCTCTGCTAACGAATGCGCTTCCCGGCTCGCTGACGAAGATTCAGGGCTTTCGAGGGACGATCTGCCGCGTTGCAGACGTACCGCTGCTTCGGCGCGTTCTGCGAGGAGAGCGTAGCCCGGCTGCGGCCGCAATAGAGGCTGCAGGGTCTGAGCTCGCAATCGCTGTCGAGGAAGGGATCAGGCATCTGCATTGGAAGGACTTCGAAGTGCTCGTAGACCTGCTCTTCCGGCAGTCCGGTTGGCAACGGCTGACGACCGTCGGGGAGACGATGAAATTCACCGACCTTGACCTCATCGACCCGCTGACCGGGGATCGATATCAGGTGCAGGTTAAGTCGACAGCCAGTTCGTCTGACTTGGCGAAGTACGTTGAAGGGTTCGACTCGACACACTTCAGGAAACTGTATCTCGTCGTCCACAGTCCCCTCGGTGAGCTGGCCACTGACTCCAGCGATCCAACTGTGGAGATCGTCCCACCATCGAGGTTGGCGCGTATGGTCGTCGATCTGGGGCTCACTCAATGGCTGTTGACCAAGCTTAGATGACGGCGCTAGGGCCGACTGACGTGTCTGTGACACGCGCGATCCGCCCGACGAAGACGGACTGAGTCACTCCACGTAGTCCCCGTCGAGCCAGCCGAACTGCCCGGCCGGGGTCGTGACCGAAAGCCAGTTGCGGTCCTGGTGGACTCGCACTTCGCCCACCCGCAGAAGCTCCCCGGAGGGGACGCACTCCAGCTCCCGGCCGCTGAGCTGCGGCCGGTCGAAGAGCGGCAGGCAGGACGCCGAGGCGCTCCGCACGAACGGTCCGCGCTCCACACTGACGATCCTTGAGTGCGCGCCGCCTTCGGTGAGGTCGACCAGAGCGCGCAATACCGGGTGGGCGATTCCCTTTGCCAGGTCGATGAGCACTGGGATGGTCTGGATCGGCTCGCCTTTGCTGTCGACGCCCTGCCAGACGGTGGGAACCTGTGCGGTTCCGATGGCGTAGCCGGGGCTGAGAACCTGGGCGATCTCGATTCCGCTCGAGGCGAAGCCTGCTATGAGGTGACCGTCGACGTCGAAGACGCCGGTATAAGGGCCGCTGCGGTACTGGCCAGCCGCCGGGTCCGTGGCGATCCATGTGACAACGAACTCGCTCTCGTCCGGTGTCGGCAGCGCCGACCAGATACGGACGTTGCTTCCCAGGTGGGGGTCGAGGACGACACTGCCCTGGCCCGTGATCAGCGTGCCGTCGGAGGAGCCCCAGAGCAGACCTGCCGCGGTCGCCGCCAGCGGTGGAGGCGAGAGTGCGTAGGGTCGTGACGGGTCGATTCGTTGGTCACGAAATCGGAAGGGCTGCCCAACGAAGTGCAACGATGGTGTTCCATCAGAGGGCACGCTTCCCTCCAGCGGCCAGAAGCTGTAGCGGTCGTCGGACGGGAGCGAGACGACCGCCCCTGACTGCATCAGCGCGTACGCAACGTAGTTGCCGGGAGCCGCGCCCGCGACCTGCCAGGAAACTCCCCCGTCGAAGGAGCGAAGCATGCGGGTGGTCCCCGAACCGAGGGGGGTGTCTTCGGCGCATCTTCCGAGGCAGACGGTGGCCAGGATGTCGCCCTTGCCTCCCGCCACCGCCGAGAGCAGCGTCGAGCCCGGAGTCGAGGCAAGGAGCATCTCGCGGTGGACCTGCCCGCCCGAATCGGTGTAAATGCGTTGCAGTGCCGCTCCGCTCGCAGGTCCGATCGGCGTCGTGAGGACGATCAGGGCGTAGCTCTCGGAGGGCGACGCCGGCTCCCCCACCACGATGGGTTTGAAGCCGCGTGTGTCGACCGCGCCTGGCGCTGGCGGGACCACGACCAGTTGAGCGATCTCGACGGTGGCCTTGTCCGGGCCGGCTGTAGAGCCGTCGAACAGGCGCGGTAAGAGGAAGAAGGCGGCGATGAGCAGCGGCAGTCCGAGGACGGCAGCCGCGCCCAGCAGCAACCGTCCGCTCCAGCGGCGCCTTGGCGCCGGGCCGACAGCCGAGGCGGGCCACGCTGCAGCTGCACCCGTGCCGGCGGCTGCCGGGCGCGGCTGCCAGGTGACCAGGTCGCGCCGCTCGCGCAGCCCCAGGCGGGCGACGAGCGCCGCGATCCGGTTCTTCGCGTCCCCGATCGTGATACTCATCCGCACGGCGATCTCGGCGTCGCGAGCGCCTTCACGCACGAGCTCGATCACCATCTGCTCCGACGGCGAGAGCCCCGCCGCAACAGCCTCCGCCCCGTCCATCGCTTTCCCCCAGGGGCGCAATGTATCAGATGACTAAGGGAGCGAGCGCTCAGGCTCCCTGGCGGTCGAGCCACCCGCGGACAAGGGCGAAGAAAGGTTCCGGCGTGTCGAACCAGGGGAAGTGTCCGCAGTTCTCGACAAGGACGACCTCCGCGCCGGGCAGGTGGCGGGCGATGCGATAGGACTGGGACGGCGAGCAGACCACGTCGTGCTCACCGACGACGAGGAGGGTTGGAGCGGTCACCTTTCGGAGGCGGTCGATCGAGCTCCAGTGCGAAAGGATCTCCATCCCGCGTTTCATCGCAGCAACGCTAAAGACGGTCGAAGCGATGAGCGGCTCGAGTTCGGCGGTGCTCACGCGGTGGAGGTAGTACTTGAACAGCGCCCGGCTGGCCTGTCCCAGCTCTTCGTCGGTCGCAGGGGGCGCCTGGACGAATCGAATGAACGCCTCCGGTTGCGGCGGACCGCTCGCTTCCTCGGCGGTCTCGTGAGCGCCGAGTTGGCCGGGCGTGGTGTCGATGAGCATGAGCCCCCGGACTCGCGACGCGTGGCGAATGGCGAGCTCCTGGGCGATGAAGCCACCATAGGAGTGGCCCAGGACGAAGAACTCGGCTGCCCCGAGGTGGTCCGCGAGCGCGGCCGCGTCATCGGCGAGCTGTTCGATTGTGATCGTCTCGATCGGCGGACGCCCCGAGCGGCCGTTGCCACGGTGGTCGTAGAGCACGAGCCGAAGGCGGTCGCCGAGCGGTTCCAGCGGCTGGTAGAGGTGTTGGTCGAAGCCGAGACCGCCGTGCAGGACGAGACAGGGCGGCCCCTCGCCCACTTCCGAGTAGTGGATGGTGGTCCCGTTGATCGTCGCCGTTGACACGAAGTTTCCCCCTAATCCCGCAGGTCGCGGCCGATGCGCCCCGAGAGTCGGCGCACCAGCGGCCTCGGCGAAATCCGCGAGGCAAACGCCATCGCCTTGTTCGTGATCCCGGGAATGCAGACCAGCGACCCCCGGCGAAGCGCCTTGAGCGAGGCCTCCACTACCTCGTCCGCCTCCATCCAGGCGAACTTCGGGAGGCGGCTGGCGGACGCCCCGGCCCGCTCCTGGAATTCAGTCCGGGTGAAGCCTGGACAGAGCACCTGGATGCCGACACCGCTCCCCCGCAGCTCTTCGTGGATCGCCTCGCTAAAGCTGTTGACGAACGCCTTCGTCGCCGCGTAGGTCGCGTTGTACGGCCCCGGCTGGAACGCCGCGAGCGAAGAGACCTGGATGATCCTCCCGCTGCGCCTGGCCACCATCGGTCCCAACGTGGCGCGCGTCAGGCGCACCAGAGCGATGACGTTGAGGCGAATCTCCGCCTCTTCCTTCGCCGGATCGAGCTCCGCGAACGGCCCCATCGTGCCGATCCCGGCGTTGTTCACCAGGAGGTCGATAGGGGGCTCCGCCTCCAGCCGCGTCTCGACCCGGGCAAGGGCGGCCCCGTCCGTAAGGTCGGCCGCGATGACCTCGACCTCGATTCCGTGGGCTGCGGTCAGCTCCGCAGCAAGGCTCTCCAGGCGCGCCGTGTCCCGCGCCACTACGGTCAGGTCGTAGCCCTGGGCGGCAAGTCGCCTGGCGAAAACGTTGCCGATCCCCGCCGAAGCGCCCGTCACCAGCGCCCGCCGCCGGCCCGTACTCGTCCCTGTGACAGAGGTCAAAGCGTCTCCCTCCACTTTCTCCTTAGTGCCTGGTGCTTAGCGCTTAGTCCTCAGTCCCCAGAGTCCTCAGCCCTCATATGCTCGTCCCGCTCGCAATGATAGCGCCCTCTGGTTTGCGGGTGGCCGCCGAAGGACTACAATTCGCAAACTTTCACGTTCACGTAAGGGGATTCCATGGGCAAGCTCGATGGCAAGTGCGTCATCGTCACCGGCGCGAGCCGGGGCATCGGCAAGTCGATAGCAGAGGTCTTCGCCGCCGAGGGCGGCCGAGTCGTCTGCGCCGCAAGGACGCTCCACGAAGGCGAGCACCCGCTCGAAGGCTCGCTCGAAACCACGGTCGCTGGCATCAGGAAAGCCGGCGGCGAAACGACCGCTGTCACCGCCGACATCTCCGAATACAACGACTGCGTCAAGCTCGTCGAAGAGGCACGCAAGCTCTACGGGCCTATCGACGTGCTCGTCAACAACGCCGCCCTCACCTACTTCATCCCGATCAAGGACTACCCGGTGAACCGCTGGCATCGGTCGTTCGCGGTCAACTTCCACGCCCCCTTCTACCTCAGCCAGCTCGTGCTCCAGGACATGCTCCCGCGCAAATCAGGTTCGATCGTCAACATCTCGAGCGGCGCTGCCATCGGACCGGGCCGCGGCCCCTACCAGGCAGGCGTGGGGCCCGGAGGCGGTACCCTCTACGGCGCGGAGAAAGCCGCTCTCGAGCGCTTCACCCAGGGCCTCGCTTCCGAGGTCTACGCCGACGGCGTCAGCGTCACCTGCGTCTCGCCGTCGCAGGTGGTCCCGACCCCCGGCACGGTGTTCCATCACCTCGTCACCGGCATGGACGACCCTCGCGGCGAGCCGGTCGAGCTCATGGCGAAGGCCGCTCTGCTGCTCGCGACCGAGCCCCTCGACAAGGTCACCGGCCGCGTTACCTACAGCCAGCAGATCCTGAAAGAGTTTGGCTGGATCAAGGAAGCCAAGGGCGGCGGCGTCGACCGCGTAGGTTCGGGCTACAGCCAGATCTAGGAGTCTTTCGGGTGAGCCGGGCTCGTCGAGTGCTCGGCTCACCCCTCTTGCGCGACGAGCCGCTGGTCAGGTTGACGCGCCGGCTACTGCTTCGCTCGGCGGCGCCACGCCGCATTTCTCGCACGCGATGGAGCAAGGTGATGACCGTTTCGCACAAAGGCTCCAAGACGGACGGGCGCGTGCGGTACGAAGCGTACTGGGCCAGGCAAGTGGCCGACCCGGAGTTTCGGCGTGAGTACGAGGCGGAAGCCGGGAAGAAGGCGCTGTGGCTCGCCCTTGTCGAGGCGCGGCAGGCGGCGCAGCTGACCCAGTCGGAGGTTGCCAGGCGGCTTGGAGTCTCCCAGGCACAGGTCGCCCGCATTGAAAAGCGCGGCTACGACTCCTACACGCTCAACACCTTGCGGCGCTATGTGGCCGCCCTGGGCGAAGGCTTCTCAGTGGACGTCCTAATCAGCAGGAGCCAGTCCGGCGCCCGGCCCGAGGGCCGGACCGCGGCGGTTCCATAGAGCTGCAACGGATCCCCCGGGTCGCTCACCTCGACGGAGCAAGTAGCGGTCGCGCGAGGATGCCGCTGCGTTCAGCGAGGAGAGCCGCGCCCCAGCCCTGGCAGTCGTCTGTGACGCGCACGATCCTGCCATCCGCCCGTACGAACCAAATCGAAGCTCGGGCCGTGGGCGAAGGCGTCGCGCCTTCCGTCACCATCACAAGATATCCGGTGTCGTCGAACTTTCGGATGCCGCCTCTGCCCACGGCGTATATCGACAGGGGAGCGTGCCGGGCGATGAAGGCATCGACAGCCGCGTAGGCCTCGGCAGGCCGGGTGAAAAACGCAATCGAGCAGCTCGCCGCGGGGAAGGTGAACACCGGCTCGCTCGTGACGTCGACCCTGGCGTCGGCGTCGAAGGGAGTGGACACACAAGGCAACGGTCCAGAGGGAGTGGGCTGGGGGTTGCTTTCGCATATCTGCGGTTCGAACCCGACGATGCCGTGGAGTGCCCTGGCGTCGCCCGCCCGGATGAGGTCGAGGAAGTGGTCGAGCTGGACGATGCCCGTGTGCGGCGGAGTGGACGAGAGGATCGACGTGGCTGGCTCGCCCCCACCGCAGCCGGCCAGCACCACGAGCAGCGACAGCAGCAGCCAGAGGCGTGGACGATGAGCGGTAGGAGGCAAAGGCTCGCTCCTCAGTCCGGCCATGGTAGCTCGACGGGCCGGCCCGTTTCGAGGGGATGGGGTTGGGACCAGCAGGGGCTGAGCGGCTAGACTGCGCCAATGGCGAAGTTATCGGGCTTCGAACTATCGGCCTCGCTCGTCCTCTGGCGCGGCGATGAGATCCTGGTGATGAAGCGCGCCGGTGGCTTCTCTGCGGGCGGCTGGTTCCTCCCCGGCGGCCACCTCGAAACCGGTGAGCGGCCCGTCGAGGCGTGCGTGCGCGAGGTCTGGGAGGAGACGGGCGTTGTCGTCGAACCCGGTTCGCTGACCCTCATCGACATCATGAGCTACGAGGCCGGCCACGCCACCGCCCATACCATCATCTACGCGGCGCACCTCCCGGCCGGCGCGGAGCCGGTGATGAACGACGAGCACCTCGCCGTGCGCTGGATGACCGTCGAAGCCTACATCGCCCGTTTCCTCGATTCAGACATGCTGCGCGCGCGTGGCGCCGGCAACGCCGCCGTCGTCCTCGCCAACGAGGTGGCGCGGGTCGTCAGGACTGCCGAAACCTTGAGGATCGCCTCCGGCTAGTTCGCCGGGAGTGGTATCCTGCCTCGATGGCGACCGCCCAGAAGCTGTACACAGCCGAGGAGTTCTTCCTCTTGCCCAGGGCCCGGGATGGCGGTAAGTCCGAGCTTGTGCAGGGGAGAGTGTGCGTGGCTCCACCGGTCGGAGAAGAGCACGGCGAGCGGGCGCTCGACATCGGTTCCGAATTGCGTCACTTCGTGAAGCGGCACCAGCTGGGCGTGGTCGTCGTGGAAACCGGCTTCCAGCTCGCCACAAGTCCCGACACCGTCCGTGCCCCGGACGTGGCATTCATCGCCAGCACTGGCCTCCGGCCCGGCCGCGACCGCAAGGACTTCATCGCAGGGCCTCCGACGCTCGCCGTCGAAGTCGTCTCCCCCACCGACCGCGAGCCGGAGATAGCACGCAAGGTCAGCGACTACCTCGACAGCGGTGCCGCGAGGGTCTGGGTCGTCCGGCCGGATCGCGCGACGATTACGGTCCACCGCTCGGGCCGTGATGCCCGGACCCTGGCCGCCGATGGAACCCTCACGAGCGACGACGCCGGCTTCGAAGCGCCAGGCTTCACCCTCTCCCTCAGCCAGCTCTTCGCCTGACTCTTTCCATCGCGCGATACGTCGGCCTGCTCGGGCAACCTCGACCGAGTGGTATCCTTCCCCCATGGCGACCGCCCAGAAGCTGTACACAGCCGAGGAGTTCTTCCACCTCCCGGACCCCATCCACGGCGGAAAGATGGAACTGGTCTGCGGAAAGGTGGTGGTCGTGGCTCCGTTTGGGCGACCCCAGTCAAAGCTGACTGGGAGGATCGTCCGGTCGCTGTCGGCGTTCGTCGAGCCGCTGCGAATCGGGGAGCTCCACATCGAACTCGGGTACATCCTGGCCCGGAACCCGGACGTTGTTCTGGCTCCCGACGTCTCGTTCATCGACAACCGGGCGCAGGCCGCTGCCGGGGAGTGGGAGCGCTTCTTCGAAGGCCCGCCGACGCTTGCTGTCGAGGTAACCTCGCCCACCGATCGTGAGCCGGAGATAGCGCGCAAGGTCCGCGACTACCTCGCGGCTGGCGCCTCGCGGGTCTGGGTCGTCCGGCCGGATCGAGCCACGGTCACGGTCCACCGGCCCGGCCGTGATGCCCGGATCCTGGCCGCCGATGGAACCCTCACGAGCGACGACGCGGGCTTCGAAACGCCAGGCTTCACCCTCTCCCTCAGCCAGCTTTTCGCCTGATCGTCCCCCATCGCGTCAGAGTGTCGTTAGAACCCGGCCGCTTCAGGTGGCTGGCGGGGAAACGGACGGTCGCCAAACCGTAGCGGCCGCTATACTCGCCACAAATGCCACGGATAGTCTCCCGCCGGCGGGTGCTGGGGCTTGGAGGTGTGGGGCTGCTCGGCGGGGCACTGTCTGCCGCCGGGTTCGGCGTGGCGCGAAAACGCCCTGCTGGCCCCGATGCAGCGTCCGGCGGCGACGTCCTCTTCATCGACGAAACCGACCCCACGGCTACGCCCCGTATCCTCCGCTCGTCGTCGGGCGTCGAGTACCAGCTCCCGACAGTGACGCCCACCCAGACTCCGACGCCCAGTCCCACGCCCTCCCCCACCGCTACCCCGACCCCGCGCAAGGTTGTACGCCCCGCCTGGTCGTCCGACCTGCTCCGCCAGACCGCCCGCACCGGCCCCACCGACAGGCCCCTTGTCGCCCTCACCATCGACGACGGCTGGTCTGCCCGCGATTCCGTGCTCAAAGTCCTCCAGGATCGGCGCACCCCGCTTACCCTCTTTCTCGCCGGGCGTCCCATCCTCACTGACCTCGGGTTCGTCGCCCGGGCACTCAACGCCGGCTGCGAAATCGCGAACCACACCTGGGATCACTACGACCTTGTCAACAAGTCGGCCGCCTACATCAAGAAGGACCTGCAGGACTTCGAAGACCTCGTCCGGGCGCAGGCCTCGTCCGGCTCCACCCTCCCCTACATGCGGCCCAGCGGCGGCACGCTCAACCAGACGGTCATCGACGCCTCCGCGGAGATGGGCTACCGGCCGATCCTCTGGAGCGCTTCCTCCGGCGACGGCTCTGCCTCCACCACTCCCGCCCAGATGGTGGCGAACGTGCTCGCAGGGGCGAAGCCAGGCGCCATCATCCTCATGCACTTCAGCGACCGGGCGGTGATCGCCCTCCCCGCGATCCTCGACGGCCTGAAGGCAAAGGGACTCGAAGCGGTCACCCTCTCGCGGCTGTTCGCGCCCGCCTGAGAAGCGGACGCCTAGCGCGTCGCGGTATTGACGACCCGGAACGGCCGTCGGCGCTGCTCCACCCCGTCGATGAAGGCGCGGACAACGAATTGGCCCGGGCCTGCGAGGTTGAGGACGCCGTTGAGCGCCATGGTGACGAGCTGCGCCTGCCCGGGCGGCAGTCCAGCCGGGCGCCCCGTCTCGAGCTGCCCCTCGACCGCGATGACTACCTCCTGGGTATCGTCGTTGAACACGTCGACCTTGAGGGTGTAGCGGTGGTTGGTGTCCTCCCAGGGGATGTCGATCCCGGCGGCAACCCCGATGTTGCGCTGGTGAGGGAAACCGGTCCCCACGCCGAGGACGTCCCAGCACCCGCCCTGGAGATAGAGCTTGCTGTTCGCGACCTCCGCGAAGTCCGCCAGGATGAGGAAGTCAAGCTTCATGTGGTTGCGCGACGTGCACTCTGTAGTATGATTTGCACTACAGTAACACTACGGCGAGGGCGGAGCCGATGTCAACGCCGCGGGTCGACGAATTCGCTTGGGACCCGGAGAACATCGAGAAGGTGCACGCGCATGGGCTTCGCCCCGATGACATCGATGACGCCCTTGACTCGGGCCCGGCCTTTTTCCGGAATCGACGCGACCGCCGCGGGATGTACCAGTTGGTAGGCCGCGACCGCTCGGGCAGGTACATCACGGTCGTTATCGAGCCTTCGGCCAGGGGCCGCGGCGTCTGGCGGCCAATCACCGCGTGGTTCAGCAAGCAAGGGGAGATCACAAAGGCGCGGAAGCAGGGAGTATGAAGCGAACGTACACGGACGAAGAATTGCAGCGGCCGGAAATGTGGGAAGAGGAAGGCGGGCGATTACCTGCTCGCCCACTCGTTGCCATCGTCCACTCCGTGAGGTTTGGGCGCGAAGAGATGCGGCTCGTCCGCGCCGCCGCCGAGAGGCTCCACAAGCACACCTCCGAGTTCATCCGCGAGGCAGCCGTCGATAAGGCGCTCGCGAGCTTCGGCTCGTTTGGCGCTATCGGGCTTGGCGGCGGCACGACGTTCTCGGCGGAACTCGGCGGCACCCGAAATGACGGCCCGCCGCTCAAGGTTGGCCAATAGGCAATGGCCGCCGATCCGGACGTGCTCGGCCTCCCGCCCGAGTCCACCAGTCTGCCCGAGCGTCAGGTCGCCCAGGCGTGCAGCAGGCCCGCGACCACCCCGGCGAGCACCAGCCATGCGCTGTTCGGGCTGTAGCGAATCAGCAGCAGCGACGCGGCTGCGAAGAGGCTGATCGCGAACGCGTCGTCGAGCGCGTGCCGGGCGAGGTCGAAGGTCACCACCCCCATGAGCGCGATCGCGGCCACGTTCACCCCGTCGAGGAACGGCGCTGTCCACGGCCAGCGGCGAAGGCGCGGCACCAGGGGATGGGTCACCGCGACGAAGAAGAACGAGGGCAGGAAGATCCCCGCCGTCGCAACTGCCGCCCCCTGCCAGCCGTCGATCACGTAGCCGACGAAGGTGGCCGAGCTGAACACCGGCCCCGGCGTGAACTGCCCGACCGCGATCGCGTCGACGAGCTGCCCGTTCGTGAGCCACTGGCGGTGGTCCACGAGGTCTGACTGGATGAACGCCACCAGGACGTAACCGCTGCCGTACAGGACGGCCCCGATCTTGAGAAACACGAAGAAGAGCTCGGCTAAGGAATAGCCGGCCGGCGTGACGAGGACAGCGTGGTTCGAAGAGGCTGCGCGGGCGCGTGTCCCGATGGCGCGAATCCAGCGCAACAGCGCCCTCCCCGGACCGCCGCTGGCCCCTCGCCAGAGAACCATCGCGACGCCCGCACCGAGGATGAGCGAAACCTCGTCCGCCCCCGCGACGGCAAGGACCACGACCGCCACACCGGTCACGAAGGTCGCGACTCCCTTGACCGCCGCCCGCCGCAACCCCCAGATCGCCTGCACGATGATGGCCAGCATGAACGGCTGGATCCCATAGATGAGCGCTTCGCCAGCGGGAGTGTCGCCGTACTCCACGTACGCCCAGGCGATGCCCAACACAATCGCGATCGCCGGCGCGATGAAGGCCAGGCCGCCGAGCCAGAGCCCTCGCCAGCCAGCGCGCGCGCTGCCGAGGTGCATCGCCAGTTCCGTC
Source organism: Tepidiformaceae bacterium (assembly GCA_041488155.1). Classification (GTDB taxonomy): domain Bacteria; phylum Chloroflexota; class Dehalococcoidia; order Tepidiformales; family Tepidiformaceae; genus JBGPOS01. The sequence continues at coordinate 19,128 of JBGPOS010000013.1, forward strand.
GAGTTGGGGCCCGGGATGAGGTTCGTCACCCCCAGGAGGTCGACGAACTCCTCGTCCGTGACCCACTGGCGTTCCGCGACGAGCTCCCGGCGCATCATCGCGATGTGCACGGCCGGCCCGCCGAACGCGATCGAACCCAGCCGGAAGAAGTACCGGACCACTTCCGCGAGCGAGCTTTCGGCGACGGGGCGAGTGGGCGACGGGGCGAGTGGGCGACCGGCGGGCATCGGACGGAGCATAGCGCCCGGCGTGTTACCTTCTCGCGTGCACCGACCGCTGCCACGCCGGAGCATTCCGCCCGTCGGTCAGGTTCGCGTTAGCCTTCGACGGCTATCATGGGTTGGCGTGCCCCCGCCGCGAGTGAATCCGATGCCCAAACTTCGACTGCTGGCGCTTCTCGCCCCCGCCCTGTTCGCCGCGATGCTTCTGACGGCGTGTGGGAGCGATGATGATTCGCCCACCCCGGTCCCGAACTCAGGTTCCCCAAGCCCGAGCGCCTCGCCGAGCCCCTCGGCCAGCGTGTCGCCCTCCAGCGCACTCACGATCACGAGTTCCGCGTTCGCCGCTGGCGCGACGATCCCGGTGCAATTCACCTGCGACGGCCCCGGGGCCTCGCCGCCCCTCGCCTGGAGCGGCGTCCCGGCCAGCGCGAAGGCCCTCGTCCTCTTGATGGACGACCCCGACGCGCGAGGCACCTTCGACCATTGGGTCGCCTACGGGATGGCCGCCACTTCCACGGGCTTTGAAGCGGGCGCATCTCCGAAAGCGGGCGGTCTGCCAGGTGGCGCCAAAGAGGGCTCGAACGGAGCCGGCAAGCTCGGCTACACGCCCCCCTGTCCGCCCAGGGGCTCCACCGACCATCACTACAGTTTCCGTCTTTACGCCGTCGATGCGCCGATTACCCTCGAGCCTGGCAAGAGCAAGTCCGAGGTCGTCAGGGCCATCGAAGGGCACGTTGTCGGCCAGGCCGAGCTGGTCGGCCTCTTCAAACACTGACCCGAGCGGTCGTTGCGTCGGGGAAACGCCAGGGGACCCGGCTCTAGGGAATCGACCGCGAGTCTGCGCGGCAACGATCGCGGCCAGCCGGCGCGATTAAGTCGAGTGGTCCAACCCCCAGCGCAAGCGCCAGTTGGGCGATCGACTTCAACGTCAGGTTCGGCGGAGCGTTGAGAGTCCTGGTGACGTAGGCGCGCGACACCCCCATCAGCTCCGCCAGCCGGGCGCGGGAAATGCCCTTCTCCAGCATGATGCGGCAGGCCTCTTCGGTGATCTCGAGTGCGAGCCCCTCGGCAACGTATTCGGGGTCGGACTCGTACTCCTCGTGCCAGCGGTCGAGCAGCGGTGTCTCGCCCGTCATCTTTGCTTCCCCTGCTGAGCGACCCAATCGGAGCGCATTCGGACGGCCGTTGCTTTCTCGGCGTTGACGACGCTCCCTTTGCTAAATCCGTGTGTGAGCAGGGTTCGCCTCCGTTCAACCGGATCGTAGAAGTAGAGCATCCGATGGCCCAAGCGTGACTTGAACTCGAAGATCCCATCCCCGAGCGGTCGCGACTGTTGAATGTTCTTGAGAGGGCCCCGAGCCGCGTGGACTTGGATCCGGTTCGTGAGTGCCTTGCGGGCGTCCCTCTCCAGCGCTTCGAGGTATTCCACCGCGGGACAGTCAGGACGGTCGGGATCCGGGCTCCGATCGATCGCGAACACAGAGAAACTCCAGCCCTCCGCCAGCAGTACGAGCCGCATGTTAACACACAGGTAAACGAGTTGAGATTTACGGTGCGTGCTGGTTCCCGGCGTCCACCCGCGCCCTTCACCCGCCCAACCCCCGTTGACTTCGCCCGCCCGTCGGCTATCCTCTTTCACAGACCTTCGGGCCCGGACCCGAAAGGAGCCGTGAAATGGCCAGTGTTCGCATCGCGTGCCCTGCATCCCCGCGCCTCCAGGCCGACGCCCTCTGACCCTCGCTTCCCTCGTGGAGTGATTGCCGGGCCGCCTGTTGAGGCGGCCTTCTTCATTCCCGGGAGAATCCGCGTTTGGCCCTGCTCATCACCGAATTACCTGCCGTTGAGGGCTTCCTCACCGAGGGCCTCATCACCGGCGTCCTCAGCACCATCAAAGGCGGCAAGGAGGCCACCACCTACCTCTGCCGCGCTCATCCGTCGCTCGGGGCGAAGTACGCAGTCGCGAAGGTCTATCACGAACGCAAGCACCGGAACTTCAACAACGCCACCACCTACGCTGAGGGCCGCCTCATCCTCAACGGCCAGGTGCGGCGTGCTGTCGAAGGGAAGACCGATTTCGGCCGCAAAGCCCAGACCGCCATCTGGGTGAACTATGAATACGAAACGCTCTGCACCCTCTACGACGCCGGCGCCGACGTCCCGGAACCCTATGCCAGCGACGATGAAGCCGTCCTCATGGAGTACGTCGGCGACGGTGCCGCCCCGGCGCCCCAGCTACAGAACACAGCGCTCGAACCCCACGAGGCCCGACCCCTCCTCGAACGCCTCCTCTGGAACGTCGAATGCTGGCTCGCCGCCCACGTCGTCCACGCCGACCTTTCGGCCTACAACGTCCTCTATTGGAAGGGCCGCGGGGTCGTCATCGACTTTCCCCAGTCCGTCGACCCCCGCTTCAACCCTGCCGCCCGCCGTCTCCTCGAGCGAGACCTCCGCAACCTCGGAAACTACTTCGTCCGCTGCGGCCTCGAGTTCGACCCCGTCGCCACCGCCGACGACCTCTGGCGCCGCTTCACTTTCGGCGAGCTAGGATGAGCCCCACCCGGCCGCCCCGCCCCGTGTCGGAGTATGGGAGTCTCGGCGTATCGGCGATGATCGCCACCCCGATACCCCGATACCCCGATACCCCGTTACTCCGATACTCGCGGGCGCCGCCGGCTCGGCTGTACCCGCGGCGGCTCGCCCGCTTCCTTCGGGTAGTGGGGAGGGAGCGGTGCCTCCCCCTGCCCCTCGCGCTCCTGGCGCGCTACCAGCTCCAGCAACGGTTCGAGCGAATGCTGCACGTCGTCGATCGTCGCGTGCGGGTCACCCCGCTCCGCGTACCGCGCTGGCACCGTGGCGATCGTGAACGCCGCGGGGTCGACGTCCGCGACCTCGCTCCACTCGAGCGGGCAGGACACCCGAGCATCCGGCTTTGGCCGGATCGAATACGCCGACGCCACCGTCCGGTCGCGGGCGTTCTGATTGTAGTCGAAGAACACCCCGTGCCGCTCTTCCTTCCACCAGGCGGTCGTGGCCAGCGCCGGGATGCGGCGCTCGACCTCGCGCCCGAGCGCCAGCGCCGACCGCCGCACCTCCTGGAACCCCCACCGCGGCTCGATCCGCACGTTGATGTGGATGCCCCGCGAGCCCGACGTCTTCGGATACCCCCGGTATCCCAACTCCTCGAGCACCTCCCCCACGACGAGGGCCACCGTCCGCACGTCGCCGAAGGTCGCCTGCGGAGTCGGGTCGAGGTCGACGCGCAGCTCGTCGGGGTGGTCCACGTCGTTCGCCCGCACCGGCCAGGGGTTCAGGTCGATGCAGCCCAGGTTCGCCACCCAGGCCAGGGCCGCGGGCTCGCTACAGACGATCTCGTCGGCATGCCGGCCGCTGGGGAACGTGATGCGCGTCGTGTGCAGCCACGGCGGCCGGTTATCAGGCGCTCGCTTCTGGAAGAACGGCTCGCCTTCGGCGCCGTTGACGTAGCGCTTCAGGATCATGGGCCGGTCGCACACGCCCCGCAGTGCGCCATCGGCCACGGCGATGTAGTAGTTGACGATGTCCAGCTTCGTGACCCCGATCGCCGGGAAGAACACCTTCCCCGGATTGGTAATCACCACCTCGCGGCCGCCCACCTCAATTGTCAACGAATCGCCGGCCATCCGCCGATTGTAGGTTCAGCCACCCCGGTTTGCGACCAGGTAGCCGCGGCCGTCTCTGGCCGCTGCACGGGCTCGAACCGTCTCTCTCCGGGCACGGCCCCGCGAACCGCCGGGTTCTGTCTGGCACCTCGGCGCTGGCCGCGAGAGGACGCGCTTGCTAAAGTGCTCACGAACCCTCTAGTGGAGGCCCCGGTCATGGCATGGGAACTGTCCGGACAGTACTTCGAATCCTGCAGCTGCGACGTGCTCTGCCCGTGCATCACCTCGCAGGCCACCGCTATGCCCACCCCCGGCTACTGCGCCTTTGTGCTCGGCCTCCAGGTCGAGCGGGGCCAGTTCGACGGCACGAGCCTTGGCGGCCTGAACGCCGTCGTCATCGGGCGCGCCGAAGGGCCCATGGCCAACGGGAACTCGAAGGGCGAGATCTACATCGACAGCCGCGCCAGCAACGCCCAGCGAGCCGCGCTCGAACACCTGCTCTCGGGCAAGGCTGGCGGCGCCCCGGCCGCCCTCGCGGGCTTCATGCCCACCTTCCTCGGCTTCAAGACAGCCGGCATCACCTTCGGCGTCGAAGGCAACACCCGCCGGCTTTCCATCGAAGGGGTTGGCTCCCAGGAAGTCACCGCCCTCCCGGGCATGGCCGGCGAGACGCTGATGCTCACCCACACCGGACATCCGATCTCCGACGACCTCGCGCTCGCCCGCGCCACGACGGCCGTCTTCCGCGACGAGAACTTCACGATCGACAACACGGGAAAGAACGGCCACATCGCCGCCTTCAACTGGCGCGGCTAACGGCCCTCAGCGCCCGGTGCTTAGTTCTTGGTGCTGAGTCCTTCGTCCTAATCGCTCACCTGAGCGACGGCTGTGAACTCGATCTTCCTCGGGTCGCCCACGCCGGGGTAGCCGCGGCCGCCCCGGGCCGCTGCACGACATCTGGCTTGGCCCTTCGGCCACTGCTCGAAGCGAGACTCATCGCTCGTCGCTACCGTGCTCGCCTACGCGACCGCCGTGAACTCGATCTTCCTCGGGTCGCCAGCGAGGGTAGCCGCGGCCGCCCCGGGCCGCTGCACAACACCCATCCTCGCCCGTCGGCCGCGGCGCCAGGAGTGGCTCACCGCTCGTCAATCGCCTACGCGACGGCTGTGAACTCGATCTTCCTCGGGTCGCCGATGCGCCGTGAGGCGTCCAGGATCTCAAAACTCACCATGTCACCCTGTTCGTCGAAGTCCAGGATGACGCCCGGCCTCTCTTCATCGCTCTCCGCCACAGGGCTGTCTTTCAGGACGACCGTCAGCGTGTCCGAGTCCGCGTCGTAACTGATCCTCACTGCTGTCTCCAGTACTTAGTGTTCAGTCCTCATCCCTCAATCCTCGTCCCTCATCCCTAGAGCAGCACCAGGTTGTCCCGGTGGATCGCCTCGTCGCCGTACGAATACCCGAGCGTCTCCGCGATCCGGTCGCTGCGTAGCCCTCGGATGCGCGCCAGTTCGTTGCCCGAATAGTTCGTCATCCCGGCCGCCACGCGTTGGCCGCTCGCGTCGCGCACCTCGACCGTCTCTCCCCGCTCGAACGCCCCCTCCACTGAGGCCACCCCGGCGGGCAGCAGGCTTCGACCCTGTTGCCTGAGGGCTTTGACCGCGCCCCCGTCGATGACGATTCGGCCGGCCGCACTGATGTTCCCCAGGATCCAGCGCTTCCGGCTCTCCAGTCGATCGCCCCCGGCCGGGAAGTACGTCCCCAGCGTCTCGCCGGAGGCTATCGCTACGAGGGCGTCGCCCCTGCGACCGTTCGCCACGACCACGTCGACCCCGCCCTGCGTCGCGATCCGCGCCGCCGCCAGCTTCGTCACCATCCCCCCCGTGCCCGGACCGCTGCCCGCGCTCGCCAGCGCTTCGACGGCGGCGTCGATCCGCTCGACCCGCAGCAGCAGCTTCGCTTCCGGGACGTGCCGCGGGTCAGCGTCGTACAGCCCGTCGACGTCCGTGAGGATGGCCAGCAGGTCCGCGTCTATCAGGTTCGCGACGTAGGCCGAGAGGCTGTCGTTTTCGCCGATGCGGGTCGCCAGCACCTCGTCGAGCGCCACCGCGTCGTTCTCGTTGACGATCGGCACCGTGCCGCTTTCTAGCAGGTCGCGCAGCGTGTTGCGGGCGTTGAGGTAGCCGAGTCTGTCGCTCAGGTCGCGCCGCGTCAGCAACACCTGCGCCACTACCGTGTCGTGCCAGTCGAAGAGCTCGTCCCAACTCTGCATCAGGTGACTCTGGCCCACGCTGGCGTAGGCCTGCCGGCTCGGCGTGTGCCCAGGGGCCAGGCGCTTGGCCAGCCGGTGCCGCCCCGCCGCCTGCGCCCCGCTCGAAACTACAACCACTTCGCAGCCCTGGGCCCGCAGCCGCACCACCTGCCCCACCAGCCGCGACATCGCCTCCAGGTCGAGCCGATCCGAGCCCGCCGTGAGCAGGCTCGTCCCGAACTTCGCCACCACTCGCCGGTACCGCATGGGCTGATGGTACTGGCGAGCGGAGCGATGAGCGATGAGCAATGAGCAATGAGGCCGGTAGCCGCGGCCGCCCCGGGCCGCTGCACGGGCTCGATCGCCCCTCGCCCCGCCACCGGATCGTCGATCGCCCCCTTCCCCGATACTCCGATACCCCGACACTCCGCTACCCGACTTCGCCCACTCGCCGCAGCCACCCGGACACCTGTCGCGGCGAGCGCAGCACGAGCACCCTCGCGCTATGCGGCGTCGTCTCCAGCGCGAGCAGGGTCTTCCGCACGTGCGGCCGCCAGTTCGTGATCCCCCACAGCAGGATTGACTCCTTGTCGAAGAACGACAGGCGGAAGGACTCCCGGTTCGTCCCCCACAGCAATTCGCGCGTAAACATGCGCGAGGTCGTCCGCCAGAGGAGCCGTGGATACACCTCCCGCCAGGGCAACCGTAACCAGATCACCGTCTCCGCGAGCGGCAGTAGCACCTCCCGTGCGGTCGCGTAGTTGCCGTCGAACACCCAGCCGTCCGTGTGCTCGGTCAGGGCCGCCTCGACTTTCGCGCGAAGCTCGTCCTGGGTCGCGTCGTGCCAGTCGGGCTTGTCGTGGTACAGCGCATCCAGTTCGACCACGGGCAGCCCCAGCCTCCGCCCCAGCTCCCGCGCCAGCGTCGTCTTCCCGGATCCTGAAGGGCCCCAGACGAGGATCCGCCGCCCGAGGGGCCCGGGGTTTCGCAGTCGTAGCGAAGGAGGGCGGTGAAGCATCAGGCATCAGAGGTCGTCAGCGTGTCGAGCTGCGACGCTCTACTGCGCGCCTTCCGCAACACCGCTCGGACGGTTCCATACTGAACGTCTTCAAGCGCGGCCAGCGTTTCGTGATGGATGTCCTGCAGCCCGCCCAGCTTGCTGGCCCACCAACCGTTCACGAGCTGTCTCGCAGCGTGCAGACCCTCGGATTCGTCTCCGTAGATAGCCACCTTCTCGTAGCCGTCTTCCAACGTAACGCCCTCCCATCGCTCGTACCCGGCTTGGGCGAACAACGCAACGTACGATTCGACTGAACCGGAGTCATCGACGTCCTTCGGCCACGACGTCCCGCGTCGGCCGCCGGGCTCCAACCAATCATCTTCCGAGCCGAGCGCCCATGCGAAACAGTTGTAATCGGTGGTGCGCTCGCTCCGCACAACGTGGTTGGCATCGGTGAGATTGGGATGGCGACTTCGAAATGCTGGAGACAGTGGCTCGAATGAGGTCACACGTCGTAACCGTGTGAGCGCCCCCATCGCAGCCAGGCTTCCCGCATCAGCCTTGGCTTGCCTCGCTCTTCGGGTGTGCCGGGACAAACGTTCAGTATGGCTTCGAGCGCTGAGAACCAGAAGCCTCCGTTGTCCCGTAAGTCTCTCAGGATCAGTGGGACGGCCGGGGGTCCCATCGCGACGATGCGCAGATACGCAGGATGACTGACGATGCGGCCTGTAACCGAAACGTCGTCCGTCTCGTCGTGCCACCGCCGGGCGAGGTCTGCGAACTCGTCGGCCACCTGAACATCCCGTTTAGACGCGCGAGCCATGCGGTGCCCTTCCCTCGAACCTCAATCAGCATTGTAACGCGACGCCCCCTGGACGCCGCCCGGCACCCCTACCGCTGCGCGAAGTTTGGCTCCCGCTTCTCCATGAACGCCGTCACCGCCTCGCGGTGCTCCCAGGTCGCCCGGCAAGCCGCCAGCCCGTCGCCTTCTCTCGCCATCACTCGCTCCGCGTTGCTGTCCGTGGCGTTCTCACTAAAGATCCGCTTGATCCACGCCACTGCGGGCGCCGGCTGCGACGCTACCTGCTCCCCGATCTCGAGCGCACGGTCCAGCAGCTTCTCCGGCGCCACGACCTCTGTCACAAGCCCTGCTTCGCGCGCCTCCTGGGCCGGGATCAGTCGCCCCGTCAGGCACCACTCCAGCGCCCGCCCCGTCCCGGCCAGCTGCGACAGGTAGTAGGAGCTCGCCAGCTCCGGCACCAGCCCCATCTTCACGAAGAACATCCCGATCCGCGCGTTCTCGCTGGCGATGCGGATGTCGAAGGGCAGGATGTGGGTGATCCCAACACCCACCGCGACCCCGTTGATCGCCGCGATCGTTGGCTTCGGCATGCGCTGGAGAAACGCCACCCAGTTGTCCTCGCCGCGCGTGGCCGAACCGCCCTGGACCGTCTCCCCTTCGGCCGCAGCATCGACTGCGCGCTTGAACGCTGATACGTCAGCCCCCGCGCAGTAGGCCCGCCCCGCGCCGGTGAAGACGATCGCGCCGACGCCCGGGTCGGCGTTGCAACGCTCCACGGCATCGCGCATCTCGCCCATCATGTGGTCGGTCCAGGCGTTGAGCCGCTCCGGCCGGTTCAGGGTGACAACGCCGACCCGCCCGCGCTGTTCGAAGAGGATCTGTTCGTAAGCCATACCAATCACCTCGTGCAGTGGCGTCGAGCTTACCGCAACCCCACGCAGAAAGGAATTGGGGGTCTCTGGAATCGGGCAAGTTGGCCTATTGCAACTCTACTGTGCAGGTTCTACACTTCCACTCAAGCTCACCACAAGGGAGGGACGAATCAGTGACTCTGGCAATACGCGAATCTGGAATCGGGGCTTCCGCCCTTGTAGAAGTTGCTAGCAAGCGATTGGAATCGCTATCCGGTGAGATGGAAGTTCTGGAAGTAAGGCGGAAACAAATCGATTCCGAACTCGAGCGCGTGCAGGCCGAGGTTACGCACCTGCGTGGACTTCTCGCCCTTCATGGGGTGATTGTGGACCAGCGCCCAGCGGCTTCGACGGGCGATCAGGCGACCATCGCTGATCAAGTCATCAGCGTCATTCGGCAAGCCAAGGCGCCGCTCCACTATCGGGAGGTATACGAAAGCATGAAGGCAGCCGGGCTCTTCCAGGGCGGCGGGCAAGACCCCGCAAACACCCTGCTGGCGAAGTACTTCAACGATAAGAGGCTCTACCGGCCAGCCAGAGGAACGTACGCGCTCAGAGAGTGGCAGCCGGGTGCCGCCAGCGTGGGCACCAAGACAGCCAAGCGGCGCTACTTGAAGGGAGTGTGAGACATGCCATCAACAGACCGGGCCGAAATCAGATGGCAGGAAATCGTGTCCCGCGGCGCTGCGGTTACTCTGATGTACAACTTCACGAGTGTAGCGGATGCGTTGAAGGAACTGGTGGACAACGCCGTTAACTACAGGTGGGGCCAAAGTCTAGCGGTTGAGATCAGTTCGAGCCCCAACGAGATAGTTGTTGAGAGCGACGGCGGTCGAGGTATGGGCGCTGAAGAAATAAGCACGTGGCTCAACTGGGGCGACGGTGACGACCATCAGCCAGAGGACCTGAGTCGTTACGGGCAAGGCGGGAAAGCAGCGTGCGGCTACCTCGGGCGAGCCGTGCGAATCTGGGCCAAGAAGTTCGACAGTTCCGATGTCTGGTACTTCGAGGATGAAAATTGGGCGAAGCGTGCTACGCCAAAGGACTTCGGCGTTCCCAGTCCGCTTCGAGAGGACCAATACCCTCCCACCTTGAAGGGATTGGATCCGTCAAGGGGTCACGTACGGATCCAGGTATCTGGTCTGGATCCTTCCAGGAACAGGAACGTTGAGGTTCTTCGCCGAGCGGTGGCTTCAACCTACCGTTGTCTGCTGATCGACCACCAAATCGTTGTCAAGATTCAGGGGAACGAGGTCAAGCCGCTGGCCATCCCGCTCGCCACTGGTGACGCGACCGTGAAGATTCCAACCATCCGGCTGGGTTCCAGGACGGTCTCAGGCTGGGCTGGCCGGATGCGGCTGCAGGACGTCGATGCGCCGATAAAGTCGGGTTTGCGGCTTATTCACAGCGGGCGCCTAATTCGCGACGGTGAGTGGTTCGGGTACAACTACCAGGGGAAGGGTTCCCTCAATTCTCTTATTGGGGAGCTCCACTTGACTCGGTTCACGCCGCTTCCGAACAAGACGGACTTCGTGGAACGCGGCGATGAAGTTTGGGACGAGCTAGGCGAGCGTATTACCGCCCTTCTTCAGCCTCTCATCACCGAACTGAGGGCAGGCAGCCCCGAAACCAAAGTCACTAAACGTGAGAAAGAGCTGGCCCAAGAAGTTGCGGACGAGCTCGGCCGGGTCTTAGCCTCCTGGAACAACCCGACAGCGCCCGGTGTGGACGGATCTGAGGAGCCTGACGCTTCGAACGTCGGACCTGGTGGGCGAAAGCGGCCGCAGGCGCGTCATCGACGGCCGGCGGTCATCAATCCCAGAGGGCCGCTCGAGAGCCCGCCCACGCCACGAACGGTGCCTCCAGACGATCCAGTGGGCAAGCTGATCCGCGTGCTGGAGAGGATAACGGGTGGGAGCACGAAGCCTCCGCTTAGAGTGCGTCCGTGGGACCCGGCGGAGCGGTCCGCGCGGGGCGTCGACGGCAAGTGGCTGGACATCAACAAGAACTACCCTCTCTACAAGAGCCTTGGCGGAGCGAAAGCATACATAGCCGAGACCGCCATTCTGGAGATCTGCAAGCCGGCGGAGGGAGAGGTGCTAACGGCATCGCAGTACATCGACAATACGGCGTTGCTGTTGCTCAAGTGGGCCCAAGAAGCGGGTGCTGGCTCGGCTCAGGACTAGCCGGCATCGCTTTCGCTTGCGGCCCCGGAGGCGGCGGGCTACGTTTCCTCCCCACATGGCCTCCGTTGCCCTCTTCGACCCCTGCTACACCGCCGCCCTCCGTCCCGGCGACGCCGCCCACGCCCGCCGCGTCCTCACCGCGCTCGGCGACGACGTCAGCCTCATCGACGGCCGCTGCTGCGGGCAGCCCGCCTTCAACAGCGGCTTTCGCCCCGAGGCGAGGCAGGTCGGCCGCGAACTCCTTCGGGCCGCCCAGGCCCACGCCACCATCGTCACCCCTTCGGGGTCGTGCGTGAGCATGGTCCGGCACTATCTCCCGGGGCTCTTCGAAGGCGAACGGCGGGCCGGCGCGGCCAGCATCGCGAACCGCTTCCGCGAGTTCACAGACTACGTCGCCGGCCACCCCCGCCTCGATGACGTCATCCTCAAGCTCGAAGGTACCGTCGCCTACCACGACGCCTGCCACGCCCGCCGCGAACTCGGCCTCACCCAACGGTCCAGGAGCCTCCTTGCCCGCATCGAAGGCCTCGAGGTCCGCTCGCTCGCCCATGAGGACGAGTGTTGCGGCTTCGGCGGCGCCTTCAGCGTCAAGCTCCCCGAAGTCTCGGTCGCGATGATGGCCGCCAAGCTCGAAGACGTCTCCGCCACCGGCGCCCACGTCCTCGTGTCCGGCGATTTCTCCTGCCTCGCCCACCTCGAGAGCGGCGCGAGGGGCACGGGCCTTCGCCTCGAGACCTGGTCCATGGCCGAGCTCCTTTCGAAGGCCCTCGGATGACCACCTACCGCGAACGCGCCGCCGCCGAGATCCGCGGCCAACGCCCCGCCGCCACTGTCACTCCGATCATGCGCAAGCTCGTCGCCGACTCCGCCGCAAGGCTCGCCCGCGGCCCCGACGATGCTCGCGCCCGTGCCTCCGCCGCCCGCGCCTTCGCGATCGACCACCTCGAGGCCCTCCACACCGAGCTCGCACGCAACTTCGCCCGCCGCGGCATCGGCTACCACCTGGCCGCCACGCCGGAAGAAGCGGTCGCCACCGTCCACGCTCTGCTTGGCGATGCGAAGCGCGTCGCCAAGTCCAAGACGATGGTCGGCGAAGAAGTCGGACTCACCCACGCGCTCCGCGAACACGGGATCGACGTCCTCGAAACCGACATTGGCGAATACATCGTCGACATCGAAGGCCGGGGTCCCAGCCACATCACCGCTCCCGCCCTCCACCTCAACCGCGCCCGGATCCGCGAACTCCTCGCCCGCACCGGCGCCGACCTCCCCGACGACGACCCCGCCCGCCTCTCGCGCTTTGTCCGAGACATCGTCGGCACTTTCTTCCGCGACTGCGACGCCGCCATCACCGGTGCCAACGTCGTTATCGCGTCCAGCGGCCGCATCGGCATCGTCGAAAACGAAGGCAACGTCTCCCTCGGCGTCAGCCATCCCCGCCTCCACATCGCCATCACCGGCTACGAAAAGGTCGTTGCCGACGAAGCCGCTGCGCTCGCCGTGTTCGAAGTGCTCGCCCCGAGCGCAACGGCCCAGCCGCTCACCTCGTTCACTCACTTCCTCGCCGGTCCTCTGCCGGGCCAGCAACGCCACATCGTGTTCGTCGACAACGGCCGTTCGCGGATCGCCCGCGACACCCGTTACCGCGACGTGCTGAAATGCATCCGCTGCGGCGCCTGCATGAACGGCTGCCCGGTCTACCGCTCCGCCGGTGGCCTCTCCTATGGCTCACCCTACATGGGCCCGATCGGCGCGGTGCTATCGCCCCTCCTCTGGCGTGACGGCCGCTTCGCCGACCTCCCCTTCGCTTCCAGCCTCTGCGGCAGCTGCACCGAGGCCTGCCCGGTCGGCATTCCTCTCCACCGCATGCTCCTCGACCTCCGGGCCGACGCCGTCGCTCGCGGCCAGGTTGCCGGCAGGGTCGAACGGACAGGGTGGAAAGCCTGGGCGTTCGCCTTCAGTGGGCCGAACACCGCCCGCGTCGCCTCCGCCCTGGCGCGCATCTCCCTCCGCGGCGCAGGCCGCGTCTTCCGCCCCCACGGCACCGGCGATGACCCCCGCCTGCTGCCCGAGCCGGGCGGCGACGCTCGCGACCCCCGCAACCTCGTTCCTACTCCCCCTGCGGCTTCCGCACCGGCGCCCGTTCCGCCGGCGCCGTCGCCCACCGACCTGCGTGAGCTCTTCCGCCAGCGTGCCACCGATCTCGGCGTCGAAGTCACCGGTCGCATCCGCAAGGCGAAAGATGACCTCGTCCTCGAAGCGACGGCCGCCATCGCCTCGACCGGCAGCGTCCTCCTCACCGGGAAGGCCACCGCCCGCCGCCCCCTCCTCGCCGCCGCCCGCGTCGTCGTCCGGGTCGACCCGAAGACGATCGTGCGCTACCCCTCCGGCCTCGCCCCCTACCTCGGCGACGAAGAAGCCCTCATCCTGACCGGGGCGAGCCGCACCGCCGACATCGAAAAGCAAATCGTCCGCGGCATCCACGGCGCCGAAACGCTCGTCATCGTCCTCGATTGACCTGTCGCGCAACCCCCGGCCCGCGCAGAATCGAACCATGGCGGCCCCGTTTCTCAAGTGGGCAGGTGGCAAGGCGAAGCTCGCCCCGCTCATCGTCGCCCGCGCTCCCCAGGACTTCCGCAGTTACCACGAGCCGTTCCTCGGGGCAGGCGCCGTGTTCTTCGCGCTCTGCCACTCCGGCCGCATCGGCGAGTCCTCCCTGGCCGATGCCAACGGCGCGCTCATTGAGTGCTTCGAGGCCGTCCGCGACGACATCGAGCCCCTCATCGCCGCCTTGGAACGGCTGGAGGCCACCTACCTCGCCCTCAGCCCCGCTGACCGCCGCGCCTTCTACTACGAACAGCGAGCCTGCGTCCCCGCCTCTCCTATTTCGCGCGCCGCCCGCCTGATCTTCCTCAACAAGACCTGCTACAACGGCCTCTATCGGGTCAACGGTAGCGGCCTTTTCAACGTCCCCCACGGCCGCTACGCCAATCCCAGGATCGTCGATCCGGCCCGCCTCCGCGAAGCCTCAACCTGCCTCGCCTCCGCGAGCCTCGCCGCGATCGACTTCGCCGCCGCCTGCGACCGCGCTCAGCCCGGTGACTTCGTCTACCTCGACCCCCCATACCAGCCGCTCAGTGCGACCTCGAGCTTCACCGGCTACACCCGCGAGCACTTCGGCCCCGCCGACCAGGCTCGCCTCCGTGACACGTTCGATGCCCTCACCAGGCGGGGCGTCGCCGCGATGCTCTCCAACTCCGATCACCCGGCCATCCGCGAACTCTACGAGGGCCGCGGCTATCGCCTCGAATGCGTCGCCATGTCGCGAGCGATCAACTCCGTCGGCTCGAGACGCACCCCCATCCCCGAGCTCCTCATCAGCAACTGGTGAATCCCCTCGATAGCGCGCCCCGGTAGCCGCGGCCGCCCCGGGCCGCTGCACAACTTCCCACGCCACTCCGCAGGCTCACGGCCGGAACCCCAGAGCGCCGGTTCGAAGCGTGAGCGCGTGTCCCTCCACTCTTTACCGCCGTCGTATAGTACGACCATGCCCGTCCAGGGAAGCTGGGTGGAACTCTGGCTGGACCGGTACTGCGCCCCCGGGAAGCACCGCTTTCATCCCGCCCGCCCCGGCGTCGTGCGCTGCTCCCGCTGTACCAAGGAAGAGCTCGCCGGCGGCGCCACCTGCATGGTCTGCGGCATCCCCGGCGAACGCGACGTATTCCTCATCTCCGCCGCCGAACTCGCCAGCTACCGCGGCAAACTCTGCGGCACCTGCGCCGACGAGTTCGACCGCCGCCGCTTGATCCGAGGCTGGGCCGCGCGCGCCTCGTAACCCGACGGGGCGAGTGGGCGAAAGGGCGACGGGGCGAACCTGGGTAACGGAGTGTCGGGGAGGCGGCGCTAACCGACACCGCGACGGGGCCAGCTGCCCAGGCCTCGCTGCTGACTCCTCACCGCTAAGTCCTGATCTGTTCCCTGTCCTCTGTCACCTGTCCCCTGACGCGCCGGAACGGCGCCACCACGACCTGGACCGCCACCAGTCCCAGTCCCGCGAACATGACCAGGTCGCCGAGGCTGTAGATGTTCGTGCCGTACACGGGCGCCGTCACAACGTACTGGTCCGAGAGCGCGTAGAAGTGGATGTCGTTTCGCAGCAGGACGATGTCCTTCGAGTTGTCGATCTGGCGCCCGACGTCTGACTCGTCCACCGCCGGCGCGACGCCCGACTCGCGCACGATGTCGTACGAAACTGGCATCAGCCCGCCGTGCGCCGCCATCGGCACGAAGTTGAGCGCGATCCCCGCCGCGACGAGCCACGCCCCCGCGTATCGCCGGAATGGCCAGGCGAGCGAAATCAGGACCGCCGTCGTGATGAAGAACACCGCTCGCCGCAACTCGGCATCGAAGCCGTCCTTCGCCAGCGTGCGGATCGCCAGCTGCTGGCCGAGCAATGTGGCCAGCGCCAATCCGAGGCAAAGCAGTTCACCCGCACGCCAGGGCGACGTGCGGGTGAAGGGTCGTGGCCGCTCCACAGGCTGAAGCAAGTCGAGGATGCTTGAGCTCGGGATTTGCGGCGCTACCAGGACATGA
Organism: Tepidiformaceae bacterium; assembly: GCA_041488155.1. Taxonomy (GTDB): domain Bacteria; phylum Chloroflexota; class Dehalococcoidia; order Tepidiformales; family Tepidiformaceae; genus JBGPOS01. The sequence continues at coordinate 34,729 of JBGPOS010000013.1, forward strand.
TCGGCGCGGCTCCCGCCAGGGCGACGGTGGCGAGCGCGACCAGGGCGACGATGCTTGTGATGATCCTTGTCTTCATGCTGGGGTTCCTCCGGCGTCGGTTAAGACGCCCGGAGATTAGCCCGCGGGCTCTCGCGAAACTCTCGCGAAAAATAAGACTTCCGTTTGAATCTGCGAAATGCGCCCCGCCCGGCCGCTAACGCCCCGCCGCAATCCGCGACCGAAGCTCCTGGAACCGCCCCGGCAGCCGGGCTTCGAACTCCGCCTCGTATGCCCGCACGTAGTCGTCGATGAAGCCGAGCGCGGCCACCGGCTGTCCCGCTCGGAGCCGGTACGTCGCCAGCTGGTAGGCCGCCTCTTCGTTGTAGCGGTCGCGTTCGAGCAGCCGCTCCATGCAGGTGGCCGCGCTCTCGAACTCTCCCTGTCCGGCGTAGTAGCCCGCGAGGGTGGCCACCGCCTCGTCCGCTCGTTCCTCGAGCCGCCGCCGCAGCGACTCTGCCCACTCGGAATAGAACTCCTCCGCGAACGGGCCGCCGTAAAGCGCCAGCGCCGCCTCGTACTGCCGGGCACGCTCCGCCGACCCCGCAGGCAGCCCAGCCGCCCGTGCGAGCGCCGCCTCGAACTGTTCGACGTCCCACTCGAACTCGCCCTGTGGGCTGAGCACGTAGGACCCGTGCAGTTTCACCACGCTGTCCTGGAAGAGCGCCCGGCGGATGCGATACAGGTTCGAATGGAAAGCGCTGTTGCACTTCTCGAGCGGCAATTCGGGGTAGAGATGCTCTACCGCTGCTTCCTTCCGCAGCCCCCCGCGATTTTCGAGGAACAGGAAGAACAGCTCCTTCGCCCGCAGGCTCGCCCAGTCCTGGTCCGTCACGTCCCGGCCGCCAACCGAAACCCCGACCTGGCCCAGGCTGTGCGCCACCACCCGCGGCAGGCGGCTCGGGACCGCTTCGTTGACCGGGTTCGCTGGAGCGAATGGCTGCCGTTCCAGCATCTCGCGGAAGGCCTGGCCCGCCATCCCTCGCGACGCTGCCCACTGCGCGAACATCGGCTGCTGGCGCACTTCCGGCAGTAGCACACCCGCCATCCACGGCTCTGTGATCAGCCCGTCGAGCTTCCGCAGAGCCTGCTGCGCGTCGTTCCGGCGGTTCGCCCGGAAGCAGGACAGCGCCAGCCGGTAGTAGGCCAGCCGCAACGACGCCCGCGCGTCGATCGATTCGAACAGCCCGACCGCCTCACGGCCCGACTCGATCGCGCCCGCGTGGTTGTCGGCGCTCGACCGCACGCTCGCTTCTTGCAGCCGGCACATCGCCAGCTCGTAGGGGTTCCCGAGCCGGTGCGCCACCAGCATCGCCCGCTGGCTGAAGAAGTCAGCTTGCTGGACGTTGCCAGAGCCCAGGATCGCAGCTGAGAGCCCGGCAATGGCCAGTGCGACGAGCGACTCGTCGTGGACGTCCTCCGAACATAGCCGCAGCGCTTCGTCGTAGTGTTCTCGAGCGCGGGGAAAGTGTCCGAGCGCCAGTTCGGCATCGCCGAGCGAAGCGATCGCATAGGCCGCGTTCCGCCGGTTCCCGCAGCTCAACCCCTGCCGCTTCGCCTCTTCGAGCACTGTCACCGCGCTCTCGAAGTCAGCCACCATCAGGTGGGCCATTCCCAGGTTGTTCAGCACCCAGTTCAGGTTCGCGCTGCTCCCCCACGCTCGCCAGCCCTGGGCCGCTGCTGTGAGCGCCGTCACGGCCGCCGGGCCGTCTCCTCGGATCGTGTAGAGCTGCCCCAGCGACGACCGCGCGACCAGGTCCAGCGGCTGGACTTTGGCGGCCTCGCACCGCTCGATCGTCTCCTGGAGCAGCCTTTCGGCCAGTGCCAGGTCTCGCGTTACCGTCAGGGCGAAGTCGGCTTCGTGGTAGGCCAGCTCGGCCGCGATCGCCGGCTCACAGCGGTCGCGCATCGCCCGCACGTCGATGAACACTGCCTGCAGGTCGTCGTATCTCCCCAGCAGCCGATAGGCCCGGATTCGCGCCAGGATCGCGTGTACCCGCGCGCCGCGGTGCGCTCGTCCACGCATCACTTCCGTCGCCGCGGTCAGCGCCTCCTCCGGCCTTCCGATGTGTGCCAGCACCCGTGCGCGGATCCCCTGGACGATGGGACGCTCGGCCAGCGCCTCGGCCGGCACGACTTCGTAGCCCCGCCAGAGAAGCGCATAGGCGCCCTGGTAAATCAGCCGGTCGCTGTGGCGTTCCAGGAGGCCGGCGACTACCCCGGCCTGCCCCGCGCTGCGCGCCAGTTCGATCGCCTCGGCGAGCCGTCCCTCGCCTTCCAGCCGCGTGGCGACTTCGCGGGCGGTACTCGCAAACGCCTCGGGAGCGGTGCGCTCGTACTCTGCTGAAAGAAACTGGCGAAAGAGCGGGTTGAGTCTCACTTCGTTGTCTTCGAGCAGTTCGAAGAGGAAGTCACGCGGTTCGAGCCATGTCCGCAGGCTGCGCCACCCGCTCGCGCCGATCAGCGTCCCCGCCGCCTCTGGCGTCACGGCGGGCAGGAGGCTGAGCGGTAACAGCAGCCTCTGGAGCTCCGCCGGCACCGCTCGCCAGACCTCGTTGATCAGGTAGCGCTCCCACGATTGGCCCGCCCGGGGCCTCGCGCCCTGCGCCAACGAAACCGTCCCCGTCAACACCGCCATGACGCCGACCGGCCACCCCCGTGTCGCCGCGAAGACCGCGCCAGGCGCGATGCTCGATCCGCGGTCCGCCGCCAGGGCCGCGATCTCCTCCTCGTCGAAGGCGAGATCGACGCTCCCGAGCAATACGCTGTCTCCCCCAGCCACCCGGCGGTCCACCGCACTCAACAGCGGCGCTTCGCGGCTGGAGACGATCACCTCCACCCCTTCCGGCAGCGTCTCCAGCAGCCAGTCGAGCAATTCGACCGCCCCCTCCGCCGCCACAAGCTCGTGGGAGTTGTCGAACACCAGCAAGATCGGCCGTTCCGACACCTCGCAAGCACGGTTCACCGCGCTTGCGAGGTAGGCCCGCAGGTCGTCCGCGCGCAACGCGTGCGGCAAGTCGGGCGGGTCCTCGTCGTCGAGCAGGGCGGCCGCGATCTGAGCCGCCAGGACTTCGGGCGACCTGCCCGAGGCGTCGAGCGTCAGCCAGCGGACGTTGTAGTCGATCTCTGCGGCGAAGGCAGCCAGCAGGGCCGTCTTCCCGTAACCGGCGGGGGCCCGCACCACCATGAGCCCGTTGCCGATACCGGCGTGCAGGCGGGCCAGGAGCCGCGACCGGGGCGCAAGCGACCGCCTCTGCCGGGGGACCGCGAAGCGGCCAGCACGCCGGGCAGGAGTCGCCACCGCCGTCGCCATAGGCGTATCGCCTCCTGGAATTGCCGTCATCCTACTGCGGGAACCCGCTCAAAGGTACCCGCGCCGGCCCTGGCTCTGTCCCCTGTAACCTGTAACCTGTCCCCTAGCCGGCGACGGCCGCCGCCGCCTTCGCCCCAACCCCCAGGAACTCAAGGAACGCCGCGTTGTATTCCGCCGGGTACTCGATACAGCCAACGTGGCCCCCCGGCAACTCAACCAGCTTCGCGTTCGGAATCAGCCCCGCCAGCTTCCGTGAGTTGCGGGCGGGGACGAGGATGTCGTCCTTCCCGCACACCACCAGCGTCTGCTGAGCAAGCTTCCCCAACCGATCGGCGGCATCGAAGGCCAGCACAGCCTGCGCCTGGCGAATGAAGGCGTGGTCCTGCTGCGCGTAAGGGTTGTTCAACGAGTTCTGGATCGACCGCTCGAAGCGCGCTGGGTCGTCCATCAACTCAGGCCCGTAGAGCCACGCCGCGGTGAGCCGGACGATCTGCTCGCGGCTCAAGTTCGAACGGCGCACGTCCATCCAGCTTCGCACCAGGTTCCGGCCGTAACCGTCTATCCCCGGCGCAGTCGCCAGCAGGATCAGCTTATCGACCCGCTCCGGGTGGGCCAGCGCCAGCTCCTGGGCGATGTAGCCGCCCATGCTGAACCCGAGCACGTGGGCCTTCCCGATGCCGAGGTGGTCCATGAGCGCCAGCGTGTCTTCGGCCATTCCCGCGATGCTGCAGGGCCGATCGGGCGCGCTCGTCCGGCCCGCCCCCCGGTTGTCGAAGGCGATCACCCGGAAGTGCTTCGAAAGGTCCCTCATCTGGAAGGCCCAGGCCTGCATGTCGCCGCCCAGGCCCATGATGAGCACAAGCGGGTCCCCGTTCCCCGCCTCCTCGTAGTAGGTGATGATGTCCCGTACGGGCGCGGTCGGCATGGCGTTTCGTCCCCGGTCGAAGCTATGAGCGAGAGGTTACAGGGGACAGGGGACAGGGGACAGGCTCCTGCTATGAAGGGGAGATCCTCTTCCTGAGGGACGTCAGCATTTTGCTGATTTCCGTGATCAACGCGAAGGCCTTGTCGGTTCGGTCGGGGGCAACATACCCGAGGCGACCAGCCAGCGTGAGGAGCGTCTCCGTTTCCATCAATGAGCCGCGGGCGATCGAAAGGAAGTGGGCAAAGTCGCGTGCTGTCGCTCGAGCGTGTCCTTCGGCGATGTTGGCTGGCACCGACACAACGGCGCGCGTTACCTGCGCTGTCAGGCGGTACTCCTCGGCCTTCGGCAACGCTTTAGTAAGTTCGTAGACTTCGACGACAAGATCCATCGCTTTCTGCCAGACCACAAGGTCCCGGTGCGACTGAATCGACCCGCCGGCCCGCTCCGCAGTCCCGCTCACAGCTACCCCCTCTGTCCCCTGTCCCCTGTCACCTGTCCCCTATTAACCCCCGTCGCGCCGCCTCTTCGATAATCTGCACCACGTTCGTCGCCGCGCCCTTCCGGATGCTGTCCGTCACTGCCCACAGCGTCAGCCCGCCCGGGCGCGAAGAGTCCGCCCTGATTCGGCCCACCAGCACCTCGTCCGACCCCGCGGCGTCCATTGGGGTCGGGTACTGCTCGCTCGCCGGGTCGTCCATCAGCCGCACGCCTGGCGCTCCGGCGATCAGCGCCCGCGCCTCCGCCGGCTCGATCGGGCGCTCGAACTCCGCCCAGATCGCCATCGCGTGCCCGAAGAACGTCGGGATCCGGACGCACGTCGCGCTGATGGCCACATCGGGCGCGTGCAGGATCTTGCGCGTCTCGTTGCCCATTTTGATCTCCTCTTTCGTGTAGCCGTCTTCGGCAAAGAGGTCAATCTGCGGCACCGCGTTGAAGGCGATCTCCCGCTTCTGCGTGCCCGATAGCTCGTGGCGCCCTTCGAGGGCTGCCCGAGACTCGCTGGCCAGCCCCTCGACCGCCGCCCCGCCTGCCCCGGCCACCGCCTGGTAGGTGCTTACGACGATCCGCCGAAGGGGGTTCACCCGGTGGATCGGGTTGAGCGCCATCACCATCGGCGTCGTCGTACAGTTCGGTTGGCTCACGATCCCCTGGTGCCACTCCAGGTCCTCGGGGTTGATCTCCGGAATGACGAGGGGGACTGCCGGGTCCATCCGGAACGCGCTGGAGTCGTCGACGACAAAGCTGCCGTTGCGCCGAGCGATGGGCGCGTACAGCTTCGAAGCGCTACCCGACGCCGAGACGAAGACAACGTGGTCGTCTCGCGTGAAGCTCGCCTCGCACGTCTCTTCGACGGTGACCGGCTTGCCGCGGAACTCGATGACCTTGCCCGCCGACCGCGCCGTCGCCAGCAGCCGCAGCCGCCCGGCCGGTATCCGCCGTTCGTCCAGGATCTTCAGGAACTCGCGGCCGACGATCCCGGCGCCGACGACTGTGATGTTGTACGCGTCCACGTGGGCGCTCCGCGGAGTGGGGTCCTGTTATGGTATCCCGCCGCCCCCGGTGGGTCACTCCGCCGCTTCCTGTGTTCTTGCCCCGCGCTCGACGATAATCGCAGCGGAGGCCCCTCCCTTGTTCGATAACGTCCGGCGCTTGCGCCGCTCTTTCCGTGTGGCGCGCACCGGCGCAAGCGTCTACCTCGGTTATAAACGCACCCAGCGCCGCGCCCGCAGCCTCGACCCCGGAGCCGCCACGGCACTCTGGGACGCCCGCCACGAACGCGTCGCCGAACAGCTCTACCACCTGGCGATCGACCTCAAGGGTCTCTTCATCAAGACCGGTCAGTTCGTCGGCACCCGCTCCGACATCGTCCCCCCGGCCTACGTCCGCTCCCTCTCCCGCCTCCAGGACAGCGTCCCGCCTCGACCCGCCGCCGAAGTCCGCGACACGATCGAACGCGAGCTCGGCAGGCCCGTGAGCGAACTGTTCGCGACCTTCGATGACACCCCGATTGCTGCCGCCTCCCTCGCCCAGGTCCACCGCGCCACCCTCAGCGACGGCCGCGAAGTCGTGGCCAAGGTGCAGTACCCCGAAGTCGCTGCCCTCGTCCGGCTTGACATCCGCAACCTGCGTACGATCGTCGCCGTCGTCGCCCGCCGCGAACCAAACTTCGACTACCGGGCCATCGTCAACGAGATCGCCACCCAGCTGCCGCTTGAAGTCGACTTCGAACGCGAAGCGCGCATGACCACGCTCGTCGGCAAGAACCTAGCCGAGCTCAGGCACATCACCGTCCCCAACGTCGTCGAAGAAATGGTCAGCCGCCGCGTCCTCGTCACCGAATACATCGAAGGCGCTCGCCTCATGGACCGCGACCGGCTCGCTTCGATGGAGATCGACCGGCCCGAATTGGCCCGCACCATCGCCAGCGCCTACGGCCACCAGATCCTCGTCGACGGCGTCTTCCAGGCCGACCCTCACCCAGGCAACATCCTCGTCCTCCCTGGGGGCGAAATTGCCCTCCTCGATTTCGGGCTCACCAAGGAACTCCCCGAATCCGCCCGCCTCGGGTTCGCCCGGCTCGTCCTCGCCGCTTCCGAGCGCGACCCCGTTGCGATCCTCGCCGCCTTCGAACAGCTCGGCGTCAGGACCCGCACCCAGGATCCAGCCGATGTCCTTGGGCTCATGAGCCTCTTCTTCGATGCCCGCCCCGGCAGCAGGGGCGAAGCGCGCACCGAGCTCGCTTCCGGCCGCCGCGAAGCCCTCACCCGCAATCCCATCGACGCTATCCCCGGCGACCTCGTCCTCCTCGGGCGAGTCGTCGGTCTGCTCCGCGGCGTGTGCGCCACTCTCGGCGCACCCCTCAGTCCAATGCAGATGCTCCGCCCCTTCGCCGAATGCGCCCTGGCCTCTGAACCCACGCCCGACACTTCGGCCGCCAGCTGACCCCGGCCTCCCTGCTGACTCGCACTCGCAGTTCCGGTACTATCGATTCAGTCCGCTCATCACGTCTCCACAAGGAGTGCACAGGCCATGGGTGACAAGAGCCCCAAGAACACCTCGAAGACCAACAAGCAGAAGGCTCAGCAGAAGACCGCCCCGAAGGTGGCCCCGAAGAAGTAGGCGCCCCCAAGAGCCGAACGGCGCCAACGGCGAGGTTGGCGGGGGCACGCCAACACGAGCGCCGGCGGCGAGTCTATGCCTTCAGCCGCCCCCGGAGTCGATGGCGTCCGTGGTGTGATGCGCTCTAAGCCGGAACTGCCGCCACCCTCCGCCGCTCCCTGGCGAGGATCAGGTCGTGCTCCATCTGGAGCTTCAACCAGAAATCGGCAGAGATGCCTTCCAACACTCCCTCCAGCGACAACGCGGTTTCAGGCGTGATGGCCTTCCTCCCCCGGAGAATGTCGTTGACCACCTGGTAAGGGCGAGACATCCGCCGGGCGAGTTCGCGTTGGCTCATCCCCCGGGCTTCGAGTTCTTCCCCCAGGAGGATACCGGGGTGCCGGGCGGTATCACTATGTCGCCTACTGGTCATAGTGGTTGCTAACCTCCTCGATGGTCGCCGTGTTCGTGAGCGGGTCGACAGTGAACCAATCGCCATCGGCCATGCAGCGTCATCGCCCACTGACCGTTCCGATCACCAGCGAGCGGGTGGATGCGCAGCGACTGCAATGCACGCAACTCAGTGAACGACGCCGCTGCGTAAATCGCGTCCATCCGCAAGCCGTACTTCCTGCCCACAACCGGGCCCCACTCCTGGATGGCGAGTGCCTCGACGTTGTAGCAGCTTGCGGGAGACAAAGACGACCTCCACTGATCACGTTCGACCTTGGGTCGAATGTCGGTGTCAACGTGAGTCGTGGGCCCCGCGTCCTGCACCGCGAAGAGCCGCTCGTGTACCCTCTGGCGGCCATGTATAAGGAACTCACCGCCGACGACCTCCTCCGGATCCTCAACCTCGGCCGCGATGAGTTGCCGGACGTCCTCCTCCTCGTCGGTATCTTCGATGTCCACGCCGGCGCCGAGCGCTTCGCCGGCTACCTCGACGAGGCGGTCTCCGGTCGCGAAGGACGCCAGGGGTTGCCCTCCTGGCTCGGAAAGTACCGCGGACTGCGCGTCGCCGTCGCCGGCTGCTTCGGCGGTCCAATGGCCGCCCTCCACGCCCACACCTGGTGCGGAGCAGGCGTCCCGGCCGTCATCCAGCTCGGCTGGTTTGGCGCGCTTCAGCCCGGCACGAAGCTCGGCGACGTGATCGTCCCCCGCCACGCCGAACGCCAGGACGGCGTCAGCGATTGGTACTTGCCAAAGGGGATCCTCTCCGACGCCTCACCCGCCCTCTCCGCCGCCATCACGCAGCAGCTTCGATCCCGCGGCATCGCTGTCAGCGAACACGCCATCTACAGCACCCCCGCCCTGCTCGCCGAATCCCGCGAAGTGATCGCCGATTGGAGCCGCCACGGCTACCAGGGAGTCGACATGGAGACCGCCGCCACGTTCGCCGTCGCCAAGTCGCTCGGGGTCCAGCGCGCCGCCGCCCTCATCCGCTACGACGACCTCATCGAAGAAGAGCACAGCCTCGCCGACGAGCTCGCCCACGAGCACCTCGCCGTCCTCCGCAACCGCGAGCGCGAAGTGGTCCACGCCGCCCTCGACGCCCTCCTCGAACTGCGAGACGCCCCTGCTGCGGCGACGTCCTAGTACTTGCTCAAGAAAGTCCGCGTTCATGTAGCCGCCCTCCATCGCCCGGGTGCTCCCCTCTCCCGCGAAGTCGGGAGAGGGGGTCGGGGGGTGAGGGCGAGAAGCCGCGAATCAGCGCTCTTTTCCTCCAGTAGGTACTAGCAGGAGGCGCCACCCATTCGTCGGCACCCCGATACCCGACGCAGGCGGACCTAAAGCAATATGAGCGGGTTTTCGGGCGGGCGCCCGGCGAGCACCGCGCCCGACAGCTCCCAGGTACCCGGACCGGTGCCGGTGTGTTGTGAGAGCGCGTGGATGTCGCGCATGCAGCGCTGCAGGTCGTTCTTGCGGTACACGGCAGTGCCGCCGCCAGCCAGGAACATGAGCTCGACAGCAGCCCGGGCGCTGCGCGTCGCGTTCGAGGCCGCCAGCTGCCCGTTGATCCGCGCCTGGAGATCGGCCGCGCCCCCCGCTTCCGCGGTCGCGCGCAGCTCCGCGATCGCCTGGTGGAGCCACGACCGGGCTGAACGGACGGCCGCCACCGCGTCTGCCAGCTGGAAGTGGAACAGCGGGCGCTCGTTCAGCGGCACGGTAGTCCCTGCGGCCACCTTCTTCTGCGCCAACTCGCCGACGATGTCTATCGAATGCTGCGCTATCCCCAGCGCGACGGCGGCCATCGGCCAGGAGAACATGGTCATGAATGGCAGCCGGTAGAGCGGGCCCTGGTAGTAGCGGTTGGGCGGAATCGGAGCCAGCGCGATCGCATGAACCTCGGGGACGAACACGTCTTCGAAGACGATGTCGTGGCTGCCCGTCGCCGCCAGCCCAACCACGTCCCAGGTGTCGATGATCTGCACCTTCGCCGCCGGCGCGAGCATGATGCGGACGTCGGGCAGGCCCATGAAGCCCGGCCGTGGCGTGTCGCCGTCGTGCACTGCGCAGAGACCGATCAGGTGCGTGGCGTGCTTGCAGCCGCTTGCGAACGGCCACCGCCCGGTTACGCGATAGCCCCCGTCCACGGCGACCGCTTTGTTGAACGGGAAGACAGACCCCGCGAGGACCGTCTTCGGGTTCCCCACGATCGCCTCGGCTTCGCCTTCCGGCAGTGTGCGGCCGATGAGACCGGTCGCGCCGTTGATGAACAGGCACCAGCCGAGCGAACCGTCGATCCGGGCCCCGGCTTCGACCACCTCGAACCACCTGACAGGATCTATTTCTCCGCCGCCCAACGAAGCGGGGGCGAGCTGCCGGAAGAAGCCGGCTTCGATTACCGCTTGGACGACGGGCCGTGCGAGCGTCGCCTGCGCCTCCGACTCCGCAGCATGGTCACGAATGAGCGGCGCGAGCCGCTTGAGGGCGTCGAAAGGGGATTCAACAGCAGTAGAAACGGTCATCGCGGGATACCCTCCGGAGAACGTCCGGCGAGTATAGCGCCACCCGGCTATCCGTGGGTGGCGGCCGGTAGTCAGCTCGTCGAGGTCGCGGCGCCTGTTCGGTTTGCTGGAGCGGGCTGGTATGACTTTCAAGGCGCAGGGAGAAGGACTCGTCGCAGCTATGTCCGAGGGGTGGAAGGAGAAATCGAGTCAAAGTCGCCAGGAATGAGCATCGTGATGTCCGCCGAGTCTGGCACCGCCTCGAGGCGCGCCTGACTTGGCCGGTACGTAAGATGCCAGCGGTCGAGAACAGACCGGCCGAGCAACGAGGGCACGGCCAGGAGATTCGGGTCCAGGTGGCCGATGGTGACGAACGTATCGTAGACGTACAGTTGCCGCGAATCGTCAAACACGAGGACCGCCGGTTCGAGAAAGTCGCGCGTCTCGCCGCCAACGCCGATGGCGGGGTGAGGGGACAAGACGAGACTGGTGTAGTCCACACCCATTCGTAGTGCATCGCCGGGCATGATGAATACTCCATCAGCGCCCGTGTCCACCAGGAACGACAGGTCGGCCCTGATTCCCAGCCGCGGCAGAAAGAGCCGCCCCTCGATATAGGGGCGCCTGGTTGTGTCGCCGAAGCGCCCGACGATGGGCATTGCCTTTACAGGAAGAGAGTGCGGTCGCTCCGGTCGATGAACCGGACGATGACATGCTCGCGGGAAATGCCCTTCTCATCCAATTGCCCGAGAAGAACGTCAAGGGAATCAGATGCGATCACTTTCTTGTTCGCCAGCACGGCAACCCACTTCTGCGGGTATTTTTCTATGAACCTGGGATGGGCAGAGGATAGAGCGGTTGCGGCCTCGCGGAATTTAGCCAGATCTTGAGCGACTTCGGAGGGGTCGCCTATCAGTTGACGTAGTTGCTGCGCCCTCGCTCTGGAAACGGTCGCCATCGCGTTTGGCCTCCGTGCTCCTGTGCTCACGGCCGCCGGGGTGGGACTGCAGCCGAAGCGAATGATTGTTCGTGCGGCGCGCTGCTAGTCCGCTCCGACTGCCACCGGCTCCGGCGCCTCCGGCTTCTTCGCCCGCTCCATGTTCTCCAGCCCAATGATGCTGAACCCGAGATCACCCAGCTCGCAGAGGAAGCTGCAGTAGGTCAGCTTGAGGGCGCTTGTCGACTTCGAATGCATGTAGGGCAGCTTGCAGCGCGTGCACTTGCACAGCTTGACCAGCTCGGCGTCGCGCGGCGCGGCGACTTGGGCCTCGCCCGGGTCGTCGGTCATCGTGCTCATGCTTGGTCCCTCCAGCCGCTCACAGTATGACGCATCCACCCTTACTACGCGCGACTACCCCCGCTGCGTCCTACGAAGAACACACAAATGCCGTCCGGCTCAACCTCTTCGTGACCCGTCGCCCCGCTCGGCCGCCCCGCCCCGTTTCGGAGTGTCGGAGTGTCGGCGAAGAGCACTACCCCGATACCCCGTTACTCCGTTACCCGGCGCGCCCGCCGCCGGCCCGCCAACCAATTCCGCCGGCGAGCAGCCCGACGACCAACTGATTGAGGCTCACGCCTTCGCAATCAGCTTCCTTCGCCAAAGCCGCGTGCAGGCCACGAGGCAGCCGCACCCGGAACTGGCCGCTATGGTCCTTTTCAGGTTTTGGTCCGGGGATGGGGTGCCCAACCTCGACTTCGGCCGAAACCCAGGCCAGCATGGCCCGCCCGATGTTCTCCATCAGCTCTTCCGGCGTATCACCCTGTGCGATGCAGCCGTCGAACTCTTCCACCGCCGCCACCCAGCCCGGAGCGCCGCCTTCAAGCTCACTCCGCACGACCCTGTAGTGGTAGGGCATTTCCAGGTAGCGCTCGGCTCGCTTCAATCCAGCACCTCCCGGATGGCCTTCACCGCAAGCTCCACATAAACGGGCTTCAGCGGCTTGCGCGGATCGATTGCCAGTTTGCGAAATCGCCGGGGATGGCGGTACACCCGGTGATCGCCCTTGCCCTGCCGCCACGTGAACCCGGCTTCGATGAGCAAGGCGTGCAACTCCTCCGGACCTACTCCGTTCCTCCGGGCCAACAAGCCCCTGAGCCGCTCCTCGAGGTCCATCTCGATGGTACCATATGCGGAACCGACCCGGGGCGTCGACCCCACTCGCCCTTCCGGGCCCCCGGCCCCGTATCGGAGTGTGGGAGTGTCGGCGTGTCGGCGTCTTTCGCCACCCCGATACTCCGTTACCCCGATACTCCGTCACCCGGCGAAGCCCTCGCGCTTGAGGCACGCCCCCTCGCTCGCTACGATACGTCGGCCCCGATCCCGGCTCAGCCGGCGCTTCGGGCGAAGGGACGGCCTCCGCAGTGGAGATCCAGGGCGAACACCGCTTCGACGCCCCCAGGGACGTGGTCTGGCAGCTCCTGCTCGACCCCGCCGCCCTCCAGGCCTCCATGCCCGGCTGTGAACGCTTCGTCGAAGTCGGCCCCGAGTCCTACGACCTCACCATCCGGGTCGGAATAGCCGCCATCAAAGGCACCTATAGCGGCAACGTCAAAGTGCGCGACCGCAAAGAAGGCGAGTCCTACCGCCTCGTCGTCGAAGGCAACGGCAAGCCCGGCAGCGTCCAGGGCGACGCCCTCATGACCCTCAGCCGCCAGGAAGGTCCTACCACCACCGTCACCTACACCGGCGAAGTCAAAGCCCAGGGCGCCATCGCTCGTCTCGGCAGCCGCCTGCTCGGCGGCACGGCCAAGCTCATGATCGGCCAGTTCTTCAAGGGAATGGAAAAACAGGTCTCGAATCGCGTCGCCTGACCGCGTCGCACCACACCCTCATCCCGCTTCCGGAGGCGAACAATGGCGAACATCCCCATCTCGGTCACGATCAACGACAGAGTCCGCAAGGCAGAGGTCGAACCACGCCTCCTCCTTGCCCACTTCCTCCGCGAGAACCTCGGTCTAACCGGCACCCACATCGGCTGCGATACCACCCAGTGCGGCGCCTGCACCGTCATCATCGATGGCCGCAGCGCGAAGTCCTGCACCATCTTCGCCGCCCAGGCCGACGGCGCGACGATCACCACCATCGAGGGCCTCGCCCCCGAAGGCGGCCTCCACCCCCTCCAGGAAGGCTTCTGGGAAGAGCACGGCCTCCAGTGCGGCTACTGCACCCCGGGCATGATCCTCGCCGGCGTCAACCTCCTCAGCGAGAACCCCAACCCCAGCGAGCAGGAGATCCGCCAGGGCATCTCCGGCAATCTCTGCCGCTGCACCGGCTACCAGCACATCGTCAAAGCCATCCAGTACGCCGCCGCGAAGAAGGGCTAACCACTATGACCACCCCAACCCGGCCAATCCTCCCCAAGCTCATAGGCGAACGCATCAAGCGCCGCGAAGACCCTCGCCTCATCCAGGGCCGCGCCACCTACGTCGACGACATCAAGCTCCCCGGCATGCTCCACCTCGCCTTCAAGCGCAGCGATATCGCCCACGGCAAGATCAAGCGCATCGACACCACCGCCGCCGCCGCCATGGAGGGCGTCGAGCTCGTCCTCACTGGCGCCCAGGTCGCCGAATTCCTCCCGCCGATGCCGATCGGCACGCCCTTCCCCTCGCCCGACCACCACGCCATCGCTCACGACACCGTCCGCTACCAGGGCGAGCCGGTCGCTGTGGTCGTCGCCCGCGACCGCTACCTCGCCCGTGACGCCGCCGACGCGATCGTCGTCGAATACAACCCTCTGCCCGCAGTCATGGACCCCGAAAAGGCGATGCAGGGCCAACCGACGGTCATCCATCCGGGCTTCCCGAACAACCTGGCGGTACCCTTCGTGCCCGGCGGTTCGGGCGTCGACCCCGTCGCAGGCACCGTCGACAACACCGCCGTCGACAAGGCCTTCGCCGCCGCCGAAGTGGTGATCTCCCAGCGGATGCTGAACCACCGCCTCGCCCCCACCGCCATGGAGCCGCGCGGCGTCGTCGCCCACTGGGAGCCGGGCAAAGAGCAGATGACCATCTGGTCCTCGACCCAGAACCCGCACATCCTCAAGACCTTCATCGCCGCCCTCAACGGCCTCGGCGACAACCAGGTGCGGGCGATAGCGCCCGAGGTCGGTGGAGGCTTCGGCTGCAAAATCAACATCTACGGCGAGGACTACGTCGCCTCCGCCCTTTCGAAGCGCCTCGGCTGCCCGCTGAAGTGGATCGAAGACCGCTCCGAAGCCTTCATGACCACCACCCATGGGCGCGACCTGCTTGCCTACGTCGACCTCGCAGCGAAGCGCGACGGCACCGTCCTCGGCATCAAGTACAAGCTCATCGCCGACATCGGCGCCTACAACATGCTCCTCACGGCCGCCATCCCCACCCTCACCCAGGGCATGCTCAGCGGCGTCTACAACTTCGCCGCCGTCCGCTCCGAGCTCACTGAAGTCTTCACCAACAAGATGCCAACCGACGCCTATCGCGGCGCCGGACGCCCCGAGGGCATCTACTTCGTCGAGCGCGCGATGGACATGCTCGCCCGCGAGCTCAAGATGGACCCCGCCGAGCTGCGCCGCAAGAACTTCATCCAGCCCAACCAGTTCCCCTTCACCACCCAGGCCGGGAACGTCTACGACTCGGGCGAATACGAGCGGCTCCTGGACCTCGCCCTGAAGAACGCCAACTGGGCGGGCCTCAAGGCAGAGCGCGACCGCGCCCGCGCCGACGGACGAATCGTTGGCCTCGGCCTCGCCTTCTACGTCGAAATCTGCGGCCTCGGCCCCTCCGCCGCTCTCCCGACCGGCGGCTGGGAGCACGCCGGCGTCACCATCGAACGCAGTGGCAGGATCACCGCCACCACCGGCTCCTCGCCCCACGGCCAGGGCAACGAGACCACCTTCGCCCAGATGCTCGCCGACCAGTTCGGAGTCCCCTTCGATGACATCTCCATCCTCCACGGCGATACCGGTGTCGTGAAGCAGGGTATCGGGACCTTCGGCAGCCGTTCGCAAGCCGTCGGCGGCACCACCCTCATGCTCGCCGGCGACAAGGTGAAGAAGAAGATGGCAAAGTTCGCCGCCGCCATGATGGGTCCCGGCCTCGAAGACGTCGGCGCCACCGAAGAAGACCTCGTCTTCGCCAACGGGCTCATCTCCGTCGAAGGCTCGCCCGGGCTGGCCAAGCCCTTCGCTGAAGTGGCCGGCTTCGCCTACGTCCCGGTCCCCCTCCCGGCTGGCATGGAGCCAGGCCTCTCCGACGAAGCCTTCTGGGAGCCGGCCGGCATGACCTTCCCCTTTGGCTGCCACATCGCCATGGTCGAAATCGACCGCGACACAGGCGAGCTCAGCCTCACCAAGATGGTCGCTGTCGACGACTGCGGCACCGTCATCAACCCGATGATCGTCGATGGCCAGATCCACGGCGGCCTCGCCCAGGGCATCGGCCAGGCCATGATCGAAGAGGTGGTGTACGACGAAGACGGCCAGCTCATCACCGGCTCGTTCATGGACTACGCGATCCCTCGCGCAACCGACTTCCCCTGGTTCGAGCTGGACAAGACGGTCACCACCTCGCCCCTCAACCCGCTCGGCGCCAAGGGCGTCGGCGAAGCGGGCACCATCGGCTCGACCCCCTGCATCGTCAACGCCGCCGTCGACGCCCTCAGCGGCTTCGGCGTCAAGCACATCGACATGATGCTTCGCCCCGAAAAGCTCTGGAAAATCATCAACGGAGGCCAGGCGTGATCCCCACCGAATTCGAGTACAAGCGTGCCGGCTCCATCGACGAAGCCATCCAGCTCCTCGCCGCCAGCAAGGGCGAAGGCAAGTTCCTCGCCGGCGGCCACAGCCTCATCCCCCTGATGAAGCTGCGGCTCAGCGAGCCCGGCGTACTCATCGACATCGCCCGCATCCCCGGCCTCGGCGGCGTCCGCGAAAAGGACGGCAAGCTCGAGATCGGCGCCACCACCACCCACCACGACGTCGAGACCTCAGACCTCCTCAAACGGCTCGCGCCCGTAGTCGCCGAAGCCGCATCCGAGATCGGGGACCCCCAGGTGCGCAACCGCGGCACCCTCGGCGGCAGCCTCGCCCACTCCGACCCCGCCGCCGACATGCCGGCCGTCGTCGTCGCCCTGGGCGCCGAGATCCACCTCAAGGGCCCGAAGGGCTGGCGCGCCGTCAAGGCCGAAGACTTCTTCACCGACCTCTTCACCGTCAACATGGCCGAAGACGAGATCATCGCCAGCGTCCAGTTCGCCCCGGTCCGCACCGCGGCCTACGCCAAGCTCCACCAGAAGGCCTCGCACTACGCCATCGTCGGAGTCGCGGCGGCACTTCAGGTCAGCGGCGGCGTCTGCCAGTCGGCCCGCGTCGCGGTCACCGGCGCCTCGACCCACGCCCAGCGTCTGACCTCCGTCGAAGCCGCCCTCGCGGGCAAGCGCCTGGACGAAGCGACGATCGCCGCCGCCTCTGCCGTCGCCGGAAACGGCCTCCAGAACATCAACTCCGACATCCACGCCTCCGAGGCCTACCGCCGCGCGATGGTCAAAGTCTTCACCCGCCGAGCCCTCACCGCCGCCGCCCGCCGGTAGCCGCGGCCGCCCCGGGCCGGTTGGGCTCCGGACGCGAGGTAGCCGGAGCCGGTTTACGGACGACCTGCGGGGGCCAGAACTCGGCTTCGTACGGCGTCAGGGCGTTCACTCCGCCGGGAAGGTCACGCCCGGGAACCCTCCCCTACGGCGTTCGTCTTATCACCAGCGTACCGGCAATGATGTCGTGCAGCGCCTGCTTCTTTTCTGTAAATCCCGCCATCATCCAGCCCACGCCCAGCGGTACCAGCCATGT
Source organism: Tepidiformaceae bacterium (assembly GCA_041488155.1). Taxonomy (GTDB): domain Bacteria; phylum Chloroflexota; class Dehalococcoidia; order Tepidiformales; family Tepidiformaceae; genus JBGPOS01. The sequence goes on from JBGPOS010000013.1 coordinate 51,874, forward strand.
GAGGTAGCGGGCGGCATAGCGCGCGCTGGCGCGGCCGAAGGAGAGCCGCTCTCCTCGTACGTCGACGACAACGGCGCCCACAGCCTTCTTGCCGGGAGTTCCCTGCCATGCCGAGCTTTCGAAGGCTGCGCAGTACAGCCAGCCCAGCACCGGGAATGCCAGGACGGCCAACCCGGCCAGACCAGAACCTCCCGGGGACGCGACGAGCACGACGACAAACCACGCCGACCAGAAGATGACCGCGTCGATCGCGACGGCGCCAAACCGCAGCCAGAAACCGGCGTAGGCGAAGACCTGTTCGGCCGGTTGCACGGCCGTGGCGGCAGAAACGTCGGCAGGTGCTTCGAGCGTCGGCCAGGGCCCCGCCACAGGTCTAATGGCCGCCCGCGATGGTCCGGACGGCGCTGGCGCAGCGGGCCACGTCCCCCGTCCGGGCGTGGCGGCCAGGCCGCCCGGGTAGGCGTCCGCCTCGAGCGGCTTCGCGATGGGGCCAGTGGGCGATATTTCGGTGCTGGGTGCGACGCCGGTGGCGAGTTCAACCTCGACGTCCACGCCCGCGGCCGGCCTTCCATCGACGAGCGCGACGAGGGGCGAGGCTTCGAGGAGGGCGAGGCAGGCGGCCTCGTCGGCCCCCGCCGAGAAGGAGACGTCGAATAAGCGAGCGATCCCGGGCGACACGCGAGCCACCTCGACTTCGGACAGGTCGTGGGCCGGCGAAAGATTGGCGATCTCCGCCCGATGGAAAAGTTCCGCTACCGCCCCGGGACCGCCCTTTAGGCCGCGACGGAGGTCCTGGATGGCTTCGATGTTGACTGCGCCGCTCAGCTGTATGCGCGTCATGGCCGTCCTCCTGCCCGCCGGCCGGATGAAGGCTCCAGATCCTCGGAGGCCCCACCTTCTATCCACCACCGGGCGCAGTGGTCCTTGAAGCGATCCCAACGTTCGCGCTGTGCGAGTAAGACCACCGCGATAGCGATGAGCGCTGTACCGGCGAGCCCCAGGAGTAGCCAGTACGGAACTTCCGCCGAGCCACTCGTGAGCCAGCGGACTGCAATCCCGGTGTACGTCAGCACACCGGCCGGGACCAGCCAACGGGCGTGGAGCGTGAACCCGAGCGCCAGGAAGCAAAGGCCGATGCCCATGAGCTCGAGGCCGAATTTCGTCCCGTCGGCGCCAAAGCTCTGCTCCGCCGGCGGGAGCACGAGGAACAACACCCCCACGACCATCAGCGCTTCGTGGGCCAGCATGTGCCGCCCGAAGAATTCTGGCGTCTGGCGCCAGGTGAAGGGCAACGCGACCAGATAGACGCCGACGGTGGCTGTGTACGCCTGGATGTTCGTCGGCTCTGCCGTGCCGATGGCCATCAACCCGGCGAGGAGCAGTCCAACTGTGGCGGGGACCCAGACGGTCCGGCGGCGTACCCGCCAACCTTCGACCACGATCGCCGAGGCAGTGCTGGCGAGGACGATGGTCGCCATCGCCCACTCGCGCGAGCGCACCAGCGGTTCACCCGGCTGAATTACGAGTCGTTCGTGCTGCAGGAGGCCGCCCGCAACGATGGCCGATATGCACCAGGGCACCCACGAGAGGTAATCGATGGCCGCTCCGGCCTCTGTGAGACTCGGGTCGTAACGACGGACCCGCCACAGCCCCAGCCACGTCGCTGCCGCGAAAACGACGTAACCCAGCGGCAGAAAGGCGAGGTCGAGGCCGGACCAACGCCACGCGGACCAGAGCGCGAGCTGCGCGAACGCGCTCGAGAGCGCCGCGAGCGTCCAGAGACGGGCGCTGAAGGCCACAGTGAGCGCGCCCGCCGCTGCGGCGATGAACGCGGCCGTCGCGATTGCTGGATCCGGAACGGCGAGGCTCGCCCCGATGATCGAAGCTGCGGTGGCGGCCGGGCCGAGGAGGAACACCCGCTCCACCTGTCCCCGCGCTGCAGTGACCGCCAGGAGCAACCAGGTCAGTCCCGCCAGGCCGACGAACAGCCAGGCCCGCTCGGCCCCAGCGATGCCGGCCTCGCCGTTCACCGAGGCGCCCGCGGCCAGGACGAAGGCGTATCCCGCGCCCGCCAGCAGGGAACGCTCAGCGGCGCGTGCTGAAGGCGTGAGCGCAGACACCCACAGCCCCACCAAGCCTCCACGCGCCCGCCAGGCCGCCGCGAACAGCAACAGCGCGGTGGCCGTCTGGCTCGCGATACCGAAGGCCGGATGATCATAGTGCACCTTCAGCGAGACGAGCGTTGGCACGATGGCGAGCACAACCACGTAGGTCCAGCCCATCCTGCGCACGAGCGCCTGCTTGGGCCAGCGCCGCTCAGAGACCGCCAACGCGGCCGCCACAACCAACACAGGAAAGCCCCACCAGCGCGGCGTGGCGCCAACAGCCCAGACGATGCTCGCGCCCAGCCCCGAGACGAGCGGCGGCAGCAGCAAGTTGCCTGCGTCGCGGCGGCGCGCGGCGTCCCAGGCGCTGCCCACAACCAGCACGCCATAGGTGACCGGAAGCTGGACCTGCATGGCCTCTGGTACAAGCGCGGCGCCGTGCGACCATGCCAGTCCAGCGATCCCCGAACATGTGGCTGCGACCCGCCAGTTCGTGCGCATCGGGACATCGAACTCAGCCATCACGAGGTAGCCGAGGGCCGCGCCGGCCGCCCAGGCGCCCATCCACTGGAGCGGCATCGCGATGCCAGCCCAGAGCAGCGACGCCCCGAAGGCGGCCATCAGCGCCGGCAGCGCGGCTGAACCCTCCCGCCATTCCCAGCGCCACCGGACGAAGGCGGCCAGGCCAGCCGCAAGCGTCAGCCCGTATGCCGTCGGCAGCGCAAAGGGAGCATGGTGCGGCGCGGCGACCACGCGGTGCGTGACCAGGATCGCGACAATCGCCGCAAGTATCGCTGCCCGCCGCCAGGAACGCGCCCAGCCACCATCGCCGGCCGCAAGAAGGAGGTATCCGGAAGCAGCGGCGGCGGAGAACGACCCGTACCACTCGGGACCGAGGTCAAAGGCGGCCCAGCTCGCGGTGATGCCCGTAAGCGCTGCGGCAGCCGGGATGAGGGCGGCCGCTTCTCGCCACTCCCAGCGCCAGCGCAGGAAGGCTGCCACGCTGCCCACGAGTACCGTCCCGTAGGCGGCAGGCAGCGCGGCACGCGCGGCGTCATGGTGAGCCTGCCCGGCGTGCGTGCCCGCCACCATAACCACCCCCATCGCGGCGGCGGCGGCTCCCCACCGGCGAGCGAACTTCGGCGCGTCGAAGTGGGCGAGGAGCAAGTAGCCGGCTGCGCCGATGACTGCGAACAGCCCCCACCACTCGACGCCCAAATCGAAGACAGCCCAGGCGGTGGTGAGCGCGGTGGCGGCGGCCAGGGCCGGAAGGGTGGCTGCGGCTTCGCGCCATTGCCAACGCCAGCGGGCGAACGCCAACGCCGAGCCCGCGAACACAGCCCCGATGGCCACTGGGATGGGCTCCCGAGCTGCGTTGGGCAGGACCTGCCCCCACCAACTGAAGGCGATCGTCGCCGCGCCAGTAGCTGCCGCCGCGGCGCCCCAGCGGCGCGCACGGCCGGGCCGGTCGAACTGGGCCGCGAAGAGGTAGCCGAAGCCGCCGATCGCGGCGAAGGGGCCCCACCAGTCCCGCCCGAGGTCAGCGCCCGCCCAGGCGCTGGTCAAGGCCGTCAGCGCAACAAGCGGCCAAAGGACAAGGAGCACCGGCCACGGCCGCCAGAAACGCAGGCCGATGGCCAGCCCGGCTGCGGCAAGCGCGTCCGCGACAGGCAGCTGGGCGTGGTCGTGATCGGCGGCCACGTGCGCGAAGCCAAGCGCGAGGCCCCCGAGGATGAGGGCGCCTGCACGCAGCCAGCGGGAGCCCCGCCAGCTGCGGACGATAGCGGCGAGGTAGAGCGGGGCCGCGGCGCCTTCGAACCAGGCCCCGTACCAGGCGGGCCGCAGCCCTAGCACCGAGCCGAGCGAACCCCAGGCGACTATCAGCGCCGGGATCGCCGTCACGTAGTAATAGCGGCCGTAGCCGCGGATGGCGAGAACGAGGTAGAGTGCCGCGCTTGTCGCAGAACCCCAGAGCCAGAGCAGGTCCGGCGAGACCTGTCCGCTATCGAGCAGCTGCGTGCGTAATGCCAGGAAGTCGACCGGCACCAACAGTGCGCCGAGCGCGAGAAAGACCCGCTCCGCTTCGCGGACGCGCTCCCAGCGGCGGATGAACAGGCCCGTAAGCAGGAACGCGACGGTGTACGCGGTCAGGATGGCGAACCGCGCCGGCCCGGTGAGGGTGCCGCCCTGGTAAGCCACGAAGATCAGCGCTGCGATGGTCAGAAGGAACGAGCCAAGGTAGAGAAGGATGTCGGCCTGGCGTTCGGCAGCCCAGTTCGCCAGCTTCGGCCCGAGCGGCGGGCGTGGTGGTCTGGGAGGCGCAGCTGGCCGCGGAGGACGGGGGATCGCCGCCGGAGCGGCGGCCGGCCAGAACGCCCTGTCCGCGGCGCGGAGTGGAATCGCCGCCGTTGGTCGATCGCCGCGCGACGGCCGGACCGTCAGGAGCCGCGCTTCCCAGGCGCCGCGCAGCCGGTCGTAGGCCGCGAGGCTCACGTCGCCACGCGCGTGCGCGTCAGAGAGGAACTGCAGCGCCTGCGCTATCTCTCGCGTGCTCGCGGGCGACCGGTAACTCCAGAACGAGTTGCACCGGGGGCACCTGGACGCTATGTCAGCGAATATCTCGCCGCATGCTCCGCAGTAGCGCGGCCCATCCACTCGGGGTTCACCAGGATCATCGGTCGCCATTGTGTCCTCGCGCGCCGCTGGTTCGCGGGCTCACGGGAAGCATCGCGCCTCCCTACCGTCGCAGGCAGACTACACCTGACCCATTCGAGGGGGACATACGACCCATTCTGCTGAGTCAGGTGGCCGGGTGCGCGAATGACTGCTCCGCGGAGTGATGAAATAGCAGCCGAGCCTACTGGCGGCCCTTGCTGTCCCTTGGCGAATGCGGCGGTTGCCGGGTCGGTGAGAACGTTTTCCGCACGGAGCGACGTGATCTCGCCTGCTTCGACGGTGATCGTAAAGACCTGGATAACCCGCCGCGCCCTGACCGCCGCCTCGCGCCGCTACCTCGGCCGCGCACAGGTAGCCGCGGCCACCCGGGCCCGCCCTTCGATCGCGGCTACCCCGCCGCTCGGTAGCCGCGGCCGTCTCTGGCCGCTGTATTACTTCGATAGCCGCACGCCAGCGAACCGCCCGCATCTACCGCTTCGCCGTCGCGGTACAATCGGTCCCTCATGGCCACCCCCGCGCTCCTCTCCCCACGCGAGACCGAGGTCCTCCGGCTCGTCGCGGGCGGCAGGACGAACGGACAGATCGCCGAAGCCCTCGTCATCAGCCCCGCGACGGCCGCTCGCCACGTCCACAACATCCTCACCAAGCTCGGCTGCACGAACCGCACCGAAGCCGCAGCCTTTGCCGCCCGTCTTGGCGCGACGGCCGCCACCCCGTCCAGGACCTCCACTCCCCACAGCGCGCGCGGAGTCTTTGTCGGGCGGGAGAAGGAGCTTGCCCGCCTGCGCAAGGCCTTCGATCAGGCCCTCGCCGGCCACGGCGGGCTGGTGATGCTCGCCGGCGAGCCCGGGATCGGAAAGACCCGCACCACCCAGGAGCTCGAGACCTACGCGAAGGTCTGCGGGGCCCGCGTCCTCTGGGGGCCGAGCCATGAAGACTCAGGCGCCCCGCCCTACTGGCCCTGGGTGCAGGTGGGCCGCCAGCGGGGCGCTGCTAACGACCCCGCCGCGTTCCCACTTGCGACCGCCTCGACACGGGGCGAGCTGGTCCGCCTCTTCCCCGAGCTGCGGGACACGCCCGGTTTCGTCGAACCGGAGCCGGTGAACGAGCCCCAGTCCGCCCAGTTCCGCCTCTTCGACGCCTATGCGGCTTACCTCAGCGCGGTCGCCGCGCGCGAGCCGCTGCTGGTCATCCTCGATGACCTCCACTGGGCGGACAAGCCGACGCTCCAGCTGCTCCAGCACGTCGCCCGCGAACTCCCGCGCTTGCGCATCCTCGTCGTTGGCGCCTACCGGGACACTGACCTGGACCGCACCCACCCCCTCTCGGAGGCGCTCGCCGAGCTCAACCGCGACCCCGGGTTCGACCGCATCGTCCTCACCGGGCTGAAGCGCGAGGAGGCGGACGCCTATGTCCGGGCGACCGTTCATGTCGAGCCGAGCGCCGCAGTCCTGGAGCGCGTCTTCACCGGGACCGAAGGCAACCCTTTCTTCCTCACCGAACTCGTGAACCTCCTCAGCGACGAAGGCCTGCTGACGAAGGACTCGCTCTCTGAGCTCGCCGTGCCTGCCGGCGTGAAGGAGGCCCTCGGCCGCCGCCTCAACCGCCTGAGCCCGGGCACGAACGAGCTCTTGCAGGTCGCCGCTGTCGCTGGCCGCGAATTCGCCTACGACACGCTCCGCCTGCTCGGCGGCGACCGCGACGCAGTCCTTCACCGGCTCGAAGAGGCGGTCGGAGCGCGGGTGATCGAAGAGATGGGGCAGGCGGACCACTATCGCTTCACCCACGCGTTGATGCAGGAGACGATCCTGGGCGAACTCACAGCAACCGGGCGGGCCCGCCTCCACGGTCAGGTGGGAGAGGCTCTGGAGAAGCGTTGGGGCGCACGCGCCGCCCAACACGCGAGCCGGCTGGCGCACCACTTCCTCGAGTCGGGCAGGCTGACGCCCGCCCACGCTGAGAAGGCCAGAAAGTACGCCCTCATCGCTGGGCGGGAAGCAGATCGCCAGTTCGCCTGGGCCGAGGCGGTGCGCTGGTACGAGGCGGCTACCGACGGCGTCGACGACCCGGACCCGGACGTCCTTCTCGCCCTCGCCCGCTGCGGCTTAGGCGCTTCCGGCACGAGCGCTGCGGAATCCTGGCGGTCCGGGGCGCGGCTCCAGCGAGCCTTCGACGCCTACCGCCGCCGGGGCAACCGCCTGGGCTTCGCCCGTGCCGTGGCGAGCGCCCCTCCGATGACTGCGATGATCTATCCCGGACTATTCCTCGAAGCGATCGAGAACGCCGCAGAGGGTGACGATGAGCTGAATGCCACGCTCCGGCTCAAGCTCCGCGCCGGCCTCCAGCTCGCAAAAGGCCCGGACGCGACCGCCGACGGCCAGGAACAGCTGGAGGCAGAACTGTCAACGCTCGCTGATAGCCCCAAAGTCCCTGACGCGGCCGCAATCCGGGCGTACCTGGGCGTTTGGGCGGCCGGCCGCCGGGCCGACCCGCTGGCCGCCTCCGGCTTCTACAGCGAGGCGGCGAACACGTACCTCCGGCTCGGCCGACTTGCTGACGCCTACGACGCCCTCCTCGAAGCCTCGAACACAGCCAACGTGGCGGGTGCTCTGCAAATCGCCGGCCGGAAGGTGGAGGCGTTGCGAGCCTTCTCCGCGGCCGGCCGCATCGCGACCGGTCTCGAAATGGCCGGGTACCTCGCCGCCGCGCTGGCGAGACTGCGCCTGTCTTCCGGCCCTGCTCAACTGGCCGACACCTCGGACCTGTTCATCTCAGGACCTCTCTGGGAGTTGATCGCCGGGCGGCCAGAGCGGGCCGTCCCCCGGTTCAAGCCGACGGCTGGCGTGCCGAGGCCCATGCTGGTGAGGGAATCGGCCCTTCAGGCGGCGGTGCTGCTCCACACCGCCGGCGCAGCCGCCGCTCTCCCGGATTTCCTGACTTGGCAAGAACTCTGGTTGCAGGGGACCGCGCGAGGCTGGCTGGCCGAATCTTTCTGCTACACCGCGTTCTTCGTCTTGGAAATGGGAGACGACGACTTCTGGCGCCAGGTGTGGGAAGAAGTGCGCCGGTGGAAGCTCAGGAGTGGGCCGTGGAGCGGGCTCGGCGTCGACCCCGGTCGCGGCTTGGTCGCCCTCCGCCTCGGGCTCGTCGATGAGGCCCGCCAGGCCTTCGAAGACGGCCTCGCATGGGCGGAGCGCGAGGGTTGCCCGGTCGAGGCCGGCCGCAACCTCCAGGGCCTTGCCGCCGTCGCCGAACGTCTCGGCGACCTGCCCGCCGCCCTCGCCTGCCTCGACCGCGCCGCCGTCCCGTTCGAGCGGTACGGCACGAAGTTCTACCTCAACCAGGTCACGGCGAAGAGGGCCGAACTGCAAGGCTGCCTCTGATTGCGTCGGCCTGCGAAGTCGCTCCCGCCAAAGATACACACCCATAATCCACCGTTCGGTGGATGGAGCCGAATGCCCCGGCCCAGAGACTCCTCCTTGAGACCAGCGGCGCCGCCGCTGAGGACAGAAGGAGCCTCCAGTGACCAGTGAGACCCAATCCACACCCCGGCCCGGGAGCGTCAACTGTCGCCCCCGGCGCCCGGTCCGCCGCGCCATCGGCGCTATCGTCCCCGCCGCCGTGGCGCTGCTCATCGCCTGCGGCGACAGCGGCGGCTCCACCACCGCTGCCACAAGCCCGTCGGTTCAAGCTCCGGCCGCAACGAACACAGAGGTGCCGGCCACAGGCACCAGCGCTCCTGCCACTGCTTTCGTCCTGCCCGCCACCGCCACCAGGCCGCCCCCAACCCCCACCGCCGCAGCTGCCGAAGAAGTCTCGAACAGGTTCGGGCTGAAAGTAGCGATCATCCGAAGCATCGCGCCCGGAGACGAGGCGAAGCTGACGCTACCTACGGATCCCGATCAGCTCGACCTGCTGGCAACCTACGATGCAATCCCCGGTAGCCAGCTGCTGCTGGTGGGAATCGCCGATGGAGTCTTGCTGTCGCCCGTGGACGTGTCAGTGGCAAAGGTAGAGCGCATCAAGGGGAGTTCCCTGGATAGCGACATATACACGTTGACGATGCTTCAACTGAACGGTAACCGGGTCCTGCTGAGCTTCCCCGGGGACTCCACGCTCGCGGTCAAAGAGGGCGATTCTGTCGCGAGACACGCGGTGATCGCCCGGTTATCGCGACGCATGGATGGCGCCCCCGCGAAGGGCTACTCGACCGTCGTAGAACTGGCCGGTGGCCCGCTCGGCGGCATCAGGATCTACTTCACCCCGGACCGGTGGGCCGGGGGACGCCCGTCCGCCTTCCTGGGGGCGAACAGGTAGCCCGCCGCCCCGGGCCGCCGCATGGGCTCGATCGCCACTGCAACGCGCGTCGCCGACCTTCGAGCCGGCCAGGCGCCAGGGTCTCAGCGCCCGGCGGACAGGGGGCGTCCCATCCGGGACGCCCCCTGCTTTGGCCGCGACCCTCCGTTACACCGACACTCCTGCCACCGGTATCGGCGTATGGGAGTGTGGGAGTATCGGTGAAGTGGGAGAACCCCGACACCCCGACACCCCGACACCCCGATACCGCGCCGGAGCCCCTCTCCCCGCTATAATCCCGGCCGTGACTACCTGCACCGGTTGCGGACAGTCCTTACCCGACGATGCCCGGTTCTGCGGCAACTGCGGCACGCTCGTCCCCCCTCCCCAACCCATTCCCCCGGCCCCCGCCGCCGCGCCACCCTGCCCCTCCTGCGGCCAACCCCTCGACCCGGGCGCGGCCTTCTGCGCGAACTGCGGCTTCCGGGTCGCCCCACCTGCGCCCCCGTCGCCCCAGCCAGCTTCATCGTCGCCCTTTGGCCCGAGCCGTGCCCCGGCTCCTCTCGCGCCCACGGTCGCCGCCAACTGCGCGAACTGCGGCACGCCGCTCGTCCGCGGTCCCGGCTTCTGCGGCAATTGCGGCGCACCCTCCCCCCTCGCCGGCGTTGCGGGCGGACTCGCCCCCGTCTCAGCCGGAGCGCCCGGACGCCCTCCGGCCAATCGCAACCTCTACTTCGCCGGCGCGATCGCCCTCGGCCTCGCGCTCGCCGTAGGCGGCTACTTCCTCTTCAAGGGCGACGGAAAGAAGTCCACCCTCCCTGCCGGCGCCCCCCAGGCCACAACTACAGCGGGCCCGCTGGCCACTCCGTCGGTCGCCGCTGGCGCTTCGCCTTCCCCTGCGGCGAGTCCCGCCCCCTCCCCTACTCCGTCGGCAGGCGCGTCGCCTTCGCCTGCCCCCTCGCCCTCTCCCCAGGGCGCACGCACAATCTTCTCCGACACCTTCGACAACAACGGCAACTCCTGGCCCGTGGGCAACTACACCGAGACCCGCCTCACCGGCAGCCGCCAGGTCTCCGGCGGCAAGTACACCTTCCAGGCCACCGTCCAGCCCAACGCCCTCTGGACCGAGGAACCGAAGATGAACGGCGTTGCCGACTTCACCCTTCGCACGGACGCCCGCCGCATCAACGGCCCCGTCAGCGCCATGTACGGAGTCAAGTTCCGTTCCCGCGGCGAAGGCATGTACCTCTTCGCCGTACGCGACGACCAGTTCTTCCTCGTCGCCTTCTGGGATCAGAAGGTCGCGCCCACCCCGTTGATCGACTGGACCACGACCACCGCCATCCGCGCCGGCCAGGTCAATCTCCTCGAAGTCATCGCCTCCGGCAGCCGCTTCACCTTTAACGTCAACGGCCAGAAAGTCGGCGAAATCAGCGACACCCGGCTCCCGAACGGCAACGCCGGCGTCGCCATGGCGCTCTTCAACCCCGGCGACTCCGCCCTCTTCGAATACGACAACTTCACCATGACCGCACCTTAGCCCGCCCGCCCCGTAACGGGGTATCGGAGTAACGGAGTATCGGTGTCGCCACCCACTCCGACACTCCGACACCCCGACACCCCGACACGGGGGGCGGCGGGGTGGTGGGGTATAGTGCGCCGGTGCCCCTCTTCGAACGTGACGGCCTCACCCTCAACTACGAAACCTGGGGCGACACCGAATCCCCGGCCGTCATCCTCCTCCACGGCTTCACCGGCGACCTTCGCTCCTGGGCGCCTCACGTCGAAGCCCTCGCGGGCGACTACCGCGTCATCGCCCTCGACATGCGCGGCCACGGCCTCAGCTCGGCCCCCGACGATCTCGCCTCCTACACCATCGAAGCCTACGCCGCCGACCTCGCGGCCCTCCTCGACCACCTCGAAATCGACCTCTGCGCCGTCGTCGGCAGCAGCTTCGGTGGGATGGTCGCCCTCCAGTTCGCTACCACCTGGCCCGAACGCGTCGCCGGCCTCGTCATCTCCGATTCGTCCGCCGCCTACGACCACCCGCGCCACGCCGAACCCTACCGCGAGCGCGAGCAGCGCATGCTCGAATCGGAAGAGATCGTCCGCCACCACGGTACCGCCGAACTCGGGAAACGAGCCGCCGCCCGCGTCAGTGATCCCTTCCTCGCCGACGGCCTCGTCCGTCGCTACTCCCGCATGAGTTCCGAAGGCTACCTTGGCGGAGCCCAGGTGCGCCGCACCCGTGGCGACCTCCTGCCCGTCCTCCAGGACCGCCTGTCGATGCCCGTCCTCCTCTGCATCGGCGACCAGGATCCCGTCCTCAGTGCTACTGAGGTCATGGCCGAACAGCTCCCCGGCGCCCGCTTCGTCCTCTTTCGCGATTGCGGACACGGCATCCCCAACCTCCGGCCCGAAGCGTTCGTCGCCCAGATCCTTGCGTTCTTCAACGACATCGAAGAAGGCCACTCGATTCCCGTCCGCCGCACCGTTTGATCGCCCAATCCATGTGCCGCCGGGCCGCCGCTGGTCTATACTTTGCGCTCGCGCCGCCTGCCAGCTTCCGGGTCCCGAAGGGCCGCAGCGCAAGGAGACGTCCCATGAAGAAAGTGCTTGGCATCTTTGCCCTGATAGCTGCCGCCGCCGGCGCCCTCATGTTCTGGCGCCGCCGCAAAGACGACGACGAATTCCTCGATGAGGAACTGGAGTAACTGACTTCCCCCGCTGAATCCACCGATCGCCGCCCGGTCATCACCGGCTACGGCGCCGTCACCCATTGCGGCAGCGGAGTCGCAAGCGCCTGGGAGGCGCTCACCGGTCTCGAACAGGCCGGCCGCGAATGGCGTCCCGATGAAACACAGACCAGCTTCTTCGCCGCTCCCATCCCCGACGACTACGCCGCCCACCCCGGTATCCCTCGCAACCTCGCCCACTTCCTCGACCGCGGCTCCCTCGTCGCCCTCGACGCTGCCCTCCAGGCCGTCGAGTCGGCAGGGCTCGGGGCCGGCGCCGGCGACGCCCGCCGCTTCGCCGTCGCCGATGGCCTCCCCTACCGCGCCCCTGGCCAACCCACCGTCTTCGTCCCCTACGGTCACCTCGTGGCCCGCGTGCTCGGAGTCCGCGGTCCCGCGGTGACGGTCACCGGCGCCGAAGCCGGAGGCATGGCCGCCATCGCCGCCGCCGCCCGCCTGATCGCCCGCAACGACGCCGACGTCGTCGTCGCTGGCGCCGGCCAGGCCCTCCAGCCGGGTCTTCTCGAGCACCTCCGCGCCCAGGGATTCTCTACCCGCAACCCGGCGCGTCCGTTCGATACCAGCCACGAAGGCCTTGTCCCCGCCGAAGGTTCAGCCTGGGTGGTAATCGAAGCGGCAAGCCACGCTAGCGAACGAGGCGCCACCCCCTTTGCCCGCATCGCCGGTATCGGCGAACTCTTCGACTCCGCCGTCGAACCCCTCGCCCCCACCGACGCCGCCGAAGCCGGCCGCGCCATGCAGGCCGCCCTCGCCGACGCCGGCTACCTCCAGAACCAGGTCGATTTCGTCGTCTCCTGCGCCGACGGCCGCCCCGCCATCGACTTCGCCGAAGGCTACGGCCTCGCGCGCACCTTCGGCCGCCATACCTACTACGCCGGCGTCAGCACCGTCGCTGCTTCGCTCGGCTTCACCCTCGCCGCCAGCGGGCCTCTTTCGCTCGTCCTCGCCCTCGAAGCCCTGCGCCGCCAGGAAGTCTTCCCCATCGCCGGCTTCGAAACCCCCGAACAGGACCTCGACCTCGCCTACGTCCGCACCACGCGCCCCGAAAAGCTCGATTGCGTCCTCGTCACCAGCCTCGGGCTGGGCGGCACGCTGGTCAGCGTCCTACTCCAGCGCTAACCGCGGCCGCCTCCGGCCGCTGCACAATCGCCAACCCGAGGTAGCCGCGGCCCACCGGGGCCGCTGGATTCGGCTCCGCCGCTCGTCGACCGGCTTCGTTCCGACTAGACTGCCACAATGGGCGGCGTTCCGTTTCCCAAGCGCCTGAGACTCCCGCCGGACGCCTACTCGAACCCGGAGCACACCTTTCACATCGCCATCCGGGCGATGCCCGGCGAGCGACCGTTTCGCGACACAGTTCTTGGCGACGCAATCTGGCAGCTTCTCCTCAACGAACCCGGCCGTCGGAAGATCCGGCTGGTTGCAGCCTGTCTGATGCCCGACCACCTCCACGTGATAGCCAAGCCGCTCGAACAGAACGTGCAGGCATGGGTGGGGGCGTTCAAGTCATATTCCACCCGCGTCTCGTGGCGACACGGGATCCATCGAGCGTTGTGACAAACGTCGTTTTACGACCGCAGCATCCGGGACGCGGTCGAGTTTGAGAGCACTCTTGGCTACGTATTCCGAAACCCAGTTGCCGAAGGCCTCGCGCTCAGCGAGGAAGATTGGCCCTGGACGTTCGTGTCGTTGGAAACGTAGCGCACCGGCGGCAGCAGAGCCATCTCCAGCGGCCCCGGTGGGCCGCGGCTATCAGTCCGCCTACTAATCCCTCCATTTCGATCACTCCGTCAGCCGTTCCGGTACCGCCCAACGCCCTCGTCCCGTACCATGGATACGTGGAGATCACCTGGCTCGGCCGCAACTGCTTCCGCCTCAAGGGCAAGGATGGCGTCGTGATCACCGACCCCTGCCCCCCGGATAGCGGCTACAAGATTGGCAAGCCCGTCGCCGAGGTCGTCACCGTCAGCAGCCGCGAGGACCCCGGCTACAGCTTCACCGACGGCGTTGGCGGCGAACCCTTCCGCCTCGATGCCCCCGGCGAGTTCGAAATTGGCGGCATCCTCGTCACCGGCATCGCCACGCGGAGACCCGATGGCACGCGCAACGTCGCCTTCGTCTGCGAACTCGACGGCATCCGCATCGGCCACCTCGGCCTCCCCGGCGCAGCCCCGACCGCTGCCCAGCTCGAAGAGCTCGGCGACATCGATATCCTCCTCATGCCCGTCG
>JBGPOS010000014.1:0-65527 GCA_041488155.1 Tepidiformaceae bacterium
CCATCCAACTCGCGCGCCGCTCGGAGCACCCTCGGGCAACGGACTCCGCGACCGCTTCCGTCTAGCGCATGCGCTGCGGCTGCGAGGCTTCTTCGGGCGTGGTGAAGATGCTCCCGAAGGTCTGCGGGAACTGCTGGAACATTTCATCGACCGTCCATGCGCGGCCGCCCTGGAGGACTATCTGGGGCTCGATCTGGCTGTAGAGCGTGACCCGGTAGCCGCTGATCCCAAAGCAGCGGCCGGTGACCTTCGAGCCTTCGTCGCTGGCGAGGAAAACCAGGGGCACGGCGACGTTCGCGGGATGGCGGGCGCTGCCCGGGTCGACGGCGTCGGACACCACCCGGGTCGCACCACCCGCGGCCCGTTCGGTGGGAACGGTATCTGTCATCCGGGTGGCGGCGCCCGGGCCGATGCTGTTCGCAGTGACCCCGTAACGTCCGAGTGCGCGGGCGCAGCTGAGGGTGAAGCCCCAGATGCCCATCTTGGCGGCGGCGTAGTTGGGCTGGCCGGGAGCGCCGAACAGACCTGAGCCTGAGGTGAAGTTGATGAGCCGACCGCCTTCGCGAGCCTGGCGCCAGTGCAACGAGGCGAAACGAGTGGTCGCGAAGGTACCGCGCATGTGGACGCGGACGACGGCGTCCCACTCTTCGCCGGTCATGTTGAACACCATGCGGTCGCGGAGGATGCCGGCGACGTTGACGAGGATGTCGACCTTGCCCCATTCGTTGAGGGCGGTACGGACGAGGTCTTCGGCCTGATCCATGTCGGAGACGTCGCTGAAGTTGGCGATAGCCGTGCCACCGGCTGCCTTGATTTCGTTCGCCGTCTGGGTCGCGGGGGAGTTGTCCTTGCCCTCGCCATCAACCGAGACGCCGAGGTCGTTGACGATGACCTTTGCCCCTTCTTTGGCGAAGAGCATCGCCACCTCGCGGCCGATGCCGCGGCCCGAGCCTGTGATGATCGCTGTCTTGCCTTCGAGTTTGCCCGCCATGTGCTGGTTCTCCGAACGATGGAATTTAGATGGCCGAAGCTTACGCGAATGATCGCTGGTCGTCTCGCCGCCCCGCCTCCGAAGCGGCTGCGGAAACCTCGGCGCGGCCTTCTGCGGGAGCGGCAGACTGGTCCTGGCACTCAGTTGAAGAAAAGAGCGCTGATTCGCGGCATCCTGCCCTCACCCCCCGGGCCCCCTCTCCCGAGACCGCGGGAGAGGGGGAGTACCCGAATGATGGAGCGCGGCTACGCGGCGCGGACCTTCTCGAGTGAGTACTAGCTTTTCCGGCGTTCGAGAATCTCGCGGCAGGCGCCGTCGTTGACTTCGTACACGTGGGTCGCAACGCCCTCGACGATCCCGGGGTCGTGGCTGGCGCAGAGGATGGTGCCGGCGTACTTCTGCAAGGCCTCGATGAGCTTGCGCCGGGTGGTGCGGTCGAGGTGGTTGGTCGGCTCGTCGAGGATGAGGACGTTCGTTGGCTGAATGAGAAACTTCGCGAGGGCAACGCGGCTGCGTTCGCCTCCGGACAGCACACGGACTGGCTTGAAAACGTCATCGCCGCGGAAAAGGAACTGGCCGAGAACCGTGCGCAACTCCACGTCCGGTGCTCCCCCGGCGACACTGCGGACCTCTTCGAGCACGGAACGACTCGGGTCGAGAGCCTCGTCCTGGTGCTGATCGTAGTAGCCAGGACGGGCGCGCTCGGCCCACTCCGTCGTGCCTTCGGTGGGACGCAGCTGGCCGGCGGCGATGCGAAGGAGGGTGCTCTTGCCGCCGCCGTTCGGGCCGATGAAGGCGACTTTCTGGTTGCGTTCGACGTGGAGATCGACGTCCACGAGGACGACGTGGTCGCCGTAGGCGTGGCCAACCCGGCGGGCCATGAAGACGTCGCGCTCGGTACGGCCGTGGGCGTTGATTTCGAAGTGGACCTCGGACTCCTTGCGGGTGTGCTCGACGCGTTCGACCTTCGCGAGAGCTTTCTCGCGGCTCTGGACAGCGGACGTCTTCGAGGCCTTGGCGCGGAAGCGTTCGATGAAGCGCTCTTGCTTGGCGAACTCGCGGTCCTGGCGGGCGGCGGCGCGATCCTGGGCCTGGAGACGCTCGGCCTTCTGGCGCTGGTAGTCGCTGTAGTTGCCGGCGTAGCTATCGACTTGTTTTTCACGCAGATCGAGGATGCGAGTGACGACGCGATCGAGGAAGGCGCCGTCATGGGTGACGACGAGGATGGAGCCGGGGTAATCGGCGAGCTCTTCGGCGAGCCATTCGCGCGTCCTGGCGTCGAGGTGGTTGGTGGGCTCATCGAGGAGAAGGTTTTCGGGGCGCCGGACGAGCACCTTGGCGAGGGCGATACGGATCTGCCAGCCGCCGCTGAAGGCGCCGCAGAGCTTGTCTCGATCATCGGGTAGTTCGAAACCGAGGCCGTCCAGCACGCGGCCGATACGGGCTTCGATGCGATAACCGTCGAGGGCTTCGAAGGCGTCGAAGAGCCTCGCCTGCCGGTCAATCAGGGTGTCGAGGTCGCCTGCGCCCCGTTCGATTTGACCCGCTACTTCGGCGAGTTCTCCTTCGATCGCGTGGGCCTCGGGGAAGGAGAGCCAGAGCTCGTCAAGGAGGGTGTTGGCTTCGTTGAGCCCCGGCTCCTGGCGAAGGTAGGCGAGGGCGCCGCCGCGGTAGCCGGCAGCCCCTTCGTCGGGCGGGTGGTCGCCGGCGAGGAGCCGGAGAATGGTCGACTTGCCTGTGCCGTTCGGGCCGACGAGGCCAACATGCTCACCGTCACCGACGATGAACGAGAGCCCTTCGATAACATCGACGGGACCGAACGACTTGGCGACGGAATCGGCGTAGAGCATGAAGTGGAGGGCAGGCGTGCGCGCCTGGTGGGCGGTGGTTAGATCGTACCAGAGGGTGAGCGAAGGGTCGGCTTCTAGCTCAGGGTGCGGATCGTCCGCACGAGGTCGCGCCTGTGCACCACTCGGCTCACCAGGAACGCCTCCTTCCCCTTCATAGCCCCGCGCTGCGCTCTCAGCCTCTCAAGGTCGTCGACATCCAGGCGACGGAAGACGATCCGGTAGTCGCCGACTCTCAATCGGAGCCACGGCGACGCATCCACGATGGCTTTGACATCCGCGTTGGCATCGGTGCCAAGAATCTGGAGCGCCTCGACGATCCGATCGCGCACCGGGCCCGGGCCTACGCGTCTCAGATCCTGCTCTGCACGGCGTGATATCTCTACGTCGGCCCGCTCTTCCACTTGCGCGATGGAGTCCGCTTAGCGACCGTTGTCCAGGTCTGCCAGTAGCCCGTCGAGCGTCCGCGTCTCTCCCGAGCGCAAGTCCCTGTCTGCCTCAATTCGACTTACGACGAACTCAGGCGCCGATACGAGGAGAAAGTCCTCGAGCGCCTCAATGTCGAGCGGGACGAGTACCGCCACTGGCTTCCCTCGGCGAGTGATGATCGCAGGCCGTCCAGTGGCGGCAACGTCTTCAATGACCGCGCCAGTCTTCCGCCGCAGGTCGCCGATGCTGATCGAACTCACGAGTCGCCCCCTGTGCGACTTAGCGTCTTACATTCGACTGCCCTTGGGAAGCAGCCTCCTGACGCTCCGGTTCTGTTCCCGGCCCTCCGGGCGTAAGGTGGTCGTATGGCCGTGCGCAGCCCTGAGCGACCTCCCTGGCTGAAAGTTCGCTTCCCGGCAGGGCCGAATTTCGAACGTTTGCGCACGCTGATGCGCGAGCAGGGGCTCAATACGGTCTGCGAAGAGGCCCGCTGCCCGAACATCGGCGAGTGTTGGAGCCGTGGCACGGCGACGTTCATGATCCTTGGCGACACCTGCACTCGGTCGTGCGGATTCTGTGCGGTGAAGACGGGGCGGCCGGGCACGCTCGACCGTGGCGAGCCTGCGCGCGTGGCCGTGGCGGTGCAGCGCATGGGGCTGCGGCACGCGGTGATCACGAGCGTTAACCGGGACGAACTGGCGGACGGCGGCGCGAGCATCTTTGCAGAGACGATCCGGCGGGTGCGACAGCTGTCGCCGGGCACGACGATCGAGGTGCTGATCCCGGACTTCAAGGGTGATGCTGGCGCGCTCGCGACGGTCGTGGCCGCGCGGCCGGAGATCCTCAACCACAACACCGAGACGGTCCCGCGGCTCTACCGCACGGTGCGTCCGCAGGCACGCTACGAACAGTCGCTGGAACTGCTGGGCCGGGCCAAGGCGATGGACGGCGAGGGCGTCACTAAGAGCGGCGTGATGGTCGGGCTGGGGGAGACGCGCGAGGAGCTGATCCGGGTGTTCGCAGACCTTGCGGCACAGCGCGTCGACATCCTGACGATTGGGCAGTACCTGAGACCAACGCCGGACCACCTGGCGGTCGTGCGGTACTGGCACCCCGATGAGTTCGACGACCTCCGCGAGGCTGCATTGGGGATGGGCTTCAGGCACGTCGAGAGCGGGCCCCTGGTGCGAAGCTCGTACCACGCGGAAGAGCAGGCGGCGGGCGCCGGCACCTTGCGGACACGACAAGCGGCACTCGTCTCGGAAGATGCGATTCGAGAGCCGTCGGCGTAAGCGCCGGCGACCGGGCTACTGGTCCTTCGAGCCGGTCATGAGCTGCACGTCTTCAGAGCGCCAGAGATACCAGCAGGCCACGGTCGCCCAGGGACGCCAGGGTTCGCCGATGCGGAGCACCTCTGCCGGGGCGGGGGTCTGATCGAGCTGGTACTGGCGCTGGATCGCGCGGTTGATGCCGACGTCGTTGACGGGAAGCACGTCCGGGCGGCGGAGGTGGAACATGAGGAACATCTCGGCGGTCCAGCGGCCGATGCCACGGACTCGCGTGAGGTGGGCGATGATTTCTTCGTCTTCCCAGTGCTCGAAGGATTCGAGGCCGAGTTCACCGGAGTCGAAGTGTTCGGCGAGGCTGCGGAGCGATGCGATCTTCTGACGCGAGAGGCCGGCGGTTCGCATGGACTCATCGCTGAGGGCGAGCACGACGGGAGGCTCCGGGAAGGCTGTCTCGCCGGAAGTCCAGTCCGGATCGGAGCGAGTCAAGAGAGCCCCTCCCGAGACATCGTCGCCAAAGAGGGCCACGAAGCGGTTGTAAATGGTGCCCGCGGCCTTGCCGCTGAGCTGCTGGAAGATGATCGAGCGGGAGAGGGCGCGGAAGGGATTGCCGGCGTCCTCGCGCATTTCGAACGGACCGGCCGCTTCGATGATCCGGGCGAGCACGGGATCGGCCCGGCGAAGGTGCGGGACGGCGACTTCGGGGTCGAGAAGAAGCGGCATATCGCGCAGAGTAAAGCGAGCGGCGAGAGCGAGCCACCCCGGGGAAGAACACCGGCAGGGTGGCCGGCTCTCGGCTAAACTCGGCGGCATGGCCAACGGCGATCGCTTTTCGCTCGAAGGGAAGACGGCGGTCGTCACCGGGGCTTCGCGCGGGATCGGGTTGGCGGTAGCCGGGGCGTTCGTGGAGGCAGGGGCACGGGTGATCCTGACCGCACGAGGGGAGGAAGGGCTCGACGAAGCGGTGCGCAAGTTAGGCGCGAACGCGATCGCCCGGCGGTGTGACAACGCTGACCCTGCGGACATCGCGGCAGCTGTGGCGGACGCGTGGCGACTGGGGCCCATCGACATCCTCGTGAACAACGCCGGGATCAGCCCCTACTACAAGCGGGTGGAGCACGTCACCGTCGAAGAGTGGGACAACGTGGTGGATGTGAACCTGCGGGGGGCGTACTTCTGGAGCGTGGAAGTCGCGCGCCGGCTCTTCGAGGCGGGACGGCCTGGCGCGTTCATCAACGTGACTTCCGTTTCGGGACAGGTGCCGCTGGAGCGGCTCGGAGTGTACTCCGCGACGAAGGCAGGGGTGCAGCAGTTGACCAAAGTGATGGCGTTGGAGTGGGCGGACAGAGGCGTGCGGGTCAATGCGATCGCCCCGGGGTGGGTGGAGACGGAGTTTACGGGAGACCTGTTCGCAAGCCACCACGGGGAGAGCCTGCGGCGGGACATCCCGATGGGGAGGCTCGCGCAGCCCGAGGACATCGTCGGGGCAGCTCTCTACCTGGCGAGCGAGGCGAGCGCCTACGTGACCGGCACGGTGATTACTGTAGACGGGGGGCGGGCGCTGCGCTAGGGGACAGAGGACAGGTGGTCCCTCACCCCCGCCCCTCTCCCGCCGCGACGGGCGAGGGGTGCGAGGTTCCGAAGAGCTAACAGCCAAGAGCGCATCGCCAATAGCTAACGGCTAATGGCCAATAGCTAACGGCCAACTCTACAGCCCTACCTGCAGGGGAGTGTCTGGGAGGTGGCCGGCGATGAGGGGTTCGAGCAAGGTGGCGAAGTCGAGGGGGACGAACCGCTGATCCGAGGCGGCCATTTCTTCGATCGACCACCAGCGGTGCTCAAGGAGTACACGAAGTTCCTCTTCGGTCTGGTTGTCCCGGGCAACGCCGGAGCCGTTCGCCCACCCGATGTAGAACCGCTCGCGGTTCCGATACCAGGCGCCCTCCCAGAAGAAGGCGTGCTCGCGGAGCCACACGACCGGCCCGAACTTTGCGTCCGTGATCCCGGTTTCCTCCCAGAGTTCGCGCCGGACGCCTTCGCCGTAGGATTCCCCCGGTTCGAGCCCGCCGCCGGGGGTGATCCAGAACGTCGCGTCGGTGGCCTTCGGCGATGGGGGCCGCGGTACAGGTGGCGTATCAACGGGTAGCGAGACTGGAAGGAGCGTCCCATCGACCCGGAAGAGAAGCACGCGGCCTTCGGGGTCGAGTAGAATCACGCGTGCGGCCGGCCGGGAGATAGGATCTTCCTGAGTCACCTGTCACTTCGATAGCCGGGCTTGGGCTCGGCAGGCCAGCATACCCGGCCCGGATGTTTGGGCCGACCCCAACCGGAGGAATTGCATGTCCAACCCAGTGGCGGTGGTCACGGGCGCGAGCCGCGGCATCGGCAAGCAACTTTGCATAGACCTGGCGAGGGCGGGGTACGACATCGTAGCGGCTGCTCGGTCGACCGCTGATGCGCCGACCAACCTGCCTGGCACCGTGGACGAGACTGCCGAACTGGCGCGCGCCGCAGGTGGGACCACGGCCCTCGCGGTCGCGCTCGACGTGCGGGACGAGGAAGCAGTGGCGGCGCTGGCGGACCGAGTCTACAAAGAGTTCGGCCGCTGCGACTTGCTCGTGAACAATGCCGCGATCGCGCCGCCCGGGCCGACCCTGACCGCGCCCACGCGACGATGGCGGCTCGCCGTGGACATCAACATCAACGGGCCGCTCTACCTGATGTACTACTTCTGCCCGCGCATGGTTGCCGGCCAGGGCCGAGTCATCAACATCTCCTCGGGCGCGTCGCAGTCGCCGGGATTTGGGCGGGCGAGCTACACGACCACGAAGCGGGCGCTCGAAGCTTTGAGCGAATGCATGGCTTTCGAGCTACAGGGGAAAGTGGGCGTGAACTGTATCCGGCTGGAGCTGAGCGTCTGGAGCGAAGGCTACACGGCGACGCTTCCCGGAATGGACTTCTCGGAGTTCGAGGACCCGGTGATCATGTCGGATGCGGCCCTCTGGCTGGCGAAGCAACCGATCGACTACACAGGGCACGTCCTGACGATCAGCGAAATGCGGGACATGGGGGTCGTGCGGGCTAAGACGCGGATCGGCGACCGCCCGCACTAAGTTCCCTGCGGCGCGTGCTATTCGCGGGCGAGGGCAGGGATGAGCGCGCAGACAATCAGGTTGCCGCGGCAGAATGGCGGACGCGGCGGCCCAGTGGGCGTCGCCGTGGGCGTAAGGGTCGGCGTCGCGGTGGGCGGGACGAGGGCACAGACTGCGGGCCCGGTATCCGTGTTCTGGATGATTCCCTTCAATTTCGGATCGTCGAAATCCTGGTAGTCCCAGCGCGTGTTCGCGTTGAGCACGATGCCGGGGTTGGTGACACCGGGCTCGATGTAACCGCTATCGAAGAGCGGGATCGCATCGACTCCGGCGTTCGGGACGATGATCCGGCGTCGCTTCGAATCTGCGTTGAAGAACTTGATCTGGTCGGAGCGGTGGACGATGCAGAGCGGCGGGTTGAACCCGGTGGCGTTGATTTCGATGGTGTAGCTGTCGTAAGAGTCGACGAGGGCGTTTGCGCCCCGGCTGCCTACGAAGAATACGACGATGCCAGCCGCGAGCGTGCCGACGGCCACCGCGAGAAGCAGCGGCCGGTAGAGACGTTGCATGGATGAGACCCCAGAGCCCCACGCCCCGCCACGGGCAAGTTGACGGTAACGCAGGCGGGCGCTTCTGGCCATAGCCGGCCGGAGCCGATCGCGAAGCGGCGACAGCGGACGCGGTCTGGTATCCTTCGGGCCACGCAAACGAATTCTGGGTTGGAGCCTGTGCCATGCGATTTTCGTACGAGCCCGACGTCGAGGCCTTCCGCGAGGAGGTGCGCGAGTTCATCGCGGCCGAATTGCCGTCCGAGCAAGAGCGGCTGCAACGGGGGTACGAAGGCGGTTTCAAGTCGAACCAGGAAGAGTACGAGTACGTGATGGGCTTCCAGAAGAAGCTCGCAGCGAAGCACTGGCTGGCGATGGCGTGGCCAAAGGAGTACGGCGGAGGCGGGGCGAGCCACATGCGGCAGCTCGTGTACAACGAGGAGATGGCCTACAACGGAGCGCCCGCGATGAACATGGGCATCGCTTGGGTCGGGCCAAGCCTGATGCTGTACGGCACTGACGAACAGAAGAAGCGCTTCGTCCCGCGCATCACCGGAGCGGACGACTGGTGGTGCACGCTCTACAGCGAGCCGAGCGCGGGCAGCGACCTTGCGGCCCTGCAGACGCGTGCGGTGAAAGACGGCGACGACTACGTCATCAACGGGCAAAAGATATGGACGAGCGGCGGACACCTGGCCGACTGGGGTTGGTTGGCGGCGCGGACCGACCCGGATGCCCCGAAGCACAAGGGAATTACGCTCTTCATGCTCGACATGAAGTCGCCCGGGATCACGGTGCGGCCCCTTATCAACATGGCGGGGCGCCACGGGTTCAACGAGGTGTTCTTCGAAGACGTGCGGGTGCCGGCCACGCAGGTGGCGGGGGAGGAGAACCGAGGCTGGTACCACATGGCCGTGGCGCTCGACTTCGAACGGAGCGGGATCCAGTCGTATGCCGGAGGGCGGCGGAGTGTTGAACGGCTGGTGGGGCTGGCAAAGGAGCACCCGGAGCTGATAGCGCGCCGGCCCTCGGTGCGGTACGAGCTGGCCGACCGGGCGGTGGACGTGAAGGTAGGGACATCGCTGGCCTACCGTGTGGCCACGATGCAGGCCCGAGGGCTGGTGCCGAACCACGAAGCGAGCGCGAGCAAGCTGTTCGGGAGCGAGATGGGCCAGCGGATTGCGCTGACGGGGATGCACCTGCTCGGGCTGCACGGCGAGCTACGGGAAGGCTCGGCGCAGGAGATCCGCGACCAGGCCACGGGCTACCTTCAATCGGTGTCAGGGACGATCGCTGCCGGGACGAGCGAGATCCAGCGAGGGATCATCGCGACGCGCGGGCTGGGGTTGCCGCGGGGGTAGAGTCGCCCACCAGCCGACGCTACCCGGCGCGAGCCGCCTTCGGCGTGGCCCGCCGCGGCCGGACTGAGCCCGGGCTGTCCGAAGTGCTGAACTCCTCCGGCAGAAGAGTCGCCAGGTTGATGTGACGCGACGCGTCGAGGATTTCAATCCCGACGATCCGGTCGCCCTCGCCGATGTCCAGCACGATGTCTTCAGTCAGATCCTCATTGCGAAGCTGCTGCTTCCGTGGATCGAACCTGATGTAGAGCAGGTCGTTCGCTTTGCTGTAATAGATCTCCACGGTCAGTCCCACTTCCCGTAATAGACGAAGACGGTGACCGTTACGACGGTCTCTCCCTGAGCAGTGTAGTCACCCGGACCTGCTTCTGAGGATAGGTCTTCCCACTTCGTTCGCCGTCAAACGGAAAAACTTTCGCCTTCGCCAGACGGCCTCGATCGGCATCGAAGGGTTCTCCCGACTCCAAGACTTCGGTGATCTCCGCGATTGAAGCTCCCCGCTCCTCAGCTCGCTGGAGGGTGTGCGGGTCGATTTGAATGTCCAATTGGCCACAATGGTACCGGTTCCTCGCGCGAACCTGCGATGAAGGGCGCGTCGACTTACAATCGGGGACGTGCTCGACCACATCGTGTATGCCGTGCCGGACCTTGAGGCGGCGGTGGCGGAGATCGCGGGGGCCTGGGGTGTGCTCGCTACCCCGGGAGGGCAGCACGTGGGGCGCGGGACGCGCAACGCGCTGATCGCGTTGGGGGACGCCCGGTACCTCGAGGTGATCGGCCCGGACCCGGAGCAGCCGCAGCCGGCGGGCCCCCGGCCGTTCGGCATCGACAGGCTGGCCGGGCCTCGGCTCGTGACGTGGGCTGTGAAGGCTCCGGACATCGATGCGCGGGTCGAGCGGGCGAAGGCCTCGGGCTACGACGCGGGTCCGATCCGGGCGATGAGCCGGGCGAGGCCGGACGGGGTCCTGTTGTCGTGGCGGTTGACGCAACCGGCCGAACCGGCGGGCGACGGGCTCGTGCCGTTTCTGATCGACTGGGGGGTAACGCCACATCCGTCGGCTACATCGGCCTCGGGGTGCCGGCTCGTGGACTTGCGCGGCGAGCACCCGCAGCCGGCGGCAGTGCAGACGATGCTGAAGGCGGTGGGGGTGGAGCTCACGGTGCAGCGCGGGCCGGCGCCGGCGTTGATGGCGACTATCGAGACCCCGAACGGAGTTATGGAACTGCGTTAGGCAGGGAACCGGGCGCGGGTCAGTGGATCGAGGAAGTGGCCCTACCAACAACGGCAGGATCGCCGTAATCTGACGACCACAACGCACAAGTGCGGTCGCAATTCGGGCCGCCGAGGAGTAGCTACCGTGCCTCATACCGGGACGTGGGCCGTGAAGGTTGGGCTGGCTCAGATGCTCAAGGGCGGGGTCATCATGGATGTGGTGACGCCGGACGACGCGCGCATCGCCGAAGAAGCGGGCGCTTGCGCCGTGATGGCGCTGGAACGGGTACCTGCGGACATCCGCCGCGATGGCGGAGTGGCGCGCATGAGCGACCCATCGATGATCCGGGGGATCATCGACGCTGTGACGATCCCCGTGATGGCGAAGGCGCGCATCGGACACTTCGTCGAGGCCGACGTGCTACAGGCTCTAGGAGTCGACTACATCGACGAGTCGGAGGTGCTGACGCCGGCAGACGAGGCGCATCACATCGACAAGCACGCCTACACGGTGCCGTTCGTCTGCGGCTGCCGGAACCTGGGCGAGGCGCTTCGCCGGATCGGCGAAGGGGCGGCGATGATCCGGACGAAGGGCGAGGCGGGCACGGGCGACATCGTCGAGGCGGTGCGGCACATGCGCGCTGTCCAGGACGAAATCCGGCGCCTGCAGAACATGCCAGACGACGAGATCTACACCACGGCGAAGGAGCTCGGGGCACCGCTGGAGCTGGTGAAGCAGGTGCAGCGCGAGGGGCGGCTGCCGGTGGTGAACTTCGCGGCCGGCGGAGTGGCGACGCCGTCCGACGCGGCCTTGATGATGCGGCTTGGAGCCGACGGGGTGTTCGTGGGCTCGGGCATCTTCAAATCGGACAGTCCAGCGCTGTTCGCCAAGGCGATCGTAGAGGCGACGACGCACTACATGGACGCGGACGTGATCGCCCGGGTCAGCACGGGCCTCGGGGCAGCGATGCGGGGCATTGCTGTGGCGTCGCTTCCGGAGAAGGAACTGCTGGCCACGCGCGGCTGGTAGGGGGCGAGGGGACAGGGGACAGGTTACGGAGCGGATTGGCGCCCAGGCTAGGCCTCGCCGGAGTAGTTGAAGTGGAAGGTCTCGCCGTACTTTCCGGTGTGGTCGTAGCGGATCTCGGGGTGGTTGATGGACATCTTCGACGTGGTCATGAGTTGGGCCTCGTCGGTCAGCAGGCCGTTCGAGAACTTGAGGCTGAATCCGCTTGCTTCGCCGGTGACGGGGTTCTTGATCTCCGCGAGCCGGACGTCGGCGTGGTTGCCGAACTTTACGGAACTCTTGGTGCCGTCGAACTTCCACTCGACCGGGGTGTAGTCCGGGCCGATGACCTTCGTGATGAGGCTGCCGAGCGCGCCGAACACGCCGCCAACCTGACCGCCGAAAATTTGACCGATGGCTTCGCGCTGGGCGGCGGTCGCTTTCTCGTCGACGAGAAGGTAGGCGGTGACATTGCCGAGATGGAGGGCCGCGGGCGAGTGAGCGAAGAAGCCAACCGTGAGCCCGGCAAGCGGGACTTCGTTGAGGTTGCCTGTGTTGATGTGGAAGGCGTAGCCGCCTTCGCACCAGCCCTGCGTCGGCGGGGCATCGAAGTTACAGGGGCAGCCCCAATCGCAGCTGCAAGCGCCGAGGGCATCGCCCTGAAGTTTCCAGGTGACCCTTGTCGCGGTGGTCATCGCCATCTCTCCTTACCGGCCCATGTGGCCAGCGTCGTTCTCGCGGAGAATATGTGACTCTGAACCCAGGCAGTCAACCCCTCTCACGACAAGACGAAGCAGCCGCCAACGCTCAGTTGCAAGTGCAACTGACCCCACAACAATCGGTGCATCGGGCGGTTAAGGCCCGGGGCGCTACGGCGGGAGGCTCGTTCTAGAGGGAGTCGCGGGGGGGCCGTTCGGCGGCGAGGATGCGGACGAAGGCCGCGTCGAGGATCTCCAACTCGGAATCGCTGAGGTGGTTCGCCCAATGGGCAGCGATGCCGCGCAAGTGGATGGGCGCTGCGGCGCGCATGGACTCGAGGCCGAGCGGGGTAATCGTGACGGCGATCCCACGACGGTCGTCCTCGCAGGCGTTTCGGGCGACCAGACCAGCGGCCGAGAGGCGGTCGACCAGGCGGGTGACGGCGCTGCGGCTGTGGAGCAGGACGCTCGCGATATCGCTCATGCGCAGCGACCGGCCCGGGGCCTGGGCGAGCTGCACGAGGATGTAGTACCAGGTCACTGAAAGGCTGCAGCGTTCGTTCAGCTCCCGTTCGAGGGCCCCGAAGACAGCTGCGTGGACCTCGATGAAACGCCGCCAGGCGAGCAGGCGCTCGGCGGTCAGTGGTGTCTCAGCGCGCCTCGGTGGGAGTGTCTCGGATTTCGCCATTCCCGAACTATTGCAGATACGGACGGCCTGTGCATGATAGTTGCGATCGCAACCACCGCCCTCCTTCACCAGGCGGCGGGAACGCGACGGAGCAGGCTCGAGAGGAGCGGACGATGCCATCTCTTCGACCCACGATCGACGTACGAACGAGCTGCGAGCGCTTCGCGACCCGGATCGATTGGCTCGATTCGCGGCATTCGTTTTCCTTCGGCATGCACTACGACCCGGCGAACACCCATTTCGGGCTGCTCCTGGTGAGCAACGACGACATTGTCCAGCCCGAGACTGGCTTCTCTACGCACCCCCACCGCGACATGGAGATCGTGACGTGGGTGCTGGAGGGGGAGCTGGAGCACCAGGATTCCGAGGGGCACACGGGCCTCATTCATCCCGGCCTCGCGCAGCGGATGAGCGCAGGCACCGGGATCTGGCACTCGGAGATGAACGCGACGCAGGGCGGGCCGGTGCACTTCGTCCAGATGTGGGTGGTGCCCGACACGGAGAAGGTGCGCCCCGAGTACATGGAGCTCGACATCAACAGTCAACTCGATCGCGGGGGGCTGGTACCGGTGGCCTCGGGACGTGGGCACGATGCGGCGATTTCGATACGGCAGGACGGGGCAGCCCTGTGGGCGGGCAGACTGAAGCCGAGAGAAGCGCTGACGCTGCCGGACGCCCCATTCATGCACGTTTATGTGGCGCGCGAGACGGTGGAACTCGAAGGGGCTGGGCGCCTCCAGCGAGGCGACGCAGCACGCGTGACGGCAATGCCGGGCCTGTCGCTGACAGCGGGCGACGCGGGTGCCGAGGTGCTGGTCTGGGAGATGCACGGCCGCATCGGCAGCTAATGCGGAGATCGATTCGGTGCTGTGCGAGAAGGGCCGCCGATCAAAGGACGGGCCGCCATCGGCATCATGATTGTTCGCTCTTCGCCTTAAACAGTTGTAGAAGTTGGCCCTTGGCCGTTTTCATCGCGGGTATTAAGGCTTGTTGCGCAGACTTTAGGGAGTCCTCGACAAGAGAGAGCTCTTCTAGCCGCTCGAGAAACTTATCGTGTAACCCTGCCCACTCCAAGAATGATGTCTTATCGGTTAGCACTCTTGGCTCCCGATAGAACGTTCGGCCAAACCACAGCACTAAGGTGTCATAGCTCCAGCAGAAGCGCGTGAATGCATCATCGAAGGCGACTGTTGATCCACCGGCGGCGCTTTCAATGGCACGAGCCTTGTCTAAGCTCATTTGCTCCAGAACGTGCTCTTGAAGCAGCCTCGCCACGACCGGCGCAAGTCCTTCCTCCTGACTCCTTAACCATCGCACGGCCTCGTCCACGAGCGTATGCATTGCGCCAAACATGGGTAAGCCGCGAGACCGGAAAAGTATAAGAAGTTCTTTCTCCGGTGGCGGTGGTATCGGCGCTGGAGGATGAGCTGCCTTCATCTCCTCCAATTCCTTGCGCGCCATGTCTCGCTCCGCTTGGACGATCTCTAGGTGGCCTAATGTTCGAGGCAGATCGCTGCGTTCCCTCGCTGATTCTCCGCTCTCAGCTTGCTGTTGTCCGGTATCGACCGCCGCTGCCGCCCAGGCAAAGGGCCGGAACCGTTGCATAAGGCCAAGGATTGAGGCCAAACCCAACAACCCGCACCCAGTGCCGCCAGTCGCGACCAGCGGGGTAGGAAGGCCAATGACCCAGGTCACACCAGCGCCAGCTGTGGCAATCAAAAAAGCGCCGCCGAGACCCCAGAGCCATGCGGCATTGCCGACATGATCGACCCATTGCCATAGCCGCTTGAGAAGCCGCATCGCTCTCCCCGTGCCACATTCTCGCGGGGCCGACTATTCTGAGTCCACTAGGTTCGTCCCGTAGTAGAGCGCTGGTCTACCGAAACTCCGCCGTTCTGTTGATGTGGACTCCCGGCCGGAGTCCGGGAACATCGGGAGTACCTGAGGTCGTGAGTTTCCTGCTCTTTCCGGCGCTGGCGATACTCGACTTGGAGGCGAGAGCATCCCTCACCGCGTCCTGGATGACCCTGCTCAGCGAGCGCCCACTTTGCGCAGCGAGGCGCCGGCACTGTTCCAGGAGCTCGTCCTCGATGGTGATGGTTGTCCGCATGCCTCGATTATATGCCGCCTGCGCTTGCCAGCCGCCGCTCCCTTAGGTGCGGCGTGTCGCTCGCGAAGGGTGCAATCGCTAGGCTGCGCCACCGCCGCCGCCGACGGCGACAGGCATGCGCGCTGGTTCGGCGACGATCGGGACGGCGCGTTGTTCCTTCGCCATGGCGTGCGGGTACCAGTGGTCTTCCCATTCGCTGAACTTGTTCTTCAGGCGCGGTATCACCTTCTCAGCGAAGAGTTGGGTGTTGTAGAGGACCAGGTCGCGCGGCATCGAGCCCTGCTGAAGGAGGAGCATGAGGTGGCCGACGTTCAGGTCGTCGGCCAGTTCCGTGAGCTTCTCGACGACAGTGTCGGGGCTGCCGGCGACGACGTAGCCCTGGCTGACGAGGCCTTCCCAGCTCAGGTCCATGCGAGCGCGCTGGGCTGCCATTTCGAGCTGTGACTTGATCCCGGCCTTGACGGTGCGGTTGGTGCGGTAGCCGGGGGCGTCGGCGAAGCCGGGGTAGATGTGGAGGCAGCGGTTGTAGAAGTAGTCGATGTGCTTGGCGTAGAGCTTCTTCGCTTCGGCGTCGGTCTCAGCGACGCAGACGGTCTGGGCGAAGCCGGCGTGATAGGGGTTGCGCTCTTTGCCCATCGACTCCATGCGGGCCCAGAAGCCGTCCATGATGACCTTGGCCCGCTTGTAACCGCTGTAGGAGAGGTAGGAGTAGAGGTAGCCCATGTCGGCGCACCACTCCCAGGTCTCTATAGAGCCGCCGCCGGGAATCCAGATCGGGGGGTGGGGATCCTGGAGGGGCCGCGGCCAGGGGTTCATGTAACGGAGCTGGTTGTACTTGCCGTTGAACGTGGAGACGCCCTTGTTTTTCCAGGCCTGGAGGATCATGTCGTGGGCTTCGTAGTAACGGTCGCGAAGCTGGGCGCCGGGCACACCGTAGGCGAAGTTGGTGTCCATGCTGGTGCCGACGGGGAAGCCAGCGATGAGCCGGCCGCCGCTGAGGATGTCGAGCATCGCGAACTCTTCGGCGACGCGCAGGGGCGGGTTGTAGAGGGCGATCGAGTTGCCCATGACAAGGATCGCAGCGTTGTTGGTACGCCGTGCGAGGGCGGCGGCCATGATGTTCGGGCTGGGCATCATGCCGTAGGCGTTGGAGTGGTGTTCGTTCACGCCAAGGCCGTCGAAGCCCATCTTGTCGGCGAACTCGAGCTCGTCGAGGTACTCGTTGTAGACCTCGTTGCAGCGCTCGGCGTTGAAGAGGCTGTAGTCGGGGTCGACCCAGACCGAACGATGTGTGCTGGCGAAGTCGTCTGGCAGGTCGGGCCAGGGCATGAGGTGGAACCAGTGGAACTTCATGAACGCCGTCCAAACGTAGTCTCGCCGGCGCGAACGATTAGCCTGCGCCTAACGGGGTGATGGGAGTATAGCGGACGCGACGGACGTGCGCGGGGGACGGACGATCGAGCGGGGGCCACGCACGGTGGACGCGGCCCGGTTCGGTCGGGACCAGGGTCGGAAATGCTTACTCGATGTCGACGGTGGCGCCGGCGGCGGTGAGCTTGGTCTTGATGGACTCGGCTTCGTCCTTGGTGATGCCTTCCTTGACCTTCGTTGGGGCGGCTTCGACGAGGTCCTTTGCTTCCTTGAGGCCAAGGCCGCTGACGACTTCGCGGATCGCCTTGATGACGTTGATCTTGTTCTCGCCAAAGCTCTTGAGGACGACGTTGAACTCCGTCTTCTCTTCTTCGGGCTCGGCGGCGAGGGCGGCTCCCGCGGCGGGCCCGGCGGCCATCATCATGGGGGCGGCGGCGGTGATCCCGAACTCGTCTTCGATGGCCTTGTTGAGGTCGCGCAGTTCGAGGAGGGTCATGCCTTTGATGATTTCGAGAGCATCTGCGACTTTGGTTGCCATTGGTGAGGTTGCTCCTTTGTGGTGGTGCGCGCCTAGGCGGCGGACTGTTCGAGCTGGTTGGCGCGGGCTTCGATGAGGCCTGCGAAGTTGCGGACGCTTGCCTGAAGGAGGCTAGCGAAGTTGTAGAGCGGGCTCTGGAGCTTGCCGACAACGCCGGCGATGAGCTGTTCTTTGGAGGGGAGCGTGGCGAGGCTTTCGACCTCTGCGCGGGTAAGGACTCTGCCTTCGAGCCAGCCACCGTGGATGGTGAGTTGCATGCGGCGGAGGCGGAGGTGTTCGATGAGCAGTTTGACGGGAGCGATAGGGTCCCCGAACCCGAAGGCGATGGCCGTTGGCCCTTCGAGGATCTGGCTCATTTCCGGCCGGTGCGCCTCGGCGGCGGCCATCGTCGCGAGGGTGTTCTTGACGACCTTCACTTCGACGTTGGCCGGGCGGAGGGCGCGGCGCAAGTCGGTGATCTGGGCGACGGAAAGGCCCCGGTAGTCGGCGCTGATGGCGATCGAGGCGCGTTCCATGCGGTCGCGTATCTCGGCCAGCATTGCGATCTTCCGTGGGGTTGGCATAGGCGTGCTCCGTGTAGGGGACAGGTGAGAGGGGACAGGGGACAGCATCCCCGGGAGCCCGAGTCGTGAGCGGAGCCGGAAACGAAGATCCCTGCCGCCGGGGCAGGGACGGGAGAGACAGGCCGCGCGTGGGGCGACGACGTCTCGCGTACTGCCTCGGCAGGCGCCTTACGGCTTATCCGACCGCGCTAACGCGGTTCGCATCGGGACCTGCGGTCTCCGGCTGTGGAGTTGTCGCGAGCTAGCGTACGACGCGAGCTGCGGTATAAACAATTACAGGGGACAGGTGACAGAGGACAGGGGACAGAGACCGAACCGTGGCGGGGTATTCCGGGACGCCGTTGGTGAAGAAGCTGGGGATCAAAGAAGGGTCACGGGTTGCGCTTGTCGGGACGCCTGACGGCTTCATGGCGACCCTCGGCCGGTTGCCCGTGGCGACGACGATTGCCGCGCTCGGCGAAGGCGAACTCGATGTCGTCGTCCTTTTCTGCCTGACGCTCCGCACGCTCGAGCGAGAGTTCGGGGCTGCGGCGCGGGGGCTGGCCCCGGCGGGCGGGCTGTGGGTCGCCTGGCCAAAGAAGGCTTCCGGGCTGGCGACGGACCTCAACGGGGACATCGTGCGGGAATTCGGGCTGGCGGCGGGTCTGGTCGACAACAAGGTGTGTGCGATCGACGACACCTGGTCGGGGCTGCGATTCGTGTATCGGCTCCGCGACCGGCCGGGCCGAAATTGATGCGCCGACCCCGGGCCGCCGCTGCCCAGTGGGTCGGACGCCCGGGCTACTCCTCGGCGAGGCGCTGGTCGAGCTCGCGGATGCGGCGGCTCATCAGGGTGAGCATTTCGACCGCGATGTCGGGGCTGCCGCGCAACTCAGCGATAAAGTCGGACCTCATGATGCCAAGGCAGGCGGTCGGTTCGCTGGCCGTCACGGTCGCGCTACGGCGGTAGTTGTCGAGGAGTGCCATTTCGCCGAAGAACTGCCCGGCGCCAAGTGAGTTGAGGTGCGTCCCTCCGCGGGTGACATCGACCTTGCCCGAGTTGATCAGGAAGAACCCTACACCCTCGTCGCCTTCCTTCACGACTTGTTCGCCGGAGCGGAAGTTGCGCGGGCGGGCCACCTTGGCGAGGCGTTCGAGGGCCTTCTTGTTGAGGTCGCGGAAAAGGGGGACCTTCGCGAGATCGTCCGGGATGGCCATGAGATTGCTCCAAGCCGCAGGGGGGTCGAAAGATGGCGAATTGTATGCCGCGTGTGGTCGCGGATACAAGCGAACTGCAGGATTGGCGATCGGGCCACAGAGGGAAGGCGCCTAACCTTCGCGCAGGACCCTTTGCATGAGCGTGGTATCGAGCCAGCGGCCGAACTTGAAGCCTGCCTGGCGGTGGGTGCCGACGACTTCGAAGCCGGCGTGGGCGTGGAGGGTCAGGCTTGCTTCGTTGTCGGACGTGATCGAGGCGATGATCAGGTTGAGGTCCAGGCGACGAGCTTCCTCCAGCAGGGCGGCGAGAAGGCGGGTGCCGACCCCCGCGCCGCGCATCTCTTTATCGATGTAGATGGTGTCCTCGCGGGAGAAGCGCCATCCCGACTTGGGGCTGCACGGGCTGAGGTAGGCGAAGCCGGCGAAACGGCCGGCGCACTCCGCGACCAGGACTGGGGACAGAGCGTCGTGCTCGGCGAACCAGGCGCGGCGCTTCGCCAGGGGCCACGGTTCTTCGTCCCAGGTGGCGGTGCCGTGGAGGATCTCATCGTTGTAGATGGCCTGAATCGCCGCGAGGTCGCCGACGGTGGCGGGGCGAATGGCAGGCGAGGCTCGAGCCATAGTGGATTGTAGGCGGGGGCGTGTTGCGGCGATGTTTCAGGCCCGGCACAACAGACGAGACTGGCGCCGGCTTCTCCCTGACGTTAACGTGAAGCTGCGAGGAGGAACCGCCGCCGATGGCAGGGATGGGTGGCATGGCCGGCATGGGAGCGGGCATGGGAAACGGAGGCATCCGCTGGCAGATCCAGCGGCCGAAAGCTTCGAGCCGCGAGATCTTCATGCGGGCCGCGGGCCTCTTCCGTCCTTACCGGTGGACGGTGGCTCTGCTCGTCCTGCTCATCGCGGTGTCGGCCGTGCTGGGCCTCGCACCGGCGTTGATCATCGGCGACATCGTCGACCACGCGGTGCCGGGCGGCGAAACGGGCAGGATCAACGTCCTCTTCGTGGTGTTGCTGGCGTCAGTCGCGACGGCCGGCTTCCTGGACGTGGCCTCGGGCTATTTCAACCAGGTCGTCGGCCAAGGGGTGATGTACAACCTGCGCGAGAGCCTGCACGGGCACCTGCAGCGGCTCTCGGTGCGGTTTTTCACGCAGACCCGGACCGGCGAGATCCTGTCGCGGGTCTCGACCGACGTGAACGCGGTCCAGCAGGCCGTGACGGGGACATTCACAGACTTCCTGACCAACGCGATCACGCTGAGCACAGCGCTCGCGCTGATGTTCGCGCTCGAATGGCGGCTGGCGCTGATGGCTCTGATCGTCATCCCGGCGTTCGCCTGGCCGACGGTGCGGATGGGGATGATCCAGCGGCGCCTCCTGTTGCAGTGGCACGAAGAGAGTGCGCGAATGTCGGCGCACCTGGAGGAGACGCTCTCGATTTCGGGGATGATGCTGGTGAAGACCTTCGGCCGGCAGGAGCACGAAGCGGAGCGCTTCCGGGGTTCGAACGACAACCTGCGACGGCTGTCCATCCGGCGGCTCATGGCAGGCCGGTGGTTCAACATGGGGACGGGACTGTTCGGTGCGATCGCTCCCGGTGCGGTCTACTGGTTTGGGGGCCGGGCGGTGGTGGACAGCGGGCTGACCATGGGGTCGGTAGTGTCGTTCGCGGTGCTCACGCAGCGGGTATTCGCGCCCTTCACGGCGATCGCTCGTATCAATACGACGCTGCTCACCTCGCTGGCGCTGTTCGAACGGATCTTCGAGTACCAGGACCTGCCCGTGGAGGTCGACGAGAAGCCGGGAGCGACGACGCTTCGGCATCCCCGCGGGAAGCTCGAGTTCGAGCACGTCACGTTCGCCTATGCGCACGGCGGTGCGCCCGCCCTGGAGGACGTCTCGTTCGAAGTGCCGGCGGGCAAGATGGCGGCCCTGGTGGGGCCCTCCGGGGCTGGCAAGACCACCGTCACGTACCTGCTTCAGCGCTTCTACGACCCGAAGGAGGGGACGGTACGGCTGGACGGACACGACCTGCGGGACCTGACGCTGGAGTCTGTGTCGAGGTCGGTGGGGGCAGTGCTCCAGGACACGTACCTCTTCCACGCTTCGCTGCTCGACAACATCCGGTATGGGCGGCTCGACGCCACTGATAGCGAAGCAGCGGAAGCAGCGGGAGTGGCGGGGCTGGCGGATCTCATCGAGCGATTGCCTGAGGGGATCGAAACGGTGGTGGGCGAACGAGGATACCGGCTCTCGGGCGGCGAGAAGCAGCGGGTGGCTCTCGCGAGGGCGATCCTCAAGGACCCGCCGGTGCTCATCCTGGACGAGGCGACGGCTTCGCTGGATTCCCGACTCGAACGGGAGATCCGCGAGGCGACGGCGGTGCTGGCGCGCGACCGGACCACGGTGGTGATCGCCCACCGCCTTTCGACGGTGATCCGGGCGGACGTCATCCTGGTCTTCGATCGGGGCAAGCTGGTGGAGCAGGGCACGCACGAATCGCTGCTGTCCGAGGGCGGACTCTACGCGATGCTCTACCGGGAGCAGTTCGCGGTCGATTGAGCCAGGGCGGTGCTGCAGGATCAGGGGCCGGTGACGCTCACCTGCGCTTCGGACACGAAGCTGGGTGAGGCAACCCCGGCGCGGTACGCCTGTAGCGCGGGGTCCGATGAGTCGATCCTGAGCGTGGAGCGGGTGCCATCGTCGTTGTCGAAGGACTCGTGCCAGTAGCTCATCGCCTTGATGCGCGGATAGCGCCCGGAGGTGACGGCGGCGAAGGCATCGCTGATCCAGGCCGCCTTGTCGTGGCCAGCGACGCCATCGGTGACCCCGAATTCGAGGACGGCGATCGGCTTTGAGGGCTGGAACGCGACGAGCTCGGCGTAGGCGGGGTCGAGCCGGTCGGCGAACGAGATCCAGTCTTCGTTCGGCTCCTGGGCGCCGTAGACGCTGATGCCGAGCCAATCGATGTAATCGTCGCCGGGGTAGTAGGCGGCCATGGTGTTCCAGGCGGCGTCGGGGGAACGGCTGGCGTCGACGTGAAACACCCAGGTCACGTTGCGGGCGTCTTCGCGACGGAAGAGGTCGACGATGTGGCGATAGGCGTTGCGGAACTTTTCAGGGCCCGCAGCGCCCCCGTACCAGCGGCCGTTCCAGGGGAACCAATCGCCGTTGACTTCGGTCCCGAATTCGACCATCAGGGGAGTGCCGGTCGCGCGGGCAGCCTGCGCCCAGGCCGCGAGAGCGGGGTCGAAGTCGCCTCGGGTGATGCGATCGAGGTTATAGACCGGGTCGGGGCCGGTTTCGGCGAAGGAGGAGCGAGGCATCATCCTGATGAAGGGAACCGAGCCGGTGTCCCGCACGGACTTCACCGCCTCGGCGGGAAAGGTGATGCCGTCGATCCAGTTGTTCGAAAAGTAGGCCCAGGCGATGCGCTTGCCGGCGAGGGCTTCGAAGTCCCGGATGCGGCTCGCCGAGACAATGTCTTCGGAGCCGCCGAAGTCGGGGAAGGCGGCGTGGTAGATGCCAGCGGGAGGGGACACGACCTTCATGGTCGCGGTGCTGGCGACGGCAGGGGCAGAGGCGGGTGGGGGCGCAGCAGCGGTCTCGGGGTTGAGGACCCACCAGGCGACGAGGGCGAGCAGGCCGCCGGGGGCGAGGACGAGCAGGGCGCGGCCCGCGTCGGTGCGAATCATCTCATCTGATATTTCGGCTCCGCGGGCCGCCACGGCAAGGCCGTTAGCCCGGACCTCAGCATCTCGCAGTCGGCGGGGGTCACCGACAGCTAAGGGGTGGCTCATGGACGCGTTCTCAGCGGCCGCGTAGAGTCCCGGCCACGCAAAGCTTTGGGGGCGACCATGGAACGCATACCGGTCGAGGGTGGATTTGTTGAGGGCGCAAGTTACGGAACCGGCGATCCCGTGTTGCTCATCCACGGTTCGCTGATCGCGGACGCGTTCGCGCCGTTGATCAAAGAGCCTGCGCTCGCCGGGAAGTATCGCCTTCTGGACTACCACCGGCGAGGGTTCGTTGGCAGTTCGCGCCCGCCCGCGGGCTTCACCATCGCGCAGCAGGCGGCCGACGCGCTGGCGGTGATGAAGCACTTTGGTGTGGGTCGCGCGCATGTGGCCGGCCACTCATACGGCGGCACCACGGCGCTACAGCTAGCGCTCGACGCGCCGGAAGTCGTGCATACGCTCGGGCTGTTGGAGCCCGGAGTACTCGTCGGAGACACCGCCGTGGAATTCTGGGCGGGCGTCGCGCAGCTCCAGGCGTTGTATGAAGGCGGCGACAAGGTCACGGCGGCCGACGCCTTTATGCAGGCCGTGGTCGGTCCCGATTACCGCGAGACAATGGCGCGGACATTACCGGCAGGCTGGTTCGAACAGGTACTCGCGGACATCGACACGTTCTTTGGGGTCGAGGTTCCCGCCATCAAGTCCTGGGAGTTCGGCGCGGCGCAGGCGAAACGCGTGGCGCAGCCGGCGCTTGCCGTACTCGGCGCGGACTCGGCTCCGCTGTTCGTGGAGAGTCACGCGGCGCTGAAGACCTGGCTTCCGAACGTGGAACCGTTCGTTCTTCCCGGCGCTACGCACGGGCTCCAGATGCAGAACCCGCGCGGCATGGCGGAGGGCCTGGCGGCGTTCTTCGGCCGGCATTCGCTGAGCTGAGATAAGACGCCGGAACTCCAGTCGGTGGCCGTCACCGACAGCTAAGACCCACTCGACAAGGGGACGCAGAGGCCAGGGCACCGATCCGCCCGGCCCCTGGCGCGCGCCGGGCGTCTGTTTCCGTTCGCTCGCTGTCCGAAGCAGAATGTGCGCAAGGCCGTAGTTCCGTGACTGTCGAGGTTCCCAAATGAATCCCTCGGGCGAAAAGGCCGGCCGCGTTGTGGCAGTTCCACTCACGGGCACTCTCGGGCTACGAGGCGAGCTTGCACGGGTGGCAATCAAATCGCGGATGTGGCTCACGTGGGCTCGTCTAGCGACGCGCAGCGAAGCTCAGTCGCACGAGGCGAGGTCGCGCATGATCGAGCGAAAACAAAAGGCAGTGGGGGAGGCAGCGGAATTGCTTGTCGAAGAGTTCGAGCCAGCGCTTATCAGCGTTGTCTCGGCAGCGTTCGCCATCGATGCTCTCTACGGAGCGATCAGGGGGATGTGTGCCGTCCCGCCCGATTTAGCCCAGAGTTGGTCAGGCAATAGGGTCCCCAGGCACGCTCAAATCTTGGAGACTCTCAAGTTGGGATTCTCCGTCGGTCGAAAGGCCCAGAGGTGGACCACGAACTTCGAGTGGCTCTTCGGGGCTCGCGACAACGCGGCGCACCCAATCGAGGAGTTCAAGGAACCCAGCCTGCACCCCGTGTTAGGCGGTGTCGCGCCAGTTTACATCGCCTATTCACCCGAAACCGCCACTCGGGCAGTTGACCTGATGCTCGACGTGTTTTCCGCTTGCGTCGGAAGTCCGAAGCTCCGCTTGACCGAGCTCTGGGCTGAAGGTGAGACGCACTTCGTCGATCGCCTCTTGAAGCAGCGAGAGGCGGCGCGTCAGTAGGGAGCGCCCTATCGGAAGAGAGTCGCCCCGAATCTCCGCGCCCGACACTCCGGGCATGACCGCCGCCCTCGATCGCCTCGATTCGCCCCGGATCCTCGTCGGCACGCGCGCCGACAGCACGGCGTACCTGGCACCACGACCTAGCCCGGGTCCTCCCAGAGGACTTCGAAGAGGCGGTAGGAGCCGGAGAGCCCGCGGAGTTCGGTGCGGTGTTCTTCGCCGAAAAAGATGTCGCCGGCGCTTTCTGTGAGGGCCTTGACGAGGGACGAGGCGAGAATCTGGGTGCCTTTCGCCGATTCAGCGATGCGGGCGGCGAGGATGACGTTCTTGCCGAAGAAGTCGTCGGCTTCGCGGATGGCCTCACCGGTGTGGAGGCCGACGCGGATGCGGAGAGCGACTTCGGGCCGGACCCGGTTGCGTTCGGCGAATGCGCGCTGGAGTCCGATGGCGCAGAGAAGGGCGCTGCGAGCGCTGCGGAAGGCGAGCATGAAGCCGTCGCCGCGGGATTTGACTTCGAAGCCGCCGTTGGCCTCGGCGTGTTCACGGACGATGGCGTTGTGTTCGCGAAGGACCTCGATCCACTCCTTGTCGCCGAGCCGCTCGGTCATCGAGCTCGAGGCTTCGATGTCGGTGAAGAGGATCGTGACGGTGCCATCGGGGGCGGAGTGGGCGCCGAGGTCTGGGCGCTCGCGGCGGACCGCATCGGCGACTTCTTCGAGCGAGGTGGGGAACGACTCGCCCTCTGCCTGGCCGGCGGCAGGACATGAGAGGTGGGCCTGGATGATGACCCAATCGTCGCCCTGGGCTCGAAGCACGGCCGTGAAGCGGACGGGGACGTTGATCTCCCAGCCCCTGAACGTCGCCTGCATGGAGCCGTCGGCGGCGACCCAGGCGGCGGGGCCGATCGTCGCCGCCTTCACCCAGTCGAATCGGAAGAGAAGGATCTCGGATTGCTCGAGGTTGCGTTCGAACTGGGCGCGCAGCTCCAACGGGCCGATGCGCTTCTCATCGGGGCCGGTGCCGACCCAGAGGACGTCCGGGTCGTCGGCGAAGAGGGCGGCCAGCGCCTCGATGTCGCGACGGGCGTAGGCCTCGGCGAGCTTGTAGGGCACAGCGCGCGCAGCAGCCTCGGCTCTCGCAAGGGCCGCTGCGCCGGGGACGTAGATATCCTGCTCGTTAGTCATGG
Organism: Tepidiformaceae bacterium; assembly: GCA_041488155.1. Lineage (GTDB taxonomy): Bacteria > Chloroflexota > Dehalococcoidia > Tepidiformales > Tepidiformaceae > JBGPOS01. The sequence goes on from JBGPOS010000014.1 coordinate 25,671, forward strand.
GGACGATTCGATCTTCCCACGCGGGCGTGTCAGGGGATAGAGGAAGAATCCTGGTGGCGAATCTGCTGTGACCGCCAGAGGTGCGAATCGATATACTCTGTGACTGGTATGGATCGCGACCCGTTGCTGCGGAAGGCCCAGGCAGACGTCATCGTGGAGCGCACGGCCCAGCAGTTGCGCCAACTCCTGCAGGAGGCATGCGCCCAGGTCGTGCCATTTCCGGCGTTTCCAAACGCTTTGTTCACCGACGCAATTGAGTGCGAGGCGGGACCCGCTGCAGATCCGGAGCGCGGATGCGTGGTGGTCTGCGAAGACGGTGAGCTGTACGAACTGGAGTTCGGCATCGACCACGATTCGATCGAACTGACCGGATCGTGGGATCCTGTGACTGCGCGGAAGGAGACGAAGAAGAAACTGGAGCTTCATCCGCGGGATTACATTGTCTATGCCTATAACGGATTGGTGGCTGTAACCGAATATCTACTCGAGACATCCACCGAAGGGGAGGCGACCAGATGAAGGGCGTCGTCCGGACACTGACGATCCTGGGGGCGCTCGCCGTAGGCGGTGTTGCGCTTATCCGGTACCTGGGCCAACGCAAACCGGCGGCTGAGCCGCTCGCCGAGCGCGAGCCCGCCGCGCCGGCGGCGGTAGCCACTCCGTCCCCGGCTCCGGCGGCTGTCTCCGAGAAGCCATCCGAGGGCGCGGCGGTCGAGCCGGCTGCATTCGTCGAACCGGTGGAAGCGCCGGCCGAGACCTGGGAGCCGAGCGAGTCCGCGGACCTGGCCGCAGAGGAGTTCGTGGAAGAGACGGCGTCGTGGTCGGCCGAGCCCGTGCTGGCGGAAGAGGAGGTCGCGGACGAGATGGCGGAGGCCGTGGAGACGGCTGCCGCTGAGGCCGAGGAAACGTACGTCGAAACTCCGATAGCCGCTGAACCGGCGGCGTTCGTCGCAGAACAGGCTGAAGAGGAAGTGGCCGCCTGGTCTCCCGTCGAACCGGCCGCGGAAGCGGAGGGGGCGGTGGCCGAGCCGGCCGAGACCTGGATCACGGCAAACACCGTGGAAGTCGCGGAAGAGGCCGAACCAGCTGTTGCTGATTTTGTGGAGGCAGTCGCGGAGCCGGCCGAAACGTGGACTGCCGCGAGTGTGACAGAAGAAGCGGCGCCATCCGAAGACCTGTCGCCTGTGGCAGAAGCGGCGGACGTCGCTGAGGCCGTGAGCGAACCCATGGAAGCCGGTGCGGTCGCAAGCGCAGCCTATGAGCCCGCAGCGGCGGCGGAGCCGTGGACCGAGGCCGAAGAGACAGAGGCCGAGGCAGAGCCGGTCGAGGCATGGTCTGGGACGAACGTCGTCGAAGAGGCTGTGGCGACCGTCGAAGCGTGGACGGACGCAAACGAGTTTGCGCCGGTCGCCGAGCCGGTTGCTGGCGAAGTTGTTGCGGCGCAAGTCGCCGTACCGGGGCCGTCGACGTCAGCCGCGAGAGACGGCGAGTCGTACCTCGACGAGGGCAACGTCTACTTCAACGTGGGGCAGTATGAGCTCGCGGTCGAGCGCTACACGCGGGCCCTGGAGATCGCACCCAACACGGTGCCGGCCCTCTACAACCGGGCGAACGCCCGGACTCGAGCGGGCGACTACGACGGGGCCCTGGGGGACTACGACCTCGCGATCGCCCTGAACCCTGCGGACCCGGACGCGCTGAATAACCGCGGTATGTTGCACCTCTACCGGGCCAACTACCAGTCCGCGCTGGAAGACTTCACAGCCGCCCTCTCGCACTACCCGGCGGACACGACGGTGATGGTGAACCGGGGGCTGGCCCACCTCCACGGGGGCGACCCGCAGGCGGCACTGGCCGACTTCACTCGGGCGGCGAGCCTCGACCCGGCCGACGGGGCGGCGCATTACGGCGCGGCCCAGGCGGCGGCGCTGATGGACAGCCGCGACGAGGCGCTGCTTCACCTTCGCCAGGCGCTGGAGATCGAGCCGGCCTACGCGCGCGATGCCTCGAACGACCCGAAGCTTGCGCTCGTGGCAGAGGATGAAGAGTTCGCTGCCCTGCTGCGCGAAAGCGCCAGCCGCGCCGGACAGGCCTGACAGCCGGGAACGCCGAAGGCTCGTGCCCAGGCCTGCGAAGCCAAAGCCCCCGATCGAAGAAGTCGTCGCCGAGCTGCGAGCGATGGCGCGAAGCGAACGGCTACGCGAGAACGAGCGAGTCGGGATCGAAAACGCGCGGGCCCTTGGGATCACTATCCCTGAGTTGGGGCAGCTGGCGAGGCGGGTGGGGCAACACCACGAACTGGCGGAGGAGCTGTGGGCGACGGCGATCCACGAGGCGCGGATCCTGGCCGCGATGGTGGACGAGCCGGGCCTTGTCACGAATGCGCAGATGGAGGGCTGGGTGCTCGACTTCGACTCGTGGGACCTGTGTGATGGAGTCTGCGGGCTGTTCGAGCAGACCCCGGTGGCCTGGGAGAAGGCGGTTGAGTGGGCGGCGCGCGAGGAGGAATTCGTCCGGCGTGCGGGGTTCGTGCTGATGTGCTACCTGGCGATGCACGACAAGCAAGCGGGCGACGAGCGGTACCTGGCGTTTCTGCCTGTGATCCGGCGTTACGCGACGGACGAACGGAACTTCGTGAAGAAAGCGGTCAACTGGGCGCTTCGGCAGATCGGCAAGCGCAACCGCGCCCTCAACGCCGCCGCGATCGCCACGGGCGAGGCGATCCGGGCGGATGGATCGCGGAGCGGGCGGTGGATCGCGGCCGACGCGCTCCGGGAGTTGCGCGGAGAGGCTGTGCAGCGCCGTCTGAAGGCCTGACCCGATCTCCCCAGCGGATGGTCCTACTGGCGTTTGGGGTGGGCTGCGAAGAACTGCCACATGAGCTTGCTGGCATCGATCTCGTTCGTCGCGGGGCCGGCTCCGCCAGGGATAGGGGCGCCGGGCCAGGTGTGGCCGCCGCCTTCGATCACGTAGAACACAACGTCGTTTCCGAAGCAGCCGGACCAGGCTTCCCTGGAAACGTGCTCGGCGGCCCGGGTCGTCACCGGTTCGGCCGCGCAGCCGTTGTGGGCGGCCCAGTCCCTCGTCGCGCTATCGCTGTCTTCGAAGGGGACGTTGTAGTCTTCTGTGCCCTGGAAGCCGACCATCGCGATCCCCATCCCAGGGCACTCTTGGAACACGGTGCCCGAGACGGGGGCCACGGCGGCGACGAGGTCGGGTGCAAAGCAGGCGAGCTGCGAGGCCATCTCGGCGCCGTTCGAGTGCCCGGTGGCGAAGATCCGTCTCTGGTCGAGGCAGAGCTTCGCGAAGAGCTGTGACATCAGATCGCGCACAAAGATCACGTCATCGCTCCCGTCTTCGTCGTAGACCCCCACGATGTCCCAGCCCTGCGGTGAGCCGCTTCCTTCGGGGGTCACAAGCACAAACCCCTCGGCCTCGGAGAGGGGCACGAGGCCGCTGTAAGCCTCTTGCTGAGCTGCCTCCTGGGCGTAGCCGTGGAAGTTCAACAGGACGGGGGCGGGCTGGCGGTTGTTGTAGCGGGCCGGCACGTGGAGGCGGTAGGCGCGCACTTCGCCGGCAAACTCGATCGCTTCGATGGCATCGCCGCGGGCGTGCTCGATGCCACACCCGGACGAACGGACGACGGTGGGCCTGGGCGTGGGGCGAGGCAATGGGGTGCGTGTTGGAGGTCTCGTCGGGCGCGGGGTAGTCGTGGGAGGGAGTGCCGTGGCGGACGGGGAAGGGGAGGGAAGATCGACGACGCTCCGGTCTTCGGCGCAGGCTGCCAGGAGGGCGGCAGAGGCAACGACGAGGGCAAAGGTGAGGCCGCGCATCGCATCATGGTAACCCGCACTCGCCCAAGACCCGACGGCGCCGCGCCGTCGGCGAAACTTGCGCGGAATGTGGGGCGCCGGGTGCCATAACTGCCTGTTTCGGGCCGGGTGGCGGGTGTAAGATCCGGCTCCCGGATATGTTCACCCATCTACACACTCACACCGAGTATTCGCTGCTGGACGGCATGACAAAGATGGTCCCGTTGATGGAGCGGATCCAGTCGCTGGGCATGGAATCGGTCGCGATGACGGACCACGGGGCGCTCTACGGGGCGATAGATTTCTACCGCGAAGCGCGGGAGCGGGGCATCAAACCGATCATTGGAGTCGAGGCGTATGTGGCGCAGGGAAGCCGTCACAGCCGCGAGCGAGGCGACAGCCAGCCCTACCACCTGATCCTCCTGGCACGCGACCTGGCCGGCTACAAGAACCTGATCGCGCTCGTGACAAAGGCGAACCTCGAGGGCTTCTACTACAAGCCGAGGGTCGACCGCGAACTGTTGATGCAGCACAGCGGCGGCCTGACGGTGTTGAGCGGGTGTCCTTCAGCGGAGTTCCACCGGCGGCTGCAGGAAGGCGACCGGGACGGCGCTATCGACGTTGCGAAGTGGTACCGGGAGGTGTTCGACGGCCACTACTACCTCGAGGTGCAGGAGCATTCGGACCAGAAGTTCTCGCGCCTGAACCCGCTGATCGCAGGGATCGGGAAAGAGCTTGGGATCGCCGTGGTGGCGACGAACGATAGCCACTACACCGACCCCGGCGAGGCCCAGGCCCACGACACGCTGCTCTGCATCGGCACGAATGCGACGGTGGATCAGCAGGATCGCTACCGCTTCGATGGCACCGGCTACTACGTCAAGAGCGAAGCGGAGATGCGCACGCTTTTCCCGGAGAACCCGGAGTTCATCGAGAACACGCAACTCGTGGCCGATGCCTGCGACCTCGATCTGCGGTTCGACCGCCAGCTTCTACCAGAGCCGCCCGTGCCAGCGGGGAAGGCGAGCGACGAGTACCTCAAGGAGATGTGCCTGGAGGGGCTGCGCGAGCGGTTCGGGGAGGTGACCCAGGAGCTTACTCAGCGGCTGTTCTACGAACTCGACGTGCTGAAGCAGACCGGGTTTACCGACTACGTCTACGTCGTCAAGGAAATCGCTGACTACGCACGCCGGGCGAGGATACGGATGGGCGTCCGAGGGTCGGCGGCGGCCTCGCTCGTGCTCTATTCGCTCCGGGTGACCGACATCGACCCGGTGGAGAACGGGCTGGTGTTCGAACGCTTCCTGAACCTGGAGCGGCGGGAGATGCCGGACGTCGACTTCGACTTCGCCGACGATCGGCGGGACGAGATGATCCGCTTTGCCTACGAGCGCTATGGCGCTGACCGGGTGGCGCAGATCATCACGTTCGGGACGCTCGGGGCGAAGGCGGCAATCCGCGACGTCGGACGTGCGCTCGGCCTGAGCTACGCCGACACGGATCGCGTGGCTCGCCTCATCCCGAACGCGCTGCACATCACCCTATCGGAGGCGATCGAACAGTCGCTGGAACTGAGGGACGCGATCGCAGCCGACCCGAAGGTCAGCCGCCTCGTCGAGACCGCTCAGCAACTCGAAGGGGTGGCGCGGCACGCCAGCACCCATGCGGCCGGCGTGGTCATCTCGCGGGAACCGCTGATCGAGTACGTGCCGTTGCAACGTCCCAGCCGGGGCGACGAAACGAGCATCCCAACCACGCAGTACGCGATGGAGCAGGTAGCGAAGATCGGCCTGCTGAAGATGGACTTCCTCGGGCTTTCGAACCTGACGATCCTTGAGCGCGCTGTGGAGCTCATTCGGGATACCGGCGGCGCCGAAATCGACCTCCCACGCCTGCCCGACGGCGACGAAAAGACAATGGAGATGCTGGGCAAGGGCGAAACCTTCGGGGTGTTCCAACTCGAGTCGAGCGGGATGCGGCGCTACGTGCAGGAGCTCCAGCCGACCACCATCGCCGACCTCTGCGCGATGGTGGCGCTCTACCGGCCGGGGCCGATGCAACACATCCCGACTTATATCAAGGGCAAGCACGGCGAGATCACGATCACCTACCCGCACCCGGACCTGGCGGCGATCCTGGACGAGACCTACGGGGTGATCGTCTACCAGGACCAGGTGCTCCTCATCGCACGCCAGTTTGCGGGCTACACGCTCGGCCAGGCCGACGTGATGCGCAAAGCGATGGGCAAGAAGAAGGCGGAAATCATGGCCGCCGAGCGCCACCAGTTCGTCGCGGGCGCCGTCGGCCTCGGTTACAGCGAAGCCGACGCGACGGCGGTGTTCGACCTGATCGAGCCGTTCGCGGGCTACGCCTTCAACAAGGCGCACAGCTGGTGCTACGGCAACATCGCCTACCAGACCGCCTACCTGAAGGCGAACTACCCGGTGCAGTACATGACGGCCGTGCTGCAGATGACGAAGAGTTCGCCCGACCCGCACGCCCGCATTGCGGCGGCCGTGGCCGAGTGCTTCCGACTCGGGATCGAAGTGCTGCCTCCGGGAGTCAACAGCAGCTTCGAGAACTTCTCGGTGGAGCGCCGCCAGGACGATTCGCTGGCCATCCGCTTTGGGATCGGGGTCGTGAAGAACGTCGGCAGCGGGGCGGTCGAGGGGATCATCGCAGCGCGAGAGGCGAGTGGGCCCTACCGGGACCTCGAGGATTTCTGCAAACGGGCCGACCTCTCGTCGGCGAACAGCCGGGCCCTCGAGCACCTGGTGAAGGCGGGGGCGCTCGACCTGCTCGGCGACCGGGGGACGCTGCTGATCAACGTCGAGCGGCTGCTCAACCTCGCCCGCCGCGAACGCGAGCTGCGAGCCAGCGGCCAGGCGACAATGTTCGACCTGTTCGGGAGCGAGGTGGACACGCCGATGCCGGCGCTTGAGCTCGAGCCCCGGCCCGCTTCGCGCGAAGACATGCTGGCCTGGGAACGGGAGGTGCTGGGCGTCTACGTCTCGGAGCACCCCTTCCGGGCCGCTGCCCACGAACTCTCGCGCTACGCGAGTCACACCCTTGCGGACCTGACGCTCGAACTGGCCGGGCAGGTCGTGAACGTTGCGGGGATGGTCAACCGGGTGCAGGGGCGAACGACGCGCGACGGCCGCAAGTTCTACATCGTCGAGCTGGAAGACCTTTCGGGGGTCGCTGAGTTGACGGTGTGGAGCGACGTGATCGAACTGACTGGGGAGGCGGTCTGGTCGGAAGGGCAGGTGCTGCTTGTCTCCGTGGAGTGCCGGGAGCGGGGCGATCGGCTGAACCTGAACGTGCGCCGGGCGGCTCCCTATGACCACGGCGAAGGGCGGGTTGTGGGGTTCACCGCCGACCAGTGGCAGGTGGAGCAGGCGAGGCCACGGGCGTCGCGGCAGGCAGAGGGAGCGCAGACGCGACGGGGCGAGGGGGCGACAGGGCGCGTGGGCGCTGGGGACTCGGCGAATCTGCGGAGCGCGGCCACGCGGCCGAATGGGCGCACGAGCGTGAATGGGAGCGGCCACCACGCGGGAGGCGTGGCGCCTGCGGCGACAGCGGAAGCTTCGCGGCCGGGCGTGGTGCCGCCGGTCAGCGGGGACGCAGCACGACTGGTCGTGACGATCTTCGAGACAGAGGACGCACTCGCGGACGAAGCGCTGCTGAAGGCGGTCGCGGGGATGCTCAAGGACAGCCCCGGGCGCGACGCGGTTCGACTGGTGGTCCGCGACACCGGGGGCCAGGACACCGAGTTTGACCTGCCTCACGCCTCGGCGAACGAGGACCTTGCGAGGAGCATCCGGTCCGTGTTGAGGAACAATGGGAGTGTGAGACTGACCGGGTCGCGCGTAGCCGCGGGGTAGAGGGGCTCGCGGGAGGGGCGGGCCGGCGTCCAGCGCGGGGTCAATTGGGCGAAGAGGCCCGAATAGGGGTCTTTTGTGTCCTACAATGCAGCCTGATGGCCACGCAATCGCCTCACCCGTCGTTCCACCTGGCGACGGTGAATATCGACTGTGCAGACGCCCGGGCGATGGCTGATTTCTACGGTCGTCTTCTCGGCTGGGAGGTAACATACGGCGACGGCGACTTCGTGTTGATGCGAGACCCAGCTGGCGGAACCGGGTTGTCGTTCCAGCAACAGGAGGGGTATCGACCGCCGGTGTGGCCCGAGCGGGCCGGCGAACAAGACAAGATGATTCACCTCGACATCAAGGTGAAAGACCTCGACGCGGCGGTAGCGCACGCTCTCGCAGCAGGAGCCCGGCTCGCGGAGTATCAGTCGCGTTCGGATCTGCGGGTGCTGCTCGACCCCGCTGGCCATCCGTTCTGTCTGTTTCTGAAATGAGCCGAGTTTCTCCAGAGGCTACCAGCTCCGAACGCCGCATCACCGCATTCCTCGACGGACCCGACAGCCCCGACATTTCGAACCCGATCCATTCGACGGCTGTGGCTTCGACGTACGGGTACCGGGCCGCGCTCGTTGGAGGCGTCACTGTTTATGGCTGGACTGTGCCGGCGATCCTCGATGTGTTCGGCGAAGAATGGTTGGAGGACGGTTGGGTCGACATTGCGTTCCGGCGGCCGGTTTACCCTGGCGACGAAATGACGGCGCGCGTCATGGCGGAGACCGGGGGCAGCGGCTCGTTGGTGATGGAGAACGGGGCGGGCGAGCGGTGCCTGGTGGGAAGCGCCGGGCGAGGCGCTGCGCCGTGGCTCGGCGATCTGCAGCTACCGGTCCGGAGGAAGGCTGAGCAGCGGCCAAAGCGGGTGCCGCCGCTGACCCTGGCGACAGCGCCGGTTGGGCATGACCTTCGGCCCATGCCGGTGCCCTTCAGCCTCGAGGATTCGATTGCGTACGCGATCGAGAAGCAGGCCGACCCATCGCCGCGCTGGACAGTGGCGCCGGCGCACATTCATCCGGGTTGGATCGCCGCACGGATGACGCCCATGATCCATCACTCCTACGACTACGGCCCGGCGATCCATACGCGCAGCCAGGTGCAGAACATGGCCGCGGGGTACGCCGGCCAAACGGTTACGGTGGCGGGCCATTTCGTCGAGGCTTACGAGCTCAAGGGCCACCACTACGGGGTGGTTGACGGGGTGATCCTGGCGCAGAGCGGAGAGGAGCTCGCCCGCATCCGGCATACGACCATTTTCAACGTGGCGAAGCGCGGCCCGTCCGCTGACTGAGCGATCACTCCCAGGCCTTCAGGCGCGCCGCAAAGGACGTCCGGATGGCAGCGGCGGCTCCGGCCGGGATGAGGTCATCGAAGAAGGCGAGGCGCCCTTCGAGGTAGTCGAGCGCGGATTCGACGCTGGTGACGTCGTCGCTGGCTGCAGCTTCTTCGAACAGGGCAGTGGACATGGCCTGAGACTTCGCAGCGACGATCGCAGGCGCGGACTGCGCGGAGAGCGAGACGAGCGGGACGTTGAGCATGCGCGCGAGCTGGGTGAGGCGCATGTCGCCAGCCATGGACTAGTGCGGGGTGACTTCGCGCGGCTTGATCTTGTTGTAGCAGGAGCTGCAGTAGACCGGCCGCTCGCCGCGGGGGACGAAGGGCACCTCGGTCATCTGGGCGCATTCGGCGCAGGCGGCGGGGTGCATCTGGCGAGGGGTTTTACCGCCGAAGCTGGCGAAATTGCCGTAGCGCACGTAGCCGTCGGTCTGTTCGAGCGTGCTCTGGCTCGAACGCCTCGCGGAGCGGCAGGAAGGGCAACGCGTGGGCTCGTTCATGAGCCCTTTGTTGGCGTAGAACTCCTGTTCGCCGGAGGTGAAGGCGAAGTGGTTGCCGCAATCGCGGCAGGCTATCTGCTTATCGGCAAAGGCCAAGGGACGAGGACTCCTGGGTTCCGCACGCTGCGGGATTCCTCTCCACTCTAGCACAGAGGTTTTGCCGTCCACGAGTATTCGGCGCCGGCCGCCGCCGCTACGCGGGGATGCTCACCTGCGTAGCTTCGGTCGAGGGAGTTGGAATTGGCTCCCCCTCCTGGCGGAGGCTCTCGATGTGGAAAATGATCGCTTCCCGAATGAGACGTTTCGTCTCGTCGCGAGTGCGCGCCGCTGCGACGCAACCCGGAAGATCCGGTACATACGCAGACCAGTTACGCTCGCCGCGTTCGAGGATGACCGTGTACTCCACTACCTACCCCGTTCGAGGCCAGCTTGTCGAAGAATGCTTTTCAGCGTGGCCGGATGAAGGTCGAGGCTCGGATGCCCTGCCACTGTCACTGTCCCGGGCCGCGTCGGGTGTCTGAGCTGTCGATGACTACCCGAGATCCGGACAACGGACCAACCCTCATCCCTGAGCAGCTTCAACACCTCTCGAACTTCCATGGTACTCCCGCTCGCGCCTCTACGGAGACTCTGCGTCGTCCGGCCCCAGACCATTCCACCCGCGCCACGGTGCGTTCTCCCGCGGTTTCGGGGATACTGGCGGTCGCGGACCAGGCAGGGTCGACTTCGAGCCCCGGGCCGCGCCGCGAGAGGTGACAACCATGCCACGACACCCGAACCAGGCGCTGTTCGAAGGGGAACGGCCGTTCCCCATCATCCCCACCTGCGAGCACTTCGCCGGGACCGAGGAACGCATCGCGAAGGCGTTCGAGCTGCAGGCGAAGATGGGCGGGGTGTTCGACATCACGATGGACCTCGAGGACGGGGCGCCCACGGGGGCCGAGCGGGCGCATGCCGAGATGGTCGTCCGCATGCAGAACAGCGATGCCAACCGCTTCGACATGGCGGGGGTGCGCATCCACGACTACACGAACGAGCACTGGCGGCAGGACGTCGACATCATCGTCCCCGGCGCAGGCGCGCGCGTCGCTTACATCACGATCCCCAAGACGACGAAGGTGGCGGCCTTCCGGGAGATGGCCGGGTACATCCAGGAGCGGGCGGCGCGCGCTGGCATCCGGCAGCGGATTCCGATACACGCGCTCATCGAGACGCAGGCTGCCCTGCGCCAGGTGTGGGAGATCGCCGAGACGCCGAACGTGCAGGTGCTCGATTTCGGCCTGATGGACTTCGTCAGCGACCACCACGAGGCCATCCCCGCCATCGCGATGCGTTCGCCGTGGCAGTTCGACCACGCGCTCTTGCGGAGAGCAAAAGCCGAGATGGTGGCGGCCGCGCTTGCCAACGGCATCGTGCCGGCGCACAACGTGACCCTCGAACTCAAGGACGTCGACTTCATCTTCAACGACGCCAGGCGCGCGCGGGAGGAGTTCGGGTTCCTTCGCCAGTGGTCGATCTACCCGGCGCAAATCGAGCCGATCACGCGGGCAATGGCGCCCGCAGCGCCGGAGATCGAAGCGGCGGAGGCGATCCTGTTGAAGGCCTATGCCGCCGACTGGGGCCCGATCCAGCACGAGGGCAATCTCCACGACCGCGCGACCTACCGGCACTACTGGGAGCAGCTGCAACGCGCCCGGGTGCTGAATCTCGAACTGAGCGACGAGGCGAGGCGCACCTTCTTCGCCGAAGGCTCGGTCGTCGGGGCGCGGACCTAAGGCAGGGTGACGATCTATCTGATCCGGCATGGACTGGCGGCGGCCGGCGTCACCGACCTCGATCCAGGCCTGGCTGACGTCGGCCACAAGCAGGCCGAAGTGACGGCCATTACGCTGGGAAGCCGGAACGCCGGCCGCCTGGTGGCGTCTCCCCTGCGGCGCACGCGTGAGACCGCTGCGCCGATCGCCGCCGCGACCGGACTCGCCGCCGAGCTCAGAAACGAAGTGGCCGAGGTTTTCGACCCCGCGATGCCAGCGGACGAGCGGCAGCTGATGATAGGTCCGTTCATGGCCGGACGCTGGAGCGAGCAGTCAGCGGTGCTGCAGTCGTGGCGAGCGCGCGTCGTCGCGACGCTCCTGGAGATGGGGCTGGCGGCGGCGGTGGAGGGCCGTGACCTCGTCGTGGTTACGCACTACATCGCCATCGGGGTCGCTGTCGGCGAAGCGACAGGGGATGACCGCGTGGTGCCGGTGGAGATAGCGAACGCGTCGATCACCGCGATGGAGGTGGGGCACGGGGGGTTGCGGCTGGTGGAGGCGGCGTCAACGGCGCACCTACCGCCGGACCTGCTGACGGGGCTGCGGCAAGCCCTTCCGGGGAGGGGGCCGTAGGAAGATGCCCGATTCCGGGCGGCGGTTACCTTGGAAAGAGTCGGAACCGGCAGTAATCGAAGTAGGTCAGGAGCGTGTAGGGAAGACCTATGCAAGCCTCACGCAGCCTGCGGCTCGATAGATCAGCGGCGAACTGCGACCGCCTGGTGCGCGCTTCCTCCAGCAGGACAGCCATGGCGAGCCTGCGCTGCGCAGGGGTGTTCTCCTCCGACTGCACCGAGCGACGGCGCGCGACCAGCGTCCCCCAACGCCACCGCCTGCTCGTGTTGGCCAGAGAGCCTGGGTGGCGCCGCCAGTTGAGGACCACTCGATCGATGAAGTGGAAGTCGCCGCGGCGGGCGAGCCGAACGGCAAGATCCCAGTCATCGGCCGGGGAGGTGGCGGGCACAAGGGGGCCTACCGACTCGAGCACACTCCGCCGAATAAGGCTCGCGCCCGGCGTAACCACGCAGTTCTTCAGGAGCATCGCAGCAAACGGCGTTGGTGCGGAGAGGGGGAGGTCGACGAGGGTGCGGCCGTGCAAGACGCACCGTTTCCGCATTGAGTCCGCGAGATCGTCCGCTTCGAACTGGCGGCCGTCGAGGTCAGTCGCCCGGGCGAGGGCGTGCGCCGCGACGCATTCGGGGTGGTCTTCGAGCGCGGTCACCAGCGTGGCCAGGGCGTCGGGCTCCCAGGTGTCGTCGCTATCGAGGAACACGACGAACTCCGAACCCCGGTCGGTACGTGCCAGGCCCCGGTTGCGCGCCGCGGCCACTCCGCCGTGGGCACTCGTGGCTACGCGGATGCGGTGATCCCGCTCGGCCACCTCCCTGGACAGTCGGACGGTGTCGTCCGTGGATCCGTCGTCGATGAGCACCAACTCCCAATCCGGGAACGTCTGGGCTAACACACTCTCGACGGTGGAAACGAGGTGCCTCGAAGAATTGAACGTCGGCATCACTATCGAGACGCGTGGCGAAGGGCCAGCCGGGACTCGACGCGCCCCGTTATCGACCTCCAGGGTTTCCGGTCCCGTCACGATTCCTCCGTGAACCGCGGGCGTCACTCCGCCTCCCGGCGTTACGAGTAAGGGCCGCGCACTCTTAGCGGCGGCGCAACGTTGCCCGTCTGGCGGCCCAGCCTTGCAAGGTCGCATCGAGTAGAGGTGTAGGTCTCGTTCCCGGCATCGAGAGTTTCTACCGAACGCTGAATGACGGTTCGTGCACGCCCTGAACATGACAAGCAGTGCGCCCAGGCTCAACGTGCGGGGCCTTGTGGCGGGGTAAGATCACTGAATGAAAAACCGCTGGTCTGCGGCCGAAGCTCCGGCCGGGCTGCTTGACCTTCGCGTCTACAGCTCACGGCTCCTCGGCGCGGAGCCGTCGCTGGTGCAGTGGGGCGGGGGGAACACCTCCGTCAAGCTGCGCGAAGTCGACTATCGCGGGGAAGAGATCGAAGTGCTGCGGGTCAAAGGCAGCGGCTCCGACCTCAAGACGATCGAGGCGAAACACTTCTCCGGGCTCCGCCAGGACGACCTCGACCGCCTGCGGGGCGTCACGACGCTCGCCGACGAGGCGATGGTGGACTACCTCGTGCACGCGCTGGTCGACCCGGGAGACCCTCGGCCGTCGATCGAGACGCTGCTCCACGGCTTCGTCCCGCAGCGATGGGTCGATCACACGCACGCGGACGCGGTCGTGTCGATCAGCAACCAGCCGGACGGCGACGCCACTGCCCGGCGAGCGCTCGGCGAACGCGTGCTCATCGTGCCGTGGGTGCGGCCCGGCTTCGACCTGGCGAAGGCAGTCATGGCGGGCTGGCGGACGGATCCGGCGTTCGAAGGGGTTGTCCTGATCAATCACGGGTTGATCACCTTCTCCGATGACCCGGCCGAAGCCTACGGGAGGACCATTTCGCTCGTCTCGCTGGCCGAGGAGTTCATCCAGGACGCGCGCGGGGGCAGGGCGAGGTTCGGGGGCGTCGACCTCCCGAAGCCGGCTCGGCGGCAGGTCGTGAGCGCCGCGACCGCGATTCGCGGCTCCCTTCCGTTCCCGGTAGTGCTGGAGTACGACGGCTCTGACGAGATGCTCGCCTTCGTCGCCGACACGGCAAACATGGCGGCGGCCGGGCGCGGGCCAGCCACCCCCGACCACGCCCTCCGGATTAAGGGCTGGCCTGCGGCGGTGGAGGCGTCGCCCGATGCTGCAGAGCAGGCTGTTCATGGGGCGACTCGGGCAGCGGTGGCGAAGTTCGTCGAAGACTACGAGGCGTACGTCGCGCGCTACGCATCGGCGGACACGCCGAAGCTCGACCCCTTCCCGCGCATCGTCCTCGTGCCGGGCGTAGGCGGCTTCGCGGTTGGCCGGACGACGCGAGAGGCGCGCACGGCAAGGGACATCTACCGCCAGACCATCGAGGTAGTCGCCGATGCGAACGCGGTGGGTGAGTACCGCCCGGTCGCCGAGCCGGCCCTGTTCGACATCGAATACTGGCCGCTGGAACTCTACAAGCTCACGCTGGCGCCGCCGCCAAAGCCCCTGCAGGGCCGGATCGCGCTCGTCACAGGCGGGGGCAGCGGCGTCGGGCGCGGCATCGCACGCAGGCTGGCGAAGGATGGAGCCGTCGTCGCGGTCGCCGACATCGACGCTGCAGCGGCACGGACCACCGTCGAGGAGATTCGGGCTGGATCGGCGGAGACGCGGCCCGCGCTGGCGCTGACCATGGACGTTACGAGCGAGCGATCTGTGGTCGAGGGGGTGGAGGCGGTCGCGGCCGAGTATGGGGGTCTCGACATCGTTGTTTCGAACGCGGGGATTGCGGTGGTCGCACCGATAGAGACGCTGGAACTCGCGGACTGGGAGCGGAGCCTGGCGGTCAACGCAACGGGGCACTTCCTGGTGGCGCGCGAAGCCGTGAGGCTGCTCAACCAGCAGGGCAGAGGCGGTTCGCTGGTCTTCATCTCATCGAAGAACGCGTTTGCGCCGGGGCCGGACTTCGGCGCTTACAGCGCGGCGAAAGCGGCGGAGACGCAGCTCGCGAAGATCCTGGCGATCGAGCAGGGGTCGCGAGGGATCCGGGTGAACATCGTCAACCCCGATGCGATTTTCGAAGGCTCGAAACTATGGTCTTCGGACGTACGCGAAAGCAGGGCGGCAGCGCACCACGTGGCGGTGGAAGAGCTGGAGTCGTTCTACGCGAGCCGCAACCTGCTCGGCACGCGGCTTGTGCCGGAGGACGTTGCGGCGGCAGTCTCGTTCCTCGTTTCGGACGAAGCTTCGAAGATCACCGGCTGCACGATCAGCGTCGACGGTGGGGTCGCGGCCGCCTTTCCCCGCTAGGGGGCTATCCGGACGGTTCTCCAAAGGGTGAATTTCGAAGCTGTGCAGCGGCCCGGGGCGGCCGCGGCTACCCGTTTTGCTTCGTGCCCGCTTTCGGGCTGCCGTGTGCGGGTCGATCGAAGCGGGTGATGTACCATCCGCGCATGGAGCCGCCGCGGATCCAGTACGCGACCACGAGCGACGGCGTGAGCATCGCCTACGCCGACACCGGAGAGGGGCACCCGCTCATCTTTGTGCCGGGGGTTCCCTTCAGCCACGTTCAACTAGCCTGGGATGTCCACGACTACCACCACCAGGTGCTGGCGAACAAGTTCCGCTTCATCCGCTACGACCCCAGGGGGTGCGGCCTGTCCGACCGGCCGGCCACCGACTTCTCCATGGAGGCTATGCTTCGGGACTTCGAGGCCGTGAGGCTCCGGACGGGGGTTGAACGATTCGCACTGTGGTCGAACCACTTTGGTGTCCCCATCGCACTGACCGTGGCGGCGCAACACGCCTCGTCCGTGACACACGTCGTCGTTTTTGACGGCTGGGCGAACTACCGCCGGTACCCCTTGCCAGCGGTTCAGCGGGCGGCGGCAGCTCTGCGACGCATGAATTGGGAACTTTATACCGAAACCTGGGGACGTGCCTGGGGCGGGTACGACGAGGAACTGGCGAAAAGATACGGCGCATTCGCCCGAGCCTGCTGCGATGGCGAGACGTGCGAACGCGCGTTGCGCGACCTGGCAAATTACAATGCTGAGCCCGTCCTGGCCGACATCCTCGCGCCGACCCTTGTCGTCCAAATAGCCGGCCATTCCGGGGTACCAGAACAGGCCTCCAGGGATCTCGCCTCGGCTCTTCGTTTCGGCGAGCTCGTGCTGGTCGACGACCCCTCGATGAGGACGCAGCCGGAGCTAATCGAACAGTTCATCGCGCGGCAGGCCCGGGACCCGGCTCAGGCCGCGCCCGGGCCTGCCGCTGGCGGCTTCCGCACTATCCTCTTCACCGACCTCGAAGCGTCGACGCCCCTCACGGAACGACTTGGGGATGAGAAGGCGCAGGAGATCGTGCGGGGGCACAACGAGGTCGTGCGAACGGCGCTCAAGGCGCACGGGGGAGAGGAGGTCAAGCACACCGGCGACGGGATCATGGCCAGCTTCGCCTCGGCGGTGAGCGCGGTGCGGGCGGCGTTGCAGGTGCAGCGCGCACTGGCGGCCGGAGAGGTGCGCGTGCGCATCGGGATGAACGCCGGCGAGCCAATCGCCGAAGAGGGCGATTACTTCGGCAGCATGGTCCAGCTCGCAGCGCGAGTATGCGACCGGGCGGAGCCGGGGCAGGTGGTCGTGACGCAGGTCGTCCGTGATCTCTGCCGGGGCAAGGGGTTCGCCTTCGAGGACCTGGGCCCCGCCGACCTCAAGGGCTTCGCCGAGCCGGAACGTCTTTTCGCGGTCCGGGAGCGGGCCTGAGGTAAGAGAAAAACCAGCACGGACTCGGCTGTGTCCACATCGCGGGGAACTTCGATGACCAACGATGAACGCACGTTTCGGCCCGACATCGAAGGGCTTCGCGCTGTGGCCGTGGCGCTTGTTGTCCTCGGCCATGCCGGAGTTCCCGGTATCGAGGGCGGCTACATCGGCGTCGACGTGTTCTTCGTCGTTTCGGGATTCCTCATCACGGGCCTGCTGCTGCGCGAGCGAACGAGCGCCGGTTCGACTTCGTTGCCGGGGTTCTACGCCCGGCGTGCGCGGCGCATCCTCCCGGCGGCCAGCGTTGTCCTTGTGGTCACCGTCCTGGCGTCGTACCAGTGGTTGGGATTCCTTCGCGGCGGCGTGATCGCCGAGGACGGGAAGTGGACGGCAGTCTTCGCCGCCAACCTGCACTTCGCTTCCGAAGGCACGCAATACCTCAACATCCTGGCGCCGCCGTCACCGCTCCAGCACTACTGGTCACTCGCCGTCGAGGAGCAGTTCTACCTGGTCTGGCCACTGGTATTCCTGACGGTGGCTGCCATCGCGCCCCGCGTGAGCCTTGCCGGGAAGCTGACCGCGGTGCTGGCGCTGATCGCGGCCGCCTCCTTCGCCTGGTCTGTTGTTCAGACCGGCTCGAACGTCACCTGGGCGTTCTTCTCGCCGCTCACCCGGGCGTGGGAACTCGCGGTTGGAGCGCTGCTCGCGGTGGGCCTTACACAGCTGCGTCGAGTGCCGGCGGGACTCGGGCCGGTGCTGAGCTGGTCCGGGCTCGCCGCGATCGTGGGCAGCGCGTTCCTGCTGGACAACGGGACGGCCTTCCCCGGCTATGCGGCGGCGCTGCCGGTCTGTGCGACCGCGATGGTTGTGGCAGGAGGGACGATCGCTCCGCGCCGCG
The DNA here is from genome assembly GCA_041488155.1 of Tepidiformaceae bacterium. Classification (GTDB taxonomy): domain Bacteria; phylum Chloroflexota; class Dehalococcoidia; order Tepidiformales; family Tepidiformaceae; genus JBGPOS01. The sequence continues at coordinate 43,294 of JBGPOS010000014.1, forward strand.
GCGCGGAACGAGTACTTGGACTCCCGCCGTTCCAGGTGCTCGGGAAGTGGTCGTATTCGCTGTACCTCTGGCACTGGCCGATCCTCCTCATCGCCGCGCAGCACGCGGGCCACAGCCTGACGCTCGGGCAGAACCTCGGCCTGGTCGCTGTCGCCTTCGGGCTGGCAGCCGTCACGCACTACGCCGTCGAGAACCCGGTCCGGTACGCGCGGCCGCTGATACGGCACCCGTGGGCGAGCGTTTCGGCCGGTCTCTGCCTGGCGCTCGCCGCCTACGGGGTCTCCGCCTGGGAGATCCGAGACCACCACACCGCCCACGCAACGAGCGGCGCGACAACTGAGCGCGGGTACTCGGGACCTCTTCCGGATTCGAAAGCGTCTCTGAAAGACGCCGTTGACGACGTCCTGGCGTTGGTTGCCGCGGCGCCGGGGATCAGGGCAATGCCGCCGGACCTCGTGCCCGACCTCGAGCGAGCCCACTGGGACTATGCCTGGATGCCGCCGTTTGGCCAGGGCTGCCTCGTCGACCCGCCCGCACTCGTTTCGCCCCCGTGCGTTTTCGGTGACCCGGATGGTTCCCGGACGGTCGTCCTGCTCGGCGATTCGCACGCGGCGATGTGGCTGATAGCGTTCGACGCAGCGGCCAAGAGCCTGCACTGGAAGGTCACATTTCTCGGGAAGGCGGGGTGTCCCGCGGTGTCGATTAGCTTCTTGCATGCTCTCGGCAGAGGGCCTCAGAAGCTCGTCGAGGCCTATCCCGAGTGCAGCCACTGGTTGAACTACGCGATTGATAGAATCAACGGGATAAGCCCAGACGCGGTCGTCCTGGCGAGTTGCAACGGATGCGAGTACATGGTCGGCGCCGACCGTGAGGTGGTGACGAAGTCTGCCTGGGCAGCCGGCCTCCGGGAGACTCTCAATAGGATTACCACGCCGAATGTGAGGAAGGCGGTCCTCGGTGACATCCCGCGCTGGGCCGGGACTCTGGACTGTCTCGTCACCAATGAGAGCAACCTGCAGGCCTGTTCGAAGCAGGTCGGGCCCGCAACGGACGCCACCTACAACGATGTGGAGAAAAGCGTCGCAACGGAGGCGGGCGCGGCGTACATCGACGTAACGCCGTGGTTCTGCGGCTCTGTGTGCACGGTCGTGGTGGGGAACATGGTCGTCTATACGAACGAGTACCACGTCACGGCAACGTACGCGAGCCACCTCTGGGAGGCGTTGGAGTCGGCGCTGGAGCCGATCGTGGATGGCAACTAGCGACGGCGGGGCGACGGGGCGAGTGGGCGACGGGGCGAGTGGGCGACGGCGCGACCGAAGATCGCACCCTCATCGCTCATCGCTCGTTTGCCAGTTCGATGTCGGCGAACATGCCTGAGTGATCGCTGAGGCGGGATTCGCGCCAGGTGTGGATGTAGTCACAGTCGAGGACCTTTAGCGAGGGGCTCGCGTAGATGTGGTCGATGCGGAAGCCACCCGTTTTCCCGCGATTCTTCCAGTACCAGCTCAACCCGCCGTCTTCGTAGCCTCTTCGCGCACGATAGAGGTCCACCATGCCGGCGGCGTTGGTTGCGCCCACAAGAGCCATCTCGGCCGCTCGGGGCCGTTGTCTTCCGGCGGCGGCGAAGGGCGTGACAGTCCCGTCCGGGCTCTCCGCCCGCGGCGAGTTCAGATCTCCACAGAGGACGATGGGCCGGGCGGCGTCCAGCAGACGCGACAGCAATCCTTCCTGCGTCTCGACCATCAGCATCACATCGGTCCGCGCGGAGGTCGGAATGTGACTCCTATCACATCCAGGAGGCCGGCCGGCGCTTCGACGGCGACGCACGCCACTGCCTCCTGTGCCGGTACCCGCGCGCCCCTGGCTGGTAGAAGGGGCCACCGGCTGGCGACCGCTACGAACGAGACGAGCCGCCGGGAGGCGTCGGACGCGGTCGCCAGGTCCCAACCTGACTGCGAGTGCACGAGTCCGCCGGCGAGCAGTTGCTGGCGTAAGCCCGTCCAAGCTCGCGCGACGACTTCCTGGAGGACGACGATGTCGGGGTCCATCTCGAGCAGAGCCTGCGCCTGGCGCTCGAAGTCTCGGCGCTTGTTGATGTTCCAGGTGATGATTCGCACGCTGGACGTTCTATCACACCGGGCTGTGGCGTGGGGGCGGGGCGGGTGTCCCCACCTGGAGCGTTAGAGGTTGTGCAGCGGCCCGGGGCGGCCGCGGCTACCGGGACGGATGTCCGATTGCCAAGGGACGGACGCGCGGGAGCGATGCAGCGGCCCGGGGCGGCCGCGGCTACCGGGACGGATGTCCGATTGCCAGGGACGGACGCGCGGGAGCGATGCAGCGGCCAGAGACGGCCGCGGCTACCTGCGAGGGCGATGCAGCGGCTACAGGCCTTTTTCGCGGCAGAGGATCTCGTCGAAGAGGATGTGGCCGGTGAAGGTGGGGGGCTGTTGCTCGCAGATCCAGAGGGCGGCTTTGCCCATCTTGTCGGCGGGTTCGAAGTCGAGGGTGGGGTTGCGGGGGTCGTTCTCGGCGAAGATGTTGCCGGGGGTGCGGATGCGGCCCTGAGGCGAGAGGACGTTGACGGCGATCTTGTCCGCCTGGAGCTCGCCGGCGAGGCCCTGCGAGAGGCGTTCGAGTCCGGCTTTGATCATACCGTAGAACGATCCGCCGCGACGGCCTTCGGGGTAGGGGCCAGGGCCGGGGAAGACGGCCGTGCGCGAGGAGACGTTGATGATGTGGCCGCCGCCGGCCGCGCGGAGGTGGGGGACGGCTTCGCGCATGAGGAGGATGGGGCCACGAAGGTCGATCTGCCAGATGAGGTCGATGTGGCGCGGCTGGATCGACTCGATCGAGCCGGGGACGAGGATGGCGGCGTTGTTGACGACGATGTCGAGGCGGCCAAAGTGCTCGACGGTGCGCTTGACGCCTTCGGCGATGCTTTCGGGCTCGCGCATGTCCATGCGGACGGCGAGGGCGCGGCCTCCGGCCTTCTCGATCTCGGCGGCGACGGTATGGATCGTGCCGGGCAGGCGGGGGTCGGTCTGCTGTTCCGTGCGGGCGGCGATGGCGACGGCGGCGCCGGCGGCGGCGAAGTGCTTCGCGACGTATTCGCCGATTCCGCGGCTGGCGCCGGTGACGAGGGCGACCTTGCCTTCGAGTGTCATGGGGGCCTCCGTGTCGGGGTTGGTGGGCGGATTGTACTTCGGTATCGAGGAGGGCGGCGTAGTGCGAGAAGGGGGCGTCCGAGCCCCGCATCGAGCCGTTGACGGGCCCCGGCATTCGACGTACAAGGGTGGGGCCTGACCAGGCTCGGGGAGAGCAGCTATGCCGCCAACGTCCGTACTCGAGATCGCGAAGATGCGGGGGATCGGCGACGCGCGCGACCGCGTTGCAGAATCCGAGGGCCGGCGGTTGCCCGCCGGGACGGTCATCGTCTCGGCCGACAGTCACTGGCTCGAAGGCGACATCTGGGTCGAGCGGTTTCCCGAGCACCTCAAGCACCGCGCCCCGCGGGTGTTCTTCGAAGACGGCGGCTGGGAGGTCGAACTTGGGGGCAAGCGGCTGACCCCTCCGGGCACGGCCGCTGCTTCGTGCGCGTTCGAATGCGTCCCGGGCTTCAACAACATCGAAGCGCGGATGAAGGACCTGGACGCGGAGGGGGTCGACCAGGAGATCCTGTTCCCGCAGAAGTTCTTCAACCTGCTCTTCCTCGAACACCTGGAGGAAAAGGAGTGGTGCGCGCGGGCCTACAACCAGGCCCTGGCCGAGTTCGTGGCGCCACAACCCGACCGTCTGCACGGCGTGGCGATCCTGAACTGGTGGGACCCGGAGGCGACGCGCGACGCTCTGGCCGAGATCAAAGCCCTTGGCTTCAAGACGGCGATGATCCCGATCCAGCCGGGGAAGTACGCAGACGGCGAGCCGATCAACTACCAGAGCGAACGGATGGACCCGTTCTGGGCGGCGATCGAGGAGTCCGGGCTGCCGATCTGCTTCCACATCGGCGAGCGTCCCGTGAACCCGGCCACTTCGCGGCGAGGAGCGGCGGGCATCTTCGTGATGCAGCAGATGGGGGGCATGCGGAACATCTGGTCGACGCTGGCCTTCGGGGGTGTGTTCGACCGGTTCCCGGGCCTGCGGGTGATCTTCGTCGAGAGCGGGCTGCACTGGGTGCCGGGGGCGCTGCAAGAAGCGGACATGATCTACGAATCGTTCCCGACCCACGTCCGGCCGAAGCTGGGCCAGTCTCCGAGCTACTATTGGTTCAACAACTGCTACGCCACCTTCATGGTCGACCCGGCAGGACTGGAGATGCTCCACCGCATCGGGGCGGACCGCTGCATGTGGTCGTCGGACTACCCGCACAACGAAAGCACGCTGGGCTACACGCGCAGCGCGGTGACGGCGGTGTTCGACGCGACGACGGTGGAGAACGCCCAGAAGATCGTGGGCGGGAACGCGGTCGAGGTGTTTGGCCTGCGCGCGTAGCGCGGCGCGCGAGCGATGAGCGATGAGCGATGAGTCCCCTCAGGCCTGGTTGTGGCTGACGAAGTGGGTGGCGGAGGGGTTCGCCCATTCGCCCCGTCGCCGACTCGGCCCGTAGAATTCGCGCGGTGGAGACATCTTCGATCCAGTACGCCCGGGCCCGGGATGGGATCAACCTGGCCTACTACACCCGGGGGAGCGGTCCGCCCCTCGTCTGCTTACCGGTCCCATGGGTCAGCGGCCTGAGCAGAGAGTTGGAACCGTCGAGCGTACGTTGGCCGGTCTACGAAAGGTGGGCGCTTAACTTCACCGTAGTCAGGTTCGACCTTCGCGGAATGGGGCTCTCGGACGCCAGCAGCGCTCCATTCTCGCTGGACGTTTGTGTCGAGGATCTGACCGCTGTCCTGGACAGACTTGGCTACGGACGGGTCGACGTCATGGCGCAAGCGACAGGCTCGCCGACGGCGCTGAGCTTCGCCGCTCAGCACCCGGAGCGCCTCGGTGGCCTCTGCCTGTGGACACCTTCGATCTCCACGTCCGAGATGGACCCGCTGTTCCGAGCGATCTGGCCGCTCGCTGCATCCAACTGGGAGGCGTTTACCGAGCTGTTTGGGGTCATCTACAGCGGCACGCAACGGAGAGACCGGGGATGGGCTGTTAGGGACAGCCTCAGGAGGGAATTCACGCAGGAGAGTTGGCTCAGCTTGCATGGAGCGCTCGATGGGTTCGACCCCGGCGAAGTCCTGCCGCGTGTGCTGGCTCCGACCCTCATCTCCTACTTCCGGTCGGACGCGCCGTGGATGGATGCCAACGCCCGGCGGCTCGCCTCTCGCCTCGCTCGTGCTGAAGTCGCAGCGGTGAACGGGGCTGCTTCCGCGCTCGAGTACACCTCGCCGGACGAACTCGATGCAGCCATCACCACGATGACAGCCTTCTTCGAGAGGGTGCGGGTCGCCTCAACCGAGACGGTGCCGCCACCGGCAACGCCAGGCCCGAACTCGTTGCGAACCATCCTGTTCACGGATCTGGAGGGGCATACGCCCATGATGCAGCGCCTCGGCGATGCGAGAGGGCGGGAGGTGTTGCGGGAGCACGAGCGGCTGACGCGGGCGGCTTTGGCGGAACACGGTGGGAGCGAAGTGAAGACAATGGGCGATGGCTTCCTGGCGAGCTTCGGCAGCGCGCAGAGAGCGCTGGAGTGTGCCGTGGCGCTGCAACGCGCGTTCGCTTCGCGCGCCGGGGAGCCGCTGCGGGTACGGATCGGGGTCAACGCGGGCGAGCCCATCGCCGAAGACGACGACCTCTTCGGCCACGCTGTCATCGCAGCCTCGCGGATCGCCTCGCAGGCGCAGGGCGGGCAGGTGTTTGTGGCGGACGTGGTGCGCCAGCTCGTGGCGGGCAAGGGGTTTCTCTTCGGCGACGCAGGAGAGCGTGCGCTGAAGGGGTTCGAAGACCCGGTGCGGGTGTGGGAGCTGCGCTGGCAGGACGAGCGATGAGCGATAAGTCCCCGCCCATACGCCCCTCCCCGTCACTCCGTTACCCGGCCTCGCCCATTCGCCCCGTCGCACACTCGCCCATTCGTCGCCTACGGCGGCGGTGCTGGGTCCCAGCGGCTGCGGCCGCCCCGGACGGCGAAGTGGCCGAAGCCGGGGGCGGGAAGGTGACTGGCGCCGACCAGCGCTCGCTCCTGCGCCAGACGCGCTACGAGTGACTCCCTCGTGCGGCGGGCGATGGCGTGGTCCCAGTCGAAACTCATGTCGAGCGCGGGTTCTTCTGCGTCGATCCTCGTGACGACGACGTCGCCGAGGACACAACCGTGTTCCCGGCCGGAGGCGATCATCACGCTGGTGTGGCCGGGCGTGTGACCCGGGGTTGGCAGCGTGGTGAGGGACGGCGTGAGCGAGACCTCGCCTTCGATGAGCTCCAGCTGCCCTGTCTTCGCGAGGGGTGCGATGTCGCGTGTAAATGAGGCCGGCGGCGGCGTCTGGGCGCTGTAGTGGTCGAAGTCGCCCTTCGGGACCAGGTAGCGGGCGTTGGGGAAGTAGGGCCGGGAGGTGGCGCGGTCGAAGTTCCAGCCGGTGTGGTCGCCGTGGAGGTGGGTGAAGATGACGGTGTCAACCGCGGAGGCTGCGACCCCGCAGGCGGCGAGCTCGTCCGGGAGTTGGCCGCTGAATTCTGGGCCCCAGCCGGTGTCTACGAGTATTCGGCGGCTGCCGTCGATGAGCAGGAACGCTGCGAAGTTGAGGAGGATCTTGCCTTCGGCGTCGATGTAGGCGGCGAACCGATCGAGGGCTGCGCCTGCGCCGGGGAACACCGCCGTGGCGGGGTAGGCCTGTTGCATGTCGGCAAGGGCGATGACTTCGACGTTGCCGACGGTCCTGCGTTCCATCGCGGGCAATCATAGCAATGAGCAGCGGGCAATGAGTGGTCTGCTCCCCCCTGCCTCTGGCGACGATGGGTGACTGTGCCGCCGAGGCCCGCTCCCTCATCCCCTGCCCCTTCTCCCGTGCGCGGGAGAAGGGGTCTTCGGCCCGTCTCCCCGTCGCCCACTCGCCCATTCGCCCTACCGGCGGGTCGGGTAGAGGAACTCCAGGGCGATACCGTCGGGGTCGTTGAAGGTGATGGCGAGGGCGTACCCGTAGTCTCGCGTCGGGCTGTGGGCGATGCCGAGGTCGTCGAGGCGGAGCCGCCAGGCGTCGAGATCGGCTTCGCTGGCCACACCGAAACAAAGGTGGTCGAGCCCGACGCGACGTGGCGTGAACCGCCCGCCTTCCTGGTCGCGGTGTTGGGTGAAGGCGATGACCATCCCCGAGCCTGGTTCGCGCAGGGCGCAGGCGACGATCCGCTCCTCGTCGTTCGCCGCACGGAAGACTTCGGGGGCGCCCAGGAGAGTCGAGTACCAGCGGGAGCTGGCGTCGAGGTTCGAAACGCTCAGTTCGACGTGGGCCACGCCGGTGATCTGGGGCATGACGGTCCTCCGGGTCGTGTGCGCCGATTCTACTTCGACCCCGCGGGCCCGGCGTAAGGTTCGCGTATCGGGGCATGACACTCGAAGAGTTCATCATCGGCGCGGTACGGGTGGTGGGGTCGCTCTTCGTCCTGCGCTGGGCGTTCGTGGGCGCTCTCATCGCCATCCTCGTAGACTTCAGCGACCTCTTCCTCAAGAACCTGCTCGACCTGGGCGGGGTGCGCGACTACCAGGCCTTCGACAAGTACCTCGACCAGGTCTACATGTTCACGTTCCTGGTGGTCGCGCTGCGTTGGACCGGCCCCGCGCGGTCGATCGGCGTCGCTCTCTACCTCTTTCGCATGGTGGGGTTCGTCGCCTTCGAGGTGACCGGCGCCCGCGGCGTGTTGTTGCTCTTCCCGAACCTGTTCGAATTCTGGTTCGTGTTCGTCGCCAGCCTTCCCCACTGGTGGCGAAGGTTCGCGTTCACCCGCTGGCGGACGGCCTCCGTCCTCGCCGTGCTGCTCGCGGCCAAGGAGTTTCAGGAGTACATCCTGCACTGGGCGCGCTGGCTCGACAACTTCACCGCGGTCGAAGCGGTGGAGGCGATCTGGGGGTGGGTAACCGCCCCGTTCCGCTGAGGGCTTGGCCTCGAGTCCTATAATCGCCGCACCATGAAGCCGCCCATCCAATACGCCAGGACTGTCGATGGCGTCCGAATCGCCTACACCGTGGCCCGCCACGTCAGCAGCATCTTCGCCAAGACTGTGGCGGCGAACCGCACCGAAGCCGCCCGCTTCGCCAGGGAGGGTGGATGATGGACGCCCCGTCCGTGCGGTACGCGACGGCGAGCGACGGCACAAGGATCGCCTTCGCGACCAGAGGCGAGGGACCACCGCTTGTCTACCTCACCATCCCGGCCATTTCCCATGCGGAACTGGCCTGGGGCGTGCCTGAACTGGCCGTGGGATTTCGGGTGCTGACGGCGGGTCACCGTCTTATCAGCGTCGACCTTCGCGGATCCGGCCTCTCGACCCGGAAAGCCTCCGACTACTCTGTCGAGGCGTTCGTGGACGACGTTGCCGCGGTCGTCGACGCTCTGGGCCTCGAGCAGTTCGACATGGTTGCTCAGGGCATCCGATGTCCCATCGCGGTCAAATACGCCGTGCTCTACCCGGCGAGAATAGGCAAACTTGTGCTTCACTCGCCGTCGCTCGTCGTAGGCGCGGGATGGATCCCGCTGATGAGGTCACTTCGGGAGGGCGACTTCGGGGCCTACCTACGCACGATGGCCCAGGTAATTCTCGGCGCCGACACTTCGCGTGTGCCGGCGATCGCCGCCTTCATGTCCCAATGCGTCGATCAGGAGGAGCTCGTCAAGGCGCTCGAGAGCTCCTATCTCTTCGAGATGGCAGGCGAGTTGGCCCGGATTTCCTGTCCTGTGTTCGTGGTGGACGCGGTTCGCGGTGATCAAGTCGCCTTCGATCGTGCGGGATTGGCCGCCGCGGTCGCCTCAGCGATCCCGAACGCAAGGCTGGCTGCTGTAGAAGCGAACGGCATATCAGCCCGGCGCGAGGCATTTGCCGAACAGTCCGTCGCGTTCCTCGACGAAGGCCGGGCGGTGGTGCAGACCGCGGTCCGGCTCTCTCGTCGCGAATCAGAAGTCTTCGAGCTGCTGGCCCTGGGCAAGACCAACCTGCAGATCGCGGACGCCCTTGTGATCAGCCCCTACACCGTGGCCCGCCACGTCAGCAGCATCTTCGCCAAGACGGGGGCGACGAATCGCACCGAGGCCGCCCGCTTCGCCCGGGAGCTTCCCTCCGGCCAATAGCAAACTTTTGCTAATCGCGGACCGCGAAAGTGGTTGACGCTGTTGCTCCATCCTTGCGATGGCAGCCTTCTCCTGCCGCCTGACACTCCCGTTGCGACTCGACGCTTAGGGGCGAGCGCAACTGGGGAAAACGAAGTGCAGGTTCAAAAGGAGAGATTTCAGTCCGGCAAGAGCGGAAAAGCGGCTGAGCAGGTGGTCCGGGGCAGCCTCCGGACGAAGGTCGTTGGCTGGCTGGTGGCGACCGGGGCCGTCGCGCTGGCCATCGCGGGCACGACCTGGGCGCTGAGCTCGATGGACGCCGGCGACAGCGGCTCGGCGAACGTGAGCGCCCGGTCTTCCCGGGTGAACGTCACCGCCGCGTCAATCGGCAACCTCGACGTGCTGGCCCAAGGGCCTCTCGTGTCGCCGGCGGTGCGCAACGAAGACCTTTCGGTGCTCGCGGAAGGGCCAGTCATCTCCAGCGCGATGCCCTAGGTCGGGCCGGCGGCGGCTGGATCCCTCAGCCCGCGCCCTTCTGCAGGGCGCGGGCTTTGAGCGGGCCGAGGCGAGCGACGAGGCCAAGGGCGGCGGCGGGTCTTGGGGTGAGTGCTAGCGCCAGGCTAAGCCGTCATTCCGCCGTCGATGACGAACTCGGAGCCGGTCGAGTAGCTGCTATCGTCGCAGGCGAGGAAGAGGGCGAGCTTCGCCACTTCGCTGGCCTCGGCGACGCGACCCATGGGGATGCGGGAGAGGAAGGCGTCGATCCGACCGGCGTCGATCCCGGGCAGCTGGTGGAGCATCGGCGTTTCGATGAGACCGGGGTGGATGGAGTTGACCCGGATGCCGTGGGGGGCGAGCTGGATGGCGGCCGACTTGGTCATCCCGCGAACCGCCCACTTGCTGGCGACGTAGGCAATAGAGCCGCCGCCGCCACGCAGGCCGGCGATTGACGAGATGTTGACGATGGCGCCGGAATGGCGCGCGATCATCGGCGCGGCCACGGCTTTCATACCGAGGAAGACGCCTATCTGGTTGACGTCGATGACCTGGCGGTAGGAGGGCAGGCTGGCATCCATCAGACCTTCGGGGCGATAGATGCCGGCGTTGTTGATGAGGATGTCGAGGCGGCCGTGCCATCCGACGACTTCGTCGACAACCTGCTGCCAACGAGCTTCGTCGGTGACGTCGTGGTGGAGGTAGCGGCCCTTTACGGCGGCGGCTGTCTTCTTGCCGTCGTCATCGAGGACGTCGGTGAGTACGACCGACGCGCCCTCGCTGGCGAAGAGCGCCGCTTCGGCTGCGCCCTGTCCGCGAGCGCCGCCTGTGATCAGAGCGACCCTGCCATCAAGCTTCCCCATGTCCATCCTCCGGTGCGTGTGTGGCGGGAGTATAGCGAGGGAGGGGACAGGTCACAGGCGACAGGGGACAGCCAAGAGGGGGCCGGTTCACGAGCCGCGGCCCTGAGCCAACGAACAGGGGAGGCGGTTGCCTCCCCTGGTTCATGCTCGGCGCGAGACTGGTCCGCTATTCGACCTTGAAGTCCGCGACCATTCCCTTCTCGAAGTGGGGCGTGTGTTTGGGGTCATCCTGGTCAGAGACGTAGCAGAGCATGACGTAGCGACCGGGAGCTAGCTTCTCCTTGATCACCACATCCGCTTTGTCGCCAGGGGCGAAGAGGAAGGCCGTCCCGATCTCTTCGAGACCCTGCGGGTTGTCCTCGTGCAGGAACTTCTGGAGGTCAGCGTTGTCGGGGATCTTGGCCAACCCCACCATGTGCGGCTGCTTGCCCTTGTTCTCCACGTGGAGGGCGATGATGTCCTTGCTCGTGACGTCCTTTCGGGTGAACCCGAAGGCGAAGTCCGTCAGGTCGAGGTTCACCTTCTTCGCACCCGAGGGGATCTTGTCGGCGGACTTGACGTGGAGCTCGTCGATCCTCCACTCGCCACCTTCCTTCACCGCTGTCGCAGAGACGTTGTAGTCCAGCCCCCCTTTGAACCCTCCGGTGATGGCTATCGTCGCCTTATTGCCGGAGACGGTGATCTTCTCGATCGTGGGTTGGTCATCCGATTGGAACGTCGAGGGGTCCGCCTTCGCCTCCTCGCGCGTGATGCCCTGCACGGTCTTGAGGAACTTGTCGGTCACGTGCTTGAGGAACTTGTCGGGGTCGCCGGCTTTTTCGGCCGCGAGCTCCTCGTCGAGGGCGGCACGGACTTCGTCCACCGTCTTGCCGCTCGTGGTACCGCCGTCATCACCGCCGCAGGCCGCGGCGGCAAACGCCAGGGCTGAGAGTCCGGTGGCCGCCAGTACGGCGCGCAGAGTCATCCGCGTCTTGCTCAAATCTTCCTCCAGGTGGTGGTGGGTCCGCTACGGTTTGTCTACTCGGCGGATACTAATGGCACGTTGCCTACCCGTCCACAAGGATGGCGGCGAAAGCGCCAGGCGCGGCCGGGACGGGCTGCCAGACGACCTGGTAGACGCGCTGTTTCGCAAGCAGGCCTCGCATTTCCACCATCTTGCCTTCGTCGAACTGGAACTCCCCGGCCTCTTCGACCAACTCCTTGAGCGCGGCCGAGACGACGATCTGGCCGGGGCGGGCCTGCTGCGCGACGAGGGCGGCGATGAAGACGTTTCGGCCGACGAAGTCGTTGCCTTCGCGGATGACCTCGCCGGCGTGGAGGCCCTGGGCGACGTTGAGGGGCAGTTCGGGGTGCTCTGCGCTGTAGAGGGCGAACGCGCGCTGCATTTCGATCGCAGACCGGACGGCCTGGCGGGCGCTTTCGAAGCCGACCATGAAGCCATCGCCGAGGGACTTGACCTCGGAGCGGCCGGTCTCGGCGAGGCTGGCGCTGACGATGCCGTTGTGGGTGTGGTAGAGGTCCTGCCAGCCCTTGTCGCCGAGGCGCTGGACCATCGCGGAGGAACCGGCGATGTCGCTGAAGAGGATGGTGACGGTGCCATCGGGGGAGACGTGGGCGCCGAGGTCCGTTTCGGCCCAGTCGTTGGCCTGGCGGCGCTCGGTCTGCAGGCGCTGTTCGCGAAGGAGCCACTCGCGCAGGGTTTGTTCCTCGATCAGCCACTTCTTCCCGAGCTGGAGGCCGGGGAGCTTTCCTTCGTTGAGGTAGCGATAGACGGTGTTCTTTTCGAGGCCGAGCTGTTCGGCGACCCAGTCGACGTCGCGGAAGCCGAGGGTGGAGGGGGCGTCGGTCATCTGTAATCTCTCCGTTTTGGTTGTGTAAGAGTAGATCGAACATGTTTGGCATGCAATAACATGTAATGCCTTGGTTTGTATGGTTTTCATCCACATGGATTGGGGAGGGGGTCGCCCGGGAGCCGGATCGAAGGGTGTGATGCAGCGGCCCGGGGCGGCCGCGGCTACCGGCGTTGGAAGTGATGCGGGCGACCGGGGGTGTGATGCAGCGGCCAGAGACGGCCGCGGCTACCGGGGGTTCGGAGTGATGCGGGCGATCGGGGGGGTGTGATGCTGCGGCCCGGAGCGGCCGCGGCTACCAGGGGTGCGAAGATCCCGAGTTATGCAGCGGCCCGGGGCGGCCGCGGCTACCGGGGGTTAGGTTTTTGCTACGGCGAGGACGAGGGTGGTGGCCTGGGTGACGTCGAGGACGTCGGTGTTGACGACGATGTCGTAGTGGGTGGGGAGCTCGTGCTCTACGCGGTAGAAGCGGCGGAAGTAGTCGGCGCGGGATTTGTCGGAGTCACCGATCAGGCGCTTGCCGTTCGACGCAGGTCCGGCCTGGGCGGCCGTGACGCGTGACGCCCGGACTTCCGGGGAGGCGGTGACCAGGATGCGCAGCAGGCCTTCTGTGCCGGCGAGCGGGATGCTGGCCCCGTGAGCCACGATGACGACTTTGCCCTGGGCGGCGGTCGCGAGGATGACTTCGGTGATGAGGTGTTCGTAGCCGATTTCGGCCGATTCGACGTACGGCGCGAACTCCGCCGCAACGGGCATCACCCCGGCGGAGCCGCGGGCGAGGTTTTCGAGGATGCGGGCGACGAGCGGCTTACGCACTTCCGTCCGGGCGATCGTGCCGGGCTCCACCCCGGCCTGTTCGGCGGCGCGGTCAATGATCTCGGAGTCGACGTAGCGGAAGCCAAGCTCGCGGGCGAGGTTGGTCCCGAGGTCTTCTCCACCCGCCCCAAGGGTGCGCGAGATCGCGATGACACTGACCACTGGCGTTGCGCTCCTGTGTTTGGGCTCTGTTCTACGCGGATTTCGGCTCGGGGGCGAATGGGCGACGGCTGGAACAGTACGCTCAAATGTTCTAGAGTACCCATCCATGACAACGAGCGGCGCGCTCCGTTCCCAGGACCCACGGTCGATGACCCCGGCTCGCAAGTTGCTGCGCGAGGTGTTCGGCTACTCCGAGTTCCGGCCGGGCCAGACGGAAGTCATCGCGGCGGTGATGGCAGGCCAGGACACCCTGGCGGTGATGCCGACCGGCGGCGGCAAGAGCATCTGCTTCCAACTGCCAGCGCTGTTGTTCGAAGACGGACTCACGGTGGTGGTGTCGCCGCTGCTGGCGCTGATGAAAGACCAGGTCGACGCACTGCGGCAGTCGGGGGTGGCGGCGGCGGCGATCAATTCAACCGTGCCGCGGGAGGAGCAGGCGACGATCCTGCACGAGGCGAGCGAGGGGCGGCTGAGGCTGCTCTACGTCGCGCCCGAGCGCTTCGGCGAAGGGACGTTCATGGCGGCTCTGCGGTCGATGCGGGTAGCGCTGCTGGCGATCGACGAGGCGCACTGCATTTCGCAGTGGGGGCACGACTTCCGTCCAAGCTACCGAGACCTCGGAGGAGTGCGGCCGCGGCTGGGCAACCCGCCGATCGTAGCCCTCACAGCGACCGCCGACCCGCGCGTCCGCGACGACATCGTCGATCGGCTTGGGCTGAAGTCGCCGGTGGTGCACGTCGCGGGCTTCGACCGGCCGAACCTGCGTTTCGACGTGGTCCGGGCGAAGAGCCAGAAAGAGAAGGCGGAGAAAATCGGGGAGAAGCTCCGGGAGCTGGGCGACGAGTCGGCGATCGTCTACTGCGGGACGCGCAAACGGGTGGAGGAGTTGACGGATGCGCTCCAGCGCCAACGGATCCGCTGCGCGCGCTACCACGCCGGCATGGAAGACGCCGACCGCAAGCGCATCCAGGACGCGTTCGCGCGGGACAGCCTGCGGATCATCGTGGCGACGAACGCATTCGGGATGGGGATAGACAAGCCGGACGTGCGGATGGTCTTGCACCATGACATGCCGGACTCGCTCGAGTCGTACTACCAGGAGGCCGGGCGGGCGGGGCGGGATGGGGCGCCGGCGGAGTGCATCCTTTATTACTCGCCGCGCGACCGTTCGCTGCGCGAGTTCTTCATCGAGCTGGCCCACCCGGAACCGCAGGTCGTCGTCGACGTGTACCGGACGCTCGCCGGGTTCGGCGGACGGCGGACGCACGTCCGTGAGTTGATGACCAGCGACGACGAGCCCGGGATCAACGCCGCGATCCAGGCGCTCGTCGAATCGGGGCTGGCCGAGCGGCAGGGACAGATGGCCTGGGCTTTGCGGGCCGACGGCGAAGACCTCATCGACACCGCCGGCCTGGAGGCGCACCGGGAGCATGCGCAGGGGAAACTCGACGCGATGCAGCACTACGCCGAATCGCTGACCTGCCTCCGGACACGGATCCTGGACTACTTCGGCGACTCGGGGCATGGCTCGGCCTGCGGCAACTGCGGCCCCTGCGTCGCGCCGCCGGTGCCGGTGGCCGGGGCCAGGGACGAGGCGGAAGAGGGCCTCTTCCACGCGCTCCGGGCGGTGCGGCGGCGGTTCGCGGAGGAAGCGAACGTGCCACCGTTCGTGATCTTCAGCGACGCGACCCTGCGCGAGATGGCGTCCCGGCGCCCGCGCACGCGGGTGGAGATGCTGAACGTGGGGGGCGTCGGACAGGTGAAGTACGAGCGCTACGGGGAGGCGTTCCTCGCGGTGACTCGCGCCGCCGCGGGGCCGATCGTGACGACGCCTCCGGTGCAGATCGTCCGCACGGCTCCGGCCACCGCGCCGGCGGCGAGGACGCCGTTCCGGGCGCGCGACGGGAAGGTGCTCGGGAGCTCGGCGCGGCGGACCTGGGAGCTGCTGCGCGAGGGTCGCGACATCGCGGCGATCGCCGAGCAGCGGGGACTGGCGACCGCCACGGTCGCTCAACACGTAGCAGAGCTGATCACCGCGCGGGAGATCGACGACGTGTCGCCGTGGGTGGACGAGGTGCTCCTGGCGCAGATCCGGCGGCTCGCGGATGGGGGACTGGTAGGCGGGCTGAGCCCGCTCAAGGACGCGCTGGGGGAGCGAGCGAGTTTCGAACAGCTGCACATCGCCCGGGCCTACCTCAACCGGCGTCCGTAGGCGCGGGGCGTAAAGGCAAGGTTTAACGGGGTGTGATCGCCTGCTAGACTCGGCCATTCCACGGAGGGTGAGATGGAAGAAGGCTTGAAGCGCGTGCTGCACCGGCACTTCCCGGACGCCGAGTCGATCGTCGTCGAGGAGCTCGCCGTCATCGCCGGGGGTTATTCGCGAGAGACGTACCGGTTCGACGCACACGTGCATCACCGCGGCGAGCGGCGGGTGTACCCGATGATCCTTCGGAAAGACCCTCCGAAAGCTGCTGCGATCCTCCACACCAGCCGGCAGCTCGAGCACGATCTGCTCCAGCGGGTGCGCCGCCACACGTCGATCCCGGTGGGTGACAGCTACGTCGTCGAAATGGACTCAGCGACCTTCGGGGAGGCCGCGATGGTCATCGAGCGGGTGCACGGCAGCGGCGAGCCTTCGCTCCTGTTCAACGGCGGGCCGAACGCTGATCAGGCGGAGGCGGTGGCCACGCACCTCTGCGAACTCATCGCCGAGCTGCACATGACCGACCCGAAGAAGCTCAACCCCGACGGCGTTTTCGACGACCCGCGAGGGGTCGGGATGGACCCATCGAGGTGGCAGAGCTACATGGACGAGGCGACCAACTACTACGTCCGGGCTTACGACGAGTTCGCCTTCGACCCGATGCCGGTGTTCAAGGACGCCTTCCTCGACATCCGGCGAAACAAGCCGCGCCCCTTGCCCATCACGCTGGTGCACGGCGATTTCAACCCTGCGAACTTCCTCTACGAGAGCGGGAGGGTCACTGCAATCATCGACTGGGAGAACTCCCACATGGGCGACCCCCGCGAGGACCTGGGCTGGATGGCCCACACGGACCTCCTGAGCGCCACGGACATCATGGGAAGCGTGAAAGTCGACGGCGGATTCCTCGGCCACTACAACCGGATCACGGGATTCAACGTCACGCCCGAAGAGGTGGAGTACTTTCGGCTTTTTTCCTCGGGCAACATCGGCGTGCCCGTGCTGGCTGCGCTCAAGCGGCGAATGGTGAAGGAGCACGAGGAGCTGCTCCACATGTACATCATGCAACCGGCCATAGTCTCGGCCCTGGGGCTCGCCCAGTTGCTGCACTACCCAATGCCGGCGCAAGGATAGGAGAGGGCGATGTTTACGCTTCCCACAGCGGAGGATCTCATCGAAGGCGTGATGGTGTCGCTCATGCGCGACATCATGCCCGAGCTGCAATCGCAGAAGGCCCAGGTAGCACTGATGATGATGCAGGCGCTGCTCCAATCGGCACGCCAGGCAATCCCGGTGCAACTCCAGATCATGGCGGCCGAGCACAATGAGATGGCCACGGCGTTTCGTGACATGGCCGGGATCATCGGGACGAGCGCGGGACCAGAGGCCGACCGGATCCGTAACCGCGCGAAGGAGCTTGGCTCTCGGGCCGACTTGCCTGCCATCCCGGCCTCGTCTGAGCTTGCCGGGGCGTACAAGACGTTGAGCCAGGGCCTCATCGACACCCTGGACGACCTCGACGTCATGATCCGCGAAGGCAACACGGCCGCAGAGGAGGCCCTGGGAAGGATGCGTCAGCACCTCGGCCCGCGGACGGCGCGTGAGTTCGGGGCGTACGTCGTGGGCGTGGGGATGGCAGGGCGGGAGTAGGGCCCCTCCTCACCCTCCCCCGCGGAGTGGGCGACGGGGCGCCCTCATCCCCCTGCCCTTCTCCCGTGCGCGGGAGAAGGGAGTGCTTCGCTTTACCCGGCCGCTGCCGCCTTCGGCACGGGCAGGTGCTCGTCGAACCAGTGGACCATTTCGGCCAGATAGTCGGGTGGATTGATTGCGCCCGGGAAGTCCGGGCCGTGGTCGGCACCTTCGATGCGCACCAGCTTCACCGGCACCTCTGCCTGCTCCAGCGCCTCGCGCATGAGCTCGGAGTTACGAAATGGGACCATTTTGTCGGCATCGCCGTGCAGAAGCAGGAACGGCGCGGCGGCTTTCGTAACGTAGGCGACCGGCGAGGCCGCCTGGTAGGTACGGTACTCCAGGGATGTGTGCGGCAGCGCCGGATGGAAGAGCATCCCCAGGAACAGCGCGGCGAAGGGGGGAGTGGTGGTCGGGGCGTTGATGAAGTCGAGCTGGCCCGCCCGGGCGACGACGCATTGGACCTTGGCGCTCTCGCGGTTCACCAGATCGGCATCGTCCGGGTCCCCGGTCCCATCCAGGACACCGAGCAGGCTCACGAGGTGAGCGCCCGAGGAACCGCCGCAGGCGCCGATCCGGTCGGGGCGCAGCCCATAGCGCACGGCATGAAAGCGCACGTAGCGGACCGCCCGTTGCGCATCTTCGACGGCGGCTGGATACCGAAAGCGGGGGGCGGCCCGGTGGTTGATTGCAAACACGGTGTAGCCCGCCGCCGTCAACGCCGCGACGTACTGGCCCTGGGTTTCTTTCAAGGGGGCCGCGTCGTAGCGCAGCGGTGCCGACCAGCCACTACCGGGGATGAAGACGATGCCGTACCCATTGGGCCGCTCGGGGTTGTGCACATCCAGGAGCAGCGCGAGGCCCGAGTACATCCCGTACATGACGTTCGCTTCCACCCGTGCCATGGGTTGACCCTCCTTGCGAGGCCTGACCGCATCGGCTCAGCGGTGTCCTTATACCCTCGCCGTCATGAGACTTTCAACACGCTGCCGAGCCAGCCTTCCCTGACCCTCCCCCGAATGGGCGACGGAGCGAGTGAGCGCCCTCATCCCCTGCCCTTCTCCCGTGCGCGGGAGAAGGGGTCTTTGGGCCAGGAGACTCGGCTGTCAGACGATCGAGCCCGGGCCGCGCTCGGGAAGTGTTGCGTCGATGCCCATGACCGCCAGCAAAGCCTCTTCGACGCGGCGCATGGTTAGGTCCGAAATCCGTCCGAGGCGCCCACGCAGCCGTTGGTTGGACACCGTCCGGAACTGCGTTGCCTTCACCCACGAGTCCCGAGGCAGGCCGCCTTCGCCCGACGCTACAGGGACAGTGAGAGGAAACCCGGCGCGCTGCGGCTGAGACGTAATGGCGACCACCAGGGTGGTGGGCAAGCGCTCGTTCAAGACGTCATCCTGGATCACGAGTACGGGCCGGCGGCCGCCTTGCTCTGAGCCCACTACGGGGTCGAGGTCGGCCCAGTGGACCTCTCCCCTCAGTATTCGGGCCATGACCCAAGGTCCGTCGCGAGGGCCTCCTCGGCCAGGGCCACCTCTTCGACGGCGTCGAGCTTCGCCGCCTCCTCCGCCATCCGCCGGTGGCGCAGCTCTCGAGTGTAGAAGCGCAGCGACTCCTGGATGAGGGCACTGCGGTTCGCCGGCGCGCTGCCGAGGGCCGCCGTCAGCTCTTCGAGTAGACCTCGAGGGAGCGATATAGTGATACGTTCGGTACGCGGTACTATCATACTTCGCATCATACATGTCGAGAGCGGCTTGCGCGAGCCGGATCTGCCCACGAGGCCGAGGTTCCGGCTAGACTTTCGCTCATGGTTGCCGCCCGCGCCCTGCCTCGATTTACGCTCGCAAGTCCTGACGGCGAGACGCATGCCTTTCCCACCGGTCGCCCGGCGCTGCTCTGCTTCGTCAAGGAAGACTGCCCGACGTGCGGGCTGTCGATGCCGCTGATCGAAGCGGCGCACGAGGCGTTCGGGGGTACGATGGACGTTCTCTGCGTGGGGCAGGACGCGGAGGGCAACGCCGTGTTGGTCGAACGTCACGGGCTGACCGGGCCGATGCTCGACGATTCCCGCCTCGCGGTGTCGTATGAATACGACATCGACACCGTGCCCACGATCGTGCTGGCGGACGGGTCCGGAGAGGAGTTGGAGCGCTTCGTTGGCTTTGGAAAGGCCGACTGGCAGGGCCTCTTCGGGCGGCTCGCTCGCATCACAGGATTGGCGGCGCCGGCGGTCGACTGGGGGGTGTACCCGGAGTCGCGGCCGGGATGTGGGTCGAAGTCGGTGGAGCCGGGGATCGCGGAACGGCTGGCGGCCGAAGCCTCCGGGAGCCCCCTGCGGGCGCGACGGATCGAGATCGGCGAGAGCGACGACCTCTTCGAGTTCATGTTCGACCAGGGGCTGACCGACGGTCTGCCGGTGATCCCACCGACGCCGGAACGGGTCATGCAGATGCTTGCGGGGACCAGGCGGGAAGCGCAGGAGGTGTTGGGGATCGTGCCCCCGAACCTGGCGCCTGTGACCGTGGAGAAGGTCGCTATCAACGCCGTGATGGCCGGCTGCAAGCCGGAGTACCTGCCGGTCGTGATTGCCGCAATCGAGGCGATCACGACCGAGCAGTTCAACATGCACGGCGTGCTGGCGACCACCCACTTCCCGACGCCGGTGATCATCGTGAACGGTCCGATCCGGGACCGGATCGGGATGAACTACCGGATGAACGTCCTCGGGCAGGGGAACCGGGCGAACGCGACCATCGGGCGGGCGGTGCAACTCGTCGTGCGCAACGTGGGAGGGGGACGCCCGGGAGGGGTCGACCGGGCTGCGCTCGGGCAACCGGGCAAGTACACCTTTTGCTTCGCGGAGTACGAAGAACGGAGCAACTGGGAGCCCTTGCACGTCGAACGCGGCTTCCGCAAGGACGAGAGCACGGTGACGGTGTTCGCTGGCTGCGCCCCCAACGGCATCATCGACCAGCTGGCGCGCGACGCGAAGTCGTTGGCGACGACCTACGGGCTGGCGCTGGCGGCGGCGGGCCACCCGAAGCAGTACGGCTCAGGCGAGATCGTGGTGGTCGTGCCGCCCGAGCATGTGGACACCTTCGCGAAGGACGGTTGGACGAAGGCCCAGGTGCGGGCGCAAATCCAGGAGGCCTCGAAGCGGCCGGTGCGAGAGCTAGTGGCCGGAGCAGGTGGCGCGGCCGAGGGTCTTCCGGCGGCGGCGGCGGAACGGCTCGGCATGGATACGATGCTGGCAAAGTTCCGTTCCGACGACATGATCAAGCTGGTGGTGGCCGGGGGCGAGGCGGGGAAGTTCGGTGCCTACCTCGCGGGCTGGGTGAGCGGCCCAATGGGCAGCTCGATGACGACGGTAGCGGTCCGGGAGTGACGTTTGAGGCGGGCGGTTAAGGGCGCGGCAAGCGGGCGCCTCACCTTCGCCATCGCGAACATCCCCGGGGCCGGCGGAAGCGTAGTAACAGGTACACCGATCAAGTATGGGTACGGGCGGCCATGAAGAAGTCCGGCTGGCGAGTCCTTGTTATCGTGCTGGCAGCGCTGGGCTGCATCGCGGGCATCGGCGGATTCGATATGACCCGGGCAGCCCCCGCGGCGGTCGAGGCCCAGGCTTCAGGGGCGCCTGCGGGCGCTTCGCTGGCGCAGAAGATGTTCGCGCCGGCGCTGGCGAACGACGAGCTGCGCCAGGTCGCCGAGAGCCCGACGCCGACGAAAACGGTCCCACCAGCGCCGACGCCGACGCGCCCACCGGCCGGCGGCAGTCCTTACTACTACTAGCGCCGCTGCCCCGGCTGCTGGTTCGGCTATAATCCGGGCGGAGGTGCGCCATGACGACGATCCTCGACCCCACGGATGAGCGTGTGCCTGTGCGGAGGTCGCTGACCGCCCGGCCAGAAGCGATCGCCGGGACGGTTGCCCTGCTCGACATTTCGAAGCCGCGCGGCAGCGTGCTCATCGACCGGCTGGAGGCGCGCCTCAGCGAACGGCTGCCGGGGGTGACCTTCAAGCGCTACAGCAAGCCGACCTTCACCAAGCCAGCCCCGAACGACCTGCGGAAGAAGATCGCGGAGGAGTGTGGCTTCGTCATCGAAGCGTTAGCTGACTGAGGGTCCTGCACAACGTGCAGTGTGCACGACACGACGTGGTTCGAAATCCAGGGCCTGCCCGCAGTCTTCATCGCATCCAGCGAGTTCATCGACGCCGCAGAAGTGCAGTCGAAGGCGCTTGGCCTGCCGGAAGTGCGACGCATCTTCGTCCCCCATCCGATCCAGGACGCGACCGACGAGGAGATGCGTTCCAAGGCGGACGCGATCGTCGAAGCCGTGATAGAGGCGCTCGTCGACTGACTCCTTGCGGGCCCGGCCGGAGAGCGGAGTAGACTACCGCGCAGCATTGCAACGGGGGACGAAGCATGGCTGCGATCACGAAGAAGCGGATGACACCGATCATCGAAGGGGACTTCGTCGTCTTCTTGATCGGGATACGGTTCAACAAGTTCTGGAAGGTCCACAAGTGGCTGCCGGTGTTCATGGCGATGCCGAGGATGCTGAAGGAGCTGGAACAGCACCCGGAGATGGGCTTGCTGGCGTACAAGAACCACCTGGGCGTCATCGTCCAGTACTGGCGCAGCTTCGAGGACCTCGAAGCCTACTCTCGTAACAACGACGCGAAGCACTTCCCGGCCTGGGTGGCCTTCAACAAGCGCACGGGCTCGAACGGCGACGTTGGCATCTGGCACGAGACCTACAAGGTCGCGGCGGGCCAGTACGAAGCGGTCTACAACAACATGCCGCCGATCGGTCTGGGCAAAGCCGGGACGCTCGTCCCCGCGGCCGGGCGGCGGGCGACGGCGCCGGGCCGCATTGGCGCCAGTGAGTCGGACGAGTATCCGGAAGAAGCGCG
>JBGPOS010000015.1:0-65499 GCA_041488155.1 Tepidiformaceae bacterium
AAGAACTACGGCGACTCCTTCGAGGACACCACCCTCGAGACCGTTCTGTCGAGCCTGGGAGTCGGGCGGCTCGTCGTCGTCGGCGCGCAGACCGATGCGTGCATCCGCTCGACCCTCCACGGCGCGTTGGTCAGGGGGTACGACGCGACCCTTGTCAAAGACGCCCACACGACGAACGACCAGACGGCATGGGGGGCGCCGCCGCCAGACCAGGTCATCGCGCACACGAACCTGTACTGGACCTACCAGACGGCGCCGGGCCGGACGGCCGGCACGGTCAAGACCAGGGATGTCGACTTCAGCAGCACGTCCGGGTGAGCTTCTTCATCACCCGCTTTGTGAACCCGAACCGGATCGCGCGGGGGATGTCGCGGCGGTAAGCGACAGCTTGGACTAGTCGAGAGCGAGCAATTCCCTCGCGAACGACACGACGTCCTCCCAAGCTTCCTCGAAGGGTATGAACTGGTCTCCCAGATCTCCACGGAGCTCGTCATAACCGTACTGCGCCCGCGCCCGGATGGACTCATCGAAGGCTCTCTCGGAGAAGACGATGTCGCGAGCACGGCACTTTTCCGCGACGTATGAGCGCACTTTAGACAAGTCGATTTTCGCCCTGTCGAGCCTAACAACACGAGAGATGTCATAGACATCTTGAGGTCGGGTACGGTTTCGGACCACTTGTTGGAGAATCGCACGCAGCTTTTCAGCAACGATGTCATTCAAAGTGCAGATCCGTATCCCGGTCGTGGTGACGCCACCGAAGTGAACAACGACCGTCTCACATACAATGTCGTTGAAACTAATATCGACTGGTACTACAGTCGTTGATGGTTTACTCGATTCGAGGAAATCCGCGAAGGCTCTATCTCCTGGAAACGAGTATGCAACCTTCACGGTGTAGGTCGGTAGCGTTCGGTCCAGACTGCGGGGATTTCTATGAACGCTGGATACCTTGCATTTGATTTCGAAGTCCCTCGATCCCTCTCGAACGGCCTCATCGATGATGCTCCGAATCGCTGCAGAGTCTTCTTCAAGGTTCGTTGCGGTGAAATCTAGGTCGAAAGTGCTCCTGGGGTATCCGTATCCGAACCGCAGTGCGTTCCCCCCTTTAAACGCGAGCGACTTGGCTACGTTTGCCGCGGCCAAGCTGTCGAGAACGACGAATTGGACAAATCGACGCCTTGCTTCGTCGGAAGTGACGCGATTACGCGCAGCCCACTCGTTGAGCTCACTCAGGCGGATGGGAAATGTTCGGCCTCCGGCGGCCTCACTCATCGAGAAGAGCGAGTACCGCCGGCGGCACGTTCAACGACAGGTTCCAATCTTCAGTAAACACCGATGAGTACGGCTCGCTGGCCACGAGTCGCAGCGAGCCGCCTCGCTGGAGTCTCTGTTTCCACTCTTCGAGCGCTCCATGCGATTGACCGAGCCGCTCGACAAGGTAGCCCACGCGTTGGCGCATGACAGGGCTGCCCGGATCGACGTAGCTGACGAGCCGGTCAAGATCCCAAGACTCCGAAGCCTGCCGCCATGCCTTGAGGACCGTGGCGATACCGTGTGACTTCGATGGTTCTTTCAGAACGTCCAACAGCGTCCTTTCTAGATCGGTCACGTAAATGCTCGCACCTTGGCTATATGCTACGACGACCCCCTGCTCATCTACCGGCCTGCTCCACACTATGGACACGCCACGGAGCGCAAGAGGCACCTGACCTACGGGCAATGCCAGCTCGAACCAGTCATCGTTCGAGGTACCCAGGGGCAGGCGGTGGGACTTCGGCATCCCCGTGCTGGCGTAGATGCGATTCGGAATAACATCCGTCACCCCGTGGTGCGCCAGCGCGGTAAGGTGCGAAAAGAAGCACTGCGGATTTGCCTCTTGGATTACCTGTTCATCGGACAGTGGGATAGCGAGAGCGTAGGGACTGACCACCACGTAGACGTTCTTGAGTTCGCGCACTCTCTCGAAGTCGCCTCGACCCACTAGGCGCCGAATGACGCTCAGCGCGCGGTCACGTGAGGGCACAGGCTCGGGCACCACAGCCTGGCTCGCGAATCGTCTAAGCAAGATGAGAACGCGCCACTGCGCCACCGCGCGGCGGCGATCAGAGGCCAAGACGTTCAGGACTTGCGACGCTAGGAGGTCTCGGCGAGCGATTTCGGTGTCCTCGCGCGGCGTGCTGCGTCCTGAGGACGCTAGCACGCAGAAGAATCGGGGTCAACTTCTTCGACCGGACCTCGCAGTCCGTCAAGGCACAGCCTCCCCGAGAATGGCATAATACTGTACTGACCAGACTGTACCGTCCTAAGGACGGTACAGTCCTAGACTAACCTTGTCAAGCTCCGAACGCAAGTAGGATCTATCCGGGGTGTATCGCTTACACACAAGAATTCGTTTGGAGTGGGCGTGGGCCCGGACCATCACCTAGCCCCGGGGTGTTTTGCCGGGATAGAAGATACGGAGGTCGAAACGTCCGGGTTTCGCTCGTCACCCTGCCGACAGCACGTCGAGCAGGTCCGCAACGAACAACACGGTATAAGCGAAGAGGCGTTGAGACTCGACGAGGCCAACGTGGACGCCCTGTTGTTGGACCGGGTTCAGGCGCGTCCAGTGGGCCTCTACCACCTCAGCGAGTGCTCTTACGTAATCTCTCTGAGTCTCTGATTTCGCGCGCGCCGTAAGGGCGCGAACCTTCTGGACGGTCTTACTTTTTTCGAACGGCCCTTCGATGCCGTGCGCCTCACAAAGGCTGTCCGTGAACCGCTCCACGAAATCTCGAACGCGCGCCGCAAACCCCACCACCTCGTTGGACGAACCCACCGCCTCTCCGGCAGCGCTGCGGAGGTCTTCGAAAACCGTCCCGAGCGTGGGTGCGACGGCCGCGATCCTCCGCACCGCAGAGAAATAAACCTCTTGGAGGAACGCCTCGACTGGTAGTGCGTTCGATTCGACCGTTGTCACACCGGCGCCAGAAATCGAAATGTGCCCCGTCGACCGGTTGCGCCCGAGTGTTCCCGCTTCCTCGATCAGTCGGCTATCGAACAGGTGGTCAATCGCGCGGCGGACGAGCTTGGCTTCAACCGCAAGTTCGAGAGCGACGCCGAGGATATCTACTTCGATGTCGTTGTCGTCGAAGCCCGTTTCGTACAGCGAATAGAGACCTCGCAGAATTAGGCCTCGAATCGTCGGTTGAGGAAGATGTCCCGGCGGTCGTGGGAGCGCTACCGAGTAGGTAACGTCTTGGAGCCACGTGCCGAGAAAGATCTTCGCGTGGCAAATGGCTTGGCCGGCTCGTAACGCCGTCTCGTAGCGTGTTTCAAGCTCACTCGAACCAATCCGTGACGCGTCAACCTTCACGGCAAACTGCCCGCCGCCCCGATCCATCTGCGCATACCACTCGTATTTGCCCCCAACGCCTGCCAGGCTCTTTGGTATCTGCCCTTCAAGGTACCAACCTAGGTACGGCTCCGGTCCTCTGCGAAACGTTGCTCGGTCGATGACGGTGGTCATTCGGCGCAGATTAGCACCGTCCCAAGACGAGGGAAGGCGGCTGCCTCGATGATCTTGCTGAACCCGACGCGCTTTGCGCAGTCTCAGCGGGCCAGCTGCGGGGCGCGGGCAGAAGGGTGGCGGTGTCTTCCCGTTGCGAAGATTGCAGTCTCCGAAACTTCACCTCCCGATCGCCGTCGCTCGACGGAGTCAGAGGCCAATCGATTGGCGTAGGATTCCGGCTGTGGTCATCGGACGATCCGCCGATGAGGTCGAGAGAGAGCGATCGCGTCGTTTCGGGCTTTGGTCAGACTTGCGCGCGTCGTCCGATCCGGAGGTTGCGCCAGCGGCGCTGCTCCGAGCGCTGGGTATTTTCGGTGGGGCCCAGGGAATCTGGGTCGACAGCGCTCGGACTCGGATGGCTGTGGCACCCAGTGGGATCACGGTAGGTCTACTTCACACCGGCCGCCACTACCCGGACGACCTCGCTGAAGACAGCATAATTTATCACTATCCCTCTACCCGGAGGCCCAAGGCGAGGGATAACACCGAGGTTGCCGCAACGAAGGCTGCTCGAGAGCTGACTATCCCTCTTTTCGTGATCACCCCCGCCGATGCGAACCCGCACAGTATGCGCCGCGTTCAGCTCGGATGGGTCGCTGATTGGGATGACGAACTGCGACAGTTCCTCGTGCTTTTCCAAGACGAGGCGCCCGGCGATTGGCGTGCGGCTGCCGCGGACGAGCAAGAGATCGAGCCGATTGGAGAGAGACGAACCCGAACGGCTCAAGGAACATTCCGGCTTGGACAAGCGCGCTTCCGCTTTGAGGTTCTTAAGAGATACGGAGCTTGCTGCGCGGTGTGTGACGTGAAGATGCCGGTCCTACTCGACGCAGCACACATCGTAAGCGATGCCATGGGCGGTATTTCAGACCCTAGGAACGGACTCGTACTGTGCCCGACCCATCATCGCGCCTATGATGCGGACCTTTTCCGCATTCACCCAGAGACCTTGGAAATTGTCTCGCCGACGCGCGGGCCGGACCTCACGGAGATCGGGATCGGGACCACCTCGATCACACATCTTCGCGCGAAGCCGTCCAAAAGAGCCCTGGCTGTTGCTTTCCTTGCTCTCCAATGAGCCAGCATTAGGTACCGTGCGACCACCCACGCTGTGAAAAAGAGAGTTCGCACCCACGGACCGCGGGCTCAGCAACGTCCTTAGCTCGCTAGTTGGCGTACCAAAGAGGCTGCTAGAAGCGTCGGCGCGCCGGCTGGTTCCAATGATTTCCATGCAACTCGGTAGCTCCGCGGTCGTTTCCGGATCGCGGTTAGAATTCGAAGCGTGGAGCCTCATAGCCCAAATCACAATGGGCGCTTCAGGACGGAACGACGGCCACCGCCGCGCGCAATCATCTCCGGCCTGGTCGTCGCGGCTCTCGCCGCGGCCGGCGGCTGGGTAAAGGACTTCGGCTGGTCGACGAGCGCGGCTTGGGCGGGGGCAGCCGTCCTTCTGTACTTCGTCTCGGTTGAGATTTGGAACGCAATCGAAGCAAGTAGGCTCGGCGATGACTCCATCGCAACCCGCTCTCTGGCGCGCACGATTGCATTCGCGGCTTTGGCGCTGGTGTTACTTGGACTAGGCTATCTCGTCCGAGATCGCTCTCTTCCCGCGCCTCTGCCGGCCACCGCATCAGCGCCGTCCAACTCCGAACCGAGCGCCGAGCCGAGCATAGCCACTCCTCCCACCGCGACTGCACCAGCATCGCCGCAACCTACCAGGATTCAGCCCTCGACGCCGACCGAGGCTCCGAGCGCTACCGTCCCACCCACACCTGTTCCTACGGCCACGCCGACTGCCGCGCCGACTGCAACACCCACGGCTGTCCCTACGCCGACGCCACGCGCTGATGTGAATACCGTCCGAGTTCTTCCAGCCGCCTCAGAATTGTTCGACACAGGTGTTGATATCGATGTCGGGGACCGAGTTACGGTAGTGGCTTCCGGTAGCTGGTGTAACGCCTACAATCAGTGTGGAAATGCTGATGGCAACAATCCGCGGGGAATAGACGGGAGAGCACTTGCGCCTACTGTTCCTCTCGGAGCGCTTGTCGGGAAAATAGGACCGTCTGACTGGTTCTTCCTAGGGAGATCGAGCACTTTTTCAGCAGCAGCCTCTGGAAGGCTTTATCTGGCGACCAACGATGTGACAACCCCTCCCGGTTCGTTCGCAGACAATACCGGGCAATTGTCCGTTCAATTGATGGTTATTCGTCGTCGTTAGCGCTTTCGCCTGGCTCGCCCAGAGGAACACGAGACGGAGGAGATGCGGTGGCTGATCGTCAAATCGCCCGGAAGCGAAGGTCGGACCCGGAATCCTGCAACGAACCAAGAAGGGAAGCGAGCGTGTGCTTGATTGGATTCAGTACGTGGATGGAGATGCGATCGAGGGGCCCTTGAGGTGTTGCACAGTGGCGGTGGCCTAAGCCTCCGCCTGTCGTTGCCGTCGCCACGCCCGCTGCCGCCGCCGACTGCTTTATCGCGAGGCCAAAACTGCGCTACCCAGTCTTCCAACCGCGGCGTTGTAGTCGTCCGATGACGCAGCGTTGAACGTGTGCTGAACAAGCTTCCCATTCGAATCGGGAATCAGGACGGCTAACCCGCTTCCAATGACCTGGCCCTTCCAGGAAACGCCGGAGCCGACCACCGTAACTTGAGAGCCGACAGCCGCGCCTGCGATATGAACCATCACGGGCGTCGTGTAGCCTACTACCCCGCTCTGTGAATACCGGTCCGCGATCGCAGTGTTGAGCTGGCCTCCGACGTTCCCGGACTCGCTCGGGAGGATGAGAAACCATACGGAGGTGTCTCTCGTTTCCAGATAGCCCTGAATGCTGACTGGAGTGCCAGGGCTCGACGCTTTGGTGGCGGTCGACGAGCTTGAATTGTTGTCGCGGGCAGTCTCTCCGCACGAGGCTAGCCAGGTCGAAGCTGCGAGCGCAGCCACGAGGAACGTCGCCCACCGCAGATTCGTCATCGCTAGCACAGTATATTGTGTAGAACCGTTTAGAGGTTGCTCTCACGCTGCCTTTCATGGCGACGCGTGGCGCGATCGGGGCAGCCTTCGGATCGGTAGTTCGCGAGCAACGAATCCGGGCTGCGCTGTCGCAGGAACAGCTCGCCGAAATGGCCAATCTCCACCGCAACTACGTCGGCATGGTGGAGCGCGGCGCCAGCTCGCCGTCCCTTTCGGCAATCGTCGCGCTCTCCCGGGCGCTTGGCACGCGGGCATCGGACCTGATCCGCGAAGCGGAAGCCCGTACCGAGCTTCCACCCAGTTGAAGCCACGTCGCCGCAGCGGGTTCGAAGGAAACGTCGCGGGTAAGGGAACAGCCTTCGCCTTCCAGCCGCTCCGCCAGCTCGTCTCGCGCGGCTTGCCGTAACGCCTTCAGCGTCCTCGGTCGGGGGGTCGAGCGGCCGTGGACGATGTCTTGCAGTCGCCGCGTTGAAATGCCGGCCACCTTCGCCATCTGTCCCTTCGGGAGTCGCTGAAGGACCGTTCGGAGCACGTTTATTTCGTGCGCCCGGTCGTGGTACGTGGTTTGCACGTCCTCTTCGTCGCCGACGATGCCCGCCTCCACCTCTTCGAGCCGGTTGGACTCTTTTCCGACGTAGCGTGGTTCGCCTGGGGCGACGATGGACAGCCGGCCCAACAGGCCACCAGCCCGCTTGCCGCCCGGTGTGCCGTCGGGGCCGGAGCTCTTCGCCTCTTCGTGATACCGGTACGCCTCGACAACGTCACGGAAGGTGGAAAGCACCGCGACCGCTGCGCTGGTCTCCGGCGTGCCGACCTGGGCGGCGTACTCAATTCCGTCGTAGATGTTGAGCCACTTCCGCCGGCGTCGGCTTGGTCGGAGCTCGTATGGAATCACGAGGCGGAAGTGCCCGACGTCGACACCGGCAGGATGACCGAATGGGAGCACATGGGCGGTGAGCAGGAAGTTTGAGGGCTTGACCTGGTCGGCGTAACTCCGCCCCGCGTTGTATGAGGCGAACGCCTTCCAGACGAATGGCTTGCTCACACTCAGGCGGCCAATCGCGACTTGGTCGAGTCCCGGCCGGTCATCCACGCGAAGAGTCCAGGAACTCGCGCACGATCGCCGTCCATTCGCGCTTGATCCACCGCTTCGCCCAGCGCGGGTCAACCTCCCCGAAGGGCGGCGGCTCGTCCGGGCTGAGCAGATGTCCGAGCCCGTGTTCCTTAGCTTCGTGGACCTCCGGCTCACCGTCCGCCTTGGAGGTGAAGAGGGCATAGCGTTTGGCGGAGATCCCGAGATACCACTGTTGGTGGTTCCAGTGTTCGCGAGTGAGATTCTTGCGCTCCCACTTGAGCACCCGATCTTCGCCGCGCGGCTCGCCGCCCTGCGGCTCATAAGGATTGAGGCGATCGAACCGCCGGCGGATCTCCTCAACCTCGGCGTACGACAGCGCGTACGACCGTTCACCACCGCTCTCGATCAGACCACCGCTCTCGGTCGCCACTGGCGCCAAGCTGTCGGTGTCGCAGAACGCGTAACTCCCACCGCGCTCCGTCACTTCGAGTTCGAGAAGCATGAGCATCAACCGAGCCGCGCCGGGAATCAGGGTGGCCAGGGGTGGGAAAGTGAATTGCCCCGGTCGCTCCGGTCGCTCGACGAAGGTCGTGAACGGCGTCTGCGCGCCCGTCCAGACCTCGCACTCTGCGGAGGCGTCTTCGTCCGGGTTCAGCTCAACGAAGATCCCGTAGGCGGTGGCATTGGCGAGTACTTTAAGGAAGTCGCTTAGCCGCACGATGTCCGGATCGGCGCTGTCGGCTGGCAAGCTGTTGCGGAGTGCGACGGCTCGCTTGAAGAGGTCGTCTGTGTCGGGATCCACGGTCACGGTTCCACGTAGCTTGAGCGGCCGGAGTCCGGCCTGGCGGCCCTTCGGCACGAACCGGATAGCCCGGATTACCTCCGCGGCTCGCCCCGTGCGGAGCTTGGAAGCGACGCAGTCGGCGAGCGTGTACCAGTAGGGCCGATCGGTCGTCAGCTCGTTGACTCCGATCTGGAACCCCTGCTGATTCCCGTGCGCGGTGCGAGCGGGGAGCACGTCGCCGCGAGGAATAATCAGGACGATCGCCCGCAGCTTCGGCCACGTCTTGGGATCGAACATTTCCTCGCGCGTTAGGCAACCCAGGAAGTCGCACACCTCTGCGGTGGCGTCGACCGCGGCCACGGTCTCGGCCGTGAGCAGATCCCACAATTCCATCAACGCGTTGACGGTGGCGTACATGCTCCGGAAGTCGAGCGGGACCACGGGCACCGGATGGTGGCGAATCCGACACTCCGATCGGCCACCAAAGTACGCTTGCATGCACGCCCCGAAGACGGCGTCCGCACAGAGGCCTAGTTCGCGATCCGGCACCAACTCCGGCGGCCGGATCCGCATGGTCGCGAGGTACGCCTTGCCTATCGTCGCCGGCGAATAGGCGCGCGTGGCCTGCAACTCGATCGGGTGGCGCTGGTATTCCGCTTTGAGCGCCTCGAACAGGTGCCAGGTCGCGCGCACATCGTGGCGGCAGTAGGTAATGTAGTCCTCCGTCACGTGCCCGTGCTCTTCGACCTTGTCCTTGCCCTCGTCGATCCCAAACGCTTCACAGGCGGAGGCGAGGCTGTGGCTCCGGTCCGTTAAAGCGAACGCCAGCGTCTTCAGGTCGAGGAAATGGCCGCGAAAGTTGTTGTAAGAGGGCTTCGGTTTCCTCACGTCGACCGGAGTGAACCGCATTCGAGCCCGCTTGCTGTCGATCGGGCTGATCACGATGCGCGGGTGGTATTTGTTGGGAACCCGTCGCCCGTGTCCATCGACGTACTCGTCCATTGTGAAAGAGAAGCCCCCCGTCCCCTGCCCGCGCGCCGGGGCCGCGCTGGCGGCGAGGTGAGCGAAGTCGAAGAAGAGGTTGAAACCGACAATCAACGCCTTGCCGCGGTAGGCAACCGGCCAGAACACCTTCTTGAGGAACTCTTGTCGGCTCCACAATTGGAGTTGGGGATCAGAGCGGCCGTAGCGCTTCCGCGCGTCGCCTGAATGGCTGGCGACGTAATCGCCCAATCTCGCGCGATCCTCGTCTGGAAGGTCGTCAGCGTAAAAGAGCCCCTCTTCGTTGCAGCGGTCGCCGTGATAGATGCGATACGCACCAAACGTGAGGCGCTGCGAGATGTCGGTTCGGGTTTCACAGTCGAAAACGAGGGTGACGTTAGGGAAGCTGTTGTGCGTTGGCTGCCAATCGCGCCCACGGCGGTCCTTCGGGACCGCCCAGGCGCGCGTAACGAGTTGGCTGTGGATGGGCACCGGATCAGGCATTAGCGCGCCGCCGCCGTGAAGGCCGCGAAGTCCTGACTCTCCCACCAACGGGCGCCAAAGGTTGTCGTTAAGCATCGGTCGAGCGCTTCGAGCGCCTGCGGCACCCAGCCGACCGACCGTTCGATGATCAGGCGCATGTAGTCGCGCCAGGCGCGGAGCACGGCCGCCGCTTTGATCAGCGGGCTGTGGTCGGGGTTGCGAAGTGTCTCGATCCAGTCTTCTTGCATGTCACTAATCCTTCGATGGTCATTCGCTGGGAAGCGATAGAGATCGTTTGAGTTGGCGCGACCGCCGAAGTGGTCGGCTTCGATCCCGCTCTTGCCTTGTGCGACGGCGAGGCACTCGTAGCAGATCACCGGGACGCGCCCCCGCACGAGGACGCCAACATCGATCTCGCCACAGGCGCACTTAGCGTCGGGTGGAAGTTCCTGTCGCCTCCGCTCTTCCCGCAAAGCTTGACTAAGTTCGTTGTCCATCTAATGCCTCTCCCTTCGAATCGAGTTCAGGCCGCGGCGGCGTAGATGCTCTCGAACGAGAGCTGGCCACGCCGAGCGCGAAGATTGATTTCATTGAGGTCGGTGAGGAACCAATACCGACGTTTTTCGACTTGGATGTATTTCCCAGCGAATTTCAGGAGTGGTCCGGCGTCGCCGTCGCCATAGACGTATCGGCGGAGCGCCACGTCATGCCGCGCGATGAGGCTGGCGGTCTTCGAATTCCGGACAGTAACGACGACGGGCTCCCCCGGATGGGTTGCGTTAAACTTCAAGGTTCGCGGGAGCCGGTCATCTCCTGATGCGAAGTAACGGCCTCCCCGCTTTTCTAGCTCCCGCCCGACGTAGCGACGGACGGTAGTCGGCGTGGTATCGGCCTTGGCTGCCGCCTGTTTCAGGCTCAACCCTTCCTGGCGCATGTATCGGAGTGTTTTCAGCGCTCCTTCGTAACGTTCTTCTTGCAACGCGCTGAGCCGGCCGAGGTTGAGCTTGGTCGGCGCCTGTCCGGTGGCGCGCTGTCGTGCTGCCAGGGACGCGTAGCCCTTGAGTCGAGCGTGGACGTTGCCGTACTGGCGACGACTTGTGAAAGTCTGGGCCGCGAACGGTCCGGACTTCGGCGTATACGGGTGAGCACGCGTGATGGCTGGACGTTTCACGGGGCGTCAGTCTCATCGCCTGCTGTCCGCACGTGGACGAACTGCCGCATTGACTGCGGGGTCGCGGCATCGAACTTCAGTCGCTCGGGCGAGATAAGTTGTCCGTCGTCGCTGAGGAACTCCACTCGTTTGTCGGCGCTCGCAGCGTCATTGATTTCGGCCCACACGCCGTGGCCGATACAGTCCGGGTCGTTGTCGTGAAAGAACACGACAGCGTCGATCCGGCTGAGAAGCTCGGGCCACTCGACTTTCCACTGAGCGTGGCTGTGGAACAGGTGCTTCGGTTCGAGGATCTCAGCGTCGGGGTAGTGTCCGCGAAGGTACGCGAGCATCTCTGCGTATCGCTGAGTCTCATAGGTTGAGAGTGGACCGGAGAAGTAAATCGCGCCCACGGTCCGCCCAAGCCGTTCCCGTTCGGGGTTGGTTTGTGGTAAACTAGACATGAAGATTTCCTTTGGCCCGCCGTCCGTTGCATCCGGAGGCGGGTCTTCTCTTGTCTACGGATCCACGGCCGGAACACCGTCCGAGACCCTCTCGCGGTAGCCGTGCTCAGCGAGCCAGCCGTTCAGGATCCCCAGGACCAACGCACGTACCGTGCATTGGTAGTCGAGGGCGGCTCGCTTCAGTAGCCAGCGCACTCCACTGTTGGGGATCGAGACGTAGAGGCCCTGTCTATCCATCCGTGATCACTCCTTTCGGCAGCTCCCCTACCGCTCGGGGCACACACGAATGGTTGAGCTAGCTGCTCGCGTTGGATAGTTAGCTAGCCTATAATCCGAGCCATACCCACTTCTGAAAATCAAGAGTTTCCTAATGACAGGGGCGAAGCCAATTCAACCGGTGTCCGCCAACCGCGCATGCGAGCTGGCGGCCGAACTGGGCATCTCTGTCGAGTATTCACAGTTCCGGGAATGGGCAGCACGAGGGTTGCTCCCCGAGCCAGTCGCTGCGCTCTATCCGCTTGAGACCGTGGAGCGGCTCGTGCGAATCGCCGCACTCCGTGGAACCAAACGGGCGCTCGAACGTCGCGTGCTTACGTTGGGAGCCGAATTTCGAGAGCCACTAATTCCAACGTCTCAGATCAAGCGCGCCATGCTCGAACTCGCTCCGAAGATCCATGCGAAGGCGAAGCTACTCCGAACCGTGCACAAATCACTGTCTGAACTCGGTGGCCAGGCTCAGGCGCTTCCTTCACGAAAGCGAAGATGGCGACCGCCGGCAACCACAGAAGAGTGGCTCGCGGTGCTAAACGGCTTAGACGAGGGACATCTAGATAGCCAGCGTGTCGGCTTCTACGCGTGGGCGGCCTTGCTACGGGTGCACTTCGAAGAGCGGCTTCGTCCGATCCCAGACGAGGAATTAGTCACAGCGATCGCTGTCCGGCACGCAGAAATGAAGGTGTTCATCGCGCCAGACTAATTGATAGAAGCCCCCGCGACCGTCCAGTGGTCCGGGGGCATGGCACACGGAATGGAGGTTCCGCATGCAAAGGCAAGCTACCGCCGAGAGCAGCACTCGGACAACCCAACTACGCATCCGCGACGGCTTGTTGGTTGTCAGCGGGTACGGGGTTCGCATCAATGTGGATCGGGGCCATCTCACCGTCGCCGATGGCTTCCCGGACGAACGGCGGACGCTGCGGCTGTCGCGCGGGACCGCTCGGCTCAAGCGGCTGGTACTTCTCGGGCACTCCGGCACGATCTCTCTAGAAGCGATGCGATGGCTTCACGATGTGGGCGCGGCGCTCGTGCAAATCGACGCCGACGGCGTACTCATCACGGTGTCGGCTCCGGCGGGGCAAGACGATCCACGACTCCGGCGCGCTCAGGCGATAGCGCCATTCAACGGCGTCGGCCTGGCACTGGCGCGTGAGTTGATCCGCCTCAAGGTGGAACGTCAATGGGAGTTGTTGGACCGACTGCCCGTCGAAGCTACGACCTTGCCCGAACTGCCCATGGTACTCTCAGACGTAGAACGCGCGTCTACGGTCCCGGCGCTGCGACTCACCGAGGCGCACGCCGCTAAGGCCTATTGGGCCGCGTGGACTCCCGTCTCGGTTCGCTTTGCCAAGATCGACCTACCCCGCATCCCCGAACACTGGGGGCGGGCGGGGGCTCGTGTGTCGGCGATTTCGGGTTCGCCTCGCAAGGCCACTAACCCAGCGAACGCGATTCTCAATTACCTCTACGCCATCCTCGAAGCCGAGACACGGATCGCACTGCTCACTGTCGGACTCGATCCGGGACTCGGCGTACTCCACGCCGACTTGACCGCCCGCGACTCGCTCGCGCTCGACGTGATGGAAGCGGTCCGGCCCGAAGCTGACGCCGTCGCGCTCGACCTACTGCAACGTCGCACGTTTTCCCGGCATGAATTCTACGAAATGCCCGACGGCACGTGCCGTCTCGTTGCGCCACTGCCACAGCAGCTCGCGGTGGCAGTCCCGCGACTCCGTCGTGCCGTGGCACCCGTCGCAGAGTTGGTCGCGCGCCGACTCGCTGAGAGTCCAACTCCGACCGTGGGTTCCTCCCCGCACGCCAACCCCATGGTGGTACGCCCCGCCCGGCTCACCCTCCCGACGCCCCTCACACAATCCAATCGCCGCGCCGCACTCGACGCCGTCCGCGTCCAACCACCACCCAAGCCGCGTTCGCGACCACTTGCGAACAACTCCGCGTGTCTGGCGTGCGGCCAAGTCATCGCCGGCCACCACACCTACTGCGACGAATGCCGGGCAGAACACAATGAACAGTCGGCTCAACAGTTCGGAGCCGCCGCCGTCGAGCGGCTCCGAGCGCGACGGGCGGTCGGAGAGGATCCGACTGCCACGCCCCAGGCGCGGGCGAAACAGGGTCGGACGAACTCCGCCAACCGCGCCGCCGAAGCCGCGTGGGATCGACTGCACCCGGACAAGCTGGACGCGGCGGCGTTCGTCGTCGAGATTCTGCCCGCGCTTCAAGCACGCTCAGCGCACGCGCTGAGCCGCGCCACCGGGCTGTCGGTGGGCTATTGCTCCCGAATCAAGCGTGGCGAACTCGTGCCGCACCCGCGGCATTGGGACCCCTTTCGGCAGGGCTGGTCCAGTATCGCGCAGGCGACGGACGACTTACAGCAGGACTTCGCGGATTCGGTCGTGCAAGTGTGAATCGACGCCCGCTAGGCCAGCGTCGACCAGGGCATGCACCATTGCCTCTAGGTCCAAATCGTCGAGGAAAAGAACCACGACACCCTGATCGTGCAGGGCGTCCTTGCACCTCTTTAGCAGTGTGCCTCGGTCGTCCACACGCCGACACACAATGATGCCGAGCTTGCCACGCCGAGCCGACAGACGACCTATCATCTGGTCGATCTCGGGGTTGGCAAGGTCTTGCGAGTAGTTCTTACATTCGAACGGAACGTAAGGCGACGGTATGTCATAGCGTGGGCGGAGAGAGGCGAAGAATCCCTTCGTTGCGACATTGTCCGCGAGTATATCAAGGCGTTTCCGACCCTCGTTAATCTCCTGCTCGACCTCGAAGCGGGTCAATTGTGGGTAAAATAGCGCCGTCAGGAGGCCTTTTACAGCTCGATGATACTGAGTCGCGCCGGCATTACCAGGCCGTATCCGAATAATACTAGCCAACGCTTCCAGTGGATCGAATTCTCTAGGATCGGGTTCCCGCGATTCTATTACCGGATCTGGCACTGGTCCGGGATCCTCAACTGAACTGCGGTATTGTTGAAGAACCTCCGGGTGTTCTGTTGAAAACTTCACGATGAATTCCGAAGAAGGCGGGTGTCTGACAGCAATGTCTTTCTTATAAACTCGTTTACGCCCGTTCTTAAGGAGGGTTACTAGGGAGTCGCCTGCGTTAACATACTCCGCCTGCAGAAAGTCTAGAATGTGACCCTGGTAATATTCGCGGGTGTCGTAAGCTAAGTCTAGCCGGACGATATATTTCGGAACCAACACGACAGCCGATTCCCCACCTGCCTGTTTGACAACCGGCAGTTGCACGTACACGCTTTTCCACCGTTCAGCGGCAGCATCCCAAAGAACCTGCGCGACAGGTCGCGTGGGAATCCCATGAAAGTCGCACTGTGACTTAGTAAACTCGAACAGTGGTCCAAAGATTATGTTGGTTGCAACGTCGGAGATTTTGTCGCGTCCAACTCCCGGAACGAGCAGTTCGCAGTCGGAGAGGTCCTGGAGTAACCCGCTTCGCAAGGCCTTGCTACCCAATAGCTTGGTGTGAATTGCGGAGGCGCCGGACCGACCGAGCGATCGGCCGGCTGGTTCGCGCGTCGACAGCCCGAGATGCGTTTGATTTGGTTCGGAGAGACGGCTTAGGAGCCCGATGGCTTGTGTGTGTCGGCCGGCGGCCGTAAGTCGCAGAATCACTTCGAAGTACGACACTATCAGGTCGTTCGCTTGCTCCGACCACGGATCCGACAGGGCGCCGATCGCGAATGGGTCGACGTACAGCCTAACGTCAGTTTCGAGGGGGATGTCCACGAAATCGAGCTGGTACTGGGACTGGCCGAGGCGGAAGTAGTCGGAAAAGCGCGCCATGATGTTACGATGCCGCCCTTACGCGATGGCTATGCTTGTTTGGACGATGCCAACACGACGAGCTGCTGTCAAGGGTTCCTCCCAGCCGCTCGCTGCTGGCAAGTTCCGTCGCACCGTTCGGAATTTGCATGGCGTGGTTGCCTCGTGATCATTGTGCAGATGCACGGAGAGCCCGGGAGCGGGAAGAGCACCCTGGCCCGCGCGATCGGGCAGATGTTGCCGGCCGTCGTCATCGATAAGGATGCCATCTCCTCAGCGCTCTTACGAAGCGGCATAG
Source organism: Tepidiformaceae bacterium (assembly GCA_041488155.1). Lineage (GTDB taxonomy): Bacteria > Chloroflexota > Dehalococcoidia > Tepidiformales > Tepidiformaceae > JBGPOS01. The sequence continues at coordinate 15,851 of JBGPOS010000015.1, forward strand.
AACCATCTCTGGCAGGTCCGGCTTCGTACGAAACGATGCGCGCGCTGGCGGGAGACCTTCTCGAAGCGGGACACTCCGTGGTGCTCGACAGCCCATGCGGCTGGTCATCGATCGAGGAGAACGGGCGCTCGCTCGCGGCTCGCTTCGGGGCGGCGTGGGCCATGGTCGAGACCGATTGCCCAGAGACCGTCATTGATGCGCGACTGGCCAGCCGAACAGCGCTCGCGAGTCAGCCGCGGCAGCGCGAAAATTGGTACGCCAGGCCGGGTTCGGAGCGGCCGACGTGCGAACGGCTGGTGCTGAATTCGACTCGGCCGCTCGACGACCTTGTCGGGGAGGCGGTGCGCTACTTGCGCGGCGTCACCTTCGGCACGAATTAAAGCCACTCCTCCCTCTGCAGCGCAGTCGACGGCGGCGACTCTCTCGGACAGAGTCCGGATTGGCACCCGAACTGCGGCTTCGCGGGTGGTGAGGGGCGCGATTCCGCGCCCGTCTGCTGGCTACGAGGGGCATACGTCTCGCCGCCCGGCGCCCCTGATACGGCGACTCGTACTGGCCATCGCTGTGGGCAACGAACCGAACGGATCTAATTGCGCAATCGCTTCGCCGGAATAGCGACGAGGGGGGTTCCCGCGCCAGCCGACGTGGCCGCTCGGCGCGCCTCGCGGAGATCAATGGCTTGAACGAGGTAGCTTAGGGCCGACCGAGCCACCGTCAGTTGGTCGAGCAAAAGGCGTTCAAATTGATGCGCTCCCACGCGAACGACATTGTCCCTCAGCCGCATTGTGATGCTTCCTTCCACCTCCGAATGCACGACCACGGTGCGGTGAGTCGCCGCGTGTCGCAGCTGTTCTAGGTCGAAGTACCTACCGGAATCAACGAGGTCTTCTGTAAGGTCGCATAACGCCAAGATGCCAACGTTGCGAGCGTCCAACTCAGACTTGACCGTGTTGTGGAGCGACTCCGGAGCCTTGTTCTTGTTGAGCTTCCACCAATCGATGAAGTACTGTTTAGGTCGTTGCATTCCTAAGTACAGATCGAGCGTGCTACCTATCTTATCGAGGAGGTTCACTCCGCATTGAAACGCTTGCTTTCCTAAGCCGGTCTGGACATCGTGATTCGCATGGTCGAGCGTATCGATGTAACTTACGCCACGTCCGTATCGCCCCATGGAACGGGCTTCGCGACCATCTACGAGCGACAACCAAGTTAGAAGCCTAGCGGTGACGTACTCTTGTTTGAGAACGTTGAACGCGCCGAACATCGGAGGCAGCGATGAACTGTGAGTGGGCACAACATCGATCGGCTCATGGAATGATTCGAAGTAGAGCGGATCGCGTGAGCGGGCAGTAGCGCAACGTTGGGAAAAGTGGAGAAACAGCTTGTTAGCCTCACACCACCGACCGAAGGCATCGGGGAATACTCTTGTGCCGGAGCGGCGGTCCGTGGGCGCTGACTCCCACCGCGTGAGTTCTTTCGCGAACCTGTCGCGGGCGCCGAGCCCTCCAAAGCGAAGAACGTCCTCGTCACTCTCCAGCGCGTCGTGCAGGTTCCAATACGCCTCACGCCATAACGCAGCCCGATGGGTCCGCGTAGTCCGCGCCAGTCTCATGAGGGCCATGCCTCGGTTGCCGAGCGCCATCCCGAATCTTGGCGATATAGCCAAGGCCCTGTCGTACATGTCAACGGCCTCGACGGTACGACCGAGTTCGTCGTAGGAGTTTGCAAGGTTGACGGCAGCTTGCACGCGGAGTTCTGCCCGAGCGCCGGCGTCGCTCATGATTCGGAGGTATGTCGTCCGCGCTTCGCGCAATTCGGCGTGCCCAACCTCCCAGGCGTCGAAAGAAGACGAAGCCCGCGAGCGTAGACTCCAGGATCCGAACAACGCGTTAGCTACGTTGTAGTCCACGCGCGGGTCGTTCAGCGTCACACGAAGCTCGCGCCACATTCGCAGCCCTTCGGCAACCATTTCCGCGCTGACGAGTTCGGCCCCGCAGTCTGTAAGCGCCCCGGCCAGAACTTGCGCGTACATGGCCGGGTGAACCTCGGCCGCCCGAGGCTGTCGGGCGTAGGCGACGGCGGCGGTGGGTCCCTCGCATTCGAGAATCCTGCGGTACTCGACTAGGTGCTGTCTGGAAGGCTCCTCTTCCTCGCTGGCCGCCATTTCGTCCCCCTGCGAAGCACCTTATCTCGCCAGGCTAAGGCCCGTCATTAAGGGACCCAGCACCGTCTCCGACAACACCGGACGTTTCGACCTCCGTATCTTCTATCCCCGGGGTGTTTTGCCCCGCGTGAACGAAGGCCGTAGTATCGGCTCACGTCCCGGGCGAGTCCCGGCGAGCCGCCAACCCGTGGTGGGACGGCGAGCCCACGCTGAAGGTCCGCGCTTTGCAGATCATCGAAGGCATCTACCAGCTCCTCACCCCCTTCCCGCAGTTCACGTTCGAAGACGCGAAGAAGCTGCGCGTCGACCTCGAACAGCACCCGCGTGTGACGAAGGGCCTCCCCTACGTGCTCCCCTACCTGCTCAAGTCGGGGGGGGACGTCGCCCTGCTGGACTGCGGATGGAACACGGATAGCGCCTACCAGGCGCTCGAAGAGGGGATGCGCGAGCACGGTTCGCACCCGACGGAGATCGGGCGGCTGATCGTGACCCACATCCACCCCGACCACTACGGGATGGCCGGCCGGCTGAAGCAGCTTTCGAGCTGCGAGATCATCCTCCACGCAAAGGACGCGGAGGTGATCGGCGCTCGCTACTTCTCGCCGCGGGGCCTGACCGACGAGATGAGCAAGTTCATGCAGACGAACGGCGTGCCGCCAATGGACGCGCCCTCGATGTCCCTGGGTTCGATGATGATGCTCGACAAGGTGTCGCCGGTGCCGGCCGATACGCAGGTCCACGGCGGCGAGACAATCAAGGTCGGCGACTTCGACTTCGAAATCATCTGGACGCCGGGACACTCGCCGGGGCACATCTGCCTCTACGAACCGAACCGCAAGGTCCTCCTGACCGGCGACCATATCCTCCCGACGATCACGCCGAACGTTTCGATCCACTCCCAGACGCACGGCAGCCCGCTCGGCGACTACATCCGCTCGCTCGACAAGCTCATCGACCTCGACGTGAAGTACGTGCTGCCGGCGCACGAGTTCGACATCGTCGACCTGAAGAAGCGGATCAAAGAGATCGAGGAGCACCACGTGATGCGCCTCGAAGAGATGGTGCGCTGCGTCGACCGCGGCGGGTCCACCGCCTGGGAAGTGGCGGGGCGGGTGAAGTGGGCGACGGGGATGCTTTCGGAGTTCGAGGCGCACATGCAGCGCGCCGCCGTCGGCGAGACGATCGCCCACCTCGAATACCTGTTCGAAATCGGGCGGCTGGCGAAGGTGATGCGGGGCAGCACGATCTACTGGCTGACGGTGTAGAGGACAGGTTACAGGGGACAGGGGACAGAACCGGCCTGCGTCCGGAGCCCTGAGCGATGAGCGATGAGGACCAGGCGGCTCCTGGTTTCGCCCCATCGCCCTCTCGCCCCGTCGGGGAGGGGAAATAGGGTCAGGGCACCAGGCGATAGAAGCAGAAGAGATCGTGCTTCAACGGCAGGATCTCGACTGAGGAGAAGCCGGCCTCAACCGCGTATTTGCGGAAGGTCGCCGGTCGCATCACGGTGCCGGTGCCTACCGAAGGCTGGTGGGACATCCCGTCCGGGAGGCAGACCGCGAGGGAGAATCCGTAGAGGAGACGTTCGTTGAAGTCTCCGACTTTGCCGAAGTCGTCACCCACCCTTTCGTCCATTACAAGGACCGTCCCGCCCGGCCTGGCAAGGCGTCGCATCGTGCGCAACACGGAGACCGGGTCGGGCATGTCGTGGATGCATTCGAACGCGCAGACGAGGTCGCACTGACCGTCGATCCCGGCGTCGGCGGCGTCGCGATGATGAAAGGTCACCCGATCCCGGATTCCGGAGTCAGCGAGGTTCTTGCGGGCCATCTCGACGGACGGGCCATCGATTTCGAAGCCGTCGACGGTCGCGGTTGGGTAGGCCTTTGCCATGGCGATCGAAGCCCATCCGCCTCCGAAGCCGATCTCGGCGATACGGGCGCCGGGAGTGTTGAGGGCAGTATCGAGGCCGGGAATCTGCGAAATGAACCCGGGCACCAGGCTGTGCTGATAGAACGGGCGGTTGAAGTCGGCCTGGGACTCCCGTGCAAGTTCGCCGAAGTCGGACCAGGAGACGCCGCCGCCTTCGCGGTAGGCGTTGAGCAGGGCCGGGGCCTGGGCAACCGCGAGCGCGAGGAAACGCCCGACCGGAGCGACGAACATCTCTGATTCGGGATTCACGAGTACGTCCGCGTAGCCCGCGGGGAGGCTGTAGCGCCGTTCGGTGGGGGCTGCCGAGGCATCGGCCACGACGACGATGCCGGTCGTGGTCTGCTGTTCGAGCCACTCCCGGCAGTAGCGCTCCTGTGTCCCGGAACGCGCAGCGAGCTCGACAGAGGTGAGCGGACTCCCTTCTGCCAGCGCACGGTAGTAGCCCAGCTGTTCGCCGAGGTACACCGAGAAGATGTCGAGGGCGCCGATAGTCGCCTCGAGCAGACGGCCGACGAGCTCTTCAGCGGTGGGGATCGACGGTGCGGCACCTGTGGTCATGGGAAACAGACTCCTTACTGGTGCTCGCCAGCATGCCGAACCGAGAGGGGACAGGCTAGTCCCTGAGTGCTCAGTGCTAAGAGCTAACAGCTAACAGCTAAGCACTCGTTGCGGTCAGGCGCGGGGCAGGCCCAGGCCGCGGGTTGCGACGATGTTGCGCTGCACTTCGCTCGTGCCACCGGCGATCGTTGCTGCGACGGAGGCGAGGTAGCTGGCGGCGGCACGGCCCTTCATCGGCGCAGTTTCGCGGTCGCTCAGTAGTCCGGCGGTGCCGAGCGACTTCAGGGCCGTCCGGGCGATGCGCTGGCTGAGCTCGGTGTTGAAGAGCTTGGCGATGGAGGCCTCGTAGTTCGGGACGCGACCCTCGGCCTGGAGCGTGATTACGCGGTAGCTGAGCATCTTGGCCGTGGCAGCCTCGATCCAGCGGTCGGCGAACTCGCTGCGCACGTAATGGTCCTTCGCTCCGGCCTTGCGGACGTGGCGGAGGTAGAACTCGAGCGTCTGGCGCTGGCCGACGGCGTTGCCAATCGAGCTGCGTTCGAAGTCGAGGGTGGTGGTGCCGATGTACCAGCCGCGGTTGACTTCGCCCAGGACGTTGCGGGCGGGCACGCGCACGTCTTCGAAGAAGACTTCGTTGAAGTTGTGCATCCCGCCGAGGTTGATGAGCGGCCGCACGGTGACGCCGGGGCTCTTCATGTCCATGAGGAAGTAGGTGATGCCGCGATGCTTGGGGGCGTCGGGGTCCGTGCGGGCGAGCATGAACATCCAGTCGGCCATGTGAGCGCCGGAGGTCCAGATCTTCTGGCCGTTGAGGACGTAGTCGTCGCCGTCGCGGACGGCACGGGTCTGGAGGGAGGCGAGGTCCGAGCCGGAGCCGGGCTCGCTGTAGCCCTGGCACCACTGCACTTCGCCCTTGAGGATGCGGGGGAGGTGCTCCTTCTTCTGGTCCTCGTTGCCATGAATGATGAGCGTGGGGCCGATCATCGAGGTGCCCATGCCTCCGACGTTCATGGCACGGGCTTCGGCGAACTCCTCGTTCATGATGAATTGCTCCATCACGCCGAGGCCGGCGCCGCCGTACTCCTTCGGCCAGGCGGGGGCGACCCAGCCCTTCGCCGCGAGCTTCTGGCGCCATTCGCGGAACATTTCGCGGCCGCGCCGGAACATCTCTTCGGGCCCGACAGATTCGTCGCCCATGGCAGACGGGCGTTCAGTGCGAAGGCATTCACGCACCTCGCCGCGCCAGGTCCGCTGGGATGCATTGTCGTTGAAGTCCATTCGACTGCCCTCGCAAACATGAATGCTATTCGAAAGGGAAGTTAGCACACTCAAACCCTCACGTAAACGGGAAGGCAGCGGGTCCCCAGGGTGGAAAGGCCAGCGGGCGCTTGTCGATTGGCGGTAACGGCTGTTACTTTTCGGCGCGAGGCGAGGACTGTGCCAGCAGCGTCTACCCGATTCGGCCGGCAGGACGGGAGGAGCTAAGGATGGGACATTCGATGTTCGCCGCAAGAGTCTTCCCTGGCCCCAGGGCCGGCACGAGCTGAGACGCCTCGGGCGGCTTCTCCCCGCGTCGGCCGCGCCCGACGCGCCCAGTCTGCTGGCCGCCCGCGCGCTGCGCGCCTTCGCCGACGGGTTCGTCAGTGTGCTGCTCGCCCACTACCTGTCGGGATTGGGCTTCTCTCCGATCGAGATCGGGGCGATCGTGACGGCGACCCTCCTCGGGTCGGCGGCCCTCACCCTCGCCGCCGGCCTGGTAAGCAACCGGATCGGCGCGGTGCGGCTCCTGTTCGGGGCGGCCGCGCTGATGTTCGCGACGGGACTCGGCTTCGCTGCGGTCACGGCCTTCTGGCCGCTCCTTGCGGTCGCCTTCGCAGGGACGCTCAACCCCTCTGGCGGCGACGTCAGCGTCTTCCTGCCGGTGGAACAATCGCTGCTCAGCGCGAAGGTCGGGGGAAAAGACCGGACGGCACTCTTCGCTCGCTACAACCTGTTCGCCGCCCTTGCCGCCGCGCTGGGCGCCCTGGCGAGCGGGGTCCCGGCGCTCCTGGCCCGGCACAACGATTGGGATGTGACCAGCGCCGAGCGTGGGGGCTTCGTGATGTACGCGGCGGTGGCCATCCTTGTCGCCGCCGTCTACCTGAGGGTGCAGGCGCCTCCCCGAGCCGCTACCGCTGAGGCCGGGCAGCGGGTGCTGGCGCAATCTCGCCGCGTGGTCTTGCGGCTGGCGGCGCTGTTCACCCTGGACTCGTTCGGGGGCGGGTTCGTGGTCCAGTCGCTACTGGTTCTCTGGTTGTTCCAGAGATTCGACGTGTCGCCAGGCACGGCCGGCGTGGTCTTCTTCGCTGCCGGGCTGCTCACGGCGTTCTCGCAACTCGCTTCGTCGTGGCTTGCCTCGCGGATCGGGCTGATCAACACGATGGTGTTCACCCACCTCCCTTCGAACGCGTTCCTGGTCATCGCGGCGGTGATGCCGAGCGCGCCCCTTGCGGTGACGTTCTTGCTGCTGCGCATGTCTCTTTCGCAAATGGACGTCCCGGCGCGCCAGTCGTTCGTGATGGCGGTAGTCCCGCCGGAGGAACGCGCGGCGGCGGCGAGCGTGACCAACGTGCCGCGCAGCCTCGGAGCGGCCCTGTCGCCCCTGTTGGCGGGGGCCTTGCTCAGCTCCTCATCGGCAGGCTGGCCGCTCATCCTCGGCGGCGGGTGCAAAATCGTCTACGACCTCATGCTGCTCGCGCAGTTCCGGAAGGCGAGTGTCTCGTTTGACGACTGAGGACGGCATTGGGCCTCAGTGGAGCCAGACGGCGCCTGCGCCGACAGCGACGGGCCACGACTCGCCAGTGGCCAGGTCCAGGAGCCAGGTGGCATCGCCCGACGTGAAGGAGAGCAGACCGGGCGCGGCGAGCTGGAGGTCCTGCACGAAGGCGAACGAAAAGACGCGGCGAGTATTGTCAGCGAGGTTGACCAATGTGATGCCGTTGTTGGCGCGGTTTTCGGCGAAACTCTCGTGGTAAACGACGCGCGTCGAGTCGATCCAGCCGGAACGCTGGGAAGCGCCGCTGCCGCAACTGCCGCCGATCTGTGTCCGGGCCTGGGCGCGAGGCAACTCGCGCATCGAGCCGTCGCGAAGGTCAACGACCCGCAACGGAGCGAGAGTGCCCGCGCCAAGAAGGAAGTTGCCGTCCGGGGACACGCTGATCTCTCCGAGGCCGGCGCCGTCCGGGATGGTGGCGACCGTCGTCCGCGTGCCGTCAAGGGCGATCCGGACGACGGACTTGCCGTCGGGGACGAAGAGGATCGACTTGCCATCGGGAGCCCAGGCGCCGGAGCCGTAGTACCCCGCCGCCGGGGGCGCGAACTCCGCTTGTTGACCCGTCCGCGGATCGGCGACGGAAAGGCCAGAGCGGCACTCCGGGCTGCAGACCTGCGTACCGAGAAGGAGTCGATTGTCCGAGCTCCACCCCTCGTACCAGGTGTTGGGGTAAGAGAAGACGAAGCCATCTGCGAGGCGGGCGATCCGGGTGATCGGTCGACCCTGGTCCACGTCGGGGTAGGCGACGTATTCGCCGGAGGGCGAGAGTCTCGGCGGAGCGGTGCCGATGCCCTGGCTCCGCGTGAGGACGCTGCCGCGGCTGAGCACGTTCAGTTTGCTGTCAAGACGGCCGACGTTCGCGAAATCGCCGTCGCGCTGGACCACGCCCAGCCCCTTGAGCAGCGCCGGGAACGGCTTCGCCGGCTTCGGGTCGGGGACGGTGTAGCGTGCGGCCACCCAGCCGAGACCGAGTGCGAATCGCCAGGTCTGGCCATCGACCACCTGCGCGGGGCCGCTGAGCCAGAGTGTTGCTCCTTCGGACAGGCAGAAGAGGGCGTCGGTCTGGAAGGTGGTGCCGGGGGCGGGCCGGACGTTGAGACAATCGCTGTCCCCGGTGTGCACTCTGACAGGGTCGGCGGAAACGGGACCGAGAGGTGGCAGGAGTTCCGTCGAGTGTTGCGGGACGGGCGGCGGCGGGGGGGTCTCGACCGGCTTTGCGGCGGGCGTAGGGACCACAGAAGTGGGCGATGGTGTCGACGCCGCGGGGGTGGGTGTCGAGGCCGAGGGCGTTGGTGTCGCCGTCACTGGAGTCGCCGCCGCGACCGGGGGCTTCCCTTCGGCGTGGCCGCTCGTGGCCGCGAACGCGACCATCGCGGCCGTGCCCGCCGCCATGGTCGCCAGCAGAGCGGCTGCCGCCAGCCAGCGCTTCGTCCGGGTTACCAGTGCTCGTCTCATCGCCTTCTCCGGGACACCGTCTCGTTGTCCCAGACGCCGGCGGGGCGGCGAAGGTTCCCGGCGAAGGCAAAGTTTCAGGCGCCGGCGGGTCCCACGATGGTGATGGGCATGCCGAGCGCACCCTGGCCGAGGGTCTGGAGGAGCTGGTCGGTCTTCCAGGCCATCACGTTGCCGCCGACGAGGTCGCGGAAGATGCGTTCGAGCGGGCGGTTCTTCACGTAGGCGTGGGCGCCGCAGACTCGCATCGCACCCATCGCCACCTCCTCGCCCATGCGGCGGAGGTGATACACGGTGCGGACCATGGACCGGGTGAACTCCTCAGTGGAAGGGAAAGGAGTGTCGAGGCGGCGGACCATGTCGTAGAGCACGATGCGGCCCGTCTCGAGCCAGTGTTCGAGTCCGCCGATGCCCATCTGGGCCCAGGCCTCTTCGGAACGAAAGGTGGCGTTGCCCCCGAGAGTGGCGGAGGCGAGGAAGCCGTAGCGCTTTCCCACGTAGTCGATGGTGAAGTCGAAGGCGGCCTGGGAAAGGCCGAGCCAGATAGCCAGGATACCGAGGGCCCCCCGGGCACGGTTCTGGGTGACGCCCTGGGGCTGACCGGAGGCCTGCTGGATCGCTCGCAGGGCGGCGGCCGGTACGACCATCGCTTCGGTGCTCGGGACGTGCATGTCCTCGCAGGCGATGTCGTGGCTGGCGGTGCCGCGGAGCCCCATCGCGTCCCAGTTGTGGAGGATGCGCAGGCCGGGGGTATCGACGTGGGGAAGGGTGAGGGCGACGTCGGGTTCGGCGCCTTCGCCGCGTTCGACGATGCCGCCAACCATGACGTAGGTAGCGCCGTCGCTCATCGAAGCGAAGCCAGCCTTGCCATTGACGACCAGGTAGTCTCCCTCTTCGACCATGCGGTAGCCGCTCTTACGGTTGTCAAGCTCGCCGGTGGGGATGGAGCCTGGCCCGCAGATCAGAGCGCCGTTCCTGCCGATGTCTTCGAGGACGGCGTTCCGGCGAGGGAAGGGCGGAAGGGAGGCGAGGAAGTCGGCGATGAGGACGTGCATGTTGAGCGCCACGGCCGTGGACCCGTCGCCGTAGGCGACTTCCTCCATGATGCGCACCTGGGCTTCGACGCTGATGCCGAGGCCGCCCAAATCCTTTGGAAGGGCCATCCCGGGGATGCCAAGGGCCTTGATCTCAGCGACGTTCTGGGTTGGGAAGGAGCCGTCGCGGTCGACCCGCCCGGCGCGTTCAGCGAAGCCGCCGCGTGCGAGTTCGCGCACGCTGGCGATGAGATCGGACTCCCATTGTTCCATCGTGGTCCCCGCGAGTTGCTCTTCCCCGCGGCGGAAACGCGGGGCAAGAAATAAGGAGGCGGGCTCGGGCGATGGAGCGGACATCCCCGAGACCGCGCCTCCGGCCGACATATTAGCATCTTGTTGCCATGTCACAACCCGGATCGGCGTCCGTGGTCAATTCTCTGTACAGGTGGGTCCCCGAATGCACCGCCCGCGGCGGGTTTCAGCCCCCGATGTGCGACATTTCGACCTTCGGAAGGCCGGTCGTAGCGGCGGAGCGAATCTCCGAATAGCGGTCCGTGCGGACGCGCCAGACCGAGGCCACGAAGGCGCTGACTTCAGCGTCGCTCTGGCCGTTGCGAAGAAGCGAGCGCAGGTCGTGGCCGTGGTTCGCGAAGAGGCAGGTGTACAGCTCGCCTTCGGGTGAGAGCCGGGCGCGGGTGCAATCGCCGCAGAAGGGCTCGCTGATCGAGCTGATGACGCCGATTTCGCCGGCGCCATCGAGGTAGCGCCAGCGTCGGGCGACTTCGCCGCGGTAGTTCGATTCAGCCGGCTCGATGGGGAAGGCGGCATTGATCCGTTCGACGATCTCACGCGCGGGGACGACGTGCTCAAGCTGCCAGCCATTGGTCGCGCCGACATCCATGTACTCGATGAAGCGAAGGATGTGGCCGCTGCCCCGGAAGTGGCGGGCAAGCTCGACGATCGTGTGGTCGTTTACGCCGCGCTGGACGACTGCGTTGATCTTGATGGGATGGAGGCCCGCTTCGGCAGCGGCTGCAATCCCGTCGAGGACGGTGGCGACGGGCACGCCGACGTCGTTCATCTCTTTGAACACCCCGTCGTCGAGGGAGTCGAGACTGACCGTGATGCGTTGGAGCCCGGCATCCTTGAGCTTCTGGGCCTGGGCGCGGAGGAGCGAGCCGTTGGTCGTGAGGGTGAGGTCACGAAGGCCTTCGACGTTACGGAGCATGCGCACGAGCGAGTCGAGGTCGCGGCGGACGAGGGGTTCGCCGCCCGTGAGGCGCACCTTTTCGACCCCGTGCGCCACGAAGATTCGGGTGAGCCGGGCTATCTCTTCGTAGCTGAGGAGGTCGCCGCGGCCGAGAAAGGTGAAATCGGGCCCGAAGACTTCCTTCGGCATGCAGTAGGTGCAGCGGAAGTTGCAGCGATCTGTCACGGAGATGCGGAGGTCGCGGAGGGGCCGGTTGAGGGTGTCGGTCAGGGTCATAAAGCCAGCCTGGCCCGCGTTGGGCGAATAGTCGGGGCCAGCATAACGCTTCTGGGCGCGAGAGGGTTAGTTCGTAACCGGAGCTGCGCCTGCCGGCTCGCCATCACCGGTCCGCTGCAGGAGCCAGCCGTCGTACTTGGCGAGGCGGGCGGCGAGTTCGTCGCGCATTTCAGCCATCTTGGCCATCTTCTGGTCGATCAGGGCGATCTGCTGGAGAGTCACTTCACGCGCCCGGCGGAGATTGACTGCCTTTTCGGCGGCGTCGGCGTCGCTTCGCCACTCGGCGCGAATCTGCAGGCGGACATCCTCGGCCTCGAGCATCTCCTTGATTTCGGCAAGCGAGAAGCCGAGAAGCTCCTGGAGCTCCTTGATCCGTTCGATCCGCTCCATGTCTTCGGGGGAGTAGAGACGGAAGCCGCCGTCCATGCGGCTGGGCGGCCGGAGCAGCCCCTTCTCCTCGTAGTAGCGGAGGGTGCGCTGCGTGCGACGCGCGCGGTCGGCCGCTTCGCCGATCTGGAGGTAGGGTTCGTGGAGCTGGGTTTCGGCTGCCATGGTGACAAGGGTAGTCTATCAACGTTAACGCAAACGTCAACGTCTATCGCACGCTTGGACTGGAATCGGAAAGCGGTATGATTGGGCACGTGGACGAAATCATCTTTGTTGTGACGGAGGATCCCGAAGGGGGGTTCACTGCCCGCGCGCTGGGAGAGTCCATCTTCACCGAAGCGGACGATATGCCCGCGCTCTACGAAGAAGTGCGCGACGCCGTCCGCTGCCACTTCGACGAAGGGCATGCGCCCCACATCATCCGACTCAGGCAACAGTCGGGCGGGTAGCGATCCTCGCCCTGTCCCGACGGGCGTGGGTGACTGTACGCTTGGGTCGTGAACGTACTGGCGATCGAGTCCTCGTGCGATGAGACGGCCGCGGCTGTCGTCGTGGACGGGCGAGTGGCGCGCTCGTCGGTGGTCGCGAGCCAGGTGGACCTCCACGCGAAGTACGGCGGCGTGGTCCCCGAAGTAGCAAGCCGGCAGCACCTGCGGACCATCGTCCCGGTGGTGCGAGAGGCCCTGGCGGCGGCGCGATGCACCCTCGACGACATCGATGCAGTCGCGGGGACGCGGGGGCCGGGACTGGCGGGCTCGCTGCTGGTGGGCTTCAACGCCGCGAAGGCAATTGCCTTCGGGCGGGAACTGCCGTTCCTCGGGGCCAACCACCTGGAGGGTCACATCTACGCGAACTGGCTGGTCGAAGGCCCCGAGCCTGCCTTCCCTGCGCTCTGCCTGGTCGTTTCGGGTGGGCACACCGATCTCGTGTACATGCGCGGCCACGGGCAGTACGAGCGGCTCGGGGGGACCCGCGACGACGCGGCCGGCGAAGCCTTCGACAAGGTTGGGCGCCTGCTCGGCCTGCCTTTTCCCGGCGGGCCGGCAGTAGCGCGGGCAGCGGAAGGCGCGGGGCCAAGCAGCCTCGCTCTGCCGCGGGCCTGGATGCCGGGCACGTTCGACTTCAGCTTCAGCGGCCTGAAGACGGCCGCGCTCCACGCGGTCAGGTCGGAGCGACACGACGCCGCCTCGATCGCCTGGGAGTTCCAGGAGGCGGTCGTCGACGTGCTCGCGGGGAAGACCTCGCGGCTGGCGCGCGAACTGGGCGCAGCCGAAGTGCTGGTGGCGGGAGGCGTGGCGGCGAACGTCCGCCTGCGTGAAGAGTTGAGGCGGCGCTGTCCTGTGACCGTCCGCATCCCGCCGCCGCACTACTGCACCGACAACGCGGCGATGATCGGGGCCGTCGCGGGGTTCCGGCTCGCCCTCGGCGAACGCACCGCGATCGACGCCGATATCTTCAGCACGAACGATTGGGCGCAGGTGCACTCAGCAGTGCCTGAGGCCCAGGCAGTCGCCCGCTAACGCCGGATCGTGCGCAGGGTTGCGAGGTGGAGCGTTATCCCGATTACGACCAGGGCAAGGAGCACGTTCGCCCAGGCCGGCGAGTCGAAGAGCAGGATCGTCGCCGAGACGCTACCCAGGAGCATGGCGAAGGTGACCAGTTTGGTGGCGAGCGTGGCCCCCCGGCCCTCCTGGTAGTCGCGTAAGCGGTTCCCGAACAGCCGGTTCGTCGTGAGCCAACGATGAGCGGCCGGAGAGCTGCGGGCGAAACAAATGCCCGCGAGCAGGAAGAACTCCACGCTCGGGAGGATCGGCAAAAAGATACCAGCGACGCCGATCACGACGAGAACGCTACCCGCCGCGATGAGAAGCCAGCGAACCAGTCTCCGCCGTGACGGTACCGGCGGGTTCCCACGTGCCGTAACTGTCAATTCTGTCATATCGTTCAGTCTGACCCTGGGCGTGCGAGCTTCAGTATCGCATCGCGCGGGGCGCTGAGTCACGCCGGATCGCGGGGCGCGTCGCGGTAGCCGGCCTAACCTTCGCTGCGGCAGAGGATGAGGGGGATCGGCGACTCCGCCAGCACGCCGAGGGCGACGCTTCCGGCGAGCAGATGGTGGAGGGCGCTGTGCCCGTGCGTGGCCATTGCGAGCGCATCCGCTCCGGCTGAGCGCGCGGCCCCGATGATGGCCGACGAGACGTCTTCGCTGCCAGTGCAGAGGCAGACGACCACCTCGGATCGGGTAGTCGCAGGGAGCTGGAGGCGGAGGCGTTCCAACTGGGCTCGAGCGGCCTCGACTTCGCCCTGGGGCGAGGCCCGGCCGCTGCGAAGTTCGCAAATGCGCAGGAGGGTCACGCGCACGCCCGGGCTGGTAAGGATCGTCCGCAGCGCCGGCACGATCCCGGCGGAAGCGGGCGAGCCGTCGCTCGTGACGACGATGTGGTAGGAGCCGGGCGCTTTCGCGGGTTGCCCGACTTTCGCACCCGTGAGCAGGAGCGGCAGAGGCGTGTGGCCGAGCACTCCCAGGGCAACGCTCCCGAGCAGCGCGTGGCGGATGGCGCCAACCCCGCGCGCGTGCATCGCTATCAGGGCCCCGTCGCGCTCAGCGGCAACGCGGAGGATGGCCGAGTGGATGTCCTCGGTGCGGTGCTGGCGCGCGACCAGCGCTTCGCCCGCGACGCCCGCCTCCGCGAGCATCGCCTCCAGGTCTGCCCGCCAGGAGGCTGCCGCCCGCTCGACGGCTTCCGCGACGCCGACCCCTTCGACGTCGCCCAGGTCGGTGAGGGCGTTGAGTACGCGCACCAACAGCAGGCGCGCATCGAGCGCCGCCGCGAGCCGGCCTGCGTGGGGGATGGCTTGCTTCGAGACGTCCGAGCCGTCGGTGGTGATGAGGATGTTCATGACCGCCTCGTTTCCACCGTCCCTATCAAGTGTACCCCTGGGAAACGCCCGCCGGGCGGGCGCCGGCGCCTACCAGGTGACCTTGCGAAGCTTACCTCCGCTGAAGATATAAGCGGCGGCGCCGCGCACGGCGAAGGCGCTCATCGCCTGGAAATCCTTGTGGCGGTACTGGCGGTCGAAAGCACCGTCGCGGCGGAGGACGACGATGCGGTCGTTGGGGGCGTCGAGGATGGCGAGCTCGCCGTTGGGGGTGAGCGGCTGGGCCGGTTCGGGCGCTATCAGGCGCTTGTCGATCCCCGCCTGGGACAATTCGAGCGAGAGCTGGCCGCTGAAGCGCCGGACGGTGCCATTGGCGTCGGAGGTGATGTATTCGCCATCGACGAGGAGGCGCCTCGCTGCTGCGAGGTCGGGCGTCTCGAGAGCCTTGACGGCGGCGATGGCGAACCCCCCGTCTCCCTGGCTGAACTTGAAAATGGTGGATTGGGCGGCATCGAGGACGTAGAGATCACGGCCCGAGACGGCAATGTCGGTCACCGCAAGGTTGCCCGGCGAAGCGAACACCAGGGGCCGGAGGCCGCTCGCGGGTGCGTAGGCCCAGAGGTTGCGCGCTGCATCGGCAACGATGAGGGCAGGCCCGAGGTCGCCGGACTCCAGGTACGCCGCTGCCATCGGCCGGGCGCGCCGCGCGTCCTTATCTTCGGTGTAGATCACCTTGGGGGCACCGCTGACCAGCGGGACGGCGATGACCTGGCCCGACGCTGAATCGAGGATATAAGCCTGGTCGCGACCGATGACCAGGCGGGAGACGGCGACGGGCTTTTCGCCGAACTGTTCGAGGCTGGCGATCGTGTCGACGGAGGCGGGTGACTTGATCGCGTCCATGGCGGCGATCGCCCCGGCGACGTCTGCGATGAGTTGCTGCACCTCGGGCCCGGCGTTGGGTGCGCTCCGGGCTTCGAGCAGCATCGAATGGGCTTCCGTCAGCGCCTTGCGCCGTTCGGTTGGGTCCTGCTGGACGCGGGCCGTTGCCAGCCGCTGTTGGGCGCCGTCGACGAGTTGGGCGTAACGCTGGCCTGAGCGCTCTTCGAGGATGCGTGGCACGGTGACGAAGCCCACCAGCGCCAGGAGGATGCCGAGGCCGATCACGATCACCAGCCAGGTGGGGGGGAGTTGGGCGTTGGCCGTCCTCGGCCGCGAAGAGCCTCCACCGCCGCGCCAGCGGCCGCCCATGTTGTCACGCATGCGCACGAGCGAGCCGCCGTTGTTGATGGTGGCGGTGTTGTCGCCCGCGATCGTTTCGCTCACCGGGCTCATGGCAGTGGCGCGAGCGCGGTAGCTGTCGGCGAGCTCGTTCACGAGCGGTACGTCTTCGACTGAGGGGACGGGGCGCGGCGGGGTCTCTTCGCGGACGAGGCCGCGCGAGAAGCTCTCGCCTCGCCGCCGGCGGGCGCTCGCCGGGACGGCCGGATCGGCCGAAGCGGTCACGGCGGAAGAAGTGCGGCGAGCGGGACGCGCCCCGGCCGCCGCGGCGATCGATTTGGCCGCCGCGGCGCGGGCGAGGGTGGCGCGGGCCTGGCGCTCCGCGGCGAGGCGAGCGAGCGGGCTTTCGCCCGAAGCGCGGCGTAACGGCGCCGGGATCTCGGCCATGACGGAGGGCACCATCGCCTCTACGCGTTTGCGAGGGGCGACCTCCATCAACTGTTTGCGGGCGCTGAAGAGCGCGTCTTCGGCCTGGTCGCCGATGAAGAGCGACGGCTGGAAACCTTCACCCTCAGCCGGCGTTACGGGCAGCGAGTTCGGTGGTGTGGGAGGAGTGGTAGCGTCGATGATGACATCATCGGCAGCCTCGTCGATTTCCACCGGGGGTTGCTCTTCGTCCTGGCTGGAGAGCAGCACCGCCGTCACGTGGCGGAGGTCGTGCAACCGGCGGTAGAGGTCCTGCAGGACGCTCGGGCCGGGGAGAGCAAGGATCCCGCCGATGACTTCGTCATCGAGTTCGCGCACTGCGTTCGTCGAGATCAGCAGAAGGCGGTCGCCCGGGGCGAGGACGATGCCGGTGAGCTGGGGGACGATGGGCCCGCCGGTGCCGATGGGGCGGCCATGCTCCTCGTCGGTGTAGTAGGTGGCGAGCCGGTCGCCGCTGAGGTGGAAGACGATGGAGGGCCCGGCATGGGCGAGCACGGCCTGGTTACCTCGGCGGGCGAAACAGGTGAGGCCGATGCTCACGCGGTGCTGGGCGATGCTCTTGCGGTTCCAGTCGTGGAGGTTGCGCTCGGCTTCGCGGAAGATGGCGCGGAGCGAGCCCGTAAGGCTCATATCGAGGAGCGACCAGGCGTGGCCGACGGCGGAAACGACGTGACCTGCGAAGGCTTCGCCTGCTGGCGTCGTCCCCTCGGCCACGATGAACAGTTCGGCGCGGTCGTCGGCCGGCCCCTTGCCGTGGAAGACCCCGGCATTAGGGCCGCGGTCGACCGGTTCGTGATCGACAATCGCGAACTGGCCAACCTGGAGTGGTTCGGTCAAGAGACTTGAGCCGTCCTTGTGCTCGCAGGATAGGCACGGGGCAGTGAGGAAATTCGGCGCAGCCTGCCGCACGGCGGCAGTCACCCCGCGAGCGCCGAAGGGCCACTATACCACCCGTCTGCAACTACCGGACAAATCGAGAGGGCGCCCGGCTCGGTGCCGTAAAGGCTATCGCTGGAGGCTTTTCCGCATGACGCTGCGAGGCTGCCGGGGACGTGGGCCCGCTCCTTCACGGTGAGGCTGGTTTCCCGTAGCGTGGGCCGCCATGGATTCGATTCGCCTGTGGTGGGCCGCGTCCCGCCCGTTTTCCTTCACGGCCTCCGTGATTCCCGTCCTCGTTGGGACGCTCCTTGCCGCAGAGGACAGCTTCTCCTGGTGGAAGGCGCTTCTCGCCCTCGTGGGGGCGGTCGCGATCCACGCCGGGACGAACTTCGTGAACGACTACTACGACCACGTGAAAGGCGCCGACAACGCCGAGTCGTTGGGCCCCGCCGGCCTCATCCAGCGGGGCGTGGTGAGCGCGAGGTCGATCCTGGTCGCGGGTATCGTCTGCTTTGCGGTTGGTGCCGGGCTCGGGCTGGTGCTCTGCGCGACCACGAGCTGGCAGCTCCTCTGGCTCGGGATCGCGAGCGTGCTCGCCGGCTTCCTGTACACCGGCGCACCGATCCATCTCGCTTACATCGCCCTGGGCGAAGTGACGGTCTTCCTCTTCATGGGGCCGGTGATCGTGGTGGGCGCCTACTTCGTCCAGGTGCAGAGCTGGGATTGGGAGCCGTTCGTCGCCTCGCTGCCGATCGCCTTCCTGGTGACGGCGATCCTCCACGCCAACAACCTGCGCGACATCGAAAACGACCGGAAGACGGGCAAGCGCACGCTGGCGACGCTCATCGGCAGGCAGCGAGCGAACTGGGAGATGTACGGGCTCCTGGCCGCGGCCTACGTGTCTCTCGTGGCGGCGGCTGCCGTGGGTGCGATGCCCTGGCCCGGACTTATCGCGCTGGCGACCGCGCCGTTGGCGGTGCCGATCGTGCGGGTCGTGGCAGCAGGCGGGAACCCCCGCAAGCTCAACCTGGCGTTGCTCAGGACGGCGGGCTTGCACATGCAGTTCGGCCTGGCCCTTGCCTTCGGGCTGGGGGTCGCGCGCGTCATCGACCGCTTCTAGCCCGTCTGCGCATTCTTTCTGGCTCCTGACAGCGGGCTATCAGCGCTCCGCTGGTCCTGCTGCACCATCTCCCCACGAGGAGGTGGGTTATGACTATCTTCGAACTGGCCGCGGCGGGCCGCTCCAACCCGTACTTCGTCGCAGGCCGGGTGGTGCTGCGGGCGGCGGTGGAGTTGTTCGCGCACAGCCTTCGTCATCCCCGCGCCGTGCGCCGGATCTCGTTGGCGACGGGGAAGGTGGTGTCGCGATGAACCCGGACGAGGTGCCGATCGGACGCCTGGTGTCGGCGATCGTGACCGTGCTTGCCGTCGCGCTGGTGCTCTCTATCGGTGGGCTGGTGGCGCTTGGGCTGGCTGGAGGTGACGACGGCGTGCAGGGCACGCTCACGCACATCACAGAAACGGTCGTCGGGGTGTTCGTGGGCATCGCCGCGGGCCGCCTGGCCAGCGGGAGCGGCCGTGCCGAACGCTGAGTCTCGCCGGCGCTGCTGACGCCGGGCCTTCCCGGACGTACGCTTGGGCGCACAAACCCGGGAGGGCCTTTTCAATGGAAACGATCGAAGACAACGAACTCAGGATCGTGGTCGCCGGGCCGGCAGGGTTCGGCAACAACATCTACGTGGTGGTCGACCGGACGACGAACGAGGCGGCCTTCATCGACGCCCCGGCGGAAGTCGAACAGAGCATCGCAGCGGCCGAATCGGCCGGGGTCAAACCTTCGTGCATCCTCCTGACGCACTCTCATGGCGACCACACGGCCAGCATCGACGCACTCAAAGCCAGGTACGGCTGCAAAGTCTATGCCGACCCGGCTGAGCCGTGGCTGAAAGACGGGCAGCTCGACGTCGCGGTGAAGCATGGGGACGAGGTCAAGGTCGGCGCCCTCGCGTTTCGCGTACTCAGCGTCCCGGGTCACACGCCGGGGAGCACGACGTTCGTCCGCGGCAAGCACGCCTTCGTGGGGGACACGCTGTTTCCGGGAGGCCCCGGCAACTCGCGTTCGAACGAGCTCCTGAAGCAGGAGATCGCCTCCATCACGACGCACCTCTACGCCCTGGCCGACGACACCACGATCTACCCGGGCCACGGCGACCGCTCGACCATCGGCGCGAGCAAGGTGGAATACGCCGTCTTCGCGGCGAAGAGCCACGCCAGCGACCTGCACGGCGACGTCCTCTGGTTACAGTCGTAGGGGACCGCTTCGCTCCGGCTGAGCAGCGTGCTACGGTAATCGCGCCCGAAGTCAGCGGCTGATTCTTCGAATCGGAACGCCCTTCGGGAAAGGGTTGCGCCATGACGGAGACACCCGGTCCGCTCCCTGCTCAGCCGGGGAGGCTCGAGCGCCGCAAGGCCCGCACGAGGGCGGCCATCCTCGGCGCGGCCAGCCGCCTTTTCCAGTACCAGGGCTACGAAGAGACGTCGATCCAGCAAATCGCTGAGGCTGCCGACACTGGAGTTGGCACGCTCTACGGCTACTTCGCATCGAAGGAAGACGTCTTGCGGGAAGTGTTGCAGGCGCACTCCGCAGCCGCCGCCGGGCGGTACCGCGCCGCTGTTGACGGCGACACCCCCAGCATCGACCGGCTGTGCACGGCTCTCGGCGGCTTCGCGCATTACATCCGCGACAACCGGACCCTGCTGACAGCGGCGTTTCAGGCGGCGGCGCGGGACAAGCAGGCGGACGGCAGGTCAGACGGCGTGCTGAACTCCTACATCCGGATGATCCGGGCTGGCATCGATCGTGGACAGTTGCGATCAGTGCCGGTCGAGACAACCGCCCGGATGCTGATCAGCACGTACACCCTGGCGATGCTCGGCATCGGGGTGTGGTCGGGGCGCGAATCGGACCCCCAGACGCTCGACGAGCTCGAAGCGCTCACCCGTCAGTTGCTCACCCCCTGATCGGCCGTCAGGGAGAGCCAGCACCTTCCTTCAGGCGATCCTTGTCGCGCTTGCGGCGGAGCGCTTCGTCTTCGGCTCCCGCGAGCGCGCGTTCGAAACGATCGCGGGGGATGAGCAGGATCAGCAACCCGACCCCGAGGACGACGATCGCCACGTCGTCGACCTGGCCCAGAACCGGGATGAAGTCGGGGATGAGGTCGAAGGGTAGGGCGATGTAGCCGACCACCGCGACGAGCAGCAGCTTCGCAGTCCACGGGACCTCGCGGTCCGAGAGGAGCGTCCTCCCGAAGCGGATCTTGGCGCGGGCAGGCAGAGCCAGGAATCGGCGGCCCCGATCGCTCATCCGCAGGAGGCGAAAAGCGAGTGCCGTGACGGCAATGAAGGCCCCCACGGCGAGCAGAAGCCATTCGTACCAGGGCATCGCCCTAGCGTACCGGCCACGGCGCAACGCGTCGTCCGGAGCGAGAACGCGTTGCCGCCCCGCTCCGAGCGCTGCTACGATCCGTGCCTGTCCTCCCCTATATCGAACACAGCCGTTGAAAGCGAGAGCGAATGATCAAGCCAACAGGAATCGACCAGGTCCGCATCCAGCAGGCCGTGAACGAGTTGCTCGCCGCGATCGGCGAGGACCCGGCGCGGGAAGGGCTTCGCGAGACGCCCCGGCGGATCGCCGACATGTACGCCGAGATTTTCGGCGGCCTCGCCATTGACCCCAGCGAAAACCTGCGCGTTGGGTTCGAAGTCGCCCACGACGAGATGGTGATCCTGCGAAACATCCCCTTCTACAGCATGTGCGAACACCACTTCCTGCCGTTCCACGGCGAAGCGCACGTCGGTTACGTGCCCGATGGGCGGGTGGTGGGCGTCAGCAAGCTGGCGCGCACGGTCGAAGGCTACGCCCGGCGCCCGCAGATGCAGGAGAAGCTCACCAGCCAGATCGCCGAAGCGATTATGGAGACGCTCCGCCCGGACGGAGTCGCGGTGGTGATCGAAGCGGAGCACCTCTGCATGACGATGCGCGGCGTCAAGAAACCGGGCAGCCGCATGATCACGAGCGCGATGCGCGGCCAATTCAAGCGATCGAGCGTTACACGGGCGGAGTTCCTGTCGCTCGTGCACGGCTAGGCCGCGAATGGGCGAATGGGCGAATGGGCGACGGGGCGATTGTTCGGGTATCGGAGTATCGGGGTGTCGGAGTGTTCGGATGACCCCTGCTGGAGGATGCGTGTCTGAGACGTCTAACGGTCAACCCGACCAACGAGCTGCGGCGACTCAGTTCGCGTCCCGATTCGACGAACTTCGAGTCTACCAGTCCGCGATGGACGGCGCGATGCAAGTCTACGAGATTACCACGACCTTCCCTGCGGAAGAGAAGTATTCGATGGTCGACCAGATGCGCCGATCGTCTCGTTCGGTTTGCGCCAACATCGCCGAGGCCTGGAGAAGGCGGCGTTACCGGCCGGCCTTTGTTGCTAAGCTCAACGATGCTGAGAGCGAGGCGAGCGAGACCCAGGTCTGGCTCGAATTCGCGAGGCGATGCGGATATCTGAAGCCCGAAGCCGCAGCGCAGCTGGCAGGTCACTACGACCTCGTTCTGGGCCAACTCGTACGAATGATCGACCGACCCGACGCCTGGATTGTCCGTCCCAGTGCCCCGCGAGAAAAGCGGCAGCCATGACTGAGCCTCGTTCAACCGGGACCCACTCCGATACCCCGACACTCCGACACTCCGACACTCCGCTGGACATCACCAGCGAGTCCCTCGCCAACCTCGCGCCCGAATGGGCGGCCCTGCACGCCCGCGTCCCCGGGGCGACGCCGTTCACCCATCCGTCCTGGCACGAGGTGTGGTTGCGGCACTTCGGCGAGGGCTGCCAGCCGGTCTTTCTTTCGTTTCGACGGGGCGAGGAGCTGGTGGGGGCGGCTGCGCTCGACCCCGACCGGGACGTCGCCCGCCAGCTCGGCGACCACAACGTCTGCGACTACACCGGCGTGCTCGCTCTCCCCGGCCACGAAGAGGCAGTGGCGGCGGGGCTGATCGAGTGGCTGCTGGAGGACCTGACGCCCACGCTCGAACTCTGGGGGGTGGCGGAGGACTCGCCGATGCGGGCGGCGTTCGCAGCCGGCGCCGCGAGCTTCGGCTGGAGCTACGAAGAGGAGCCGGAGGCCGTCTGCCCGCGCACGGCGCTCCCGGATGACTTCGAAGCGTACGTCGCGGCGCTACCGAAGCGCGACCGCCACGAGCTGCGCCGAAAGCTGCGCAACCTCCAGGCCGCCGGCAGCGTCTCGTTCGAAAGCGTCACCGCGCGGGACGACATCCTCGCTCGCTTCGACCGCTTCCTCGACCTGATGCGCCTCAGCCGGGGGGACAAGGACGAGTTCCTGACGCCCGCGATGGAGGCCTTCTTCCGCGACATCGCGGGCACCTTCGCGAAGCTGGGCATGGCCCGGCTATCGACGCTCAGGCTGGATGGCGCGGAGACGGCGATGCTCTTCAGCTTCGAAAACGACGCCACCGTCTTCCTCTACAACAGCGGCTACGACCCGGCGTTCGCGCACCTGGCGGTCGGCCTGCTGTCGAAGGCGTACGCGATCGAAGACGCCATCGCCCGCGGCAAGCGGACCTTCGATTTCCTCCGCGGCGAAGAGGAGTACAAGCGCCGCCTCGGAGGCGTCCCGGCGCAGGTCTACACTCTGCGAATGGGCGAAAGGGCGACGGGGCGAATGGGCGACGGGGCGAACGTCGGGTGACGGGGTATCGGAGTATCGGGGTGTCGGGGCGCGAGAATCGCCGATACGCCGACACTCCCATACTCCGATACCGGGGGCGGGTGGGGCTACGGGGCGGGGGCGGCGGGCGGCGGGCGGGGTCGAGGCTACACCGGGCGGCTCTGCCAGGTCGGGTCGGTCTGGTCGAACCAGTTCTCGCGCCAGGAGTTGTGGGTGTTGGTGAATGGGGTCGCTTCGCCGGTCTTGTAGTAATTCCAGCTCAGCCTGTTCAGGACCTGGACCATCGTATGAATGCCACCAGCGCCGTAGGCGTTGAGGACCTCCCTGTTGATTTCGGCGTCGTACTCTTTCCGCTTCGCCACGTCGAGCTCCGCGATCGCCTTGTTCGTCAACTCGTCGACCCGGTCGATCTTGACGCCTAAGAACCCGCCAGCGGCCGAATTGTATGACACGAAGAGGTCCGCCGTCGGCTCGAGCCTGCCTACGGGCCCGAACCAGCCGAACCCGAGGTTCGCGTTGCCGTTACCGTACTGCTTCTTCACGAGCTTGGGGATTATCGTCGAATACGGTTCGTTCTTCGCCGTGAACTTGTTTCCGAGGTTGTCGTGCAGCATCTTGGCGATGCTCGCTCCGGCTCCGTTGTAGGCCGCCTCCCAGATGTCAGGGATGTCGATCACGATCTCGCCCAGGGCCGGGCCGCCGCCAGCGTCCCACATCTTCTTGGCCTCGGCCAGGTCCTTCGAATGGTCTTCCAGGTAGCCGGGAAAGGTGGCCAGCTCCTTGTCGCTGATCCCGAACGCGGACTGAAACGGCGGGGTGGGGCCAGCAAGCGCACCGCTCCCCTGGAAGAGCTGCTGGATGAGCAGGCGGCGGTCGATGGTCCGGAAGATGGCGCCGATGACGTTCCGGTTGTTCCAGGGGGTACCCGGGCCGTTGTAATAGCCGCCCATCGGGTTGGATTGGAAGTACGAGGTCTTCGCGAGCTGTTTGTCGTATCGCTTGAGGAGGTCATTGAGCACCGGCGCCGTTTTCGGCTCGTAGGAGTCGACCTGCTTCTGTTCGAAAGAGGTCTGCAGAGTCGCTTCATCGGGTGGCACTGCTACGGTGTCGATGCCGTCGAGCAGGGGCTCACCCATGGCGAACTTGTCGAAGCGCCGGAACTTCATGAAGCCGGCCGCCCTTATCTCCTTGAGGACGTAGGGACCCGTCCCGATGATGAGCTCGGCCCGCAGGCTCGCGTAATCCTTCTCGAACGCTGCGACCGCCTCCGGCGCCTGCACTTTGAACAACGGTGCGGCCAGGGTGGTGAGGAACAATGGGGTGGGCTTGCTGAACTTGACTGTGAGGGTGCTCGGGTCCGTGACTGAAACCGTGTCAATATTCGCGAATGCGGGTTTGCGTTGGAAGTTCGGGTCATCGACGCCGCCCGCTTTACCCGCCTTGTTCCGTTCCAGGTAAAACTTCATGTCCTCGGCGCGGGCGGCCCGCCCGTTCACCGGCGGCTTGTCGTGCCACGCGAGGTTCTGCCGGAGCTTCAGGACAAGCGTTTGGGCGTCGGGCTGCTCGTACTTCTCCGCGAAGGCGCCTTCGAGCTCGCCCTTCTCGAAGCTCTTGTACTGGACGATGCCCAGGTTCGTCCAACCCATAAGATAGGCAAGCCACTGGTCGTCGGAGCGGTCGATGTCGAAGGTGACGGCGGGAGCCGGGTCGGTGCGGCGATGGATGCCGCCCTTGCGGGGGCCGGGCACCGGGGTCGGGCTGCCGGCCGGTGCGGTGGCGCTCCCGCCGCCGTCGTCGCCGCACCCCACGAGCCCCAGGCTCGCCGCTCCCACCCCCGCGGCGGCCACGCCACCGACGAAGCGCCGTCGCGAAAAGCGATTACGATCGACCCTGCGGCCCCAGTAGGAGTCTTCCCGGCGCATTGGCGTCCCCCCAGCGGGTCCCCGACCACGCTCGCCTGCCTCTAGTACGCGGAGTATACGGCGGGCGGATGGCACGACAAGACGCTATCCGATGGATCTACCCTGAAGTCGAGATCGTCGCGCTCGTTCAGCGCAGCGACTTCTTCCCCGCGCGTACCGCTTCGACCACCTGGCGGACAGCCGAGACGGTGACCGGCCGGGCTTCCTCGTGGCGGCTGCGCTCCCCGATCGTGTAGGACAGCTGGACCGTCCCGGGCGCGAGAGTGAGCAGCTCAGCCTCCAGTTGCTGGTTGATGGGGGCGAACCTGTCCAGCGTGGCGAACCCCCGTGTCGACCCGGTCCCCCACCACTCAGACTCCAGGTAGTTAGCCTGGCTCACGAGCGCCAGGGGCATCGGTGGCAGCAGCGCCAGCGTTCGCACCTCCTGGGGCAGGGTGGTGAGGTCCACGTCGATGCCTGCAAGGACGAAATCCGGGAGGGAGGAGGAGGTCTGCCCGGCCTCTTTGAGGCGCGCGAAGAGGTTGGCGTGGTACGGGTGCGCGAAGACCAACCCGGCAACCTCCGCGGGGTAGGCGGCGGCGTAGACCAATTCCATCGAGACCATGTAGGCCCAGCTCACGACTACGTAGGGCGGCCCGACACCGGCCGCGGCGAGCGCCTGCCTCCGGTCCTCGATACCGGCTCGCACGGGCCGGGCGATCTCCACCGGGTCGCTGCGGCCCGAGTTCGCCCGGTCGTAGATGCAGGCCCGCGTGAACTTCGCCACCTCGCGCTGCGTCGCCTTCCACCAGTCAGACGAAGCCGCGAAGAAGCCGTCGTATTCGAAGACGACGACGGGTCTGCCGCTGCCCTGGCAGTCGATGTAGATCTGGCGGCCGTCGTCGAGGACGACGCTCCGGCCGATGTCGACCTGTTCGGCGATGGTCGCCTCGGCCCGGTCCCGCGCGAGGGCTGCCGTGTCGCCGGTCCAGGCTGCTCCAGGCCGGATCGACACGGCATAGGCCTTGAGTCGTGGCTCGGCGCGGACGGCGGCGGACGCCACCTCGCCTCCCTGGCCGGTGCCGTGTACCACGAATCCGGTCCCTTTCACCTGCGGCAGGCCCTGGAGGTAGGAGATGCCATCGCCGAGGCTGCGCAGCCAGGCCTCGGTGGCGCGGGCTTTCACCGCCGGGCTCACCGTGCACCAATCGCTGCTCCCAGGAGGAAGCTTCACGAGGTCCAGGTATTTCACTTCCAGCGTCACGAACCCATCGTGGGCGAGCGCTTCGGAGAGGCCAGGGACGAACTCGCCGTTGCAGTCAGGCAGCAGCAGCGCGCTGAACCCGTGCTCGACGGAGGCAAGCCGGGCGGCGCTGGTAAAGGAACCAACCCGGGCCACGGGGTTGCAGAGCCTCGTTACCACCTGCGCCCCGCCGCTTGGGAACGTAGCATCCTCGCAGGCATATCCGGTCAGAGCCTTCGGAGCGGCGACGGTGGGAACGGGGGATGCCGCGGCCGTAGGGGTCTTGCCGTCCGACCCCTGGGATTCGCTGGAGCTGTTGGCCGCCAGCATCAGCACCGCCAGCGTCGCCCCGATCACCACCAGCGCGGCGACGACAGCCCCCGCGCTCTTCGCCAGCAGTCCGCGCCGCCCTGCCTCTGCGACCGGCGCGACCGCGACCGGCGAAGTCTCCTCCCCCCGCCAGCGCACCTCGTAGAGGTGGACCGGCTCGTCCAGCCCGCGGAGCAGCGTCTCGCCCCGGTCGGAGAAGGCGAAGCCCTTGCCCGCCACCAGCTCGCGCACGACGTTGCTGACGAAGATCTCCCCTCCTTGCGCCTTCGCCGCGATCCGGGAAGCGGCGATCACGCTCGCCCCGAAGAGGTCGTCGTCCTCGACGATCGGCTCGCCCGCGTTCACGCCGATGCGGATGCGAATCCTCTCTCCTTCCGCCGCGTGGAAGGCCAGCTGGAGGCTGATCGCGCAGTCGAGCGCCTGCTGGGCCGACCCGAAGCTGGCGAGAAAGCCATCGCCCATCGTCTTGACTTCGGTGCCGCCGTTCGCCGCCAGGGCCTCGCGGGTGATCCGCTCGTGCTCGCGCAGCACTTCGCGGCCGCGCGCGTCGCCCAGCCGCTGCATCATCGAGGTGTGGCCCTCGATATCGGTGAAGAGCAGGGTGGTGGTTGTCGACGATTGGGAACGTTGCATGCGGTCGCCTGGTCAGGCAGATTCTACGCGCACGCCATATCGGGGCATTACGCCGACACCCCGACACCTTTTCCCATCCGGTACGAATCGATCCTCTATAATGAAAGGCCCGGCCCATCGTCCCGGAAGGTCCGATCGAAGGAGTGGGGAGCGGTTGTTGCAAACGACATGAGAATCGCCCAGGTTTCCGCCCACACCAGCCCCCTCGCCCCCCTTGGCGGCCGCGAGACTGGCGGCATGAACGTCTACGTGCTCGAACTTTCGCAGGAGCTGGCGCGGCTCGGCTACGAGGTCGACATCTTCACCCGCCTTGACGGAGAGCTGCCGCGGGTGGAGCAGTTGGCGCACAACCTGCGCCTCATTCGCGTCGAGGCCGGCCCCGCCCAGCCGATCGAAAAAGAGGCGATCATCGACCATCTGCCCGAGTTCGCCCGGAACATGCGCCGCTTCGTGGCCTCGCAGCCGGAGCCATACAGCGCCATCCACAGCCATTACTGGCAGAGCGGCTGGGCCGGGACGTTGCTCGCACGAGAGTTGCATCTGCCCCACGTCGTGATGTTCCACACACTCGGCGAGGTGAAGAACCGGGCGCGGATCAGCGAGCAGGAGCCGAAGCTGCGCATCCGCCACGAGCGCACGATCGCCCGGCGCGCGACCGCGATCATCACCGCCAGCGACCACGAACGGCTGTTGCTCCAACGCTACTACGGCGCCGACCCGGACCGCATGCACACCGTCCCCTGCGGCATCGATCTCGCGCGCTTCAGGCCGCTGGACCGGGGCATCTCCCGTCAGGCACTGGGGCTGCCGCCGGATTCACCGGTGTTGATCTGGGTTGGGCGCCTGGAGAAGCTCAAAGGGGTCGACATCCTGATCAGCGCGGTCGCCCAGCTTGACGAGCGAGACTTCACCCTGCTGATCGTCGGGGGAGACGAACGGGCGACGGACCTGAAACAGGAGCTGATGGCCCAGGCCGCGTTCGAAGGCATCTCCGCCAACGTCCGCTTCATCGGCGCAGTCGCCCACGACGACCTGCCGGCTTACTACAGCGCCGCCGATGTCTGCGTGGTGCCGTCGTACTACGAGAGCTTCGGGCTGGTCGCGGTCGAAGCGATGGCCTGCGGGACGCCGGTGGTCGCCTCGCGCGTCGGCGGGCTCGTCTCGACCGTGACCGACGGTGTGACCGGCTACCTCATCCCCTGGCGCTGCCCCGAGCCGTTCGCCGAAAAGCTCGAAGTGCTCCTGAACAACCCGGAGCTGCGGGCCAACTTCAGCGTCGCCGCCCGGCGTTCGGTCGAGCGCTTCCGCTGGCGCTCCGTGGCGCTGCGGGTAGCCGAGGTGTACGACAAGGCGGCGACCGAATACCGTGCCCGCAGCGACGGTAACGAAGGGACGGGCTTCGGCAAGGAAGTGTACGAAGCAGCGGTCCTCGCCGGCGGCGTCGTCTAAGCACCGGCAAAGAACCTGGAACGCGGCTGCGTGAGGTGGCATGAGCAACGACAGCAAGAGTGATTCGAAGAAACGAACCCGGCGCACGGAGCCGATTCAGCCGGTCGCGGACGTTGCGCCGCCCCCGCCGATAGGCTCAGCGAGGCAGGAAGCGCCTCCGCCGATCGAGGGGCCGCTCAACGCGATGGTCATCATGGCCCACCCCGACGACGCCGAGTTCGTCTGCGGCGGGACGATTGCGAAGTGGTGCGCGGAAGGCTGGGAGGTGCGCTACGTGGTCGTCACAGGCGGCGACAAGGGCACCCACGACGAGACCATGCATCCGGAGAAGCTCGCCGCCATTCGCGAAGAAGAGCAGCGTGCGGCCTGCCGCGTGCTGGGCGTGAAGGAGTGCATCCTCCTCGGCTACCCCGACGGATTCACCGTCGACGAGCACGAGCTGCGGGGCCAGATCGTCCGCCTGCTCAGGCTCCACAAGCCCGATGTCGTCATCACCTGGGACGCCTTCCGGCAGGCGTTCAACCACCGCGACCACCGCAACATCGGCACCGTCACGGCCGACGCCATCTACCCGATCGTCCGCGACCGCCTGTTCTATCCGCGCGACGAAGAGGACGGGCTGGCGGCGCACCAGGTGAACGAAGTCTTGCTCGCAGGCAGCGACAACCCGGACTACACCGTCGACATCACCCCGTACTGGGACACGAAGGTCGACGCGATCCTCTGCCACGCCAGCCAGATCGGGAACCGCCAGAAGGAAGACTTCCTCAAGCAGCGCAAAGAGCAGGTCGAGCGCGATGGCGAGAAGCCGATCGAGGAACGCTTCCGGCGATGGAGCATCCGCCGGCCGATGCGCCAGACGCCGCCGGGCGAAACGCCAGCACAAGAGGCGGGCAAGTCCGCATCTCCGAACGGCGCAACGGCCCCAGCAGCGCCCGGCGCCAAGGCGAAGAGGCCCGCGCGAAGCCGCTGAGGTTCAGCCGGGCCAGATCCGTTCGATCGCCCGCGCCACACCGTCGTCGTCGGCCGAGGCCGTGATGAACCCGGCCCGCGCCTGCACTTCCGCCGAGGCGTTACCCATCGCCACCGCCAGGCCGGCCACTTCGAACATGGGCAGGTCGACCTCGCTGTCGCCGAACACGACGGCCTCCGAAGGGTCGATTCCGAGGGCCGAACAGAGCGCGGCCAGCCCGGAGCCTTTGTCGACCCCGGCGGCGGTAATCGTCAGGAGCGAATCGCCGTCAAAGTTGCCGGCCCAGCGGGCGACGACCCGTCCGGCCCACTCCTCCAGCTCCGCGATGAAGGGGTCGGCCTCGTGGGAGTGCGCGAGCACCGAGAGGAGGCCGGTTAGGTCGACGTCGCCCAGGCTGGTCACTGGCACCAGCCAGGACGGGGCTCGCGAGGCCCACGCGCCGGCCTCCCGGTCGCGCCGGAACGTGCGCTCGGAGGTCGAGAGATTGGCGCGCCAGCCGGCGCGGTCGCACAGCTCGGCGAAGAACGACACGAATTCCCCGGGGAGCAGGTGCTGTGCTATCACCGTGCCGTCGGCGGCCCGCACGTCAGAGCCGCCCCCGGCGATGGCGGCCACCTGCAACCCGAGCGCTTCGAAGGGGCGGAGGGCGACCTGGTACCAGCGGGCCGTCGCCGGGGCGACGATCACGCCCCTCGCGACGAGGCCGCGTAAAGCAGCGGCGTTCGTCTCACTCAGCTGGTTCTTCGAGTCGAGGAGGGTAGCGTCGAGGTCGATGGCGGCAAGTCGGTATCTCACGAGCGATGGGTGGGGGGTCTCTGAGTCCTCAGTCCTCAGTCCTCGTTAGCTGTTCTGGAGCAGCTCGACCCAGTTGCCGTCCGGGTCTTCGACGATGGAGATGCTCGTGCCCGGCCGGATCTCCCGGACAGGGACGACGACGCGGTAGCCGCCGGCCGCGCAGGTGTCTGTCACTTCCTGCAGGTTCGACACGGAGATGGTCCAGTAACGGTAGCCGTAAGCCCCCTGGATGCCCCCGGGGGAGGCCTTTGCGGGCAGCTCGGCGTCCATCTTGATGACTTTGATCAGGCTCGTCCCGCACATCAGGCGGTGCATCGTGCCACCACCGCCGCCCGGCATCGGCGTGTCGGCGACGTGTTCGAAGCCGAGGGTGTCGCGGTAGAACTTGAGCGCCTTCGCGCTGTCAGTCACCTGGATGCCGAGGTCGATCGAGTCTTTCGCGAGCTTGATGCCCAATTTCCTACTCCGAACGGGAAGATGTGGGTCGCAGCATAGAGGACGCACGGCCAGGCGTCCCGCGGGTTCAGCGGCGCTGAGAATGTTCCGCGAAGTAGCTGTAGCCGCCTTCGAAGATTCGTAGCGCGCCGTCTCGCACTTCGAAGATGCGGTCGACGATGCGGTCCAGGAAGTAGCGGTCGTGGGAGACCACGACAAGGGCGCCGGAGAAGCTATCGAGGGCGTGTTCGAGCACTTCGCACGACGCAATGTCGAGGTTGTTCGTCGGCTCATCGAGCACGAGGCAGTTCGCGCCCGAGAGCATCAGGCGGGCGAGCTGGACCCTGCTCTTCTCGCCGCCGCTGAGGGTGGCGATCGGCTGGCGGGCGACGTCGTAGGGGATGAGGAAGCGGCCCAACTGGGAGACGGCCTCGGCTTCGTACATCTGGCGTACGGCGCGGACAGCGTCGATCGGGGTCTGGCTCATGTCGAGCGTCTCGTGCTCCTGGGCGTAGTAGCCCTGGTGGATGCTCGGGCCGACCCAGACCTCACCAGCGTCCGGCGCGAGCTCGCCGAGCATGAGGCGAAGGAGGACGGACTTGCCTGCGCCGTTCGCGCCAACGATGCCGACACGCCCTCCGTTCATGACCGTGGCCCGGACGCTTGTGAGGACGACGTTGTCGCCGAAGGCCTTGTCGACACCGCGCAGGTCGATCGCCCTCGCCCCGCCTCGTTCGCGCGGCTGGAACTGGAGGGCCATCTTGCGGCGTTCCAGCACAGGCCGCTCCACTTTCTCCATGCTGTCGATCTGGCGCTGCTTGTTCCGCGCCTGCTTGATGTGCCGCTCGTCGACCACGAGGCGTGCCCAGAGCTTGAACCGGGCGACGGCAGCTTCGAGGCGGGCAATCTCCTTCTGCTGGGCGCTGAAGTCCTGCTGCTGGCGAAGGAGCGCGAGCTCTTTCTGGGTGGCGTAGGCCGAGTAGTTGCCCTCCCAGCGACGCAGGGTAGCGCCCTCGCGCCCGGGCTCGAACTCAGCGATTTCGCCAACGGTCTCGTCGAGGAAGTAGCGGTCGTGCGAGACGACGACCACCGCCCCGTCGAAGTCACGGACCACCCGTTCGAGCATGGCTTTGTGGTCGAGGTCGAGGTGGTTGTCGGGCTCGTCGAGAAGGAGGAGATCTGGCGCGGTGAGCAGACAGCGAGCGAGTCCGACGAGCTTTCGCTGCCCCCCGCTGAGCACCTCCATCGGCCGCTGCCAGGCTTCGTCTTCGAGGCCAAGGTCGCGCAAGAGGGCCTCGGCCCGGTTCCGGAGCATCGGGGCGCCGGCCGCCTCGTAGCGTTCGAGCAGCTTGCCGTGTTCGGCCAGGACGGTATCGAAGGCGGCGGCATCGCCGATGACCGCGGGCTCGGCGAGGCGGCGTTCTGCGGCTGAGATGTCGTGGTCGAGGGCTGCGATGTCGGCCCGGGCGCTGAGGAGCTCTTCGAAGACGGTCCGGCCCGGCTCGCCCGTGTACTCCTGCGCGAGGAATGCGATGCGCGCGCCGCGGCGGAGCGTGACTTCGCCCCGTTCGGGACGGTCGATCCCAGCGATAGTGCGGAGAAGAGTCGATTTGCCGACGCCGCTCGGGCCGACGAGGCCCACCCTGTCCCCTTCCTGGATGGACCAGGTGACATCGCGGAAGATCTGCCGCCCCCCATGCAGGCGGGCGACGGCGCTGAGGCCGGCAACGATCATTGGTCCGATTCCCGAGGAGTGCGCGGAGGCGCGAGAAACGGATTATCTCACAGGCGCTGCGTGGAACCTGGGCCGGTCGCGCTGAGGATAGCAGCGACCCCGGCCGCGGCGCATAATGTCGGCATTCGCACTCCAGAGGGACTGCCATGCCGCTTTATATGGACGTGCACGCGTTCGGGGTCGGGGGAACGAAGCCGACGCTCGAAGCCATCGAGCGCGCCCACCAGCTTGACCTCGAGGTTGGACCCAGTTTCGACGTGAAGTGGCTCAAATACTGGGTGAACTTCGAACGAGAGACCACCAACTGCCTCTGCGAAGCCCCAAGCCAGGAAGCTGCCGCGAATTGCCACCGCGCATCTCATGGCGCCGTCGCCGGCAAGATGATTGAAGTATCGGCCGACGTGGTCGATGCCTTCCTGGGCGGGGTTGGCCTCAGCTTCGATGGCAGAGCGATCATGGTCGACGGGGAGGAAGTGCTGTCCGACGGCGGCTCCCGGGCGATCATGTTCACGGACATGTTCGAGTCGACGAGCACTACCCAGCGCCTTGGCGACGACGGGGCGATGGCGATCCTCCGCAGGCACAATACGATCATCCGGGAATGCCTCGCCGAACACGGTGGCCGCGAGGTCAAGCACACGGGCGACGGCATCATGGCTTCGTTCGCTTCGCCATCGAAAGCGATGGAGTGCGGGATCGCCATCCAGCGGGGGTTCGCGGAACACAACACGCGCGAGGCGGAAGGCCAGATCTACGTCCGAATCGGGTTCAGCGCGGGCGAGCCGGTTAGAGAAGGGGACGACCTCTTCGGAGCGGCCGTCCAGCTGGCGGCGCGGGTCTGCAACGACGCCGAACCCGGGCAGATCCTGGTCGCCAGCGTCGTCCGGGACCTCTGCATCGGCAAGAAGTTCGCCTTCATCGACCGCGGAGAACGCAGCCTCAAAGGCTTCGAAGCGCCAGTGCGGCTCTTCGCGGTGGGCTGGAACTAGCGCTCCGGCCGCTGCATGACCGGAAGCTCCCTCTCCCGCAGCGGGAGAGGGTCGGGGTGAGGGCGATGGCTGGAACTAGCGGCAGCGCCGATTCGACGGCAGGCGGATGTATCTACCAGGCGACTTCGTAGACGCGGATCGGTTCGGGAAATCCCCTCAGTTCCACCGCACCGCGCTCCTGGAACGGGAGGTTCTTGCCCAGGCAAACGTCGTAGACGGCGGACGATGCAAGGATCTGGCGGGGCTTCGCGTGCGCGCAGACGCGAGCGGCGAGTTGCACCGTCGCGCCGAACAGGTCGCTCGCGCCCACGAGCACCGGTTCGCCGGTGCTCAATCCTATCCGCACTTTAATCGGAGAGGCGCCGGGACGGGCCCCCTGCTCGACGAAGCCCCGTTGAATCGCCATCGCTGACTCGACCGCCCGGGAAGCCGACACGAACGAGGCCATGACGCCGTCTCCGGTGTGCTTCACCTCGCGACCGCCATGCGTCGTCAACGCTTGGCGGATCACCGAGTCGTGGACACCCAAGAGATCGACGTAGCGGTCGTCGCCGAACTCCTGGGTGAACTTCGTGGAGTTCTCCATGTCCGTGAACAGCACCGTGCGAGTCGCGCCGTCCGTCCTCGACTCGTCGGGCAGAAGCCTTAGGCCAGAAGCAGTGGTGGGGGAGCCCCCGAGGAAGCCGTCCACCATCGCTTCGGAGATTTCGAGGATGTAATCGGCGACCATCCCGTGGGCCTCGCGGTGGACGGCCGCCGCCGCCTCGGGACTGGGGGCTTCCATGAGGCAGAATGCCTGGCCACCGGCATCGCTGACCCACCCGCCTATGAAGTGCACGCCGTATTTCGCTTCCACGGCCAGGTCGAGCGCATGCGCGTCCTCGGCTTCCGGGAGCGACATTGCGGCAAGCCCAATATGGACGTCCATGTAGAGCGTCATGATGGTTGCCTCCACCTCTGGCCGCGGCGCCGCAGGCTTCCTCTAGAGGTAGAAGAACCCCCAGTCGCTCTGGCGCCCGAGCATCACCTTCGCCGCCGAATCATAGCGCGCGGCCGAGGCGAAGGCGTGCTGGCTGATGGTGTGGGCGTCGCGGAAGTACTGCTGAAGGCGGTGCTCGCGGCGGACGCCGGTCGTGCCCGCGATTTCGTGGATCATTTCGGTGGCCCGGGCGCCGGCCTCCAGGGCGTTGCTGCTGGCGAGCTGCACCTGGACCCCCTGGTCGAGGGTGGCCCTGGCGCCGGTCTTCTGCGAGGACTCGTAAATGTCTCCGACCGCTTTGTGAAGGTAGGCGCGAGCGGCGCTCACCGTCGCCTCCGCGCGGCCGATGAGGCGCTGGACGGCGGCGTTGTTGGCCAGGCCCTCCGCCAGGTAGCTCGGCGTCTTCTCGATCGCCAGCTGGACCCCGGCATCGACAGCAGCCCGGCCGATGCCGAGCCCAACCGCCCCGAGCAGGCAGACCGGGTACCACATGCCGCCCTTGTACAGCGGGCCCGTGAAGGCTGGGCCTGGGTTGTCGAAGGGGACCACGGGGAACGTCCGCTTCGTTGGGACGAAGACGTTCTCGTAGCGGAGATCGTTGCTGCCTGTGCCGCGCATACCCATCGTGTTCCAGTTTTCGACGATCTCGACGTCGCTCTTGGGCATGAAGACGAACATCAGGGCCGGAGCGCCATCCGGGCCAAGCCGCGGCTTGCCGCCATCGTCGATCGTCGCGAACCCCGCGAAGTAGTCCGCCCACTTGGAACCGCTGCCGAACGTGTGCCGGCCGGTGAGCCGAAACCCGCCCGCCACAGGGACCGCGTTGCTGTAGGGGAACCCGGCTCCTGCCATGAATACGTCGGGCGAGGCGAGGATCTCCCGGGCGGATTCGTCGGGTAGGCTTTGGCAGAAGTAGGGGAAGCCCTGCGCATTCCCGGTCACCCACCCCGCGGAACCATCAACGGCGGCGACCGACTCGACGAGCTCCATGGTGGAGACAGGATCCAGTTCGAGCCCACCGAGGGCCCGGGGAATCCATGCCCTGAACACGCCGGCCCGGGTCATGGCGTCAACCACGGGTGGTGCCAG
Organism: Tepidiformaceae bacterium; assembly: GCA_041488155.1. Taxonomy (GTDB): domain Bacteria; phylum Chloroflexota; class Dehalococcoidia; order Tepidiformales; family Tepidiformaceae; genus JBGPOS01. The sequence goes on from JBGPOS010000015.1 coordinate 51,444, forward strand.
CTGGCGCTCGTTTTCGCCGAACTCCCTGTGCTCTTCGAGCACCGGCTTGATGCGGGCGAAGATGTCTCTTGTTTCAGTCGACGAGATCGTGGTCATGTTTGTCCGTCCCCTTTGCGCTGTTCGCTCAGGCTGCGCTTATACGAGCGCCATGACGATTCGTCAACGGGATTCGGCGCCCGGAAGGGGTGTCAGGCGCGCTAGGGCGACACCGGGCGCGGCCCCATGCCCGAAGCGAGCGTCTCCCCGCCCTCGCCAGAGACGACGACGAGCCGGTCGGGGTACTTCCCGGAGAGCCGCTCAAGCACCTCGTGGGCCGGGGTATCGATCGAGAACCCGGTAGGTGCTTCTTCCCAGGCCCCCCGCGCGTCGCGCCGGCGTTCGATCCAGGCGTTGCCGGACCGAAGGATGTAGACCAACTCGCCTTTGGCGGCAGGAGCCGTGGGTGCCGCGGGAGCCTCGGGCCGCCGGGTGGCAGTGGTGCTGCCGGCGCGGGCCTGGGCTGCGCAATCCGCGCAGAGGCCGTGGGAGATGCGTGCACCGCCCAGCGTCAGGAGCTTGCCGCACCACGCGCAGACGACGGAGAAGCCTTCCTCCTCCGGCGGCGCGGCGGCGCCGGCTGCTCGCAACTCGACGGCGAACGTCGCCTTCCCGTCACCGAAGTGCTTGAGCGAAACGCGCTGCACGCCGGGCACCTGCGCGAGCGCCTCTTCGAAGCCAGCCAGGGCGTTCTGGCCGGCGGCGGAAACGTCCAGCTCGACGTCGATCGCAGGACCCTGGGTGAGGCCGGCGATGGTGAGCGGCGGCTGTGGCCGGGCCGGCCGGGGGCTGCCTGCGACCAGCGGGTCGATGCGGTCGACGACCGTTTGCATCGCATCCATCGCAGAGACGTACTGTTCGCGCAGCTCGAGCAGGGGCGCATAGATCGCCTCGAGGAGCGGCGAGCCGTAGAGCGCGGGCTTCTCCGGCGGGCTGTCGCTGACCTGTGTGCTGCGGCGATTCACGGTGAGGTCCCCTCCGCACAGGTTACGTAAAAACTATAGCACGCGCCTAAGATATGCTAATGCAACTACTCGAATAGCTGTTTCGAGCCTGGTATCTAACCTGCGTCGTGTCGCCCGGCTCGCTTCGAAGCCGCGAAGTAGCGCCAGCGACGGGGGGATCGCGTAGGATGCGCCGCATCCCGGCCTTCAACGGTCGCGCCCACCGGAGCCCGGATGGTCTCTATCGCCCGCAGCAACATGCTTTCGAGCAAAGTCCGCTTCGGCTTTTCGGTCGCCGGAGTGGCCGTGGCGACCCTGCTGCTCTCCTTCATCCTGGCGCTCTACCGGGGCTGGAGCGAGCGCCTGACCGCCTACCTCGACAACACGGACGCCGACCTCTGGGTGGTCCAGAAGGGGAACGAGAGCTTCTTTTCGCCGTCGGTCATCCGGGACGCGAACCAGGCAACGGTGCAGCACACGGACGGGGTCATGCGAATGAGCAGCCTGGTCGGCCGCACCCTCCGGATGCACCACGGTAGCGGCGAATACGACATCTACGTCATGGGCTTTCAGCCCCAGGTCGTGGACCAGCCCGAGGGTGGCGGCAGTCCGGTGGGTGGACTCGGTGGGCCGCTGAAGATGGAGTCCGGGTCCGGAACGCCCCGGCCGGGGAAATTCGTCGAAGACAGCAACGGCGTTCGGCGGCGAGTCGCAGGGGAGATCGTCATCGACGACGTGCTGGCGAAAGTAGCCAGCCTGGGGATCGGGGACGAAATCGACGCCGCTGGCCTGCCCTTCAAAGTCGTAGGGATCTCGTCTGGTGGCAACCTCGGGATCACCCTCCTTTGCTTTGTGGACATCGCCGACGCCGGGGACCTGATCGGCGGCTACCCTATCGTCAGCTACATCCTTGTTAAGACCGCCGCGGGACAGCAGAACACGGTTGCCGCGAGCATCGAGAAGGCGAACCCTTCGCTGCGCGTGTTCGCAGCCCAGGATTTCGCCGCGAGCAGCCGGAAGGTCCTGCAGCGCACGCTGCTCCCCGTCCTGGGGGTCGTCGTCGGGCTCATTTTCGCTGTGGGCGCGATCGTCGTCGGCCTCACGATCTACACGGCCACCGTCGAGAAGGAGCGCGAGTTCGGCGTCCTCAAGGCGCTGGGCACACCGAACCGGAGTATTTTCTGGATCGTCATCCAGCAGACGCTCGTCTGCTCCCTCACGGGGTTCGTCATCGGGGAAGTCGGCGTCATAGGGGCGACCAGGCTCGCCCCGAAGCTCGTGCCCCAGTTCGTCACGCTCGTCAAGCTGCCCGACGTCGGCATCGTGTTCGCAGCGGCCCTCCTGATGAGCCTATTCGCGGCCTGGCTGCCGATTCGCCGGATCACACGGGTCGACCCTCTCGCGGTGTTCAAGGCATGAGCGACGACGCGATCCTGAACCTGCGGGCTGTGACCAAGGTCTACGGCACCGGCGAGAGCGAAGTCCGCGCCCTCGACCAGGTCGACCTCGAACTGCAGATCGGCGAGGTGGTCGCCGTGATGGGCCCTTCCGGCGCTGGAAAGACGACGCTGCTGACGATCGCCGGGGGGCTCCAGCGTCCCACGGCTGGCGTCGTCGAAATCAACGGCCGCCCGATCCAGGACCTTCCCCAGAACGAGCTCGCAACGGTGCGGCGAGAGCTGGTCGGGTTCGTCTTCCAGAGCTTCAACCTGCTCACGGCGCTGACGGCCGTAGAGAACGTCCAGTACATGATCGAACTCGACGGCGCTCGCGGGCGCCCCGCCCTGGAACGGGCGAAGGAGCTGCTGCGCATGGTGGGCCTCGGCCATCGTATGGACAGGCTGCCCAAAGACCTCAGCGGCGGAGAGCAGCAGCGGGTCTGCGTCGCCCGGGCGTTGGCGAACAACGCCTCCGTCATCCTGGCGGACGAACCAACGGCGAACCTCGACTCGCAACGCGCGAAAGAGATCATGGGGCTGATGCGGGCGATCGTGCGCGACATGGGCCGGGGAGTGCTGCTCGTGACCCACGACCTCCGCGCCCGCGAGTTCGCCGACCGCACCCTCTGGCTCGAAGACGGCCACCTGGGCTTGATGGAGAGCTAACCACTAGCCCTGCGCGTTCCTGCGTGGGTATAGTCCCGCGCATCCGGACCGGGGGTACAGCCAATGCTCAGGGAGTTCAAGCAATTCCTCCTGCGGGGAAACATGGTCGACCTCGCCGTGGCCATCGTTCTAGGCGTGGCGTTCGGAGCGGTCATCACAGCCCTTGTCGAAGACTTCATCACACCGCTCATCGCAGCAATTGGCGGCCAGTCGGACTTTGCCAGCCTCGACTTCACGGTCAACGGAAGCACGTTCCGCTACGGCCACTTCATCAATCAACTCATCTCGTTCGTCATCATCGCCGCCGTTGTGTTTTTCTTTGTCGTTCGCCCGATCAACTGGCTCATAGCGCGATCCAGACGCGAACCCCCGGCCGACCCGACGACTAAGAAGTGTTCCGAATGCCTCAGCGAGGTGCCGATGGCCGCGACTCGCTGTGCGTTCTGTACGTCGACACTGGCGGCAGAATGAAGCGCACCCAGGGGGGAAACGATCGTTACTTCCGGGATGGCGTCACCGATTCGCCCTGAAGCCGGCGGCGCGCGGGTAGCCTGGTCAGCCAGTCCATGCGCTCCTTATGACCTGAAGCGCGGCCACGAGCAACGGGCGATGGCTCGGCCTGGTCGCCTTTTGGGCCCAGTCGGCGTCAACTAACTCGCAGGGGTTCTCGCTTGGCAAGAGCAGACCGGCGTCATACGTCTCGGCGGTCGCCGCGAAGATTGGCTGCAGGAAATCGGGGTAAGGCCTGTCGGCCATCCTCGGGTGCGGTGGGCCGGAATGATGCAAGTGCCGGAACCCCACGATGCTGAGCGGCTTGACGCGCCAGCCAGACTCCTCTCCAACCTCTCGCACGAGCGTCTGCTCCGCCGTCTCTTCGAGCTCCGGGCGCCCGCCGAGCAGGAGATGGGAGATGTCACCGGACGGCCGTTCAGGATGGATGAAAAGGACCTCGGTGTGGCCCCGGGCGACGATGCCGAGGACCGATGATCGAACCTCGACCGGCGGGACCGCCGTCCCCAGGCAGAGCCGGACTCGCAACCTGGCGCTGGGCTGCAAGTCCCAGATCTCGTCGTACTGGCAATGGGCCGGGTACGCCTCGAGGAAGTCGACCAGCGGACCGTCCACGGCCTGATGGTATGGGGCCCGGCCCGGGCTTCGCCACTGCAGCGTCGCTACGGAGGGCCCTGACGCGCTTTCCGAAACGCGAGTCCCTCACGGTGCATGCTCACCCAGGCGCCCTGCCCGACGATCACGTGGTCCAGTACGGCGATGTCGAGCAGCTCGCCAGCGGCGATCAGATCGGTGGTGACGGCGACGTCCTGCGGGCTCGGGCGCGGGTCTCCCGAGGGGTGGTTGTGGGCGAGGATCACCGACGTGGCTTCGAGGATGACCGGCTCGCGAAACACCTCGGCGGCGCGCAGGCTGACCGCGTTGACGCTGCCGTTGACCGCCACTGCCGACCCGAGGAGCCGGCCCTTGGTGTCGAGGGAGAGGACGTAGAGCACTTCCTTCGTCTTCCCGAGCAATTTTCCGGCGAGGAGGGCGAAGACCGCCTCCGGCGTGATCAGGAGCGGCCGGGACCCAGGCTCGAGCTGTTGCACGCGGCGGCCGAGCTCGATCGCGGCGGCGAGCTGTGCGGCTTTCGCCGGGCCGAGGCCGCGGGTGCGCTGGAGCGCCCCGGCGTCGGTCCGAACGAGGCCGGCGAGTCCGCCCTGGGCTTCGATCATCCGTCGCGCGAGGTCGATCACGTTCTCTCCGGGCACCCCTGACCCGAGGACGACAGCGACCAGCTCGGCATCGCTGAGGACGTCTGGCCCGTGGCGAAGCAGCCGCTCCCGCGGCCGATCGTCGCCCGCGAGTTCGCGGACGGTGCGATAGGGCGTCGCTGGTTGGAGGGAGTCACCGCTCACGGCGCCGATCCTACACTCCTGATCCAGATGAAGCCCTCAATCGAGGGCGACGGTACGAGCGTCGAGGGCCGGCCCCTTCGGCGGGACAATCCGTTCGATTTGCACGACCACGGCGGAGTGGGGGTAGTAGCGGACGCTGACGGCGTCGCCCTCCTTGATGTCGTCGAGGATATGGACGTCTCCGCGGAGGAGAAGGTTCTTATCGATGCGGACGTAGTGCGTGCGGATGACGAAGGAGTCGTTTCGCGCCCAGCGGCGGGTCACCAGCCCCTCTCGCTGGCGGGGATGGCCCCAGAGGTCGAGCAGGCTCTGGATCGATTGGAAGCCGAAGAGAAAGGCGAAGATTGTCAGCACGCCAACGAGGAACCAGCTGCCACGTCCTCCGTCAACCAGCTGGTCGACCAGAAAGAAGAGGAGGGCGCCGCCGGCCAGCGCGAAGATCGGAGTCCACATCAAGGCGCTACGCAGCACGCGGCCGCGCACCTCCCGTTCCTGCGTCTGGCGCCGGATCTCTGGATCGTCCTGCCAGTTCATTGCGGCGGGATCTTGAGCACGTCGCCGGGCTGGATGGTGTCGGTTGTGCCCGGGTTGGCCGAGCGGAGGGCGGCGACAGTGATGTTGAACTGGGCCGCGATGCCAGAGAGGGTGTCTCCTGTTTTCACGGTGTAGGTACGTTCGCCGGGCGCTGTGGGACTCCCGGCGACGGTCGGTGTCCCGGATGGTTGTGCCGAAGCCGTGGCCTCGACGGTCGCCGTGCGGGTCGGGCCACCCGGACGCGTGGGCGTGGCCGTCGCACCGACCGCCGGGGTGGAGGTGCCGATGCTGCGGACGCTGTCCGCGGCGCTCTTGCTCTCCGGGGGCCGGACGACGAGGAAGATCACGACGATCGTGGCCAGGACGAGGGCGACGATCGATCCGCGGTAGGCAATGACGGAGGGAGTCGCGGATTCGGGGGAGAGACAGCGAAGGCAGACGTCGTCCCCGTGCTCCGGACAATAGAGGCGCCCGCAGGTCGGGCACTGCGCCTCGGCGGGCCGGTCGCAGTAGTGACAGGCGGGTTCGGCCATAGTTGCCTACCGTATCAGGACTCGGGCGTCGCGGGCCAGCGAACCGCGCCGCCGTGTGCGTCAGGCCGGCACGTAGGCCCGGCGTCCCCGGACGCGGTTGCGCCGTCCGTACTGGTGGAGGAGCTGGTGGAAGGCCGTGAGCCGGGCGCGGCCCCAGTCGGCGTACTGCTGCGCGACACGTTCGTTGGTGGTGAGGCGGTCAATCGTGAAAGCGGCGATCTCGAGGGCGGCGTAGGCGCCTGCGCCCATCACCACCATGTCCTCCAGGTGGCCGGGAAGGCTCGTCCCGGAGGTGTCGAGCGTGTGGCGGGCCGTGTAGTAGAGCCGGGCGTTCGTGCCGTCGGGGGCCGTGTCCAGATGGAGCGAGACAGCGTCGGCCCATCGCGAGTAGCCGACGTAGGCGGGTGGGAAGAGGCCAACGGGGAACTCCGCCGCTTCGACATCGATGAGACCGGTGAGGGGCGCGGCGGAGACATCGCGGCTGCCGCTCGTGGTAGCGACCGTCGCCGTCTTCTCCTGGGGGATGGCGAGGCTGAGTTCGTCGAGGGCGCGCTCGATGTGGCGATCGAGCTGCGAGTCCGCTCAGCGATAGGCCGTGGCGTCGGTGTCGTGGAGGTCCTTGCGGACGCGGGCGCGGATGTCGAGGAGCGTGGTCATGCCGGCCACGGTGCCAGTCTGGCCGCGGATCACAAAGATCCAGGTGGCACTGGCCAAAGAGACAGGATCTTCTAGACAAAGGGCTGGGCAGTGGCTGTATTCTTGACCAGTCCGTTTGGAGTGCTTGCGCTGCCACCGGGCCTGAATGCTAAGCGTGCCGGGAGACGGGAACCCCCCGGAGCGCGCGCAGGGGAGGGATGCAAATCCCTCCCCTGTTCTATTCAGGAGAGGGCGCGGAGGGCGGCGGTGGCGGCCGCGGCTGCCACCAGGACCACGAGGAGGGGGGCGCGAAGCACGATCGCCACAGCAGCCACGGCGACGCCGGCAGCCCGCTCGTCGAGCATGAGTTCGTGGTCGCCGCCGAAGGTCTGTGTGGCCACGAGGGCCGCGAGCAGCGCGGCCGGAAGTGCGCCCACGAGGCCCGTCAGGTGGGGCGGCAGAGCCCGGCCCCCCGCCAGGAGCGGCCCGGCGGACTTGATCGCCATCGTCGCCAGGCCAACGAGCAGGACCACCGTCCAGCCGCTGCTCACCGGCGGCGCCAGCCTGCGAAGCAGGCCGCGCTAGCCGCGATGATCGGGATTCCGGGCCTGGTTCCAGGCACGAGAGCGATCGCTATCGCAGCACCAGCGAGGGCCGCCGCCAGCGCGCTGCGTGTCCGTACCTGCGGCACGAGCAAGGCGAGGAACAGCGCGGGGAAGGCCGCGTCGAGGCCGAGATCCATCGGGTCGCCGATGAGGTCGCCTCCGAACACCCCGGCGATGGTTCCCGCCACCCAGGCGCAGTAGAGGGTCAGCCCGGCGCCAACAAGCCGCCACCGGTCGAATGTACCGTCGCCGCGGCTCGAGACTGCCCAGGACTCGTCGACGATGAGCTGCGACTGCAGGAACCGCAGGGCCACACTCCCCCGGAGTGCCGAAGCGACGGAAAGCCCGATCGGGCCGTAGCGCGCGTTGAGGAGGACGGCGGCGACGACCGCAGCGGCAACCGACCCACCCGTGCCCAGGATGGAGACAGCGGCGAACTGAGCCGAGCCGGCGAAAGTCGTGGCCGACATGACGACCGGCGCCACGTGCCCGAGACCGGCAGAACGGGCGAGCACGCCGAACGGGACCCCGAAGGCGCCCACCGCCACTGCGAGGGGCGCCGCGGCCCGCGCTCCGCTCCTCACAGGGGACAATCGCCTCATCGAGGGAGCGTCACTCGCCGAAGACAATCACGGCCGCGCTGCCAAGGGCCGCATCGAGCTTGGCCAGCGCTTCCTCGCCCCTGGCGCGTTTGTTGGCGCTGCCGTCCTGGTCGAGCGCGGCTTTGCCGAGGGCCCGGCCTTCGCGGGCGGCGACCAGGGCATCCCGGTAGCGTGCCCAGGCCCCCGCGCGGCCGTTCGCCGCCGAGGCGATCGTGCCTTTGCGGATGGCGTCCTCGACGCGTTTGGCGGCATTTTCGATCTTCGCGGCCATCTGCTGGGAGGCCGAAATGCGGTCGCGCTCGAGGTCGCCGTCGAACCGGCGGTCTGCGACCGCGTCGCGCGCCTCATCGATGGCATCGGCCGCCTGGAGCACGGCGTCGGCTGCGTCGCCAAGCCGCTTGCTCTGTTCGTCGTTCATCGCCGCAGCCTCCTCGCAGGCCTCGTTAGTTAGGGGACGAGTTCGCCCACGGTACCGCGGGCTGAAGAGTTCGGAAAGGCCTGTTGTTTACTCGGACACTTCGTCCTTGCGGGCTTCCGCCACCAGCCGGTAGCCGACGTTGCGCACGGTCTCGATGAAACCGTGGCCGTGGATCTCTATCTTGGAACGAATCCGCCGGATGTGGACATCGACGGTCCGGGCGCCGCCGAAATAGTCGTATCCCCAGACGCGGTTGAGCAGTTGCTCGCGGGTAAAGACGCGGCCGGCGTTCATCGAGAGGAAGCGGAGGAGCTCGTACTCTTTGAACGTCAGCACAAGCGGCTCGCCGTCGACGGTTACTCGGTAGTTGGAAAGGTCGAGCGTGAGCGACCCGCAGCGGACGAAGTTCTCGCTATCGATGCCGTGCTTTCGCCAGAGGGCACGCTCTATCCGGCGGGCAAGTTCGCCGGCTGCAATCGGAAGGACGCCGAAGTCGTCGATCGCCATGTCGACCGTCACGCGTTCGAGCTGTTCTTCGGCGACGAGCGCGAGCAGGACGACCCCGTGCTCGGCGTACGCCCCGCTGAGGATGTTGAACGCGGCTGCCGGGATGTCGCGCAGGTCGAGCACGACGACGTCGGCGCCGGGGCTCACATCATCGGCAGCCAGGCGGTCGGGCGTGACCGCCGAGGTGGAGAAGCCCGCGCGATCGAGCGCCGGGACGAGCCGGGCGATGTCGGGGTGGCGCGTGACGAGGTAGACCGTCCGCATGGGAGCGGACCCCCGCTTTTCGTACCAGTATAGGGTTCGCCGTGCACGCCCGGATGAAATCCATGTGAAATGTGTCACGATCCCGGAAACATTGATTTCGAGGCGCACCACGTGCCCGCGAACCTATACTGTGCGGCATGGCGACCTTCATCCTACGGCGCGTGCGTTCATTGCCGATCGCATCCGAACTCGCCTGATGGCTGAGCGCTGGTCGTCGACGTTGGAGCGGGCGCTTGCGGCTGCCCGGGCGGCTTCGCCCACGCCTTTTGCGCCGGCGATCACCCACGGCACCCTGCTGGCCGGGATCTATGCCCCCATCGGCAGCGACCCCCAAACGCCACACGAGCGCGACGAGGTCTACTTCGTCGTCAGCGGCAGCGGGCAGTTCGTGCGCGGCGACGAGCGTGAGGCGTTCGGTCCGGGCGCGGCACTGTTCGTACCGGCGCGCATGCCGCACCGCTTCGAGGACTTCAGCGAGGACCTCGTCGTCTGGGTCGTGTTCTACGGCCCGCAAGGTGGCGAGGCCTAGTTACTCACTCAAGAAAGTCCGCGTCATGTGGCCGCGCCCCATCGCCCGGGTGCTCCCCCTCTCCCGCGAAGTCGGGAGAGGGGGTCGGGCGGTGAGGGCAGGATGCCGCGAATCAGCGCTCTTTTCCACAAGTAAGTACCAGGGCGACCGCTAGCGCCGGGCCCTCATCCCCTTGCCCCTTCTCCCGGGGCGCCGGGGAGAAGGGGAGGCCCTAAGGCCGGCGATGTCCGTCGGTGCCGTCAAGTTAAATCGACATGGCACTCGCTACTCACGCCAGGCAGCGCAGCGGCTTGCCGCCGTTGTAATCCAGCATCTCCCGGAAGAGCTGGGCGAAGTCCAGGGCGGCGCCGCGAGGCTCACCCCGCAACTCGGAATAGGCGCGATGGAGGTTCGGGACGAGCCGTTCGCGATCGTGCCACTCGGAGAAGGGGCCGAGGTCGAGGTCACGGGCGAGGTCCAGCGGGGCCACGCCGGACTCGAAGCCACGTCTCGCCTTCTCCTCGATGAACCTGAGGTAGGCGCGCACCTCGCCGATGACGGCGGGCCCGCAGACCTCGCCATGGCCGGGGACGATGGTCTCGGCGCCGAGCGCTTCGATCCGGTCGAGGGCGTCGAGCCAGCCGCCGATCGAGCCTGCGAGGGCGAAGGGAGTGCCCCCGTGGAAGATGATGTCGCCGGTGAAGAGCAGCTTGCGTTCAGGGATCCAGGCGACGATGTCGTTGGTCGTGTGGGCCGGGGCGACGTAGAAAAGCTCGACCTTCAGGTCGTCGACGTAGACGTTCAGGCGATCCTGGAAGGTGACGAAGGGCGGCGCGACGGGGCAATCGCCGAAGTCGGGCCCCGGAAAGAGGGTAGCGAGCCGGGCGCCGGGCGGACCGGCGGCGATCACCTCGTCGCGACACCGTTCGTGGCCGATGATGGCCGTTCCGGGGGCGAACATGAAGTTGCCGTGCGTGTGATCGCCGTGGCTGTGGGTGTTGACGAGCGCGCTGACCGGCCGGTCGGTGACGCGGCGCACGGCAGCGTGAAAGGCGCGGGCGCGGGCTTCCGTGCCGGTCGTGTCGATCACGGTCGCAGCGCGACTGCCAACGATGCAGCCGGCGTTGTTCAGGAACCAGCTACCATCGAGCTGGATGTAGGCGAAGATGCCCGCGCTCACTTCCCGGACCGCCGGGGGCGGGATCTCGGCATGGGAGGGTATAGCCTGGCTGCTCACAACGGGAACCTCCCCAGACGTACTTCGAAGCGTGGGGAGTATAGCGAACGCCGGGCTCTTACCAATCCCCGGCATCCATCTTGCGGAGCAGATCGGCCAGCGTCCGGCCTGGCTCGAGTTCGAAGCGTTCGTCGAGGACACGGAGGTCGCGGATGCGATCGAGCCGAAACTCGCGGAAGTCATCGCGGAGTTCGCACCACGCAGAGACAGTCCAGTTCGATCCCCAGAAGAACAGCCCCAGTGGCCGCACGGTGCGCTCCGTTTTCGATTCGTCGGCGCTGGTGTAGGCCATCCAGGCGCGGCGCTGCTCGTCGATTGCGCCGCGGAGTTCGGCGAGCGTCGCCACCACGTGCTGAGGGACGTGGAAGCCAGGCGCGTAGAGCGGCGTTGCGGCCATCTTCGCTTTCAGCGCGTCGGGCAGCGCTGCTTCGACCCTGGCGAGCGCGCTTTCGGCGGCGCGGGCGAGCGCGGCGTCGCCCCAGCTCGTCACCACACGCGCGCCGAGGACCATGGCTTCGATCTCTTCAGAGGTGAACATGAGAGGCGGAAGGTCGAAGCCGCGGCGAAGGGTGTAGCCGACCCCGGCTTCGCCGTCGATGGGCACACCCGAAGCCATGAGGTCGTGGATGTCGCGGTAGACCGTCCGTTCCGAGACCGCGAGCTCCCGTGCGAGAGCCGCCGCGGTGACTACGTGCCTGCGGCGAAGGAGCTGGATGACCTGGAACAGACGGTCAGCGCGACGCATCAGCTTCCGGCATTAGCCCGGATGGTATTCGATCAGCTGGCAGATGTTTCCGTCGGGGTCGTGGAAGGTCGAGATGACGCCGCCCCAGTACTCCTTGCCGGCCGTGCGAATGAACTTCACCCCGCTGCCCTCAAGTCGTGACTGCTCGGACTTCAGGTCATCGACGAAGAAATCGATGAGGATGCGCTGGGGCTCGCGGGCGCGTCCCTTTATCTCGCTGTGACTGTCGATGCCGATGACGGCGCCGCCGGCCATGTAGGAGTTGTCGCCCATTCCCTCCGCTTTGGGCAGCTGGACGACGTCGCGATAGAAGGCTGATAGCCGTTCGGGCTGGTCGCTGGTGAGGTTGATGAAGAAGCTGTTGACCATCATTCCGAGGGTCTCCTGTGGAAGAATTTCCGCAGCGTTGTGGCGACGGTCTGACGAGTCTACTGGCATGCTCCTGCCACCATACTGTCAGGAGACCGAAGCTGGCTACCAACACTACTGACACCGTAGTGGCAGGAGAAGGCGCTCCCCGTCCTCCGGAACTGCGACGCCGGTGGCGCGGTATCATGGATCGATGGCAGCGAAGGGCACCTGGGACCCCGAATCCCACCGTCTCTTACGGGAGCGGCTCGCTCTGGCCGCGGAAGCCGAGAGTGCGGAGGCCCGGGCACGCCAGTGGGCCGGGGCGACCGATGGGGAACGGGGCCGGGCGCTCGCCGAGTTGATGGACTTCGCTGAAACGGTCATCCGTTCGCGGGGGCGCCCCGCGTCCAGGCCGCCGCTCAACTACCCGAGGCTGAAGGGGCGTCCATCCAGGCTGCTCCGGTGACCATGGAGCCTCTGACGTTCCGGCACCGGGTGAGGGCCGTCACCCTCGCGCTCGACGGCTGCGGTATCCCGTACGCTCTCGGTGGGGCGATCGCATTCGGATACTGCGCTGAGCCCCGCGCTACCATCGAGATAGACGTGAACGTTTTCGCGGCGGACACCAGTCCCGGCGCCGTGCTCGATTGCCTCAAGCCTCTCGGGATCACTTTCGACAGCGACCAGGCGACGAAGGAAATTGGCCAAACCGGTCAGATACGCCTGATCTGGGACAGCACCCCGCTGGATCTCTTCTTCTCCTATGTAGCCTTCCACGACTCTGTGCAATCGAGAGCTCGTAGGGTCCCGTTCGACGACGTCGTGGTGAACATCGTGTCTGCCGAAGACCTGGTCGTCTTTACGGCGATGTTCGATCGCCCCAAGGATTGGCTCGACATCGACCAAATCTTGGCTGCGCAGGGCAGCCGGTTCGACTGGTCGTGCTGCCTTCGCTGGCTGGACGAAATCGTCGGCCGTGAGCACGCATCACGAACCCGCCTGGCGGCGATGAGGCCGCCACCGGGGTGACGGCTAGCCCTGCAACTTCTTGAGGGCACGGTCCACGCCAGGCAGGCGGCGCTTGCCGGCCGCTTCATCGCCCGGAGGACGCACGAGCCCGGCCTGCTCGATCAGCATGTAGTTGGAGTGCGCGGCGCGGACTGAGGTGCGGAAGCCCTGCGCATCCTGCGCCTGGTTCACCGAGAACTTCACCATCCTCGCGGCGAAGGGCTCCATGCGCGCCACTTCGTTCGCCAGGGCGAGCGTCTCAGCTTCGAGTTCGGCGCGCGGGACGACGCGGTTGACGAATCCGAGATCCAGCGCCTCATCTGCCTTCACGAAGCGTCCAAGCCAGAGCAACTCCTTCGTCTTGCGCGCGCCCAGGTCCCACGGCACCGAAAAGTACTGGAAGTGCGAAGGCAGAAACATCGCGTCGTCGGCGGCCACGATGAGGTCCATCGCCGAGGCAATGAGCCAGCCCCCGAATATGCAGTAGCCGTGGACCTGGGCGATCGTCGGCTTCGGCAACTCGCGCCAGCGCAGCGAGTTCTCGACGTTTTGGTCCCACGAGCGCTTGTAGCGGCCACCCAGGCCTTCGACGTAGGGCCGCCCGCGAGCGTCTTCCAGCTCTTCGGGCGTCCCGAGGTCGTGCCCCGAGGAGAAGTGCTCGCCCTCGCCGGCGAGGATGATCACCCGGATTTCGGGGTCTTCGACCGCCACCGCGAACGCCGCGTCCATCTCTTCGCGCAGGACGCGAGACTGGGCGTTGAGGTAGCGCGGCCGATTGAGAATGACGCGCGCTACGCGTCCGAGCGTTTCGTACTTGATCTGCGTGTAGTCCGCCATCGCCATCCCCCGGCCTTCGATATCGTCATCGTCCGGCCACCGGCATCGTAGGCAGCGGCGTCGCGAATGTCACCGCATCGGCGACGCGCGCGTAGAATCCGCGCACACCACCTGGAGGCCCGCCTCATGCGCATCACCCGTGTCTACACCGGCGACGACAGCCGCTCGCACCTCGAAGAGCTCGACATCCCCCTGAAGGCGGGCCGCTACGGCAGCCTCTCCGACCTCGTCGCGGCGAAGGGCGTGATGTTCCGGGAGACTCCGCCCGGTGCCGCG